>NZ_WITI01000020.1 GCF_009601055.1 Lactococcus sp. dk101
TTTCGTGTGTTATAATGGTCTTGCATCTGAATCCTCTTCCTACTTGTGTTTCCCAATTCAAGTATAAGAAATTCAGATGCGTTTTGCTTACTTCAAGGTGGCTAAACTAATTTTACAATTTACCATTAAAAAAAATCTCCTGATTGGAGATTTTTTTATTTTAGATAGGGAAGATAACAAAGACCATAACATCCCATAAGGCATGAGAAATGATGACCGTAAATAAGTTTTTATTGTATTTGTAAAGGAGTCCCCAGAAAACACCACAGATAAGCGCAGCCATAAATAAGATAAAGTTGAATGCCCAGATGTGAATGGCTGAATAAATCAAAGTAGCAGCGATAAATCCGCCCCAAGTTCCCCATTTTTCACTCAAACGTTCCATCACAAATCCGCGCCAGAAGATTTCTTCAGCAGGACCAATGATAAAGAAGAGGAGCAATGCAATCATAATCAAATTAGAGCCTGATTTGAGACCATAAATGGCACTCACTTGTGGAGCTGCAAAGTGAAAGAGATGTGTTGCGCAGAAGTTACCAATCCAAAAGACAACCCACATGAAACCTGCAGAAGCAAGTCCAATGAATAAGTCGCGCCAGTTGAAGCGGATGTTTTTCCAGAAATAGTTACCAGAAATAATGCTCAAGGCAATCAAGATGACACCTGAAATGGCCATAGTCAGCCAAAAATTGACGTGTGTTTTAGTCCATGGGCTGAACATGATGAACCATAAAGCAGCAGCCACAAGGATAATATAAGATAATTTTAATTTGTTTTTCATTTTTAATTTGTTCTAAGAGATTAGAAAATCATGGTCAAAACCATTGACAAGATAAGGGCAGCACTGACAAAGAGTTGCAAGTTGGCAGTCATTTTATCTAGGTCTTTGATAGAAGATTTATCAGTTTCAGTCGTTTGGTCTACTAATTTTGTATTTTTGATGGCAATAGGCAATGTTGCAAGTGCAATCAAGCTCCAGATTGGAAGTTGTTGCAAAAGAACAGAGATGACAATGACCACATAAGAAAGATAAGTCAAAAGGTTGTAGTAAACGATAGATTTCTTAACACCAAGAATGCTTGCAAATGTTTTGATACCTGCATTTGTGTCGTTGTCAATGTCGCGTAAATTGTTAGCGTGAAGCACATTGACTGTGATGAAAGCAAAGTGAACACTGATGAAAAGTAAGGCACCACTAAACTGTTGCGTCATTGTGTAGTAAGTTCCCATCATGATGATTGGCCCATAAATAAAGAAAATGAGTAAATCGCCCATTGCGATGGCTTTGAATTTACGGTAATAAACTGAACCAAGTGTTCCAGCAAGTCCAATCCACAAGAGTGGCAAACCTGATTGAGTAACCAAGAAAAGTCCGATAATAACACCGATAGTTGTGATAATACGTCCAAAAACAGAAATTTGTTTTGGTGTGAAGCGTCCGCTCGTCATGTTATCAGATCCAACGACATGGCCAGGACGGTCAATGCCATTTTTGAAATCATAATAATCACTGATGAGATTTCCGCCAGCTTGGAAAAAGACAGAGCCAAAGACAGCCAACAAGCCAAGAGGCCAACGATTTGCGGCAGCAGGATATTCCACTAAGACAAATAAAACTGTGAACAAAGTTGGAAGTGCTGTGACAACAAATGACCAAGGGCGTGTTGCAATGAACCAGTCTTTAGCTGTTAAAGTTTGAGAGTTCATAAAAAGTCCTTCATTTAAAATTTAATGTTAAAAGCATAATAATGAATAAATTTATCCATTTAGTTTTGCATTCATAAAGATTATACCAAATTTTTAATAAAAATTTTTTAGAACTGTTTTTTAAATTGATTTTGATATGAGGAAATTATGATAAAATAGAGCATAAGAAGATGGTCAGAGCTGACAATCAAATGATTAGTGAAATGAGAGTTAAATAATAAATGAGAGTAGTTTCAGGAGAGTACGGCGGACGCCCATTAAAAACATTAGCAGGAAAAACGACGAGACCAACGACCGACAAGGTTAAAGGTGCCATTTTCAATATGATAGGCCCTTATTTTGACGGTGGACGGGTCTTGGACTTGTATGCAGGAAGTGGCAGCTTATCTATCGAAGCAGTGTCGAGAGGCATGGATACGGCTGTTCAGGTAGAAAAAGATCATTCCGCTCAATCTGTTATTTTGGAAAATATCAAAATGACTAAAGAAATCGACAAGTTTACACTGATGAAAATGCCGTCAGAGCGTGCTTTGTCAGTACTGACAGGTCAATTTGATCTCGTTTTGTTAGATCCGCCTTATGCTAAGGAACAAATCACAAAAAATCTGATGACCATGCAAGAGAGAGAGCTTTTGGCTGCTGATGTGATTGTCGTTTGTGAGACGGATAAAATGGTTGATTTACCAGACACAATTGGGGCTTTACAGCTGAGTAAACAAAAAGTTTACGGCATTTCAAAAATCAGTATCTACAATTTTTGATGTCAACGAGATTGACAATACTGTAAACCAAGTTGACAAGTCAATAAAAGGAGAGACAATGGCTGAAAAAATCGGACTATATACGGGGACATTCGACCCTTTGACAAATGGACATTTAGATATTATTAAACGTGCCAGTAAGCAATTTGACAAACTTTATATTGGGATTTTCAAAAATGACCAAAAAAATCCAATGTTTCCAACGGAACAAAGGAAAAAGATGATTTCTGAAAGTCTGTCAGCACTGACAGGACTGGAAAATGTCTCGGTCATTGTGCATGAGTCGGATTTGACAGTCAATGTAGCTAAAAAACTTGGTGTAACGGCACTTGTACGCTCAATTCGTAATGCGACAGACTTGGAATATGAGAAAAACATGTGGTATTTCAATCATGAAATGACAGGCGTTGAAACAGTGATACTACTGGCAAAACCAGACTTGGAGCCGATTAATTCAACGCGCATGCGTGAGCTAACTGCCTTTGGTCAAGATGTCAGTCAGTGGTTGCCAGAAAATGTTGCCAGAGAAATTGCAAAAATCCGAGACATTCATCAAAAAAATGAAGTCAAATGACAATGAAATTAAATTCGTTAAAAGGAAATGAGAAGAAATGAAAAAAGAAAACTCAGAAACGAAAGAAAAAAAGAAGCATAAATTTTTAAAACGACTTTTATGGATTGGGCTTCCAATTTTGGTGCTGATTGCTTTAATTGTTCCGACAAACAAATACATCGAGGTTCCTGGAACAACGGAGTCAGTCAATCAGATGATTACGGTTGATGGCAAGAAAGATACGGGAAAAGGCAATTTTTATTTGACGACAGTTCAGATTGCGCAAGCCAACCTGGCCATGATTATTTACTCGCATTTTAACTCATTTTCGACCATTTACAGTGCTGAGGATTTGATGGGAAGTATGAACTGCACGCAGTATGATTTGGTCAATCAATTTTATATGCAAACGGCACAAAATACAGCTGTTTATCAAGCCTTCAAACAGGCAAAAATGCCTTACGAATTGAAGTATGATGGCGTTTATGTGTTGGATATTGCCAAAAACTCGACCTTTAAGAACAAGTTGCAAATTGCTGATACGGTCACAGAAGTTAATGGGAAAACTTTCAAATCAAGTGCTGAAATGATGAAATACATTCAGAGCCAAAAAGTTGGTGGAGATGTCAACATTAAAGTAACGCGAATTGACGGCAAAGATTACAGTTTTGACGGTAAGTTTGTCAAAATTTCCACTGGTAAAACAGGCATTGGCATTAGCCTCGTTGATCACACCGAAGTGGTGTCAACTCCCAAAGTCAAGATTGACGCAGGTTCAATCGGCGGCCCGAGTGCTGGCATGATGTTTACACTTGAGATTTACAACCAGATTACTGGAAAAGACTTGCGAAATGGACGTGAAATCGCAGGAACAGGAACCATTGAGACAGACGGCACAATTGGCCAAATCGGTGGTGTAGATAAGAAGATTGCAACTGCAAGCAAAGAGGGCGCAGAAATATTCCTTGTCCCAGATAGTGGAAGCAAGAAAGCGGATGATAACAACTATTTAGCTGCTAAAGAAGCTGCTAAAAAGCTTAAAACAAACATGAAAATCATCCCAGTTAAGACCCTAGACGATGCGATTACCTACTTGGAAACAGGTAAAGTAAATGATTAAAAAAACAGCTCTGTCAGTACTGACGGAACTGTTTTTTTATTTGATAAGTGTTGGGAGAAGTGCAGTGTATCCTGAAACAACCATGATGTCAAAAGCAAGAAATAGTATCATTTTTACTTTACTCTTTTTCATTGAATTTTACCTCCTGTTCTAATTTACAAATATTTAAATAAATTATATAATAAAATACAAAAGATGATGTAATTTTTGGAATATATGAGAAAAGAGAAAAATAATGAGTAAGGAAATGGATTTTAAAATCGGAAAAACGGTATCTATACTGAGAGAAAATAAAAGAATGAGCTTAAAAGAAATGACAGCTGGAGCTTTTTCAGAGTCACAGCTTGCAAAATTTGAAAAAGGAGAAACTAATCTCACAGTTAGTAAATTTTTTAAACTTCTTGATAACTCAAATATATATTTAGACGAATTTCAGCATATTTATGAGGATTATGTTGCCTCAGAAGAACTCAAATTTCAACAAGAACTTGCGGAAGCTTATCCTAAAAGGGATATAAAAATAATAAAAAAATGGCTTAATTATTGGCATGAAAAAGCAAAGGAAGAACCAGAAAAGAAATCGAATAAAATTAATGAAATTGTCGTAAAGTCTATACTAGCAATGACGCAAGAGTCTATCGTATTTAAAGAAGATGTTCTTTTTTTGACAGATTACCTTGACGAAGTAAGTGAGTGGGGACGTTATGAGATTTGGATTTTCGCGAATTGCTTACGTTTTTTTGATGATAATTCTCTCAAGTACTATGGATTATATATCTTGGGAAAAACTAATTTTTATCAATCTGTTCAGCTTAATAAGCGAATGGTAATTCGAGTCTTTCTAAATCTGATTGATACATTTTTGAAGCGAAATAATCTAATTTTTGCTAAAAAATATATCAATCATTTAGAAGAAATGAAAATTAGTATTGATTTCATGTATGAAAAAATTATACTTCAATATCATAAAGGTCATTATCACTATCTTCAACATTATGACAGTGGGAAAGCTACAATGACAAAATGTGCAGAAACCCTCGAAGAATATGGTTTTTTAGCTGAGGCAAGAAATTTGTATGAAGAAATTAAAAATTTATAGTCGGTTGTCATATATTCCAAAAGTTTTTTTGTTGATGAGATAAAAAGCTAAAATAAAGTCATCAAAAAAAGAGGAGGTGAGTCCAATGGAGCTAGAACATTTCACTTGTCGCAAATCGAACCCCATCGTGGATAAAATCCACTAGAAAAGAAAAAATATGGAAAATGTAAAAATCGAAAATCAAACTGTTAAAAAAATTACTTTCTTCGGATTAGCACTTATTGCAGGATTGCTTGTGACCACCACTCCCACGACAAAAGCAAGTGCAGCAACTGTAGGTATTACACCAATGATGCAAGTAATGAATGATGGAGCAGGTAGCCCTAATTATGCTTACGCTCATGATAATTTGACTTATCTCTACACGTCAATCCCTTATCAATACTACAAAGACAATACTTTAGGAGTAGAGTTAATGCATAATTATATTACGGGTACAAATGCATTTGTGGACTTGTAAAATGGATAAAATAAGATCTTTCTTAATCAATAAAAATGGTTTTATTTTCTTATTGATATTTTATGTATTGAGTCTATTTGCACCTTATTATCGTTTTCCAATAAAGAATGGGCCAGTTGTGACGCAAAATGGTTGGAACGTTTTGATAGGATCTCGATTTCCTTCTCAACAAACATTAAAGACAATTTTGAAAGTGGAATCTATCTTTTCGTTTTACAGTCAATTTATTGCGTTTTGTTTGTTTTTACTGTTGGTCTGTCTATCTTATGTGTTGTTTAGCAAAAAACGAGTAAAAAGTGCAATCACGCTGGCAATACTAGGACTATTTTCAAGTCTCTATGTAGCGCTCTTTGATTGGTTACTTGCAATGCAAGATATCAATAATCTGCTTTCCATTTTGGAATATGGTTATTATCTTTCTACGTTATTGAGCTTTTTAGTTGTGGCATATCTGCTTTTAGTAACGAGAAAAATTAAATAAAAAAACAGCTCTGTCAGTACTGACGGAACTGTTTTTTTATTTGATTAAAGTTGATCACGCAAGAGTTGTTTGATTTCAGAAATTCGCGGTTGACGTGGGTTTGCTGGTGTACATTGGTCATCGTAAACCAAGTCAGCAAGTTTGTCGAGTTCACGTTCTAAGTGATCTTTCTTAACGCCATTTCCTGACAAGGTGATGTCAATGTCAATGCTGTCAGTCAATTTCTTGATTTCAGCAATCAAGTTTGTTACAGCAACTTCATCAGTATCAGTCTTTTCTGCAAATCCCATGAAACGTGAGATTTCAGCATAATCTTCTTGAGCACGGTAAGTTTCATAACGTGGGTAAGGTGTCCGTTTAACATTTCCTGTTACGGCATTAAATTTGATGACGTGTGGCATTGCAATCGCAATTGCAAGTCCGTGAGGAAGTCCGAATTCACCACCAGTTTTGTGGGCAAGTGAGTGGTTGATACCGAGGAAGGCATTGGCGAACGCCATACCAGCAAGTGTAGCAGCATTATGCATGTTTTCGCGTGCTTTTTGGCCTTCTTTAGTTGGTTCACTTGGGTTGTAGTTATAAGAAGCAGTCAAGTTTTCAAAAATCAGTTTAATGGCTTGAAGTGATGTTGGTTTTGTATAATCAGAAGCCATAACAGAAACGTAAGATTCGAGCGCGTGAGACAAAGCATCAATACCAGACCAAGAAACAGTACGACGCGGAACAGTCATAACAAATTCAGGGTCAACAATCGCAACTTGTGGTGTGAGTTGGTAGTCAGCAAGTGGATATTTCACGTGAGTTTCGTCGTCAGTAATGACAGCAAATGGTGTCACCTCAGAACCAGTACCAGATGTTGTAGGAATGGCAACCATCTGAGCTTTATGTGGGTGGTAGAATTTGATGATACGTTTACGAATATCCACGAATTTTTGAGCAAGTTCTTGGAAGAGTTCTTTAAGTGAAGCATCATCGTTCAAGTCAGCTTCGCCACGTGAATCATATTCGTAAATCAAACGACCAATTTTACCAGCATCAAGAGCAGAACCACCACCAAGACAGATGACAGTATCTGGTTCAAATTGTTTCATTTGACGTGCAATAGCGATTGCTTCAGATAAAGTTGGGTCAGGTTGAACGGAACCGTAAATGCTTGTTTCAACTTGTTTTGGACGAACTGCAAGTTGTTCCAAAACTTTATCAACAAAACCGAATTTAACCATACCTGGGTCAGCAACGATAAATGCTTTATGCACGTGTGGCAATTCTTGAAGATAGCTGATAGAGTTCTTTTCGTAGTAAATTTCTTTTGGCAAACGAACCCATTGTGGGCGATTACGACGTTTAGCCACTGTTTTAATATTCAATAAATCGTATGTACTCAAATTGTGTGAAAGTGAGTTTTTCCCCCATGAACCAGTTCCGAGCGTCAATGATGGACGCATTGCATCAGTATAGATATCGCCGACCCCACCGATTGAGTCTGGTTGGTTAACGAGGATACGTGAAGCTTCGACACGTTCGCCGTATTCTTTGACAAATGGATCATCCATGGCACCGATTTGGATTGCAGCATTGTGTCCAGCACCTTGATAAGCAAGGAGCGCGCGGACAATTTCAACGCCTTCATCACGTGAGTCGGCTTTATAAATCGAAAGCAATGGAGAAAGTTTTTCTGATGAAAGTGCTTCGCCAATGTTTTTCTTGTCAAGTTCGAAGAGAATAACATCTTTGTCTTCTGGTACATGAACGCCAGCTTGTTCAGCAATCCAACGACCTGAACGACCAGCAACAGGACCAGTGACACCGTATCCTTCTGCACCACGTTTTACAAAAACGAAGTCGGCAAGCGGTTTGTAATCCTTCTTAGGAAGCAAATAAGCACCCTGTTCTTGCATTTGTTTCATGAAATCATCATAAACTTCTGCTGCAACAACTGCTGAGTTCTCAGTTGCACAAATCATACCATTGTCAAAACGTTTTGAAAGGAGAAGATCTTCAACTGCACGATGAATGTCGGCTGTTGCATCAATATAGACAGCACCATTACCAGCACCAACACCGAGTGAAGGATTACCAGATTTGAGGGCTGCGTTGACCATGCCAGGCCCACCAGTTGCAAGAATTGTTGCAATGCCAGGGTTTTGGATGAGCGCTGTTGTCATATCAAGGCTTGGTTTTTCAATCCATTGAATGAAGTTTTCAGGCGCACCAGCTTCAAGCGCTGCTTCATAAACAATTTGTGCAGCATGGCTAGAACATTGTTGTGCTTGAGGGTGGAAGGCAAAGACGATTGCATTACGTGTTTTTGCTGTCAACAATGATTTGAAGAAAGCAGTAGAAGTAGGGTTTGTTGTAGGTACAATCCCTGCAAGTACACCGAGTGGGCTTGCGATTTCAACAGAACCAGCAACCTTATCTTCGTCAATCACACCAACTGTTTTGTCATCTTTGATAGCGTGATAAACAGATTCTGAAGCAAAGTGATTTTTTGTATCTTTATCTTCGACAACACCACGACCAGTTTCATTGACTGCTTCGTGAGCGAGTTGAAGTGAATTTTTACTTGCGGCAAGCGCCATTGCAGCGACGATTGTATCGACTTGTACTTGTGTATATCCTTCGAATTTAAGAACGGCTTCGTGTGCTTTCTTGACGAGTTCGCCTGTGTAAGCAACCGCAGCAGCTTTCTTTTCTTCGGCTGTTAATTCAACAGTGGCAGTTTCTTTTTTTGTTGCCATGAATGGAAGTTCTCCTTTGTGATTTGTTTCACTATTTGTTTATGAAAATAGTTTATCAAATTTTCATAAACTTGTCAATGATTATGTGATTTTTTTTACAAACTTTTTTAAAAGCTTATTATACTGCCATTTTAGCAGTATTTTATAAATTGTCAAAATCATATCCGGGAAAAAATCAGCAGGTCATAATTTCATTCTGTAATTTTATTTATTTCACAAATTAATAAAAAATGTCCAAAATCATAAAATTTTATATATATTTAATATAGAAACACTATTGTATTTGATATGTATAAATTATATAATAACAATGTACACAATATTTAACAAATCAGAAAAAGGGAGAATTTTCAGATGAAAAAAATATTTCGGATTTTTTCGCTCATTCTTTTGTTTTTAAATAGTTTGAGCTACCAAGTCCCGCTAGCCAGTGCGGCGACGAATACGACCCGAGCAGGTGATCGATCGGGTGACCAGTATGTAACAAGTTGGAATGTAACAACAAAAGATGGAAATGCAATATCTGGTAATACCATTTCCGCTAGTTCGACGTATAAGTTCGAAGTCTTTTGGGAAGTTCCCGATGGAACTTTTAAAAAGGGAGATAAACTGCAGTTTAGTATTCCAGATGGTTTCAAAATCGTCAACACTCCCAACTTTACGGTTTTAGATCCAAATGGTGAAGAGGTTGGTTATGCTAAAATCGTAGGAGATGGTAGTGGGGGCTACTATATTGATTTTGAATTTACAACGAATTATGTTGAAACACATTCAGATGTTGGTGGACGGTTTGAAGTTACCTTTGACTTGAGTGAAAAATATAAAGGAGAGGGTGGTAATATTGATATTACTTATCCCAATAGTGAAGGAACCATTGTTGTCACACCGAGTGAAGGTGGTGGCCCAGGTGGGGGAGGTATTGGTGTAGGGGATTACTATACCAATAAAAAGACAGGGGATATCCATGTTGAAGATGTTATACAAGATGATGGAACAACAGAGGCTACACAAGTTTTGGGATGGGAACTTACATTGGGACGCAATACACTTCTGGGGAAGGCAACGGATTTTTCTCAAATTGCATCCATTGTAATCACTGATGAGCCTGATAATCAAAAAATGATTCCAATGTACTCATTTGACACGTACTGGAAGAATGCTTATAGCTGGAAAAAAGGTTTTTTCACTACACTTTCCTTTAGATATGGTGGAATTCCAAAAGCTGATATGGGCTTAATCAGAAGTGATGATGGAACGTATGATAAAGGATTCAGTTCGGATGTCCTTCCAATAGCTGTGGAATATGATGATTATGCCAAGAGTCAAAGTAGCGAATTTAAACAATTAGGGATTGAGTACTTTACAGTGCCACTCGTTTCACCGATTGATGGTCAGATCTTTGAAAATAATGCAAAAATTACCATTACCTACAAGCCAGAAACTGGTTATGCTCCTGACAGTTGGGAACTCACGCATAAACAAGAGTGGAATACTGCTACAGGTGAAGCCAATGGACGTGTAGCTGGAGTTCAATTTACTAAAGTTGATGAGACTGGAAAAGGCTTGGCTGGTGCTACTTTTGATCTCTATAAACGTTCAGGAAACAATAGTGTAAAAGTAAAAAGTGACATTGTTTCAAGCGCAAATGGTGAAGTTAAAGTTGCTGGTCTTACAACAGGCGACTATTACTTTTTAGAAACAAAAGCGCCTGCTGGATATGCGGTGTCAGATGACTGGGTTGAATTTACCATTACCACAGATAATTTGGGACTCAGCAGCGAAATTGTTTACAAGGACATTGGTACTGTAAAAAATCAACTTTCAATGACATATACGGACTTGACGGTCAAAAAAGTTTGGGATGATAAAAATGACCAAGACGGCATTCGACCGCAGAACATCAGAGTCCAACTCTACGCCGACAATGTCAAAAAAGGTGACGAAGTCAGTCTGAATGCCTCAAATAATTGGACTTACACTTGGAAAGACTTGGAAGAAACTAAAGATGGAACAGACATTAAATATACGGTAAAAGAAGTTGGCACACCTAGTGGTTATGCTATTACAACAGGTAATAATATTTCAGGAACAATCACGCTGACAAATACGCACACACCAGAAACAACGCAAGTTTCGGGTGAAAAGATTTGGAACGACAATAATAACCAAGATGGCACACGTCCTTCATCAGTTGTTGTCAACTTACTTGCAAATGGTAAAAAAGTTAACCAACAAACTGTTTCATCTAGTAATAACTGGAAATATTCATTTACTAACCTGCCAAAATATGAAAATGGAAAAGAAATTGAATATACTGTAACAGAAGACTCCAACAGTGGTTATAGCACTGTTATCAATAACGAAAATGGTACTATTACAAACAATCACACGCCAGGGCAAACCAGCGTCACAGTAAGTAAAAACTGGGATGATAAGAACAACCAAGACGGCATTCGCCCACAAAGCATTCGTGTGCAACTTTATGCGGACGGTGTCAAGAAAGGGAGTGAAGCAGTCCTCAATGAAGCCAACGATTGGACACACACTTGGGGAGAGCTTGACGAAAAAGCTGATGGAAAAACCATTGTTTATACGGTGAAAGAAGTTGGAACGGTCAGTGGTTATGAAACTTCTGTCAACAATGACAATCACGGAAATATTACCATTACCAATAAATACACTCCAGAAACCACTCAAGTTTCAGGAGAAAAGATTTGGAATGACAATAATAACCAAGATGGCGTCCGTCCGACATCAGTAATCGTTAACTTGCTTGCAAACGGTAAAGAAGTCAATCAACAAACTGTTTCAGCCGGTACGAACTGGAAATATTCATTTACCAATCTTCCTAAATATGAAAACGGAAAAGAAATTGAATATACAGTAACAGAAGACTCAAATACAGACTATACAACGGTTGTTAATAATGACAAAAATACCATTACCAATAATCACACGCCTGGAAAGACGAGTGTCACGGTAACAAAAGGTTGGGACGATAAAAATGACCAAGATGCCATTCGTCCAAAGAGTATCCAAGTTCAACTTTATGCAAACAATGTCAAAAAAGGTGATGTTGTGACATTGAATGAAGGCAATGACTGGACACACACATGGGGCGATTTGGATGAAAAGGCTGATGGAAAAGCCATTGTCTATACGGTCAAAGAAGTTGGCACAGTCAATGGTTATGAAACAACGGTCAATGATGAAAACCACGGAAATATCACACTCTATAATATTCACAAACCAGAAGAAACTGAAATTTCAGGCGAAAAGAAATGGGATGATGCCAATAATCAAGACGGCGTCCGTCCAAATTCAATCACTGTCAATCTGCTTGCCAATGGTAAAGAAGTTGACCAACAAGTCGTTACAGTACAAGACAACTGGAAGTATTCATTTACCAAACTCCCTAAAAATGAGAATGGTAAAGAAATCAAATATACTGTCACAGAAGACAATATTGATGATTATACAACCTCTATAAATAGCCAAACTGGTACAATTACCAATCAACATACACCAGGTAAAACAAGTGCTACAGTAACCAAAGGCTGGTACGATGTTGATAACCAAGATGGCAAACGTCCGGATAAAATTGAAGTTCAACTTTATGCCAATGGCGAAAAGTCTGGGGACAGTGTGACTTTGAATGAAGGCAATAACTGGACACATACTTGGGATGATTTGGACGAACGTGCTAACGGAAAAGACATCGTATATACGGTTAAAGAAGTCAGTTCTGTAACTGATTATGACACGACAATCAATAATCAAGACCAAGGAAATATCACGATTGCGAACACGCATACGCCAGAGCTGACAGAAATTGTCGGTGAAAAGATTTGGGATGACAAGGACAATCAAGACGGCATTCGTCCAACTTCAGTTACTGTCAATCTGCTTGCCAATGGTGTAGTCATTGATTCGCAAGTTGTATCAGAAAGCACACAATGGAAATATTCATTTACAGATTTGCCAAAATATGAAAATGGTAAAGAAATCAAGTATACTGTAAAAGAAAATTCTGTGGCTGGCTATACGGCAGACGTTCAACCAGGTTCAATCACAAACACTCACGTGACTGAAGTGACAGATGTAAAAGTCACAAAAGCATGGCATGATGGCGATGACCAAGATGGCATTCGACCAGATGACATCAAAGTTCAACTTTATGCCGATGGTGTGAAAAAAGGTGCAGAAGTGACCTTGAACGCTTCAAACAAATGGACACATACATGGGATAATCTGGACAAGAAGAGCAAAGGAAAAGACATTGTTTATACGGTTGGTGAAATTGACGAAATTGAAGGCTACACAAAAACAGCCAACAATGACGATCACACCAATATTGTCTTGACCAACACCCATAAACCAGAAGAAACGGAATTCTCAGGAGAGAAGATTTGGAATGATGCCAACAACCAAGACGGTATTCGTCCAAAATCAATCACGGTGAATTTGCTTGCCAACGGTGAAAAAGTTGATTCTAAAGTCGTAACTGAAAAAGAAAATTGGAAGTACGAATTCACGAATTTACCGAAATACGATAAAGGTGTTGAAATTGACTATTCAGTAACTGAAGATGCGGTAGCCAATTACTCAGCTGACATCAAAGAGGGTGTGATTACGAACAACTATACACCTGGTAAGACCAGCGCAACGGTAACGAAAGCGTGGGACGACAACAATGATAAGGCTGGTAAACGTGCTCAAAGCATTCAAGTCCAACTTTATGCGGACGGAAAAGCAGAAGGTGACGTGGTCACATTGAATGCTTCAAATAACTGGACGCATACATGGCAAGATTTGGATATGAAGGCAAACGGTAAAACGATAGTTTACACGGTCAAAGAAGTCACAAAAGTGGATGGCTATGAAAGTAAAGTTGATGAAAAGAATATCGGAAATATGATTATTACCAATACTTATGTCAACACTGACAGCCCTCAAACAGACGGCGACTTACCAAAAACAGGAGCTTCAAACGATGGCTTGTTGCTCTATAGTGGAGTAGCAGTCGCAGGAATTGCCCTGTCAGCGCTGATAATTTCTAAAAACAAGAAAAAGAAATCTAATCATTAAGCAAGAGAAAGTTAAAAGTTAAGCTTTTAACTTTTTTCTTATTGAAAGCAACAATAAAAGCCCTTGATTTTCAAGGGCTTTTCTTTTTAAATATTAAATAGCGACAAGGCAAGTACCTTCTGGACTGTAAAAATCTTTTTGAGCAAGCGTGAGGAGACCTGTTGTCTTATTACGTTTGAACAAACTGATATTATCTGAGTCTTGATGTGCAACAACAATAAAATCTTCTGATGCGTTGAAATTAAAATCGCGTGGAATATTTCCCTCAGTAGCTGTCCATCCCAAAGTCTCGACAGAAGCACCATCTTGAGCAACCTTGTAAGTTACGATAGAATCATGTCCACGGTTTGAAATGTACAAGAATTTACCGTCAGCTGACAAACGAATCGCTGCAACACCATTAAATCCAGTATGTGTTTCTGGCAAAGTTGATGTTTTTTGGAGCAAGGTAAATTGACCATTTTCATAAGCCAAAACTTCTAACGTAGAGTCCAGTTCACACGCAAGGTATGCGTGCTTGCCGTCAGCAGAAAAAGTAATGTGGCGATCGCCAGAACCTTGAGCAGATTGATAGATGAGTTCATCTGACAATTTTCCGTCAGCGCTGACAGCATAAGTATAAACCGCATCATTTCCGAGGTTGCAAACGACCAAGCGGTTGTCAGGTGTCAAATTTGAATAATGACACAAAGGCCCTTTTTGTTCAGGTTTTGGTCCATGATGATCTTCGTGTGCGACAGTATCTGTCAGTTCCAAGCCACCATCAGAAAGACGCTTGTACACACGAATTTGGCCGAGATGATAGTTAGCTGCGTAAACTAAACCACGTTCTTCGTCAACAGCCACGTAACAGTTTGATGCACCGTCAGCCATAACGCTGTTGATTTTTTTAGCTTTTTCACCATCGAAAAGAAAGGCAGAAGTTCCGCCTTGGCCATTTTCTGAAGCCACAGCGTAAAGATGATTTTCTTTATCCATCGTCAGATAAGTAGCCCCATTTACTTCGGTAACCAGTTGCAAGTCAGAAAGTTCAGCTTTATCAGTGTCTAAAAGAAAGCTATAAATTCCTTTAGATTCACGTTTGGTGTAGCCACCAACAAGAAATTTTTCAATCATATTATTCATTCCTTTATTAAGTTTATGTCCCTATTCTATCATAAAATGAACGCTTACAATATAAATGATGTCTGTCCGAACTGACAAGGGATAAAATGGAAATATAAGAAAAGTTATTTATAAATCATCAGGATTTTGATATAATTAGCCTGTACGCTATTTATTACCGCATTGGTCGATTGAAGCGTACGTGTTTGGTTGATGTCAGATTTTCTATGAAAGGAAGATAATGCAACAAATTATTGTGATTTCAGGTGCAATGGTTTACTTGCTAGCAAATTTTCAGTACATTTTAGCGACAATTAAAGGACGACTTAAGCCTAATCGAATGAGTTGGTTTTTATGGAGTTTGGCTCCTTTTATTGCTGTCGTAGCAAGTTTATCAACTCAATTTTCATGGACGCAGCTTCCTGTTTTTATGTCGGGAATGATGCCATTTTTAATCTTTATAGGAACATTTTTTTCAAAAGAGAAGTATTTTGAACTGACACGACTCGATATTCTATGTGCCTTGACGGCTATTTTAGCACTTGTTGGTTGGGGGCTAAGTAAAGATGCAAATATTGCAATTATTTTATCCATCGTATCAGATGCTATTGGTGGCATTCCCACCCTTGTTAACGCAATTAAACACCCCAGAAATGAGAGCCCCCTTCCATTTGCTAGTGGCTTAGTCGCAACCTTGAGTGGAGCAGTTGCTATTCAAACTTTTACATTTTCTGAAATTGCCTTTCCAATATATCTCGTAATTCTTGATGTGACTATGACAATAGTAACTAGCAGGAAATATTTTAGTAAAAAACAAAAATAATCCCCTTAGAAAAGGTTGATTTATCACAAAAAATGGATTGATTTCCGTCAGTACTGACAGAAAAGAAAAAACTTGCCAAAAAAATATAAAAAGTGTATAATAATAGAGTTGCGTTGTATCTTCCTATTGTTTTGAAAGGATGAAGCAACACGACCATTTCACATCTTGGTTAGATAGCGTCGTAGTGCAGCTAATGTAGCGGCGCTAGATGACGATCAAGAGAGGAAAAACTATCTTAAAAGGAGACATTAATATGTCAGTTATTTCAATGAAACAACTTCTTGAAGCTGGTGTTCACTTCGGTCACCAAACTCGTCGTTGGAACCCAAAAATGAAACCATACATCTTTACAGAACGTAATGGTATCCACGTTATCGACTTGCAAAAAACTGTAAAACTCGTTGACGATGCTTACAACTACATGAAAGACGCTTCTGCTGAAGGCGCTGTTGTTCTTTTTGTTGGGACTAAAAAACAAGCTGCTGAAGCTGTCAAAGAAGAAGCACTTCGTGCTGGTCAATACTATGTAAACCACCGTTGGCTTGGTGGTATGCTCACTAACTGGAAAACAATCCAAACTCGTGTAGCACGCCTTAAAGAAATCAACAAAATGGAAGAAGACGGCGTATTCGAAGTTCTTCCTAAAAAAGAAGTTGTTCTTTTGAACAAAGAACGCGAACGTCTTGAAAAATTCATCGGCGGTATCGCTGATATGCCACGTATCCCAGATGTAATGTACATCGTTGACCCACATGCTGAACAAATCGCTGTTAAAGAAGCGAAAACACTCGGTATCCCTGTTGTCGCTATGGTTGATACAAACGCAGATCCAGAACCAATCGATGTTGTTATCCCTGCAAACGACGATGCTATCCGTGCAGTTAAATTGATCACTGCTAAAATGGCTGACGCTATCATCGAAGGCCGTCAAGGTGAAGATGCTGCTGAAGAACTCGTTGCAGAAGTTGCAGCTTCAGAAGAATCACTTGAAGAACTTGCCGAAATCGTTGAAGGCAAATAATTTAAAATGTGAGTTTCATTTCTATAATAGAAATAACTCAGTTTTAAAAGTAAAATTGTAACTAACAAACAGGCGGGGGCCCTACGCCTCTACCTGTTTTTTATACGAAAACACTCTGTCAGTACTGACAAAGCTAATTATAAGGAGAAAACACTCATGGCAGTAACAGCAGCAATGGTAAAAGAATTGCGTGAAAAAACTGGTGCAGGCGTAATGGACGCTAAAAAAGCGCTTGTTGAAACAGACGGTAACATGGAAGCAGCAGCAGAATTGCTCCACGAAAAAGGTGCCGCAAAAGCAGCTAAAAAAGCAGACCGCGTAACAGCTGAAGGTTTGACTGGTGTTGCAGTAAACGGAAACGTTGCAGCACTTGTTGAAATCAACTCAGAAACGGACTTCGTTGCCAAAAACGACCAATTCGTTACACTTGTTAAAGAAACAGCAGAACTTATCGCTAGCGAAAAACCAGCTGATAACGAAGCTGCACTTGCACTCGTTACAAAAACTGGTGAAACTCTTGAACAAACTTTCATCCAAGCAACTTCAACAATCGGAGAAAAAATTTCATTCCGTCGTTTCGCATTGTCTGAAAAGACAGATGACCAACACTTTGGTATTTACCAACACAACCAAGGCCGTATTGGTGTAGTGTCTGTTATCGAAGGTGGAGATGAAGCAATGGCTAAACAATTGTCAATGCACATCGCTGCAATGCACCCAACTGTTCTTTCATACACTGAACTTGAACCTGCATTTGTTCACGAAGAAGTAGCTAAAATGAACCACGATATCGACCTTGACAACGAAAGCCGCGCAATGGTTGATAAAGCTCCATTGCCACACCTTGTTTACGGTTCAAAATCACAATTGACTGATGAAGTTATTGCGAAAGCTGAAGAAGACATCAAAGCAGAACTTACAGCTGAACACAAACCAGAAAAGATCTGGGATAAAATCATCCCAGGTAAAATAGCTCGTTTCATGCTTGACAACACTAAAGTTGACCAAGAATACACACTTCTTGCACAAGTTTATGTCATGGATGACAGCAAAACTGTTGAAGCTTACCTCGAAAGCGAAAACGCAAAAGCAGTTAGCTTTGCACGTTTCGAAGTTGGCGAAGGAATTGAAAAAGCAGAAAACGACTTTGCAGCAGAAGTTGCAGCACAAGCTGGTTTATAATTTTCATTTCTAAAAAAACTAGAAAAAAACAAAATCTGTCAGCGATGACAGATTTTTTTGATCAAATCTAAAAAAATACTTGCAAAAAGCACTATGTTTTCCGCCGTTTATGTGCTATAATTATAGACGAGGTTTTGCACCTAAAAAATCAAAACAAAAAAAGTGAAATTAAATTTGGAGTAACCTATGTCAAGTACTTATATAATTATTCTGGTTGTTGTACTGGTTGCCATTCTTCTTGGCTTCTATATTTTTGCAATGGTCATGCGTAAAAAAACTGAAAATCGAATTTTGGACTTAGAAGAACGCAAGGAAAATCTCTTTGATTTACCTGTTCAAGAAGAAATTGATTCGATTAAGAAAATGCATCTCGTTGGACAATCACAAACCATTTTCCGTGAATGGAACCAAAAATGGATTGACTTGTCATCAAATTCATTTGCTGATTTGGAAAATCATGTTTTTGAAGCAGAAGACTTGAACGATTCGTTCCACTTTTTCCGTGCTCGTGAGTCAGTAGCAGACAGCGAAGGCCAAATTGAAGTTATGGAAGAAGAAGTCGAAGCAATCCGTGTTGGTATTGCAAAACTGACTGAACAAGAAAAACGTAATTCAAATAAAATTCAAGAATCACTTGATCTATACGAAGCATTGCGAAATGACATTACAGATAACGCCGCTTCTTATGGTTCAGTGATTACTGAAATCGAAAAACAATTGGACAACATCGAAACTGAATTCTCACAATTTGTGACATTGAATTCAACTGGTGATCCGATTGAAGCAGCTGAGGTTTTGGAAACGGCAGAAGAACACACGATTGCACTTCGTGCCATTACTGAACACATTCCAGCTTACATTGACCAAATCGAAAAAGAACTTCCAAAACAATACGAAGAACTTGAAGAAGCATACAACAAGTTTAAAGAAGCTGAATATGCGCTTCCTACAAGTATTGATGTTGAAGAACGAATGATTTCAATTACAGAAACGCTTCAAAATGCTCAAGAACTCCTTGAAAAATTTGAACTTGAACAAGTTGAAAATGAAATCAATGTTGCCCAAGGAAAAATCGAAGAACTGTATTCAATCTTTGAACGCGAATATGGTGCAAGACGCAATGTTGAAAAACGTTCAGGTGTCTTGAAAGAATATATCGAACATACCCGCCAAAATAATAAAAATCTGTTGTTGGAAATTGATCATGTAACTCAATCTTATGTCCTTTCAGGAAATGAAAAAGGCTACGTGAGAGGCTATCAAGAACATTTGGAAGCACTTGATGAAGAAGTTGACCAAGTTCTTGAAGATATCGCAAACAACACAGCACCTTATTCACAACTCTCAAGAAAAGTGAATTCAGTGGTTGAGGCACTTGAAGATATCGAAAAGAATCAACTCAAGATTAGTAATCTCTTAGTTGGATTGAAAGATGAAGAAAAAGCAGCGCAAGAAATTGCAGATCGCTTTGATTCAGAACTTCGTACAATCAAACGTTATGTTGAAAAGAAAAACTTGCCAGGACTTCCTAAAGATTATCTTGACTTGTTCTTCATGACAGGGGACCGCGTCCAAACACTCTTCAAAGAACTAAATAAAGTTCGTATTAACATCGATACAATTAACCATTTGGTTGATGTTTCTACAGAAGATATGCACGTCCTCAAAGAAGCGACTGATAATCTTGTAGATCACGCAATCTTAGCAGAACAACTCATGCAATATGCAAATCGCTATAAAACAACAGATGAACGTGTAGCAGTCGGAATTTCAAGAGCTTTACATCTCTTCGAATCAAACCAAAACTATAATTCATCATTTGATGAAATCAGAAAAACACTTGAATTAGTAGAACCAGGAGCTGCAGAAAGAATATCACGCGTATATTTCAAAGATAAACCAAAAGCAGACTACAGATAATAAAGAAGCTCGTAAGAGCTTTTTTATTTTATAGATTGAAAAATAAAAATTAGTAATAGCAAGGACTAAAGCGGATACACAGAAATGGCAGTTCAAAAAAGCAATAAGAAACGTACAAAATAATTGACAGAGGTGAGGTTGTTTGATATACTAATATAGTTGTCTCGTAAGGGAATACCGAACGAGGAAACAAAAAGCAATTACATCGCGTACTTAATTCTTGACAAAAGGAATGAGGAGTGATATAATATAAAAGTTGCGTCGGTGAGGCGTAACGAAGTAGACCATTGAAAACTGAATAAAGTAGAATAACTCATGTAAAGCAAGGACAGCTTTCAAAAAAACCAACCTGTCAAAAGAATAAATTTTGAGACAAAAAACAAAGCCAAGTTTAAATGAACAAGGCA
>NZ_WITI01000021.1 GCF_009601055.1 Lactococcus sp. dk101
CAGAACACTTTGCCCTGAGTCATAGAGTTCTACTAGAGTTTCTTTGAAACCTTGTTCATATCGTTTAACCATATATTGAGTGTACCAAATTACCTAAACTACTGTCCATTTTTCTAGGATAACATCAATTCTATCTATTTTATATGAAAGTCCAGAAAAAATATAAACGTGTTCTAAGCGATAAGAATATAGCCCAACTCATTGCTTTAAAAAAAGTAATAGAAGTAAGGAATAACAAGCAAACAATGGTACATTAATTGGCACTGATAACATTGACAGATAAACGCTTTAATTATATACGTTAGATTAACGTAGGTGCTACCTTTCTTTTTGAGATTTGAACGTTTCATACAGTGACGGAGACACACTGCTACAATAGTTACCTACGCTGTTTCCAAAAGCGAACTACTAACTGTTAGGTGGTTCGTTTTGATTTTCTATTTTGACAGAAAGCCTGATTTTATTGTATAATAAAAGTAAATAAAAAGGACGAGCTCGAACTCGTCCAATGTAGCCGTTTTAAGAACGGTAGCTAAATTATAGTTAAAATGACCTAACTAGCTAAGTTGAACGGTCATTTTTTGTTGTTCTTATCATTGAGCAATAACACCAATGTCGCAAATGCAATCATGAGTGAGAGTGCTTGATACACTGACAAATCTTTTCGCCTTTCTGTATTTGTGAGGTTAGCTCACGAAAATATCATAAGCATCACCTCCAGTTAGGCTACCGTTCATAAACTCTACCAAAATATTATATCATATTTATGTTTTTAATAAATTTTTGTAAAACACAAAATAAATTGATAAACTATTTCTATATCAATATACATTAAATCCCTTGTTCCATCACAAGGGATTATTTTTTTTACAAAAAAATCCTGTAACAAGGCTTTAGTTTATTATTACTTTTTAACTGCGTCTTTCAATACTTTACCTGCTTTGAATGCAGGAACGGTTGCTGCAGAAATTTCAATTGGTTTTCCTGTTTGTGGGTTACGACCTGTACGTGCTTCACGTTTTCTAGTTTCAAAAGTACCAAAGCCAATGAGTTGTACTTTTTCGTGTTTCCCAAGTTCTTCTGAGATCACACTAATTAAAGCATTTAAAGCTTTTTTACTTTGTACTTTTGTCAATCCTGATTTGTCTGCCATTGATGAGACAACGTTTTGTTTGTTTGCCATGTTTTGCTCCTTATATTTTGTAATTACGTTTAGTATAGCACAAAATTTAAAAAGAAAGAAAAAAGGGAAGTCTTATATATTTTGTCTATTGAGAAAATAAAATAAAAATAACACGTTCATATTATAGGGTGTTATTTTTTAGTTTATTTAATAATTTCACTTTTTCACTATCAGACAAATTTCTAAAAAGTTCAATGAGTAAAACCTCGTCATTATTTTCAACTTCACCAACTAAGTAGCCCACAGGAACATTTAAAGCTTTTGAAATGTTTTCAAGACTTTTTTTTCCTGGGGTTCTTTCCCCAAGTTCATATTTTCGATAACTTTGAAGATAGATTCCAATTATATCTGCAATTTGTTTTTGTGTTAGCCCTCGTTCTGTCCTAATTTGTTTGAGTCTGTCACTTAATTCCATTTTATTTTTTTCCATTCTAAAAAAAGCTTGACAAGAACCACAAAAGGGGTTATACTTAATTTACAAACAGAATTAAGAAAGCTTTAAGGTATTCAAGCGTGGTATTATTATTGGCTGCACAGTATATTTTATCATTTGGCTACCTATAAATCAAAAAACTTAGTTCTGAGAATACAATGCCACCCTTGCTATTAAAAGGTACTGACAATCTTCTAGCATGATTAAGGAAGCCACTCAAATTCCCGAAGAAGGTTCAGCAATCCTAAAAGAGAAAGAACATGAAAACTTTCTTGATTGCTGTGAATGAGATAGGACGTTAACTCTTAGGACTAGATAGAGCCAGTCGAAATCAAAGAAGTTATTTGGTTTTGATACGATGTGGTTTTTCGTGATCAAACGGTAGAATAGTATACCGCTTTTATTTTTTTGGAAAAAGAAAGAATAATCTTTGTCTGTTACTATATTGGTGGAGTTTCCTCTGAGGGTATGGAGCAACTAAAAGATGAGATGGCACAGTTTTCTGAAAGACGATTAAATAGACCAGACCCTCTAGGAGTTTAAAACTACCGTGATACAATAATACAAAATCAATGACACAAAAAAACTGAAACAAAACTTTGAAACGTCTATGAAAGTTTTTAGATACGTAAAGTTTATTTGAGCAATTCTAAAGTAACCTGTGATATAATTTTAAAATATACTAAATATTTAAGAAATAATACAATAAAAAGAGCGATATTTAGGAGAAAATATGAGCATTTACAGCAAGGGAAACAAATTGGTCGCTAGACATTTACGCCAATTAAATGGATTAAATATTACAAGGTTTGATGGAGTGGAAGGCAAGATTAACTACCCTTACATAATTATGATTGTTGATGGCTTATGCCACCCGATTAACATAAATGCAGAACGAAACTTTAAACAGATACAAACAATTAAAAATGGAACAGTAACTGTTGCAGCACGCAAAAACTCGCGTGAAAAACTCACAACAACAGGCAAAGGTGTTCCACTAAAACAAAGATATTATTAAATATAAGTTGTATATAAGTACTGAGAAAATAATAGGTTGTTCTTAAACGGTATCATTTAAGAGTGAGGTTCGACTCCTTGCTTTCTCTTTATCCTCCTTGTGGACTGGTAGCACAAAAGCAGAACAAGCAAGCGGTAAGTGACCTTTATACAAAATGAAAACATTCCATTCAATGTTTTTGAGAACAATCAAGAAAGGTTGATTGTTGTATAACTTGGGTTCGGCTACACTCGCGTAGTGTTCAAGGTCGAATTGCCACCCTCCTTATCAGCGTGACTACTAAAGGGGATGAGGGGTAGTGTTCGTTGCGAAGCGTTCTTCTGCACTCTCAGGCAAAGACATACCGTTGCTGTGAGCAACGTATAAGAGAAGGTTTACAGAGAGCTTGCGTAAGTGAGAGCAAGTACAAAAGCCAGATATGTTAAAAAGTCGGGAGAGGACAAACTGCCTGCGGGCAAGTGTGAATCGTCACAAGTTGAGGTCGCCTTTGCGTAAACCCTCAGAGTTCGGTGTATTGCTATAAACACTGCGACCAAATAATACGAATATAAATGGTTCAACTCCATTTATATCCTTACAAACAATCATAAAAACAAAAAGCTAAAAAGATAATAAAATAACAGAAAGCGTGAAAAAATGACTGTTGATTACCTAGATTTACTGAAAGTTGTTACAGACCATAGCAAATCAAAACTTGAATTCGTTCTTTTTGAAGGTGCTAAAACAAATATTGGAAATACAAAAGTCTATCCTGCAACCTTGATTGCGGAAAACGGAAATGGTAAAGCTCTTGATAGTAAAACAGGAGTCTATGAGGTTTCAGTTCCTGACCTTATTATTTATTCTTTCGATATAATTGCAAAAGTTAAAATAGATGATGTTATAATAGGGGAAAGACCTGCGGTGGGAGAACCATTCATTGCTATTGCGACAGAACTTTTCAAAGAAACAAAATATGAGAAGTTGGTAAGAGATGATATCCTAGCACAACAAACGAACCGTGAAAAAGTATTGCCTGATATGACAGAAAGTACGGCAGCTTCACTCATGCGTGGGTTCATTGAATGGAGAAAAGCAGGAAACGAGTAGGAGGAAGAACATGAAAAAGATTAAATATTGGAATAAAAAACAAAAAATCACAGGTGTTGTTGTTCTCTCAGTCCTTGTTTTAAGTGGTGGGTGAACAGACCTTGCAGTCCACAACAACAACGTGGCTCAAACACAACAAATCGCTAATCAAAAAGCTGAAAAGTATAGAGCAATAAAAGAAGATGAATTAAAGGTTCTAAAGGCTGAAAAAAAGGGAAACCAATGCAGAAAAAGTATTGAAAGAAGCACTTGCTAAAGCAATGAAAGAACCTAATGCAGATAATATTAAAGCCGTTCAAACAGCATTGAAAAACGTTAAGAATGAAACAGTTGTCAAAGCAAGTACCAATTCTCTTAAAATAGTTCAAAATCGTTTAGACCTCATCAATCAAGCAAAGAAAGCAGTCGCTGATTACCAAGCGGATGCCATGAACGACACAAAAAAAGCAACCGCCCAACAAGCATTGAGCAAATTGACTAGTGCAGATGATAAAGCAACCTTGATAGAACTTCAAAATCAGGTTGCTGAAAGCACCAAGCAGGCGAATAATGCAAAAGCAGTTGCTACCGCAAGTGCGAAAGCCGAAGCTGAAAAAGTCGCAAGTCAACAAGCATAAGCCAAAGCAAGCAAGAAATCAAGTGCAAGCAAACAGGCAAGCGGTTCTACTTCAAATGCAGGAAGTCCTTCTACAAAAAACAATAATTCTTCAACATTTGTAGCAGGTGAAGGTAATACCAAAAAAGACCAAGCAGCTCTTAATCAAGCCGAACAAAATGCAGCCAACCAAACAAAAGCTCCAAGCGGTTGGAAAGCAGGTAACTAATTTAAACAAAAATAAGCAATTTCTTTATTGAGATTGCTTTTTCTATTACCAAAAATTGTCCGAAATGACAAAAAACTATGTCAATTAAGCAACTGTCTTTTATTAAAAGACAGTTTTTATATTTTATAAGGAGAATTTTTCATGAAGAAAAATGGAAAACACAAACACCTTTTTGCTTGTGGAACTGCTCTTGCACTCATGATTGGTGCGACAGGCGGTGTCCTTTATTTGTCAAATCAAACTCCGCTCTATGCCAAAGCTCTTGAGTTATCGACAGACGACAGTTTATTTGGAACAATCAATGGCACAATTCCTGTCGTTAAGGCAAGCAACAATGATACCTCATCAAGTTCTAGTTCATCAAGTCAAGCTAGCTCTAGTTCTTCTACTGCAAACATTTCAGCAGCAGAAAAAGAAAACATTCCTGATTTCCCCCCTAATGCTTTTGAAGATTTTAACCCCAATGGCTTTTACAACCCACACTTAAATTAAAAAAAGAAAGGAAAGTATTTTGCTTTTAGTCAATATGCCTTGCGTTTATTTTAAGAACAAACTCCCCAACGATGACGATATCAACTTTGAAGATATGCTCTCCGTTGACGGAATTATCACTGAACAAGGACAACACATTTTCTTTAGTCCTATTCTTAATAACAATGCTCTAACTTATGATTTAGCAGATAGCGATGCCTACTTGACTCTCTCAACTTTGGATGGAGATGAGCCATATTCTGTCATTCTATACGAAGAATCTATCGCTTTAACTGATGAGGAATTTGAAACTCAAATCAACGGACATTCCATTTTAAGACCGTCCGAATACGATGAGATTAAAGCGAAGTACGAACCATTTAAAGCAAACTTTCATCGGTACATTGAAGCCTATCAACGAGACAGTAACAACCCAATCTTTGACCGAACCAGTCTAAAACATTTTCTTGAAACAGCCCCTCAATCCCACTTACAAAAGATGGATTTCAGCTCTAACAAGCAAGCTATTCGCCAACCTTTTTATGACGTTGACACTCAAAAAGAATATGATTTCGTTTCTAAAACTGTTGATCCAACTCGCATATCAAAGACGGATATTAAGACTTTTGGAAAGGAGAATAAAGGACAAAGCAACAAACATACCTTTGGACTTTAATCAATGATGAATACAAACAAACACAACTTTTTTTGGAAAGAAAGCAACGAGGAACTCACAAATGAAAGACCTAGTTAAAGACAAATATAACCTCCGATATTTAATCCCAATCATCATTTTTTTCTTAATCCTAATTGCGTTTTTAAGTTCAGGTGTTATCAAAAAAGCTACTTCTCCTATCGTTACTACTCCAATTAATCTTAACCTTAATTCAGAGTCAAGCAGCGATAAAATTCAATTTAAAAGTGCCAATTACTATGAAAAAAGTCATCTCTTAGTGACCACTTATTTCATTGAAAGTGACGCAGTTGTCCCAGATTATACGCTTGGAATTAATTGTTTTGATGGAACAGACTCAAGTAAAATCGAAGCACAAGTTGAACGTGTTAATGCAAATTATTATGTGGTCTTTATGCCAAATATCTCTAGCGACTTCAAACAAATTGCAAATGTAATGACGCTAAAAAACTCAGATAATAGCACAGAAAAACTTGGAGCAGTATCTATCACACAAAAAAATATTAAGCGGATAAATAAAGAATATGTGGCTCAACCAGTCGCTACTTATGACAAAGAATATGCTCAATATGCTATTGAAGTTCTAAACAAAAAACAAAAAAATGTCAATGGAGAAATCAAAAAGTATGAGCGGAACATCAAACAAATCACACTTGAAAATCAAACGCTTGTAGAAGAATTAGACTTCAAAACTGAGGAACAACAAGCCGAAATTCAACAGAAAATCGACGGAAATAATTCCAACATCGAAGGCATTAAAGGTCAGATTAGCACGCTTAATAAACAAAAAGAAAAGCTCTCAGAACAGAAGAAAATTTTAGGCGAGGAAGAGTAAAACAGACAAAAATAATTGACATTTAATTTAATCTTTTTCTCATATGTAAACTGTATAAAAACTGTATTTTGCTCTCTTTCTCATTTACTTCTCATTTTAAACACTGTACATTTACTGTACGACCGCTCAACCATGCATGGTCAAAAACTGTATAAAAACTGTATTATGAGAAAAAAATGACCCCGCCAAAAAACAAGTCGCACTGCGACTTTCCACACAAAGTGGGGACAGTTTCCCTTATGCTCTTACAAAAATATCAGCTAGAAAAATGAGAAATAAGAACAAGATTAAAAACAAAAGCGTTTTATCAAAAAGGAGACATCAAGAATGGAATTAAAAATAAGGAACTTAACCGAAGTTGAAAGTCAAAAACTGGATGAACTCGCAAAAAAAGAAGGACTATCAAAGGACAAATACATTACCGAAGTCCTTCGCAATCATTTGAAAGGCGATGACCTTTTAAAAGCAAATCACGACTTCTTTGAGAACGAAGTCGCTAAGGTTATTGAAGTGATTAAAGACAATAACAAGGTCATCAATCGTGCTTATGATTACATGGAAAGAAAGGATAACGATGGAAATTAAAATCAGAAATGTCGACGAACAAACTGCTTCATTAGTCAATAAGGTCGCAAAGAAAAAAAGTCTGAGTCGTGAAGAATATTTACGGCAGTTGCTTGAAAAAGAGACCGCACTTTATTCAAGATCAATCACGTTAGATGACCAATCAAAAGTTCGTGAACATCTTGCCTTTCAGATGAAACGTAACAATTATTTATTAGAAGAAACGCTCGAAGTATTGGAGGAATTAACAGATGAGTGAACGAATTAACGTGCAGATTTTTAAAGACCGACACCAAGACCTTTATGCTTATCTTGAACAGTCAGACTTAAAACCACTGACTGCTTTAGTAAATCTTCTTGAAGAAAATAAGCAGCTTAAGTTTTTGCTTAATGATAGAAAAACAACACTAAACGAGTACTCCAAATTCATGATGAAAGAACTTGTTCCTCTGCGTCTTGCCATTCGTGAAATTGAAAAAGACTCGTGGATGATGAAGCAACTGAAGAACAGTGAAATAAATGACATTCTAATCTTCAATGAACCACGATATGAAACACTTTGGTCAACTCAAAAAGTTAAGGCTGAGTTTTACAGTTTGCTTGAAACGCAATGGGAGGATTATCTCAATGAGCTTAACATTCGCAACAAAGAACGTGAGGGAAAAATACTTAGACATAGGGAAGATGAATTGAATAGTAAGGAGGTCTAGATGGCAAGTCCAGGGGTCGTATTAAGTAGCAAGTTTGTCACTTCTTCTTCGCAAGGTTTTGCCTCTTATCTTAAGTACATGAAACGCAGTGAAGCAGTTCGAACAAATGCTTACTCGGAATATAATTTTGCTTTTGATGATATTAAGGCACGAGATTTTGACCAGTACAATCAATACATGAGCAACCCTGAAAAGACTTCTGCTCTCTTTAATGAAAACTCTAATCAGTTGAAGTTGAGTGAGCTTGCAGGTGTGGTTGAACAATTTCAAATAGCGGAAAAAAATCACTCATTGATGTGGCAACACGTGATTTCATTTGATAACGCATGGCTCGAAAAATTTGGTCAGTACAATCAAGAGACACACGAACTAAATTCGGAAGTCGTTATGAAAGCGACTCGTGCAGCGATGACAGAATTGATGAACCGAGAGGGCATGGAGGGGGCAGTTTGGACAGGGGCTATCCACTATAACACGGACAACATTCATGTCCATGTTGTCTTATCTTACCCCTGACAGTCTTGAAAAATATGGTGTTGCTAATTTTGATAGTTGGGTTTCTGCTTTTGAAGTGATTGAGGATAATTTTGAATTGACTGTTTCGGGAACATTCAAAGTCAATCGTCGTTTTACTAAGTTTGGAAATCTTCAAGAATTGATGAATATGTTCGGCGAGGTTTGGGATATTCAAACGCAAGAAATGCTTAATCTTCCT
Source organism: Lactococcus sp. dk101 (assembly GCF_009601055.1). Lineage (GTDB taxonomy): Bacteria > Bacillota > Bacilli > Lactobacillales > Streptococcaceae > Lactococcus. Next base: position 8,537 of record NZ_WITI01000021.1, read on the forward strand.
GTTCCTGAGCATGAAGTTAAAATAATTAAATCTCATGTAACACCAACGCAAGCTAAGTACATTAATGATTTAGTAGAACGTGCTACTCAAATTGAACATGGAGCTATCAAGCCTTGGGAAGATAATATGCTTAAAATCGTAAGCGAAAATTAAAAAGTGCGTTGATAATGTATTGGAAATTTATACGAAAACTAACCAACAGAAATCAACACAAATTATCTTCTTAGACCAATCCGTTCCCCTTAAATATCGTAATACCATAAGCAAAAACGCAGACGGTACAACCAATACATTTAGTGCTTATGATGAAATACATGCGACACGGAAAAGTCCGCATTTTGATTGGCAGCACCACCAAAGCAGGTACTGGTTTGAATATTCAAGATAAATGCATTGCAGCACACCACGTAGATCTTCCTTGGCGTCTTTCTGACATTACTCAAAGAAATGGACGAGTTATCCATCAAGGAAACGAAAATTCTAAAGTCTATGTGTTTTATTATATTAAGCAAGGCTCTATGGACACGTATTTATGACAAACAATGGAAAATAAACAGACATTCATTGGTCAACTTATGGCAGGAAAAACAGATGCTCTAGAAATGGAAGATGTTTCTGCGGTAACATTTAATCCCTCTCTCTTCAAGCAGGTTGCGGAAGATATCCCTCAGAAAGCAGCGTTCATGAAACTTAAAATGAGCCTCAAACAGCTCGGTGCATCACGTAATCGTTTTTACGAAAGTCAATCTACTGTGGAAATGGAAAAGAAGAAAGAATTTTTTGAAACACGAATGACTGGAACGAAAGCGGATATTCAAACTGTCCATGACCATTTTGAATACCCGTTTCGGATTGATGTTCTATATCAAGATGTAGCAAAAACATTTACAGAAGATGATAAATCGAGTGAAATTGGCGAATTTCTTGCGAAACGCTTAGAGGGAAATATTCTCGAAAACAACTTCAATATTAATAAGGGTGTAGGCAAGATGAAACTTGCGGATTATCGAGGGTTTGAAATTTTACGAGTTGTTGGAAAGACTTCCGATAATGGATATGAAACATTAATCCTGAGAGGAAAATCAGACTATAGCCTACAAGTCGATATAAACGCTCCTACGGGCATTTTAACTCGTATTGATAACAAGTTAACGAAAGGTATTAAAGACGACTTAGAACGAACGACAATGGAATGTGAGCGACTTCAATCGAATATTGACGGTATTTTAGAAGAAAAAGGAAAACCTTATCCTAAGGAACAAGAATTTTTGGATAAAAAAGCACGTTATGACGAATTGAAAATTGAATTGACTGGAAAAACCATGAAGAAGAACGTTTCAAATGAACACTCGTCCAGTATGAGTATGTAGAAAGGGACAAAATGACTGAAAAACTAAATAAATTTGTCGCAAAATTTGGGCATGATGGAGAATTACATGATTACTCTATCAAAGCAAAAGACTTGTTTGATGCGGATAATTACGCACAGCAAGTTGCTAAAGATAGAAACTGGTTGCACGTTTCTACCGACCCTTACGAACCAAAACAAATCAAAAAATATGATTTTAATGCTCCTGAAAATAAAAATGATGATATTCATAAATTCACAGAAGCAATCAAAAAAGATGTAACTTCATCACAGTTTAAAATGTAAAAAAAAAGCCGAAGGCTTATATTTATATTATATATTTTGTCTTTTGTTCTTTTGGGAGCAAAAAAAGTCAGTGTTTGCAAGGAATAACAAGATTAAGTACTTAGAAAAAACTGTGCAAGTGCTTAGAAAAAACTGTGCAAGTACTTAGAAATAAAATTGATTTCTAAGTACTTTGATGATATAATAAAAGCATAGGAATCCTAGGCAAAAAGTTTTCCTATGCTTAACTACAAAACACTCACAAAGGAGTATCTCTATGTCAATTATAGCAAAAAAAGAACGGATTAGCTACATGAATGAAATTAATAATCGAAAAGTTGTTGAAGCAAATGCACTCATTACTTCAATAGCAAAGATGGATAAAAATCCCCTAAAAATATTTGAATTAGCTGTTTCTTGTATTGACACTGACAATCCTCCAAAAGATAATATAATTTACTTATCAAAGCATGAACTTTTTAATTTTTTTGATGTTTCAGACAACGATAAACATAGTCGTTTTAAAAAATCCATTGAGAAAATGCAAAAGCAAGCATTTTTTCAAATTAAAGAAGAAAAAGATAAAGGTTTTAAATTTAAAAGCATTGTTCCAATTCCTTTTGTAGAATGGAATGATTTCAATGATGAAGTAAAAATAGAATTTAGTTCTCATATAATGCCTTATCTCGTTGATTTAAAAAGCAATTTTACTCAATATGTAATTACTGATATTATGGAACTAGAAAGTAAGTACAGCATAATAATTTATAAGTGGTTATCAATGCAATATAATCAGTTTGAAAATTACAGTGTTAAAAATAACAGAACAACAAAACAATTGGATGAGTATCGAAATCCAATAATCAGTTTAGATGAGTTACGTTCAATGACAGATACTGTTGATAGATATAAAGTAAATAATAATTTTTTTGTTTGGGTTTTGAATGTGGCATTAAAAGAGATTAACGAATATACTCATCTAGATGTTACCTATGAAAAAATTCGTAGAGGACGTTCAATATCAGATATTAAATTCCATATTGAAAAAAATGCACACTGGAAAGACGAAGAATATAAACGTGATGATGAAGTTGCACAGCTCTCTATTGAACAACAGCAACAACAAAATCAAATACTGTTTGCGGAAGGAATTGCAAGCACATATACAGCACAACTTATAACAAACAACTTAATCACTGCTCTTGACACAATCAACCAAGAAACGATTATAGGGCTTTCTAAGCACGTTTACCCACTTTATGATGAAATAGTCAAGCTAAATAGCGAACAGGCTTTGACGGAGCATTTAGGCTATGTGAGCGATAAGATGATAGATTATACTGCAGGAAAAAAGAATATAGTTAAGTATTTGCAGATTTCAGCACAGCAATATCTTGATAATGGAATAGGTTCAATTGTTGAAGAAAATAAAAAGCAACGAATGGAAGAGAAGAAATCAACAAGAAAAAAACAAGTTAAAGAAGTTCCTGAATGGTCAAATGCAAATTATGTTGAAACAACAACGGATGATGAAAAAGCAAAGTTTGCAGAGTTACAGAAAAAAATGAGAAAATAAAGAACACCTATGACAATTTTTTGTGAGTTGTTTTATGTATGACTTGCATATAAAAAGATATATCCAACTAACATATATGATTTGCATATAAAAAGATATATCCAACCAACATATATGACTTGCATATAAAAAGATATATCCAACTAACATATATGATTTGCATATAAAAAGATATATCCAACTAACATATATGATTTGCATATAAAAAGATATATCCAACTAACATATATGATTTGCATATAAAAAGATATATCCAACCAACATATATGACTTGCATATAAAAAGATATATCCAACTAACATATATGATTTGCATATAAAAAGATATATCCAACTAACATATATGATTTGCATATAAAAAGATATATCCAACTAACATATATGACTTTCATATAAAAAGATATATCCACCTAACATATATGACTTTCATATAAAAAGATATATCCAACTAACATATATGATCTGCATATAAAAAGATATATCCAACCAACATATATGACTTGCATATAAAAGATATATCCAACCAACATATATGACTTGCATATAAAAGATATATCCAACCAACATATATGACTTGCATATAAAAGATATGTCCAACCAACATATATGACTTGCATATAAAAGATATATCCAACCAACATATATGACTTGCATATACAAAAAATATATGTTAACATAATATATGTGTTAGAAATATCAATAACACCAGTCCTTATAGATAAATATAATAATCTAATATGACTTCAACACGTTAAAACAAATCAATAAAAAAGTTGGAAAAGGAGAAATATGAAAAAAGAAACTAAAATATTTGTAGTGTATGTTCCAAAAGGTGGAGCAATCAAAACAACAACAGTAATGGCTTTATCACAAGCTATTAGCATTTTAAAACCAAAGGCTAGCATTTTGGTAGTAGATGCTGACTTTCAAAAGAACACAACAGTTACTTTAGTTGGTAAAATTGAAGATAATGATTATAGCACATATGGCGTAATAACTAGAAAGGTAGATATAAATGACTCAATTATATCTACTGATAATCCTCAAATTGACCTTTTGCCTGCTTCGATTTCACTTGCAGGAGTTGATATTGAACTTCAAAATGAAATTGGAAAGGATTTCAGATTAAAAGAAGCATTTACAAAAATAAAAAAAGATTACGATTATATCATTGTTGATACTTCAGTTTTAATGTCGACTATGGTTGTTAATGCGTTAACATCTGCCACTGATCTTATTGTTCCAGCTCGTCCTGATGCTTTTACATTGGACGGTTTGGACATGCTGCCAGAGTCTTTAAATGAAATCAAACAATATACAAATCCTAATCTTCAACTGACAGGGATACTAATTGGGTATATGAATGATACCATTTTAGCACGAGATATGGTTACACGTATTGAAGAAAAAGCTCAAGAAATAGGAACTAAAGTGTTTAAATCAAAAATTAGAACAGGCGTAGTAGTACCTGAAGCACAAGCTTTACAGCAAAGTTTATTTGAATATGCAAGGCATTCAAAACCTGCAGAAAATTATCTTGAATTTGCTAAGGAATTGATAGGAGAATAAAATGGCAAGTAAATCATTTAATAAACCGTTGGAAACAAGAAAAAGCCCCTTGGGAAATATTATTCAAAAAGATATGCCCACTGAAAAGGTTCAAAGTAAAAACAATACTTTAAGTCAAACTTCATTAATTGATAGTATTCCGCAAAAAACGACACAAAAAAAATCAAAACGACTTACTTCTTTCACAGTTGAACAATCAGATTGGGAAAAGTTTGATGAAGTCGCAAAGGAAAAGGGTTACTCACGAACAGAACTTTTAAATATTTTTATAAAAAATAGTATCGAGAAAAAATGATTTCAGAATATGTAGAAAACTAAATGTCAGTTGTTCAATTTTTATATGTTAATAAAAAGACCAAGTGGTCTTTTTTTATTGTAAAATTTGAAACAAAAATAAAGTATAATATATCTATGATAAAACAAGGTTATTTTGACTATGATAGAGAACCGAGAAGGGCTATTCTTTTTGAGGATGTGAAGTCAAATTACGCATCCATAGAATGTGTTCAGAGAGGACTCCCACCTTTGACAACTTCCTTATGTGTGATGAGCAGGGCTGACAATTCTTACGGTTTAACATTAGCTTCAAGTCCAAAGTTCAAAGAAGTTTTCGGAAAGACTAATGTGAGTCGAGCTAGAGATTTCCCTTTTCATTTAGAAAGCAGGAAGTTCAACTATTCCGCATGGTACAAGAGCCATACAGACATTTATGAGCAAAGAACAGAACCAACAATAGAATATGTTGCCTTTATTGAGTCATGGGCAAAGCGGACTTATATAGTACCACCACAAATGGCATTATACATTGAGTATAACATCAAGATGAACCGTATCTTGCAGAATTATACCTCAGTAGAAGAAATTCACTCTTACTCGATTGATGAGTCTTTTCTTGATGTTACAGAGTCCTTAGACCTTTTCTTTCCTGATGTTAAAGATAGATACGAACAGATGGACTTAGTGGCTCAAAAGCTTCAAAGAGAAGTCTATGAGACACTAGGATTGTATGTTACGGTTGGCATGGGAGATAATCCCTTACTTGCTAAACTTGCAATGGATAATTACGCAAAACATACGCCTAATATGAGATCCTTGATCCGCTATGAAGATGTTCCTGAAAAAAATCTGGACACTTCCCAAAATGACGGATTTTTGGGGTATTGGTAAAGGACTTGAAAAACGTTTCAACAAACTTGGTATTCACACAATCAAGGAACTTGCAACTGCCAATCCAAACTTGATTAAGCAAAAAATGGGGCTGATTGGACTTCAAGAATTCTTTCATGCAAATGGTATTGATGAAACAAATGTAAGAGATAAACATACTAAAAAATCAAGTTCTTACTCTAATAGTCAAATTTTACCAAGAGACTATACGATACAATCTGAAATTGAACTTATCATCAAGGAAATGACAGAGACACTTTCAATCCGATTAAGAAAAGGGCATAAGCTTGCGACAACCATTCATTTAATGGTACGTTTCTCCTATCAAGAAAATCAGTCAACAATCAACATTTCTTCAAAAATCAAACCTTCTCAAAATACTTTTGATTTACAAGATGAATTCCTATCCTTATTTAAGAAAAAATATAAAGGTGGGGCAGTTCGACAAATTGGCGTCAGTGCAGGAAATCTAACAAGTGAAAACTTTAAGCAGCTATCCTTGTTTGATACCGTTGGAGAAGATGCAAAAGTACCGAGTGAAAAAGAAGAGGCACTTCAAAAAGCGATTGATGAAATCAGAGAAACATTTGACTTTTCATCAATCCAAAAAGCAAGTGCTTTGACTAAGGGGTCAAGAACTTTAGCAAGAAATAAGATGATTGGTGGTCATTCCGCAAGTCAACCACCAAAGGAGAAAAAGAATGACAGTTGACCGTTCCTATAGCGAGTATGAAGCTATCCGTAACTATCAAGATAGAGGAATGATGAAGTGGGGAGCATTTGCGACAGGGGAGCTGATAGATGCCCAACAGACAGAAAAAGCAGAACACTTTAAAACTCCAATCAAACAAACTCAAACGCAAGAAGAAATACTTCAAGCACTTGTTTTCTCATGGACAAACAAAGAGTTTATCAATTTAACTATATTTAAAGATAACAAAGCATTAACACTACTTGGAAAGGTAGAAGAATTTATAGACAACAGCACCTTAAGATTAAATTTACAAAACAGGTTTATCAAATTAAGTCTTAAGGAGATAATAAAAATTGAAAGGTATGAAAATGATTACTGGAAGTAAACAACTTGTAATTCTAGGAAATGGTTTTGATTTAGCTTGTGGCTTGAAGTCATCATATACAAATTTCTTTGATTACTCAGAAAATAATGATAAATGGGAAGGAAATTATTGGAGAAAACTATTTCAAAATTTAAGAAATTTGGGATTATGGTCTGATGTTGAAAGACAGATTATAATAGAGCTAAGGAATATTAGTATTTTGAGTCTTGTGGCAGACTCAACCAATGATATTGTATCCATCATTGGAAAACAAAAATATCAATACTTAAATATAGCAGGTAATCAAGATATTATAAAAAATAACTATTCAGTAATATATGGAGATTATGATAACTATTTGGAAAGTTTAAATATAACCCAAAATACGATTAGCAAATTTTTCAATACAGTGACTGAAGAAAAAAATGACATTAAGTCAAGAAACTAGACATCAAAATAGGTAAATTCCCTTTCTGCCTAGGCGGCTAATTTTTGTTGTTGTTTTTCGAATTCATTGGGCGTTAAATAATTAAGTCCCTGATGAATTCTATTT
>NZ_WITI01000022.1:0-3205 GCF_009601055.1 Lactococcus sp. dk101
CAGAACACTTTGCCCTGAGTCATAGAGTTCTACTAGAGTTTCTTTGAAACCTTGTTCATATCGTTTAACCATATATTGAGTGTACCAAATTACCTAAACTACTGTCCATTTTTCTAGGATAACATCAGGTTGTTCTTTTTCTATTTTTATTATAAACTATGATTAGTGATATAATTCTATTAATTATTTTAATATGACCACTTCCATCTTTGTTTGCATACAGAAAGGTAAAAGGTAATTAAAGATGTCAAAAAAAACAACCGCCCTATTAAGCTTAATGATAATTATATTTGGTTCTTTTTCTCCTCCAATTGCATACGCCTCCTCGGTTGGAAATATTTCGGAAGAACAAATAGAAGATTCTAATTATAGTCCAGATTCAAAGAATGAAGAAGAGCTCCTAGATAAAGAAAAAGAAATCGGGAAAGAAGCTGTTTCCTCCTCTAGCAACATAAAGATAAAAGAAGAAGCACAATCCCCTAGAGCTAGTAATGAGTCTATCGATTTTGTAGCACAAGAAGAGGGAGCTTTTTATGTTAGTAGTTCATACACCGTTAGTACAGGCCAAGTATCAGGAAGCTCAGATACAATTCTATCAGGAGGGACTGTACTATTTAAGAATACATTAGAAAAAGAATTCACAGATAGTGACGAATATATAATGAAAATATCTGTTCCTGCGGATGATTTTTCAAGTATACGACTGAACAGCATAAATAATGATTATAATGGTGGAATAAATATTTCAAATGAAGACGGGTACATAGTTGCAAGACTAAATTTGAAAAATTTTAGTAACTCTATTAGTGAGAATGCTATATTTGAGCTATCGACTAAAAAATTTGTGTTATCTGGTGGTAAAATCAGTGTTATTAAAACAGAAATTTTGGATAAGGCGCAAAACTTAATTAGTGAAGATGATAGTGTTTTGAAAATACAATCAGAAGTTAATGTTACCTCATCTATAGAGGATGGTTCTTCTAATACCGAATTTATTATTGGTGATGAGGACAAGAATAATCCTAATCATACAGGAACTGGCAGTTTAAATTCGTATGCTTTAAATATTGGAACGAGTTGGATGACTAACGGACAGCAGCTCGGAGTTTATCAAGCTCCAGTTCAAGTTACTGTATATTATGGCCCCTATGGTGAAGCCTCACCAAGCACTAATAGCGGATGGACAATTGATTCGGAAAATAAAACTGCAACAAAAATAGTTAGTATAGAGGATTTGCTAAAAAGCAATGGAAGTGTTAGCAATAAATTAAATCTCACTTTTCCAAATGTAGAAAACCAATCAAAGGCACAGTTTAAGGCAGTAGCTACCCCTGTTGAGAATGGTGTATCTAATCATGACAAAGATAGTGTTAGCTTACTTAATAAAACTTTAATTGTTGCGAAACCTACTCTTGATATAAAAGACCCTATAACTAAGACCGCAAGTAAGCCTGTAAGAATGCTTTCAAATATGTCATCTGACAATGAGGAAAGCATGAGCTACACTAGTTTAACCGAATTATATCCAACCTCTGCAAAACAAATCAAAAATATCACAGAAACATGGAATATGCCTGTAGGTTCTATTTTAAGTCAAACATATAAGTTTTATCTACCCACAAACATTTCAGAACAATATAGAGAATTATATTCTAATCTAGTAATTAAAGCGTATGATGGTGACACTGGAGAAGAACTAGGTAATGTAATAATTGGAGAGGACTTCGTAGTAGGTGGAGATGTTAATAAAATAAGATTTGATTTTATAGAACCGATAAAATCCATAAGCACTTCTGCTAGCGATGTACGATCGCTTATGTTAGCGGTGAAAAGAATCGGAACAGAGTCATCCAAAGATAGTATTTTGAAAAAAATAGATGCAAATCACCAAGAAGGTTATGGTGCAACTTCAAACACAACACTCACAAATACTGTAACAGCAAAACTATCAACCAATAATAATGACACAAGTGTCCAAGTCAGCAAAGATGTTGCTACAATATTCATGCCATTTATGATGTTCGGTGTAACATCTATTCCTTCACAAGATTGGAATGCTTCGTTCACTACTCGAGCTACGTACAGATTCAATTTAATGGGAACTGGATACGGGCCATCATTACCATCTGGTGCAACAGCTAAATTTAAAAACCTTAAGTTTTACATCCAAATCCCTGATGACGTTGAATATACTGGCAATTCAGGAAGTGTAAAAGGGAAAGCATACAAAAATTATAAAGGCACTGGATATACATTCATAAAGTTTGATATTGGAGATTTTGATTTCTTATATAATAGTGAAAATCCGTATAAATTTGATGCAGAAGTCATTGGAAATGTCAATTTTAAGTTAGATGAATTTAAATTGAGTTCTTTTAAGATGAACAGGTGGTTTGCTTGGGATAATACAGAGGACGTTCGAGCTATTACTGCGTTTTATCAGTATGATATTACGTCTAAATCTAACAAAGATATTTATGACCTTAACTCAAATGGTAGCACTAGTGATCTCATTTCACTAAGGGAGTCTACTGTCTCCGTGACACAACCAAGTGGAGTGTATTATACTACTTATATTAATAGCCAGCCTACCACCAACATTTCTGTCAAAGATGGACAGATAGTCAATTACATTGTCAACAAAAGAATAATAGGCAATGTAGAAAAGGATTTAAGTCCTACTGTTATACCCATACCCAAAAAAGATATTTCTGGAAACGACATCTCTTTAAATTTAAATGCACTAATTAAGGAGACCAATGACTATTCTATCCAATATGAAATAAATTCATCAAAGGAATTTACTTCAGAATCACCGCAAGATTTGTCAACTGTTACAGCAGTAAAATTTATACCTAAAGATGGTAGTAGCAACAATATAAATTATATAATTCCTCTCAAAGTAAATGGTATTGATTTAAATAAAGCACAAAAGTCTACTATCAAACCCTACCGAATCACAACTACTAATGTTTCTTTAAGTATTGGAAGTTTATCTATTAGAAACGAAGGAACATTAGACAGTGCGTCAGTAACTGTTAAACATGTGGATGAAGCTGGCAAAGAGATAGCAGATGCAACTACTTCTGCTGGATACGTTGGACATGCTTATACAACTGCTCCAGTCAAAGTTGATGGGTATGTATTAAAAGAAACTCCAGTCAATGCAACAGGAAAATATTCAGATGATGAACAGATTGTCACA
>NZ_WITI01000022.1:3215-13617 GCF_009601055.1 Lactococcus sp. dk101
TAGCAGATGCAACTACTTCTGCTGGATACGTTGGACATGCTTATACAACTGCTCCAGTCAAAGTTGATGGGTATGTATTAAAAGAAACTCCAGTCAATGCAACAGGAAAATATTCAGATGATGAACAGATTGTCACATATGTTTACTATAAGAATAGTGCGTCAGTAACTGTTAAACATGTGGATGAAGCTGGCAAAGAGATAGCAGATGCAACTACTTCTGCTGGATACGTTGGACATGCTTATACAACTGCTCCAGTCAAAGTTGATGGGTATGTATTAAAAGAAACTCCAGTCAATGCAACAGGAAAATATTCAGATGATGAACAAATAGTTACATATGTTTATACAAAAAAAGCAGAAAAATCGATTATTAGCGATTATTCAAATTTATCTTCTAATAATCTTCCTAGCACAGGCGATTCTAATCCATCCGTAGGAATTATTAGTGGTTTCGTGTTTATTATTTTAGCTGGAGGAACAACTATTCTTGCGATGAAGAAAAACAAAAAGAATTAATAAACCAATAGTTCTCAATTAGGTAAATTTTTTAGACAAGATTAATTTCTTGTCTTTTTATATCATATTTGCCACATCTTGATATAAAACTCGAATCAGTTCTTTTATAAATGTTAAAAAATTTAGTTGGTAAATTGCAAATTTAATGGCAAATTGCAAATTTAATCTATCCATCTTATAACCTCTAAAATGGTGTCTGATACTTGAACACTTTTCTTGAATACTGATTAATACAAGTTTCAATACAAGAGGATTCATTCGAAGTCATTTCGTTATTTCTTTAGGTAAGAAGCATCTAATCATACGACTATGATTTTCAATCATCTCTCATTCAAAACTTGCATAAGTGTGAAAATAATACACTGCACAGTTTAAAACATCAACCAGCTTGACAAATTATCTACCATTATCTGAAGTGATCAACTTGAAATGAAATTCTTTCTGAAACTCACCAAGGATTGTATTGACTCATAAAGTAGACCTACCTGCGATTTCAAAACGGGTGACACGTTTTGTCAAAATCAATAAACAACTATTTTTAGCTTTTGTAAGAATAGCTGTGTTAATTTATCTAGAAACATCTGTCTTTTTTAGAACGAGTGTTAATTGTTTCTGGGGGTTCTTTAATAGACATACAGCAAGGGAGTTTAGAATTCTTTTTTCTGATTTTTTAGTCTTATTCTAGCCTGGGTAAAATAACTAATGATATTTCACATCAAGCCAATTGTAAAACTTTTGAGACAGAACAGTACCTAACCGCCTTGAATAACAACTTTAAAAGACTGTTTATTTCTTACACCATTAGTAACGGAATGATTCAATTTAGCTGTCACTTTAGAATGGCGTCCACACTGTTTCTTATCATTTTTGAGTAAGGTTAGAAGAATAATTAGGTTTAAACATGGGTTTAATTGACACTAATTGTCGCACCGAATAAATGAGATTTTTATTTAGTGTGGTATTATTGTCTTACAGTTGGGGCTTCTTCCTACTTGTCTTTACCAATTCAAGTACAAGAAATTCATATGCATTTTTTTTACTTCAAAGTTCCTAAATTAATTTTACAATTTACCAAAAATTTTAGATGATATGGTCTTTGTCTGATTGTTGGATACACTAAAATAAGTCACAGGAAAAAAAACACTAACCTCTTAAAGCAACCTTAAGTAGGATAATAGAGTACATTTCCCAGTTTATACACATCCCTCCCATTGAAAAACTATATAATTAGTATGTTTGAAAAAGGGTTGAACTGAACAGTGAAATTATGTTACAATATATTGCGTAAGGATATCGTTTGTAACTTTTGTAATTTTATCATTTGGAAAGGAATAACATGAAAAAAAAATTTGGAGTATCAAGTAGCATTGCCCTACTACTTTTAGGAAGTGTAGGGACCCCTATTGCTTTTGCAGAAACAAGCCCTGACATTTCATCAGAACTCATACAGGGAAAAGGAGAAACTAAGGAGAAAGTTCCCAACACCATAAATCTGAGTTCTGGAGAAACAAGTTCATCAGAAAACACGAATGAAGCAAGTGATGTTACTAAAATAGCTATTGATGAAGAAAAGAAAGACAAAAACATTACGACTAGCCAGGTAAGTCCAGCAATTTCTCCAACTGTTCAAGCAGAAACGTCTTCAATTATTACAGGTAGTTGGGGTACTGCAACTTATGATTTTGACGAAGAAACAGGTACAATAACTGCTCACGATGGAACCATCTCAGGAGGTTGGAGTCATTCTGCTGCCAATCACCCAACGGGGATTCCCATATCTTCTATTAAGCATGTTGTTTTTGGAAATAATGTGATACTCGCAAGGGACGGAGGATGGCTTTTTTCTAATTATACAAATTTAGTGTCTATTTCTGGCCGTCCTGATGCTTCACGAGTTGTTAATACGAACGCAATGTTCTACAAGGCAAACAATCTAGTTAGTGCAAATTTAGGCGATTGGGATACATCAAATTTACTTCAGACAAGTAACATGTTTGACGGATGTACAAGCTTAGTGGAAGTCAATTTAAATGGATGGGACTTCAGTAAAGTATTTAACATGCAATCTATGTTCCAATATGCAACGAGTTTAAAAACTATAAATAATATCAATAATTGGGATACAAGTAATGTTACAAACATGGGCTGGATGTTTTTCGAGTGCAATAGTTTAAACGAATTAAATATCAATAATTGGGATACAAGTACCGTTACAAACATGCAGTCCATGTTTTTTGGAAATAGCAGTTTAACTGCCCTTGACATCAATAATTGGAATACAAGTAATGTTACAAACATGGGCTGGATGTTTAGCGGTATGACTGGTATAAATGAACTAAATCTTAGTAATTGGAACACAAGTAAGGTTACTAATATGAGTTCAGTTTTTGAAAATAACACAAATTTAAGAAATCTCGATATCAGCAAATGGGATACAAGTAATACTATAGATATTACTGACTTGTTTAATAATGATAGTAATTTAGCCTCATTAAAAATAGGAGACAAGTCTATTTTTAACGCAACAGCACTTCTCCCAACCATTGACAGTTCCTCAGGAGAATATACTGGGCGCTGGATTGACTATGCAACTGGAATTACTTATGATTCGAGTGAAGACTTCATGGCAAACTATGAAGGTACAAATCCGGGAACGTATGTGTGGGAACGTAATTCACTTTCAGTGGACGCCAAAGATCTAACTCTTTATGTGGGAGATACTTGGAGTCCAAAAGACAGCTTCATTTCAGCTAAAGATACTTTAGGAAACAGCCTTAGCTTTGACGATATCACTGTTATAGGGGCAGTCGATACAACAAAAGTAGGAAGCTACCCTATTACCTATATGAATAAAAATCTATCTAAACAAATCACAGTAACAGTGCTTGAAAATGAGGAGAACTTAAGCACCAAAGATTTGACCATCTTCGAAGGAGAAGATTGGACAGTCTCTGACCACTTTACTGATGCGAAAGCGAAAGATGGTAGTGCTGTTTCTTTTTATCAGTTAATTTTGGAAGGACAAGAAGAAGTTAACCCTTCTAAGGCAGGAAAATATTCCTTTAAAGTAACAAATGGCAAAACAAGCAATACAGTTACCCTCACTGTTTTGAAAGACCAAGCATCAGTCTCAGTTAAGGATAGCACCGTCATGATTGGAGATAGCTGGACAGCGTCCGATAACTTTGTTTCTGCGACAGACCGATATGGTAATCCACTAGCTTTAGGAGACCTTACAGTAAAAGGAGATGTCGATACCAACAAAGTTGGTAAATACAAAGTGACTTACAGCTGGGAGGTTAGGAACGCTGATGGCGTTCTCATAGATAAAAAATTATCAGTTGATGCTTATGTGACTGTGGCAGATAAGACCACGGAAGAACGAACAAAGTACACACCTTCAAAACCACAGGCAGACAAAACACGAACTATTAATAGCAGAGGTTTGAAAACAAGTAATACTCCGTCTCGTTCAACAGAATTACCACGAACGGGAGAACAATCTTCTATTTCTGATTTAACTGTTGGAATTGGCTTGCTCTCTTTATCAGTATTATTTGGATTAGTCGGCTACAAAAAGAGAAAACACAGTAATTAAGTATTTAAAGAAAGCACTCACTCTTTTTGTAGTGCCCCCCAAAAGTTAGACTTTTGAAATCAAGTATTCGTACTTGATTTTTTTATTATTTTGAATAAGTTAAACGATGTTGAATTGGCCTCATCCAGTTCAATTTCTTTTTAATTCGTTTTGTGTTATAGTATTCAATCCAAATGGTAGTTGCTTGGCTCAGATCTTCAAAAGAGTTGAAGAACTGAGCCATAATAGATTTCTTCTTTGAGTAAACCAAAGAAGTTTTCCATGACTGAGTTATCATGACAGTTGCCTTTACGATTCATGGACTGAATAATTTTATGAGATTTAAATATGAAAACATAGTTCTTCATTTGATAGGCCCAGACTTGGTCAGAGTGGAAAGTGCGCCGAAACGGACAATCAGAAGAGACCTCTAAAGCTTGTTTTAGTGCATTCGTAATGGCTTGGTATGTTGGTTGCTTTGAAATATCAAAACTGATAATTCATTGTTAAACAAGTCCAGATAAGGATTAAGATAAAGCTTTTTTTTGGACACCCTTATCATAGTATTTGAACTCCGTCGTGTCCGTTGTTATCTTTTGATGTGGGACAGAGCTGTTAAAACGTCTATGGAGCTTATTCTTAGCTACTTTACCAACACTTCCCTTGTAGGAGTTATACTTGCCAAATTTATGCCAGAATGCCGTCACACGAAGTCCAAGTTTTTTCATCAGGCGTTGTACCTTTTTATGGTTGGCGACAATCCCACGTTTCTTGAGAAGTTCAACCATGGGACGATAGCCTGCGTTGGCGTGTTCTGATCGAATGGCAAGCATTTCTTGCTCCATTGCTTCGTCTTTATTCGTACGATCAAAATGAGCTTTCCAGTAGTAATAAGTCGCTTTGGGAATCCCTGAGAACATTAGAGGTTGTTGGAGGGGAACTTGAATTCTCTTCGGAGCTCACAGACCACACGGAATTTCCCCTCTTGTGTTGTTCCTGACGCAATCTCCTCAGCCCTTTTAAATACTCTACTTCCATTTGTAAATTTAAATTTTCTTTCTGAAGACGTACGAGTTATTGTTCATATTCACACAACTCTGATTGTGACGATTTAGTTTTGTTCTTCTTAGGCCTTCCAGGAACTTTAGAAAAAGCAGATTCCCCTTGCTCACGATAATCAAGAACCCAACGATTAAGTAGGGGAGTGTTAGCTATTCCTACTTCATAAGCAATCTCTTGGTAGGTCTTTTCGCTTGTTAGGTATAAGTTTACCGCATTGGAGCTATACTATAAAAGTGGACACAAATAAGTGTGCTATAATCTGTCTAAGAAGACACAAAAATGAAAGGACTTTTATGTCAGGATTTAAACATTACGACGGGGAGTTTAAACAATCTCTTGTCAACCTCTACCAAACAGGTAAAAAGCAAGCTGAACTCTGTAAAGACTAAGGTGTTTCTCAAACAGCACTCTCTAAATGGATTAAGCAATTCTCTCAGGTTCAACTGGAAGACGACACAGTAATGACGGCTAAACAAATTCAAGCATTACAAAAGCCGAATGCGCAATTATAAGAGGAAAATATCATCTTAAAAAAGTGAGTGCCATATTCATGCAAAACTCAAAGTGAGATTAGAATCTGTCTATCGACTCCGATTTGAACACACGACAGTGATGCTCTGTCGTGTTTTACATGTCAATCGTTCCACTTACTATAGTTTCATTAACAGGAAGCCTTCTAAGCGTGAAATAGAGAATCAACACTTAAGAAAATTACTTCTTGAAATTTATATGAAAGCTAAGAAAAGAATTGGAACAAGAGCTTTTAAAATTATTCTTTTGCGTGATTATGGCGTCACTATTTCTGAAGGACGTATTTTACGACTTCTTAAGTCTATGACACTTCCTAAGATGTCAACGATTAAACCGAAATTTAAATCAAAGCAATCAACGGAATGTTCTTCTGATAATTTACTTAAACAAGAATTTAATCCGCAGTCCCCAAATCAAGTTTGGACAACTGATTTCACTTATATTTCTATAGGACCTAAACGACATGTTTACCTTTGTGCCATTCTTGACCTCTACTCGAGAAAATGTATTGCTTGGAAGGTAAGTGATAGGATTGATGAACAACTCGCCTGTGACACACTAAGGATAGCTATAAATAAAAGAAAACCAAAGGAATCAATCATTTACCACTCGGCTCAAGGGAGTCAATTTAAATCAGCTCCCTTTAGAAAGCTATTAGATGGTCATCAGTTGCTTGCCTCATACTCTAAACCTGGCTATCCTTACGATAATGCCGTGACCGAGGTCTTTTTCAAGTACCTTAAACAACGAGAAATTAATCGAAGAACGTATCACTCAATTCAGGAAGTCAAATTATCTTGTTTTGAATATATTGAACAATTTTATAACAATTATAATCCTCATTCTGCCAACAATGGGTTAACTCCAAATCAGAAGGAAGAAAATTATTTTAAGAAAACATAGCTCATTTTGTGTCTAATTATTTGACATTAGTCCAATCTCTGCTTGATTCGGATTCGTAGAGAAGGTAATGGCCACACGTGGGAAGTCTGGATCCTCCATGCGGTGACGGTCATCAAAGGCTTTCCCTGTAAACAAGTTGCCTTCTGCTTTTCTTCTTTGGAGCTCATGATAGATGGCTTTGGCTTGTTTGATGGAATGTGTCGTAAGAATGGCCGACATGGTTGGCAGGCCTTGTTTGAATGTGAATTTCTTAAGCAGACTGCGCCGATCAAAAATCTTGTCCAATAAGGCCGTGATGTAAGTCTCTTGTTCATAGGCCTCGGTTGGAATCAATTTTTCTTGTTCCAACAGGTCGGTTGGGAGTTCATCCCCATTCACACCTCTGACAATGTCTTCTTGTTCATCCTCGCTTAAGAGCGAATGGTATTCCACTTGGAAACCAAGCACCGCTTCATCATCCATGGCATTCTTGGTCGTATAGGCATGAAGTAAGTCGCCATACTGGTCTTGTGTGGTTCGTGCATAGCTTCCATTTTCTTGTTTCTTATTCTCGTCAAAAATGGGAGTTCCTGTTAAACCAAACCAGGTCGATTGGGGGAAGACTTTTTTAATCTTCTTCATTTCTTCATCACTGACTGCCCGATGTGCTTCATCGACGATGAAGACCAAGTGTTCTTTCTTTAACTTCTCAAAACGTTGTGTTCCTTCGGCTTCACTTTCTTTTTGAGCCGAACGAATGGCCGCAGATAATTTTTGGATGGTCGTAATCAGGATGGTATTGTTATTCTTCGCAGATAAGAGACTTTTTGAGAGTTGGTATTGATTTTTAATGCCAACAATCAAAGTATTGCTTACAGAAGTCCCACTGGTTTGACCCGTGTGGAATTCAGAAGCAAATTTTGTAAACTCGTCTTGTGTTTGTGAGTCCAAGTCTGTCCGGTCTACTACCATGATAGTCCGGTCGACCCCAATCGCATGTTGGGCCAGGAGTTTGGTCGCTACAAAGCTGGTAATGGTTTTTCCAGATCCTGTCGCATGCCAGATGTATCCGCCTTTATGGTCCGCTGCTTGCGCACGGATCTTACGGATGGCATGGATCTGGTAAGGTCTTAAGACCATAAGGAACTTTTGACTCTTTTGGTCATCCACCAAGATGGTGTATTGACTGATTAATTCATGGGCATCCGGAATACGGAGGACTTCTCGTGTGAAGTCAAAGAGGTCTGAAATAACCGCATTATCTTCTGTCCGCCAGTTGAAGAGGAATTTCTTCATCCGCTCGTATGCTTCTGGTGTGTTTTGACTCGGACGGGCAAAGTATCTGGTGTCTACCTTGTTTGAAATGACAAAGAGTTGTGTGGCTCCGTAAATGCCATTAAAAAAGCCGTCTTCGATGGCATAGCGTTTGATTTGATCAAAGGCTTGCATGTAGCCATCCTTGGCTGCTTCATTCTTCAATTCCACATGAATGATGGGCAAGCCGTTGATGAGCAAGGTCACATCCCCACGGGTCTTATGATCGGTGTCAGGCACAATTTGATGCACGACCTCATAAGCTGAAGTGCCGCCACCAATGTCTTTGTTTCTAAAGACTTCTAAACTGACCGAAGTGCCATCTTCGCGCTCCAAAGGAAGTTGAGCGACCCCATTCTCTCCTCGCAACCATTGAGAAGCCTGGAAGGGGGTTCCGGTTTGGCGTTCAAATTCGGTCCGAACCCTTTTGAATTCTAAATCGGTTAACTCAATGCCTTCAAGCTTGGCCGTGTTCATGCGATTCAAATGACCTCTCAAGTTGTCCCATAAGGCAGCTTCTGTCTTTAAATCTGGCCGGTAACGCCATTGATTTTCTCTTTCGCTTAACAGTTCAATAAAATGATTCTCAATCGCTAATTCGGCCGTCATAAGTCTCCCATTTTCTTTTTTAATCTTCTTCTTATTTTACGATAAAAGCGCTAAAAAAGACAGCTTTAAATTACTGCTTTAGCAATTTTTCCGCTTTTATCTCAGCCTCTTATATCAAAAAAAAGCGACCATAAAAGAGACGCTTTCTTCTTGATTTTATTCTTACTTTTTTTTATTTAAACCATTTGGCAAAAAAACCTTGTCTTTTTGTTTCTTCTTGTTGAAAAGTATCAGTATAATTGGACTCTTGTTCTTCTTTTTTTGATTCTTCAAGGAGTTTAATTTTTTCTTGAGCTTGTAGTGTAAGCACTTGTTGGTTTTCAAGTAATTTTTGAAGTTGGGTTATTTGTTTATCTTTAATATCAAGCTGAGCAACAACGGTTGCCAACAGGTTGCCATCCTTTTTTTCTTTCTTTTCTTCACTGAATTCATCATTAATGCTTTTATTTGTTATTAAATCTTTAATTTTTGGGTATTTCAAAGATAGCTCTTTTAAACCATCGAGTAATATTATTTTAGTACCTTTTTCGTTGGTTGCCAACTAAGTTGCCAACTAAGTTTTTCATTTAATTTATTATTTTCTTATCTCTTTTCGTAATTAAATATTTTATCTTAATATATTAAAAGACAAATCTTTTAATTCATCAATTAATATTATTTTAAAAATAGGCGTAGCCTAATAATTTATATTTATATATTTTTACTTTTATTCTTTTATAGAGAAATGAATGTAGTCATATAGCACCTCCAAAGAATTATACCAGTACAAAAAACTGTGCATACCAGTACAAAAAACTGTGCATACCAGTACAAAAAACTGTGCATACCAGTACATTTTGCTTTTTCTTGTACTGGTATGCTATAATATATCATTGGGATTTCACGATGATTATATCGCCCTATCTTATAAGGAGTATTATTATTATTATGACCGCTAGTAAAAAAAATGAATCAACAAACAAAATTCCAGAATTAAGAGAGCGTAAAGTTGTGGAGGCAAATGATTTAATCACATCAATAGCCAAAATGGATAAAACTCCCATGAAAATTTTTGAATTAGCTGTTTCATGTATTGATACAGAAAAACCACCTAAGGATAATGTAGTATATTTATCAAAGCAAGAATTGTTTTCTTTTTTTGATGTGTATGATAACGATAAACATAGCCGTTTTAAAAAATCGATTGAAAAGATGCAGGAGCAAGCTTTTTTTGAAGTAAGGCAAGAAGTAGATAAGGGATTTAATTTTAGGAGGATTGTCCCAATTCCTGAAGTTGCATGGAATGATTATAACGATGAGGTATACATCAGATTTGATCAAGCTATTATGCCTTATTTAATTGATTTAAAAAGTAATTTCACTCAGTATGCTTTAACAGATGTGATGGGATTGGAAAGTAAGTACAGCATTATAATTTATAAATGGCTATCAATGAGTTATAACCAGTTCGAACATTATAAATTCAAAAATAGTCGAACAAAAAAACAGTTACATGAATTAAAAAATCCTAAAATTGAAATAGTAGATATAAGAACATTGACGGATACACTAGATATCTATAAAGATATGAGTAATTTTGAAAGAAGAGTGTTAAAAAATTCTCTTACAGAAATAAATTTAAATACTCATTTTAACGTTACTTACGACAAAATAAAAAAAGGTCGTTCAGTGTCAGAAATCCAGTTTCATATTGAAAAGAAAGTGAATTGGAAGGATGAAGAATACAAGAAGAATGATACGAAATCTCAATTGTCAATTGAAAACAAGAAAAAAGAACAGAACGACTTGCTTGCTAAAGCTATCTCAAATCCTTATACCATGCAGCTAATTACTGCAGGATTACTCTTTGCTACTGACATGGCTAAACAGAAAACGCTTATTGGCCTCTCTGAGCACGTTTATCCTCTTT
>NZ_WITI01000023.1 GCF_009601055.1 Lactococcus sp. dk101
TGCAAAATAATTTAGTGCCCATAGCGTTGGAGATACACCTGTTCCCATGTCGAACACAGCAGTTAAGTCCTTCCGCGCCGGAAGTAGTTGGGGGTCGCCCCCTGCGAGATAGGGTCGGTGCTAAGTTTATGGTCGATTGGTCAAGGGGTTAAGACACCGCCTTTTCACGGCGGTAACACGGGTTCGAATCCCGTATCGACTATATTTTTAACTCGGTTATGCCGAGTTTTGTGTTATTGCGGTTTAGCTCAGTTGGTAGTAGCGCATGACTGTTAATCATGATGTCGTCAGTTCGAGTCTGACAACCGCAGTTAGTAAGAGGTCTATGGACCTCTTTTTTGTTATAATAAAGTAAAATACATGAAGTGGGTGAAAAAGATGGAAAAGCGTTATACCACCTGGAATGAATATTTGAGAGCTAATTTTGGTGAGAAAATTTTTAAGGTTCCTATTGATGCTGGTTTTGATTGTCCTAATCGTGATGGCACGGTGGCTCATGGGGGCTGTACTTTTTGTACTGTTTCAGGTTCTGGAGATATGATTGTTGCACCGGATCAACCTATCCCTGTACAGTATCAAAAGGAGATTGAGCAATTTCATCAGAAATGGCCCGGAGTTAAGAGATACATTGTTTATTTCCAAAATTTTACGAATACGCATGCTCCTGTTGAGGTTTTGCGTGAACGTTTTGAACAAGCCGTAAATCAAAAAGATGTGGTTGGTATTTCGATTGGGACAAGGCCAGATTGTTTACCAGATGATGTAGTTGATTATTTGGCAGAATTGAATGAACGCATGGAGGTTTGGATTGATTTAGGCCTGCAAACGACTTTCGAAGAAACGTCGGATTTAATCAATCGAGCGCATGATTATCCTACTTATGTTGATGCGGTTAAGCGTCTTAGGCTTCATAATATCAATGTATGTACACACTTGATCAATGGTTTGCCTGGAGAGACAACTGAGATGATGCTTGAAAATGTGAGGCGGATGGTGCTAGACTCTGATATTCAAGGGGTTAAATTACATTTGCTTCATTTGATGAGAAATACGCGTTTGCAGAGGGATTTTCATGAAGGAAAGCTCGAACTGATGTCTCGAAATGATTATGTTAATGTGATTTGTGATCAGCTGGAGTTAATACCTAAAGAGATTGTTATTCATCGATTGACGGGGGATGCGCCACGTGATTTGTTAATTGGGCCAATGTGGTCTCTCAAGAAATGGGAAGTGTTGAATGCTATCGACAATGAGATGGAACGCCGTGGTTCATGGCAAGGTTGTCGCGATATTCGGAAATCGAACGCAATAAATTTTTAAAAAGGCGAGTTTTGCTTGCCTTTTTATAGTATAATGAAATAAGAACTTTATTTTTATTCAAGAATAAAAATGTTAGAAATGTGACGGAATTAGTAAAATGATAAAACCATTAGAGATTGCTCATCAGCTTTTAGAAGAAGTGATTAGTTCTGAAGATGTGGTTGTTGATGCGACAATGGGAAATGGATATGACACCTTATTTTTAGCGGGTTTGTCTGATCGTGTTTTTGCATTTGATGTACAAGAAGAAGCAATTGCTGCGACAAAAAGGAGATTAGTTATGGCTGATAAAAAGGCTGAATTGATCTTGGATGGTCATGAGAATTTAGCAAGCTATATCGATCAGCAGATTAAGGCAGCGATTTTTAATTTGGGCTATCTTCCGAATACTGATAAGACAGTTATTACAAGGTCTGAGACCACGATTAAGGCGCTGTCAGTACTGACAGAAAAATTGGTTGTGGGTGGTCGAATTGCCATCATGATTTATTACGGTCATGAAGGAGGACTACAAGAAAAAAATGCTGTCTTTGAATGGGCATCAGCTTTGCCACAGAAAGAGTGGCACGTCTTCTCGTACGCTCCGTTAAACCAAATTCATACACCACCTATGCTGATTATTCTGGAAAAAAGATAATATTGTGAAACATTGCGAACCTTGTTCTTCTATCGAAAACAAGAAGCTTTATCAGTTGATTTTTGGTATAAAAACTGTAAAATAGGAAAGTACTTTTAAAAAAATTATAGAAAAGGTGGGCTTATGCAAGGAATATTATATGCATTGGTTCCTATGATTGCATGGGGATCTATCGGATTTGTTTCAAACAAAATTGGTGGTGAAGCAAAACAGCAAACATTAGGAATGACGATGGGGGCATTTGTATTTGCACTCGTTGTATTTTTAATTCGCCAACCACAATTGACTTTACCAATTTTTATTTTGGGATTTGTTGCTGGTATTATTTGGTCAATTGGTCAGAGTGGACAATTTCTTTCAATGAAATATATGGGCGTTTCAGTCGCCTCACCGTTGTCAGCTGGTTTCCAACTGGTTTTGGGTGGCTTACTTGGTGCTATCGTCTTCCATGAATGGACAACGAAAATTCAATTTATTCTCGGCGGAATTGCCATGGTTTTATTGATGATTGGTTTTTATTTTTCATCTAAACAAGACCCTGATAAAGTTGAAAAAACAAAGAGTGGCAATATGACAAAAGGCTTGATTGCTTTGACTTATTCGACGATTGGTTATGTCGTTTATGTTATTTTGCTGAATAACTTATCTGGACTTTGGTTCAATCTTAAAGTTGATACGTTGACCATTATCTTCCCAATGTCAATTGGTATGATGGTTGGTGCTGTTCTTCTTGGCGGAAAAATCAAAATTCAACCTGTTGTTTTTAAAAATATGTTAGTCGGAATCATGTGGGGAATTGGTAACGTCTTTATGCTTCTTGCCGCTTCACTTGCTGGTAATGCGATTGCGTTCTCGTTCTCACAACTCGGAGTAATCATTTCAACATTCTGCGGAATTCTTTTCCTTGGAGAAAAGAAGACGAAAAAAGAAATGGGCTATATCTATATCGGAACAGTTTTGTTCGTTATTGGTGCCATTTTACTTGGGATTGTCAAAACAAAAGGATAAAAAAATCGGAATTCGTTCCGATTTTTTTTATAATTTTTCGTTGACAAATTTGACGAAGTGATTCCAAATAACAACGATTGGAGTTGCTCTGTCAACTGTATCTGCAGCAATTAGTGGGAATTCGGCTTGCGAGGCACCCGGAATGTAGCCCAGACTATCTTTTAGACTTGTACGAATTGTGACAAGCGTGGTTCCTTTCTTGACAGCAGCAGTTGTTGAAGCAGAGGTTTTCTTGTCAGTAGTGACAGTCAAATTTTTGCTATTAGCAGTGCCATCTTCAGCCTTTGGAACAACAGGTGTGATGTCTTTTTTAGCAACGAGTTTTACCGTTTTTTGCTTGCCATCAATGACATTGAATTTTGTGAAATCTTTGTAAACTTTTCCCTTGCTAACAAGTGTATCAGTTGTCCAACTACCATAAATATGGTTCATAAGTAGATTGGTTAGATTAAAGGTTGTGCTATTATCAGTGGCAGGTGAGTCAGCCTCAAGGATAACGGTAATGATACGGAAACCATTTTGATAAGTTGTCGCTGCAAAACAGTTGATTTGATAACCAGTTGAACCAGTCTTCAAACCGTCCACTCCTGAGCGATATTGGGCGTAACCTTTCAACATTTGATTGGTCGTGTTCATCGTAGCTTTAGAAGAACCGTCTTTATCAAAGGTCATCTGAGTTTGCTTAGTAATATCCAAGATTTGAGGATAATCTTTCAAAAGATGATAAGAGACGATGGCAACATCTTCCGCACTCATTGTATTGACATCGGTTGTCGCAGAGTTAGGATAAATATTTTTTCCAAGCAGACTATTTGGCAATCCTGAAGCATTATAGATTTTGGCATCAGTGATGCCCCACGTTTT
Organism: Lactococcus sp. dk101; assembly: GCF_009601055.1. Lineage (GTDB taxonomy): Bacteria > Bacillota > Bacilli > Lactobacillales > Streptococcaceae > Lactococcus. Next base: position 3,830 of record NZ_WITI01000023.1, read on the forward strand.
CAGCTGTGCGCGCATCAAATCAACAAATTTTGGTTCAGAGCCAGCAATTTGCTCAGCGAGTGCAACAGCAGCGGAGTTTGCTGATGGTAACATCAATGCGTTCATCAAGTCTTTCACACTGATTTTTTCACCTTTTGTCATTTTGACATTACTGGCAGCTGAGTTTAATGTGAGGTCATAAGCATAGGTCGAAATTGGCACTTTCGTATCCCAGCTTAATTTTCCTTCATCAATTTTCTGATAAACCAAATAAGCTGTGACTAGTTTTGTGACTGAGGCAATTTGGGTACTTGAGTCAGTCGCATTTTGAGCGTAGAGTATTTTACCACTATCGGCATCAATGGCAATGGCAGATTTTGCAGCAACAGTAAAGCTGTCAGCACTGACAGAATGAGCTGTAAAAAGTGGTAGCATGACACAGATGCTGATGATTGAAATCAAGATTTTTTTCATGTCATTATTATATCAAAAAATCAAAGAAAGCCCAATTATTCAAATGGAAATAAACAAAAGCAGATGACTTACTGTAAATGTAAAAAATTCAATAAGAATAAGAGATGAACTTGACATTTTCATAAACTTGTGATATCATATAAGACGGTACTTTTTAATTTGGACTCTCAGGAGAACTCGTTAAAGTTGCTAAACTTCTTGTCAGAACTTGGATTAAGCGACCATATACTGACAACCCAATTAAAAAACAAACGAAAGGAATGCTTATCATTATCGTCATCGCTTCACAATTTGTGGATAATAGAGATAAGCAGACGAAAAAATGCCTACAATTAATCAATTAGTACGCAAAGGCCGTCATGACAAAGTTACTAAATCTAAGTCACCAGCCTTGAACGTTGGCTACAACAGCCGCAAAAAAGTCCAAACTAACCTTTCTTCACCACAAAAACGTGGTGTTGCAACTCGTGTTGGTACAATGACACCTAAGAAACCAAACTCAGCGCTTCGTAAATTCGCTCGTGTACGTCTTTCTAACTTGATGGAAGTTACAGCTTACATCCCAGGTATCGGACATAACCTCCAAGAACACAGCGTTGTGCTTCTTCGTGGTGGACGTGTAAAAGACCTTCCAGGGGTTCGTTATCACGTTGTCCGTGGTGCAATGGATACTGCTGGTGTAACTGGTCGTATGCAAAGCCGTTCTAAATACGGTGCTAAAAAGCCAAAAGCTAGCAAATAAGAAGGGAGAAATAACTAATGCGTAAAAATCGTGCCCCAAAACGTGAAGTTTTGGCAGATCCAATGTACAACTCAGTAGTCGTTACTCGCCTTATTAACCGTGTAATGCTTGATGGTAAACGTGGAGTTTCAGCTCAAATCGTTTACGGAGCCTTCAAACAAATTGAAGAAGCTACTGGAAACAATCCACTCGAAGTTTTCGAAACAGCTATGGAAAACATCATGCCTGTTCTTGAAGTTCGTGCTCGTCGTGTCGGTGGTTCTAACTACCAAGTCCCAGTTGAAGTTCGTCCAGAACGTCGTACAACTCTTGGACTTCGTTGGTTGGTAACAATCGCTCGTAACCGTGGAGAACACACAATGCAAGACCGTCTTGCAAAAGAAATCATGGATGCAGCTAACAACACAGGTGCAGCAGTCAAGAAACGTGAAGATACTCACAAAATGGCTGAAGCTAACCGTGCATTCGCTCACTTCCGCTGGTAATTTCAATTTTGCGTCACGATTGCTTCGTCAGAAAGTTACTTGCGTACTTATGTACGCGGCGCGCCTTTCTTCCTCGCACTCGTTTAGCAAAATCAAAATTCCAAATTAAAGTTTCGTAAAAAACGAACATTACCGGGCTTGGGCTCCTCGCCCGCTCGGTTTTGTTTTCACTTTATAACTTTATTTGATAAAATAGAATTAATGAGAGATTTCTCATTTCATAAAAAAACAGGAGACAAATATGACTCGCGAATTTTCCCTCGAAAATACTCGTAATATCGGTATCATGGCTCACGTCGATGCTGGTAAGACAACAACAACTGAACGTGTCCTTTACTATACTGGTAAAATTCACAAAATCGGTGAAACTCACGAAGGCGCTTCACAAATGGACTGGATGAAGCAAGAACAAGATCGTGGTATCACTATCACTTCAGCCGCTACTACAGCGTTCTGGAAGGGTAACCGCGTTAACATCATCGACACACCAGGTCACGTGGACTTCACAATCGAAGTTCAACGTTCACTCCGTGTTCTTGATGGTGCTGTAACCGTTCTTGACTCACAATCAGGTGTTGAACCTCAAACTGAAACAGTTTGGCGTCAAGCAACTGCTTACCACGTTCCACGTATCGTTTTTGCCAACAAAATGGACAAAATCGGTGCTGATTTCTACTACTCTCTTTCAACTCTTGGAGATCGTTTGGGAGCAAATGCTCACCCAATCCAAATCCCAATCGGAGCTGAAGACAACTTCATCGGTATCATTGACTTGGTAACAATGAAATCTGAAATCTATACTAACGACCTTGGTACAGATATCAAAGAAACTGTTGTTGGTTCAGACGAATTTAACGCTGAATTGGCTTCATTGGACTTTGATGCAGCAGCATACGTTGAAAAAGCTAACGAATGGCGCGAAAAATTGATTGAAGCAATCGCTGAACTCGATGACAGCATCATGGAAAAATACTTCGCTGGTGAAGAAATTTCAGAAGCTGAATTGAAAGCTGCTATCCGTAAAGCTACAATCGACGTTGAATTCTACCCAATGCTTGCTGGTTCTGCCTTCAAGAACAAAGGTGTTCAAATGATGCTTGATGCAGTTATTGACTACCTTCCAAGCCCACTTGACATCGCATCAGTTAAAGGGATTAACCCTGACACTGAAGAAGAAGACGTACGTCACGCTTCAGATGAAGAACCATTTGCAGCCCTCGCCTTCAAAGTTATGACTGACCCATTCGTTGGACGTTTGTCATTCTTCCGTGTTTACTCAGGTGTCCTTGAAGCTGGTTCATACGTTATGAATACTTCTAAAGGTAAACGTGAACGTATCGGACGTATCCTCCAAATGCACGCTAACACACGTACTGAAATTCAAGAAGTTTACGCTGGTGATATCGCCGCTGCTGTTGGACTTAAAAATACAACTACTGGTGATACTTTGTCAGATGAAAACAACGAAATCATCTTGGAACGTATCGAAGTTCCAGATCCAGTTATCCAACTTTCTGTTGAACCTAAGACAAAAGCTGACCAAGCTAAAATGTCTACAGCCCTTGTTAAATTGGCTGAAGAAGATCCAACATTTAAAGTTGAAACAAACGAAGAAACTGGACAAATTATCATCGCTGGTATGGGTGAACTCCACTTGGACGTTCTTGTAACTCGTATGCGTGACGAATTCAACGTTGAATGTAACGTTGGTGCACCTGAAGTTTCTTATCGTGAAACATTCCGCGCACCTGTTACACAAGCTCGTGGATACTTCAAACGCCAATCAGGTGGTAAAGGTCAATACGGTGACGTATGGATCGAATTCACACCAAATGAAGAAGGTAAAGGATTCGAATTCGAAGACGCTATCGTTGGTGGTGTCGTTCCTCGTGAATTTATCCCTTCAGTTGAAAAAGGTTTGGCTAAATCAATGCAAAACGGTGTCCTTGCTGGATACCCATTGGTTGACGTTAAAGCTAAACTTTACGATGGTTCATACCACGATGTCGATTCATCTGATACAGCCTTCCAAGTTGCCGCTTCACTCGCATTGAAAGAAGCTGCTAAACACGCTGATGCCGTTATCATGGAACCAATGATGAAAGTTGTCATCACTTGTCCTGAAGACAACCTCGGAGATATCATGGGTCACGTTACTGCACGTCGTGGACAAGTTAACTCTATGGAAGCTCACGGTAAATCACAAATCGTTAATGCCTTCATTCCATTGTCACAAATGTTCGGTTACGCTACAACACTCCGTTCATCTACACAAGGACGTGGTACATTCATGATGACATTTGACCACTACTCAGATGTTCCAAAATCTATTCAAGAAGAAATCATTGCTAAAAATGGCCGTGGTGGATCTTCAGAAGACTAATAAAATTGCTCATAAGATATAAAAATGTTTTGTCAGTACTGACAGAACATTTTTTTGCTATTTTGTAAGGTTTAGGGTTGAATGTTCGGAAACTGCATGATATAATGGGCATATCAATAAGGAAACGGTGATAATTATGAAAAGAAACGAACGATTGGTCGATTTTACAAATTATTTAATTAATCATCCCAATAAAATGTTGAACTTGAATAAGTTAAGTAAAAGGTATGAGGTTGCCAAGTCTTCAATTTCGGAAGATTTGGTCTTTATTAAGCACGTTTTTGAAGATCAAGGCGTAGGGATTGTTGAAACATTTCCTGGAAGTTTGGGTGGTGTCCGCTACACGCCATATATCACAGATGAGATGTCTAAGAAGATGACTCAAGAGCTTGCCGACCTTTTGAAAGAAGAAAATCGGATTTTGCCTGGTGGTTATATTTATCTGTCAGATATTTTAGGAACTCCAGCAAATTTGAAAAAAATTGGTCAAATTATTGCTCATGAATATCGTGATAAACAAGTTGATGTCATCATGACGATTGCCACTAAAGGAATTCCTATTGCCCAATCTGTCGCAGAAATATTGGATGTGCCTTTTGTTATCGTTCGGCGTGACCAAAAAGTAACTGAGGGGGCGACGCTGAATGTGAACTATATGTCAGGTTCAAGTAGCCGTGTTGAAAATATGACTTTGAGTAAACGCAGTCTCTCCATTGGCCAAAATGTCTTGATTGTTGATGATTTCATGAAAGGTGCGGGGACAATCAATGGCATGAAGAGTTTGGTTTATGAGTTTGATTGTTTTTTGGCAGGCGTTGCAGTCTTTCTTGAAGGCCCATTTAAAGGAGAACGCCTTGTTAAATCCTATAATTCAATCCTAAAAGTTGACCGAATTGATGTTGCTAACCGTTCAATCGATGTTAAATTGGGAAATATTTTTGAAAATCCGACCAAAGACTGATTTAAAACTTCTGAATGCCATTTATAATGGAGTGAACAAAGATTGAGAGGCTGAATGAATTTAGCAAAAAATGAAAGCAAAGAAAAGAGAGAGGTAGTCGATGTCAGCTTTGACATTGCCCTTATTTTTAAAAGTTTATTTGCCATAAGTGAAGTTTTGGGAGGTATTTCTTTATTCTTTCTGACGCCGTCGCGTTTGAATTCGACGATTGGTTGGATTGTGAAAGTGAAAGGAAATATTGACCAAGACTCGCAAAGTATGCTTATGAACATGCTGATAAATTTTGGAAATAATTTCACGGTAAGTACACAATATTTGCTGGCAATTTATCTTCTGTCACATGGTTTGATTAAACTTGTAACTTTGGCGCTCCTATGGAAGAAAGTCTTGTGGGCATATCCACTTTCGATTGTGGTCTTTGTAGGCTTTATTATTTATCAGATGAGAGAATTTCTGACGACCCATTCATTTTTCATGATTTTTGTGACAGTGGTTGATGTCATCATGATTGTCTTGACCATATTAGAATATCGAAATATAAAAAGTGCAAAATAAAAACCTGTCAGAGCTGACAGGCTTTTTTATTTCCTTTTAGTTTATGAAACCAATTTTAGAAAGTGGCCAGATACGAAGTTTGGCTTCTCCAACGATTTCACTGCGAGGGAATGCACCAACCGCACGGCTGTCTCTAGAGACAACACGATTATCTCCCATCAAATAATATTCGCCTTTTGGAACGGTCACAGTAAATGTTGGATTTCCTGTGTTGGTATCTGTTGTGAAGGCTTGGGTTTTTTGAGCAAGACTAACAAAATTAGACCTGTCAGCTGATGACAATGAAGAAGTCAATGGGTAGCTGCCATAAGTTTTTTCAAGTTGTCCGCTAGCAAGTTGTGCTTTGAAATCTGCTAAGTAAGGCTCGTCATATTTTTTGCCGTTGATGGTCAGTTGATCGTTGTTGTAACTGATGACATCGCCAGGCATACCAATGACACGTTTGACAATATTTTTGTCGCCCTCTTTTGCAACTACGATGTCAAAACGATTGATCGTTGCTGTTTTGATGATAACCAAACGCTCCTTGTCGGCAAGTGTCGGATCCATTGAATGTCCGTCAACGGCAACAGGCGCCCAAATGAAAATACGTGAGAGAATTGCAAGTGCGATAATGGTGATAAAAATACCCCATTCTTTAATAAATGCCTTCATATTATGTTAGCTTCACTTTCTATTGTCCGCAATTTTGATTGCTTTTTGAGTATTTGCAAAATGTAACTTCGCAAATTGATTGAGCGCACCGACACCTGATTGAGCGATTATTTTTGCTGCGATTTGATCAGAAGCGTGTCCTGCACCACTCGGCAAATGAAATCCCGCTTGCTTAGATAAGGCATCTAAGTTATCGAGAAATAAAGCGCGTGCGATGACAGAACTTGCCGCGACAGCAATAAATTGATCTTCCGCTTTTGGTATCAGCGTCACTGCTGATGAAACTTGATTTTTTTCCTTTTTGACATATTTTTCATAATTCGGCTTTGTTGTAAAAGCATCGATAACGATTTGCTCTATCTTGTCATCATCGAGTTTTTGCTCAAGCAAATAAATGGCCTGATTATGAAGGGCAACTTTGATACTAACTGCATTATACCCATTTTCAATCACTTCGTTGTACTTTGAAGGCTGAACAGTTAAAACAACATGAGGAAGAAGCTCCTGCAAACGTGGCGCAATCTGACGGATTTTGTCGTCTGTCAATTTTTTTGAGTCGGCGACACCCAATTTTGTCAAGGCTTGAACATTGTCAGCACTGACAAAAGATGCACCGACCACCAAACTTCCAAAATAGGACCCATTTCCAACTTCGTCAGTTCCAATCATGTTTTCTTGATGATGCGAAATCGTCTGCGCTTGGTAACCAAAATCACTCGCGATTTTTTCAGCCGATCCGCCTTGAAATACAACCTTTCCAGAGCTGTAAACACTGACAGAAACACCAGAAACCTTCGCAAAAAAACGAATGTATTGGTTTTTCGTCATAACTTGATGACTCGCCAATTTTTTAATGAGTTTTTGAATTGAATTTTCATCCAAGTTTAATACGATATTCATGCAACCATTTTAGCATAAAAACAAAAAATTATAAAATAATAGCTTGACAAACTAATAAGAAATATGATATTATGATAAGCGGTATTGTTTACCCCATTTTTGTGGCCCCGGAACCCAAAAATATCATGTGAACAATGTTCACACGTAAACAAATTCTAGTATAAAGGAAAAAACTCATCATGATGAAAACTACATTCATGGCTAACGCTCAAAACGTTGACCGTAAATGGTACGTAGTTGATGCAACTGACGTTCCTATGGGTCGTCTTTCTGCAGTAGTAGCTAGCGTACTTCGTGGAAAAAACAAACCAACATACACACCTCATACAGATACTGGTGATTTCGTAATTGTTATCAATGCTGAAAAAGTTAAATTGACTGGTAAAAAAGCAACTGATAAAATCTATTACAAACACAGTCTTTACCCTGGTGGATTGACTTCAATCACTGCTGGTGAACTCCGTGATAAGAATGCTGTTAAATTGATTGAAAAATCAGTTAAAGGTATGCTTCCACACAACACACTTGGACGTGCTCAAGGCATGAAACTTAAAGTGTTTGTAGGTAACGAACATACTCACGCAGCACAAAAACCTGAAGTTCTTGATATCTCAGGTTTGATCTAATTAGGAGGAGAAATACAAAATGGCTCAAGTACAATATGCCGGCACAGGCCGTCGTAAAAACTCAGTAGCACGCGTACGTCTCGTACCTGGTACTGGTAAAATCACTGTAAACAATCGCGATGTAGAAAACTACATCCCACATGCTGATATGCGTTTGGTTATCAACCAACCATTTGCAGCTACACAAACTGAAGGTGCTTACGATACTCTCGTAAACGTTAACGGTGGTGGTGTATCTGGACAAGCAGGAGCAATCCGTCACGGTATCGCTCGTGCCCTTCTTGAAGTTGACCCTGACTTCCGCGGAGCTTTGAAACGCGCTGGTCTCTTGACTCGTGACGCCCGTATGGTTGAACGTAAAAAAGCAGGTCTCAAGAAAGCCCGTAAAGCATCACAATTCTCAAAACGTTAATCTATCGATTTACATTTTGCAAAACAGTTCTCAATTCGAGAGCTGTTTTTTGTTTTGCCATATGATATCTAAAGGAATGATTTCAGGCAAAATGTTAAAAATAAAAGAAAAACCGACTTGATATTCACAACTATAATTTGCAGTAAGTCTAGCAAGGACTAAAGCGGATACACAGAAATGGCAGTTCAAAAAAGCAATAGGAAACGTACAAAATAATTGACAGGTAGATAGTGGTTTGATATACTAATATAGTTGTCTCGTAAGGGAATACCGAACGAGGAAACAAAAAGCAATTACATCGCGTACTTAATTCTTGACAAAAGGAATGAGGAGTGATATAATATAAAAGTTGCGTCGGTG
>NZ_WITI01000024.1 GCF_009601055.1 Lactococcus sp. dk101
CAGTGCGAAGACTTCGATAAAATTTGTTACGACGTTTAATTGAACGGTGATCTTGTTCAATTAAATTGTTTAGATACTTAACAGTGCGATGCTCAGTCGTAGGATATAGATTATCCACCTGTAGTTTCCTAAAAGCAGCACCAATGGATGGCGCTTTATCTGTTACGACCACGCTAGGTTCTCCAAATTGTTTACGAAGTCGCTTTAAGAAAGCATAAGCTGATTGAGTATCTCTTTTCTTTCGTAACCAGATGTCCAGGGTTAATCCATCCGAATCGATTGCCCGATAAAGATAGTGCCAACGCCCTTTCACTTTAATATATGTCTCATCCATTTTCCACGAAGAGAGGGATTGTCTATTTTTTCTCTTCCAAATCTGATAGAGAACCTTACTGTATTCTTGAACCCAGCGGTAAATAGTGGTGTGACTCACCTGTATTCCTCGCTCATAAAGAATTTCTTGAACCTCACGATAGCTCAAATTATAACGGAGATAGTAACCTACTGCGACAATAATTACGTCTTTTTGAAATTGTTTGCCTTTATAATGGTTCATATTCCCTAGCCTCACTATCTTTTTTCTTCATTTCACACTAAAATGGACTTAAAGAAAAACTTTGTAACAGAACCCAGCAAGTAGTTTGATCACCTTTCTCTATGGTGAACCCGGAGAAACTTATGAAGATATGACTACAGTGACTGATTTTAAAAAAGAGGGAAATGATGAATCAAAATCAATTTATAAGATGTATGGCAATATGGACACGGCCCAAATTGAGGATCGCTTAAGTAAGGATGATGCTCAACAATTCATGACTAATGGTACAAAAAATATTAAAGATGTAACCGATACGCTGGGAACTCTCCAATCTACGATTTCAAGCTTAGTTAAAGATCAATCGACCTTAAATAATAGTTTGCCACAGGATTGTTTCAATCAAATTTCTAATGATCTAAACACATGGTATAAGCAAACAATGAATAGTTTAGATGCAGAGTATCAAGCATGGACTACAAACCAAACAAATTTATTACAAGAAAAACCCTGGCAAGAATATTCCCAGAATGACAGTGCACTTTATTATGAAAAGGCTTCAAGTGACGCGATGTACAGTACGATTTCTGGTATGGTTTCATCTACAGCAAAACAAGCTAAAGATACGGATTCAAGTGCTCAAATCATTAAGAGTAATGCGGATCAATTCACCGAAATGGTGAGTAAAGTCACCCAAACTCAAGAAGCCGCAAAAGGTGTCATCAATAATATCGATAGTTTATTAAATACGGGGAATAATGATTTTAAAGATAACGAAAATTATTATGGTAATTTTAAGTCTCTGCTATCTAACACACGAACTGACGGCGTAAATTCAAATAATATATACGATTTCTTTGCTAAACCACTTTCTACAACGGATATCACCCCTCAGGTGAGTTCAGTAGCAACAAGTTTTGATTGGCGATGGATCCTTATGTTTGTAATTGGATTATTAGTTGGCGTTCTCGGTAAAACGTGGATACGTAGTAAACCTAAAAGAGAGGAATAATAGAAAAAGGAAAGATATTTTCTTTACTTTCTTGTAAATTTTAATATGTCGCTAGTTTACTAAAAAATCAGATATCCAAAATTTTAATTTTAGTATGTTGGTATTATTTAGGGATGTTTATATTAAACATCGAAGGAAAGACACTTTCTTCGGTGTTTTGGTATCGACTGAATTTAAATGTAGTGGGAATAACGGGATAGTCAAAATGTTAGATTAGAGCTTCTATACTTTTTGGAAAAATTTGCAACAGAACTCATAGAAATGCTGGTGCTAAATTTAGAAATAAACAATATACGATTCAAGAATTTGAAGCTGAATCAGTTGCTTACGTGATTTCAAAACACCTTGGAATAAACCCTAGTTCATACTCTTTTGGCTATCTTGCAAATTGGATTGGAAAGAAAAACTCTGTTGATGATTTTGAAAGTTCTCTCAAGGTAATTACTAAACAATCTCAATATCTAATTGAAGAAATTGATAAAACTTATGAAAAAGTATTTGATAACAAGGTTGCTAAAAATAAGTTTGAAGAACGTTTAAGTAAAGCACAAAATCAAAAATCAACTAAGCAAGTTGATGGAAAAACAAAAGAAAATAGACAAACTCAGTCAAAAATGTAGAGTCCTCAACACAAGAAAATAAAGTAGCGAGGACGAGAAGTGAAAGATATAAAAGCACACGAATAAGAAAAGAAAAAGGAGACAATGATGAATAACGAAGATTTAATGATTATAGTTTCGGAGTATTTCCTTGAAGAATTCCCTTCAGATAACCCTAAATTTATGCCTGGAAAATTAGGTATGGACAAACGAACATTACTCATTCAGATTAAGAAAACAATATCGGAACTTAAAGAAAATGGTATTGAAGAATTAGTAAATAACTACGAAGAAGCTTTAAATGTTTTTAAAAATATGAAGCCACTTGAATATGAAGAATTTTTAACTTCATTGGAATCTGCTTTTACTTTTGACAAATAAAGAATCAGTAAATGTTAAAATTGTTAAAAAAAATAAAAGGGAGATTGGGGGAAACCCTAAAATTTAAGATTAAGTATAAGCTAGTTTCTAGCTTATACTTAATCTTAAATATCGCAACATGCTATCATGTTGCTCTGCTCGCTAAAGAAAAAATTTCCTCGCCCCCCCTTTGTCTATGTTGTAGGAAAGGAATAAAATGCGATGCCTAAAGTTTATAAACTGAAACGACCAATTCAGAAAATAATCAGACTATCTGAAGAAGAAAATGAGTATATAAGAAATAAAATTGAGAAAAGTTCTTTTAATAATTTTCAAAATTTCGCTCGAACAATTCTTATTCAGGGAGAAGTTAATACAATAGATTATTCTGAGTTGATGAATCTAAATCGGCAAGTCGCAAAAGTTGGAAATAATATAAATCAAATTGTCCGTCTTGCTAATCAGTTTAATGAAATATCAGTTGAGGATATTGTGAACTTACAAAAAACTATGTCGGATCTATCTGATGAAGTAACTCAAACAATTAAAACAGAAATGAAAAAAAATAGAAAGATTATTTGATGGTCTATACAAAGCACCTTAATATTAGGACAAGAAAACATTTAAAAGCTTCTATTGAGTATTCTGAAAACGAAAGTAAAACAAGTTATCAAAAGAAAGATAATGAACACCCGGAAGAAGTCTTTTCTTATATTTATAATGACGAAAAAACATTGGAAAAAAATTAGTATCTGCTTATCATGTTTCAAATGTTAATCATGCAGAAGAAGAATTTCTTTGGACTAAACAAATGTCGGCTTTAAATAGTGGAAAGAACCTTACCTTGAATCCTGAAACTGGTCTAATGGAATTTGATATGAGTTCATTGGAAAAAAATAATGCTACACTTGCACATCACTTGATTCAATCTTTTTCTCCTGAAGATAATTTAACTCCTGAAGAAATTCATGAAATTGGAAGAAAAACAGTTTTAAAATTAACGGGTGGAAATCATGAATTTGTAATCACAACTCATACTGATAAGGAACATATCCATAACCATATTATTTTCAATTCAACAAACTTAGTAACTGGAAATTATTTTAGATGGCAAAAAGGAACTAAACGAATCTTTGAACAAATTTCAGATAAGCATGCTTCAAAAATGGGCGCAAAGATTATTGAGAAGTCTCCAAAAAATTCACACACAAAATATACAATGTGGCAAATTGAAAATATCTATCAAAAGAAAATTAATCAAAGATTAGATTTCTTAATCGAACACTCTACAGATATTGAAGATTTCAAAAGAAAAGCAAGTGCATTAAATTTATCTTGTAATTTTGATGTGAAGTGGTCAACGTTTAAACTGACTGATGAACCTCAGAAAAAAAATACCAGGTCAAGAAGTCTGTCAAAGAAAGATCCTGAAAGATATAATATTGAACGAATTACTGAACGATTGAAAAAAAATAATGTAGCCCTGACTGTTGATGAAGTTCTTGAAAGATATGAAGAAAAGAATTACAGTAAAAAAACAAGACTTTGATTATGAAGTAATTTTAGAACCCTGGCAAGTTGACCATGCAACGAACAAAGGGTGCTATATCAATGTTGATTTTGGAGTTGCTAATCATGGTCAATTATTTGTTGGTGCATAAAAAATGGATCACTTAGAAGATGGTAATTATGCCCTCTATGTAAAGAAAAAAGATTCACGAATGATAAGAATTCAGAGAGAAGTAGATACATGGACGGACAAACTTTAATAAAGCAACTCTCACTTTACAATGGAACAGTACCAATCAAAAAAGAACCAATCATAGCCACTCTAAATGAAATAGTAGAAGCCATTAACTTCTTAGCAGAACATGGTGTGTCTGATGGCACTCAGCTTGAGAACTTAGAAAATAAACTCATGCAAGTTATGGAAGAAGCTCAATTAAGTTTAGATAAGATAGATGAAAAGCTATTGAAGCTCTCTCAAGTGAGCAAATATCTTTTAGCTTTGGAACCAGAACAACCTGAAGATAGAAGTAATGCTGAAAAATATTTGAATGAAATGGATGTCGCTTCTGATTTAACGTTTGATGATATTAAGCTTGAGTTACAATCAGAAAAAGCGAGTCGGAAAATACTAAAAGAAAAATTAGACGATGCGATAGAAGATTTCAATATTTATAATGGTATTAAAAAAGTTGGTCAAGATACCGAAAAAAAAGAAGATGAAAAATCAAGGTCTCTTTAAATGTACAATTTGTAAAAAATTTGAGAATAAATAATTATTTGTTATGATTGAATTAAAGAAAGGTAGAACATGAAAAAAATTGGAATTAAATCTTCAGTTCTCTTAGCAGTTGCCTGTTTAGGAATATCTGAAGTAACTCCATTATTATCTATTGGAGTATATGCTGATACAACGATTCAAAATACAGAACAACTGTCTGAGGAGTCAACCGAACAAAGTACTGAGCAATCCTCTGAGCAGTCAACTGAACAAAGTACTACTGAACAATCAACCATTGAAAAAACTTCGGCTATTGAAAAAACTCCAAAAGTTCAATATAGCACTTATATACAAGACAAAAGATGGTTACCTCAAGTTGAAAATGGGGCAATGTCTGGCACAAGTGGTAAAAAATTAAGAATGGAGTCTCTGAAAATATCTTTAGCAGATTTAGCTGAAGGAACGACTGGGGGAATTTCATATTCAAGATAAGGGGTGGACTTCAGAAACCTCAAATGGTAATGCTTCAGGAACTATAGGACAAAGCAAAAGACTTGAAGCTGTCAAAATCCGTCTTACTGGAGATATTGCAAATGAATATTCTGTTTACTATCGTGTTCATGTCCAAAATGTAGGCTGGACGAGTTACGTTAAAGATAATGAAATTTCAGGGAGTAGTGGTCTTGCTTGGAGACTAGAAGCGATTGAAATTAAATTAGTAAAAAAAGGAGAACAAGCCCCTGTCTCAACTAATGGTGTTAAATTTGGTTATCTCACACTTCCTAAAGTGAACTATCAAGTTCACGTTCAAAATATCGGTTGGCAAAACACAGTATCTAATGGAGAAAATTCAGGAACTACTGGTCGTTTTTTAAGACTGGAAGGAATTAAAATCTCTCTTGGAAATATTTCTAGTAATGTAACTGGGGGAATCACCTATCGTACCCACGTTCAAAATATCGGTTGGCAAGGTTATGTTTCAAATGGTGCTATCTCTGGTACAGCTGGTCAAAAACTTCGGTTAGAAGCCTTACAAGTAAACCTCACAGGGGACTTAGCTAAATATTTTGACGTTCAATACCAAACACACGTACAAGGCTTTGGGTGGCTTGGTTGGGCAGTAAATGGGCAAGAAGCCGGAACAGCTCACGTTGCTTACCGTATGGAAACTGTCAAGATTAAAGTTGTACCTAAAGGAACAGCAAAACCAGTAGTAGGTTCATTTGCTTTTATACAGCAAAAAACTGGTTGGAAGTCAGTTAATGGAACTTTGAAATATATCAATGCAAAAAACAATAGTGTAATCAAACAGTTCTCTATGCCTTACTACTCACAACGTGATTCTCGTTGGGTAAATAAAAAGTATGCCGGATATACTTTAGGAAATACTGGTTGTGGAATGGCTTCTATGGCTATGATTATTTCAGGCTTTGGAACAACAGTTACTCCTGTTCAAACAGCAGACTATGCTCATGCTTATAGAACATTTGACAGATACCCTGAAGTAGGTTCAGCTCAATCAGATTTAACTATGGTAGCGAACCATTGGGGCTTGAACTATAAGGTTATGAGTTCAGCAAATGAATTAGCTAACTACTTGTCTCAAGGCTATACTGCGACTGTATGTCTTGACTTAGGAAATGGTGTTCGTCATATCGTTGTTCTACGTGGCTATTCAGGAGGATATACTACTGTTACTGATCCCTGGAATGGTTTAATTTTCAGTGGTAGTCATAGTGTTTCTCAAGTGTGGAGTTTGCTTTCATGGAAAGCTGACAATAAAAATAAAGGGGCTTCGGCAGCGACTGTTTATCTCCCTAGATAAAGGTTACTATATTGCCAAAGCTTGATAAATATAGTATAATAGTACTTATAAAAGTCAGTGATTCCCTACTGTGAATGAGAAACCAAACAAAGTCAGTGATTCTCTACTGTTAGTGAGAAACTTTAAAATCAAAAAATGAGGAGATATTCCTCTTTTTTTATTTAAATATAAAATAGGAGAACGTATGAAATTCTTGTTATGTAAAGTTGATAATGACTATGTAGAACTGTTAAATAAACTCGATAGCAAGGTACAATACCATCATGGTAACCATGATAAGCCCTACCTAGGGGTGCTATTCAGTATCAATGAAGTTGACTATTTTGTCCCCCTTAGTTTCAGCTAAACCTAAACATGAAAAGCTACACGAAGGGTACACGTTAATTAAAATTAAGAAAAACAATAAATTACTTTCTGTCTTGAGTCTGAATAATATGATACCTGTTCCAAAAGAATGTGTGATCCAATTCAATATTGACCAGATCGAGGATTCAAAATATAGAAACTTGCTAAAGAATGAGTTCTTGGCTTGTAGAGCTAAGAAAAGTATGATTTTGAGAAATGCTAAAAGCCTTCATAAGTCAATGACTACTGAACCTGAAAAGCATAAAAAGCTTATTAGCTTTTGCGTTGATTTCAATAAGCTAGAGAAGTTTGCAAAAGAATATAGTAATTTAAAAAGACCTCAAAATAAGTTTGAGGAACGAATCGAACAAGTCAACAAACAAAGACAAAATACAGATACTCAAGAAAAAAATAAAACTAGATAAAAAGCACTACAAACGTTGGTATTTTCATTTTACAAAAATTTAGTAGAGCTACTGCAATAGTCCATTCTTGATTTTACTTGAATTGTGATATACTTAGCTTAGTACAACAAAAGGAGAACACCATGGCAAATAAAAAAGACCTTGTTGTTTCAGTCTCTGAAAAATCAGGATTGACTCAAAAACAAAGTGAAAAAGCAATTAACGCATTAACAGAAACAATCTCAAAAACTCTTTCAAAACATGAAGCAGTCCAAATGATAGGATTTGGGACATTTGAAATCAGACAACGAGCAGAGCGTATAGGACGTAACCCTCAAACAGGGGAAGAAATCAAGATTGCGGCATCAACTGTTCCTGCATTCAAGGCAGGAAAAACCTTGAAAGATGCAGTTAAAAAATAATAGTTAATATAAATAAAAGCGATCCATCTAAATGTTGATGAGTCGCTTTTTTAAAAATGTAATTCTTCTTTGAGGGGGAAATTATTCTATGAAATAATAAAAGGATCAAAAATAGAGCATGAAACTGTAAAGATGAGTTGAAATGAATGGGAACTTTTGGTACAGACTAATTTTTAGTATCTCAGAAAACAGATAAAATTTATAATCTTATAACATCAAATAGAGATGAAAAGTCACAAAAAGAAATTACCTTACATAATCATTTTTCATAAATTTCGGATAAATAACATTTAATATTAAATTTAAAAAGAAAAAAGTATAAATTATTATTTTTAAAATAAGAAAAATGCATGGAGATTAATAATGATAAAAAATAGAGCGCAGTTAATTGTTTTAGGCAATGGATTTGATTTAGCTTGTGAATTGAAATCCAGTTATGGAGACTTCTTTAAATGGATGAAAGTGAAAAAACTAAAAAAATTTTTTGGTATAACAGATTTAATACAAAATACAAAAATAATCTAAAATTAGAAAATTCAAAGTGGTCTGATGTGGAATACATACTATTGGAAACACTTGTTAATGTTCAAAAAACATATAATTCCTCTTTAATTAGTGAAGGAAAAAAATATGTTGGAATCAGGATAAAAATGAATCTGAAGTTGACTTTGGAACAGCAGAAAAATTAACAAGATTTCATAGAATGGAAGCTGCACCAGAATTAGAAGTTTTATTACTAAATAAAATAGTCCCTCCTATAAATGAACTATTCGATTTACTTAAGGCGGAGCTATTAATTGTTGAAGATGATTTCAAAACATATTTATTGGAACAAATTAGGATTCATGAAAATAGTGTTCCTCGACCTAATGATTTTTTTCTTTTATCAACAACTTTACTATTCTACATAAGTGTATATAACGATGAAGGTAGTACCTTAGCTAAAACCAATGCGATTTTAAAAAAATTAAGCGATAGGCCAAGTATTAGAACAAAAAAATTTCGAAAAATTAGAAGAATATTCATCTATACATGGTTATCTTACTGATCAACTTATAACTCGCTTTGAAACTAATATACTTTCTTTCAATTATACTTCCCCAATAATTAATAAAACTGATAAAATCAGAAACATACATGGAAGGTTGGAAGAAGACAATATTATATTTGGTATAGACTATGATAGTCTTGTAGACATATTTAAAAAAGATAACCCTTTAAAACTTTCAAAATCATTTAGAATACTTGAACAAGAATTTGAAAAAAGCAACAATGTGATAATTAATCCGAATATAAACTACATTAAATTTTTTGGCCATAGTTTATCTGACGCAGACTATTCTTATTTTCAAGCTATGTTTGACGCTGTGGACATCTATAATAGTGATACTGTACTCATTTTTTTTGGAGCAATTATGAACCCAAAAAAAGAGAAGAAATTTATAGTAATTTTATCTTACAGATAACAAAATTAATTGAAACTTATGGTTCCAATTTTGAGAATAAAACAATAGGAAGAAACCTTTTTACTAAATTGCAACTAGAAAATAGGTTACGTATTAGAGAAATACCTACAGGTTCTGTTGCAAAGTTTTTCTTTAAGTCCATTTTAGTGTAAAATGAAGAAAAAAGATAGTGAGGCTAGGGAATATGAACCATTTTAAAGGCAAACAATTTCAAAAAGACGTAATTATTGTCGCAATAGGTTACTATCTCCGTTATAATTTGAGCTATCGTGAGGTTCAAGAAATTCTTTATGAGCGAGGAATACAGGTGAGTCACACCACTATTTACCGCTGGGTTCAAGAATATAGTAAGGTTCTCTATCAAATTTGGAAGAGAAAAAATAGACAGTCCTTCTATTCGTGGAAAATGGACGAAACATATATTAAAGTCAAAGGGCGTTGGCACTATCTTTATCGAGCAATCGATTCGGATGGGCTAACCCTGGACATCTGGTTACGGAAGAAAAGAGATACTCAATCAGCTTATGCTTTCTTAAACGACTCCGTAAACAATTCGGAGAACCTAGCGTGGTCGTAACAGATAAAGCGCCATCCATTGGTGCTGCTTTTAGGAAACTACAGGTGGATAATC
>NZ_WITI01000025.1 GCF_009601055.1 Lactococcus sp. dk101
AGGAAACTACAGGTGGATAATCCATATCCTACGACTGAGCATCGCACTGTTAAGTATCTAAACAATTTAATTGAACAAGATCACCGTTCAATTAAACGTCGTAACAAATTTTATCGAAGTCTTCGCACTGCCTCAACCACGATAAAAGGAATGGAGACAATTCTAGGAATATACAAAAAGAACCGAAGAAATGGAACGCTCTTCGGCTTTTCGGTTTGTAATGAAATTAAGGAACTGATGGGTATCCAAGTCTAGTAAATACAAGGATAAGATAGATTTGTTTATTTTTTTAACTTTGCAACAGAACCACTTAGATCTTCCTTTTAATTTTTACGTCTTGAAAATTCGGTAAATTTAAATTTATTTGCTAAGTGATGACTCTCAGTATATTGAAAGCAAGTATTATCTGATAAAAAAACATGTGAACTAACAGAGACAATTTGTTTTTCGGATGGATTTATAGATAGATATTTTCTATCTATATCCTTGGCTGACTCGACGGTAATTTCTTTTTGAGCATAAGATATATTTAAATTCAGTGTGTTCTCTAAATAATCATAAATAGAATCCTCAGCTATCTTTCTTGTTAACCCCTTTGCTACTTCACATAAAAATATATCCTTATCTAAGATGGAGAAGATTCCATTGATTTCTCTTCTTCGTAAGATAAGATAAGCCAATTCATTTTCTGGAAGTAGAGTTATTTTAGCAATTTCGTCGTTTATTTTAATTTTTTCAAACTTTACCACATCAGTACTGCTTTCAAAGTTTAGCAATTCTTTCATTTCTTTGTATGAGGTTAATCCATTAACAGGGAAACTCAGTATAGTTCTGTCTATAACTGTACTTCCATAACCATGCCTTCGCTGTATTAATCCACTATCAGAAAGAATTTTGAGTGCTTGTCTTACTGTTGATCTCGAAACCCTATATATTTTTACTAATT
The DNA here is from genome assembly GCF_009601055.1 of Lactococcus sp. dk101. Lineage (GTDB taxonomy): Bacteria > Bacillota > Bacilli > Lactobacillales > Streptococcaceae > Lactococcus. The sequence goes on from NZ_WITI01000025.1 coordinate 947, forward strand.
CATTTTCACTTGGTATAACTTCTCCAGCTTGGTATGTATTAGAATAAATTTTTTCTTTTATTTCTTTAACAATTTTTTCATATTTTTTCATGAATAAATTATAACAAAAAGAATCATATAATTACAAGCGAGTTGACTAAAGCGTTTACATGTGATATTATTGTTTTGTAGATAAACTTGTTCGTACAACAAGAACAAAAAAGCGATTGTATTTATTATAAAAGAGGAGGAGTTTATGAGCTTTTTAAAAAAGGAGAAGAGTGTGGATGATAAAATATATTCCCCATTCAGTGGGAAATTAGTAAATATTTCTGAAGTATCCGATCCTGTTTTTTCTAAGAAAATGATGGGAGATGGCTTTGCAATAGAACCTGAAAGCTCTGAAATTCTTTCTCCTATAACTGGTAAAGTATTATTTGTTGAAGGACACGCAATTGGTTTTGCCAGAAATGACGGATTAGAAATTCTGTTGCATATGGGGCTAGACACCGTAAGTCTCAATGGAGAACCCTTCTCATTTAATATTAAGGCGGGTCAAAAAGTAAAGGGTGGTGACCCCATAGGAACTGTTGACTGGAATAACGTTGATGAAGCAGGACTAGATAAAACAACCATTATTACTTTCACAAGCTCTTTGAAGCAGAAAGAAGAGTTATTGATAGATTATAAAGAAGTAAAAGGAGGAGAAGAAATAGGAACCGCGGTAGTGCTCTAAAATTATTTATTTCAAAAAATTTTTAAAGGAGAAAATAATGTCTAAATATAGTGATATGGCTTCTGATATCATATCAGGAGTCGGGGGACAAGATAATATCGTAAATGTAATTCATTGCATTACAAGATTGCGATTTACTCTAAAAGAAAAAGATTTAGCAGATACTAAAAAGATTGAGTCAATAGTTGGTGTTTCAGGGGCCATATACAATCAGAACTTAAACCAATATCAAGTCATTATTGGTCAAACTGTAGAAGATGTGTATGATGAGGTAATCAAACAACTTAGTTATGATAAATCTAGAGATAGCCAAAGTGATAAAATTAATGACACTCATGATTCTAATAAAAATCCAATAGCACATGCATTTCAAGTCGTTATTGGTACTATTACTGGATCTATGATTCCTATAATTGGCCTATTAGCTGCAGGTGGTATGATCAATGGTCTTTTAAGTATGTTTGCAAAAGGCAATCATATTTTCGAACTATTGGATCCAGCATCATCCACATATACAATTATCTCCACAATGGCCATGGCTCCATTTTACTTCCTACCTGTTTTAGTGGGATTTTCAGCCGCAAAACAGCTTGCTCCTAAAGATACAACGCTGCCCTTTATCGGTGCTTCAGTAGGAGCATTCATGATTGCCCCTGGCCTCAATCCCTTGACACAGGCTACGATATCGGGAGATCAAATCATTGCAGCGCCACAAGTTATCGGAGAATTATTTGGCGTCACATTTAATACTAGCTACTTTGGTATTCCAGTAAACTTACCAAGCTATGCATATTCTATTTTCCCTGTTATTGTAGCCGTTGCTATTGCAAAGCCTCTAAATTCATGGCTTAAAAATCATCTTCCAGTTGCACTTCGTCCAATTTTCCAACCAATGATTACATTCTTTGTAGCTTCATCTGTTGTATTGATATTTGTAGGTCCAGTAATTTCAACAATTTCATCTGGAGTTTCAAAATTAATTGATGTCATTCTTGGTTTGAATTTAGGTTTAGCTGGTATTATAGTAGGTGGATTTTACCAATGTTTAGTTATATTTGGTCTTCACTGGCTTGTTGTTCCATTAATATCTCAACAAATTGCAGAAACTGGGGCTTCATCTCTTAATATGATTGTATCGTTTACAATGTTGGCTCAAGGCACTGGAGCACTAGCTGTTTTCTTCAAAACCCGTAAGAAAGAATTAAAAGGATTAGCAGCACCAGCAGCAATTTCTGCATTTTGTGGTGTTACCGAGCCGGCAATGTACGGGATTAACTTGAAATACATTCGTGTGTTTATAATGAGTTCAATTGGAGCAGCTGTTGGAGCAGGTGTAGCCGGGTTTATGGGATTACAAATGTTTGGCTTTTCCGGTTCTTTGGTTGGTTTCCCTAACTTTATTTCAAACCCTATTACTCATGAAGCTCCCGCAGGAAACCTGACTATTTTCTGGATCGCTTCTTTGATTTGTATGGCCGTTTCGTTCATGTTAGTCTGGTTCTTTGGATATAAGGATTCAGATGAAATGGGAGCAGGGCTAGAAAAGAAAAATATATTTAAAGATGCAGCTTAAAAAAAAGGATTAGGAATTCCTAATCCTTTTTTTAAACAATATTTCTATTATCACTTTAATAGTGAATTTAAATATTAAATATATGATATGGAGAAAAAATGAATTCAGATTGGGCTATTACTTATAATAATAATGCAACCGGAAAACGTTCCTATGGACAAGAATCACTAATGAGTTTAGGGAATGGTTATATTGGGTGGAGAGGTGCACCAATTTGGTCATCATACTCCGAAAACCATTATCCAGGTTTATACATCGCAGGAGTTTTCAATCAAACTAAAACAGAAATTTCAGGGAGAGATGTCATAAATGAAGACTTAGTGAATCTTCCTAATCCACAGTTAATGAAGATTTATATTAATAACATACTTGTAGACTTTGATAAGAATACTACTAAGCGAGAAAGTACAATAGACTTCAAAAACGGAGTACAAATTGATAATTATTCTGTTCAGGTAGACGAAGGTGAACTCACCTTAAAAACAACAAAATATGTAGATCCTATTGAATTCCATAAATTAGGTATTAAAGGGACGATTATTTCTAATTTTGATGCAAAAATAAGAATAGAGAGCCTTATAGATGGTGAAATATTAAACCAAAATGTTGAACGTTATCGTGATTTTAATAGTAAAGAATTTGATATTGTTATTATCAATGGTGATATTATGACAGTTAAAACTTTAACAACCAACATCGATATATCTATTGGTTCCCGTACCTGGGTAGATAAGCATATTTTACAGACTGTAAAGGACGATAATTCTAATAAAATAGTTCAAAAATACGATGATACCCTGTACTCTGGAAAAGAAATCAACTTCGAAAAAATTATTGTATTGTACACCAGTAATGAAAATAGTGATCCTTTTAATTCAGTTTCTAAAGACATGGTTAGCTTGAGCCTAGAAAATATTATCTCAAACAATGAAATCTATTGGAGTAGTGTTTGGAGAGATTGGGATGTCAAAATCGATTCGGATAGTAAAGATTTACAAGTTTTGACCCGTATGAATATATTTCATATTAGGCAAGCAGCACAACATAATGCCAACAGGAATTTGGATGTTTCTGTTGGTTCTAGGGCATTGACAGGAGAGGGCTATAGGGGACATATTTTTTGGGATGAATTGCTAGTGTTACCATATTATGCTGCTAACGATCCAAAGACAGCTAAAGATTTACTGAAATATCGTATAAAACGGTTATCAGCAGCTAAGAAAAATGCTTTAATTGATGGTGAAGAAGGGGCAATGTATCCGTGGCAGTCAGGATTATATGGGGATGAACAATCACAACTCGTCCACTTAAACACCGTAAACAATAAGTGGGAAAGTGACAATAGCAGACGTCAGCGCCACGTATCTTTGGCAGTTGTATATAACATATGGATTTACATCCAGTATACTGGGGATGAAACTATACTCGATGAAGGAGGACTGGAACTTCTTCTTGAAACAACAAAATTTTGGATAAATAAGGCTGAAAAAGGAAAAGATGGACGCTATCATATTGAAGGAGTTATGGGACCGGACGAATATCATGAGGCGTATCCCGGTAAAGAAGGAGGAATTAAAGATAATGCTTACACTAATATAATGTTGGTATGGCAAATTAATTGGTTACTTTCTTTAGAAAATCATCTCATGAAGAGATTCTCGATAGATGACTCATTCTTTGTTAAGGCTAAGGAAATTTCTAAAAAAATACACCTCAACGTCAATTCAGAGAGTGTAATTGAACAATATGATAGTTTCTTTGATTTAAAAAATGTTAATTTCTCCTACTACAAAGAAAAATATGGAGATATACATAGAATTGATAGACTATTAAAATCAGAAAACCTTTCTCCAAATGATTATAAGGTTATTAAACAAGCAGACACCCTTATGGCTTTATATAATTTAGGAAGTTCTAAAGTAAAAACGATTGTAGAACAATTAGGATACAATCTTTCTGAAAACTGGGTAAGAGCAAATAGAGATTATTATTTAGAATTTACCGTACATGGTTCAACAATATCGAGACCAGTATTTAGTGGGATTAGCATTGATTTGGGAGAATTAGAAGATGCTTTTGATACATTACTAATATCAATTGCTTCAGATTATAGGGACATCCAAGGGGGGACTACAGCGGAAGGAATTCATCTCGGGGTAATGGGAGAGACCCTTAAAGTGATACAAAATGAATTTTGTGGGGTCGATATGAGAGATGGTCAATTCTGTATATCTCCTAAACTTCCAATAAGCTGGAGAAATGTTAAACTCACTCAATTGTTTAGAGGCACTAAAATAAAAATAGAGATTGATAGTAATCACGTGCTATTAACCCCTAATGAACCAATTAGTGTCATTGTATATGAACATGCCCATAATTTGAAAGCAAATAAAGTGTATCAGTTTGATAGACAGTAAATAGTTGGATTAACAATCTAAACTATAAACGAAAATATACACTGAACGAGCTCATAACTTATAAGTTATGAGCTGTTTTAGTGTATACTAGTATTATTGGGCTTTTAACAGCTCACAACTAAAGCTTATAAATGGAGAATAGAATGAAGATTGGATATGCAAGAGTCAGTACCATTGATCAAAAGTTAGAAACACAGCTTGAATTATTGAAAGATGCTGGCGCAGAGGTCATATATCAAGAAAAAATGACCGGAACAACAACTCACAGACCTGAATTTGAGAAGATTCTTCAGATGGTCCGCTCCGATGATACATTGATTATTACTAAATTAGATCGATTTGCTAGAAATACACGAGAAGCTTTAGAAATTATTCAGGGTTTATTTTCTAAAGGAGTTAAGATTAATATTCTTAATATGGGAATCATCGACGACACACCGACTGGTCAACTCACTTTTACCATTTTTTCTGCTTTTGCTCAATTTGAGAGAGATATGATACTGACGAGAACCCAAGAGGGAAGGAACTATGCTCGAGAAAATGATCCTTACTTTAAAGAAGGGCGACCTTTAAAATATTCAAAAGAACAGATTGAATTTGCTCGAGAACTCCGCCAACAAGGAATGACCTATCGGATGATTGAACGAAAAACAGGAATTAGTGTTGCGACACTAAAAAGAAGGTTCCAATAAGGATAAATCGATAAAAAAGCATCGCTTTGAGCTATGCTTTTTATTTTTCATTTTTGGTTTTTAACATTTTGACAGAACCACTTAATTTATAATGTCGCTTTTTATAACAAGATAAACTAACAACGTTAATGATATAAAGATGACATTACAATTCGTGTTGCTCTGTCTTAATCTTCTTTTCTTTTATTTTTTTATACTCTTTATTCACATCCACAATTAAACGTTCTTCAATTGACTGATAGCCCCGTTCTTGCGTTTTAATTGAGTGATTGGGTCCTGTTGGAATTGGTGGTGTTGGTGTCGACTGATTTAAATTCATAGCCTCTCCTTTTCTTAAAACCTTTATTTTGTAGTTGGAAGATACGAAAAGTATCTCGTTGTTGCTCCGATAGAGCTTGCTGCTATCCATGATTTATTCTGCAATTGTTTAAAGTTCTCATTTCTTCCCGATAGAATAATTCCTGAGAACGTTGCATCATCCAGCTTTGGATATTTCTTCACTTGTTTTACAGCATCTCTATAGGGATAAAAATCGTCTCCGTTACTTAATTCTATTCTAGTTTCGTCATTGGCGTCATAATCAATGGAACGTTTTACAGCTGCAACAAAGTCACTATACATTCCATCATTTACAATGCCATTGCTTCCAGCATCCCCAGGTAAAGATAATACTTCTCTTTGATTAAGTTTTACTGAACTTCCATTCTCATCATCATAATATATTCCATCTTTAGAATATGTGTTAATTGTTGTACTAATACCAATATCAATGGGGTAACTTTCGTAATAAGTAGCATCAACGCTTCTTGACAGAGACAACCAGTTAAGTAATAGATTATCTGGAACCATTTTAAGTATTTCCCTATAGGTGTACGGTTTATCAAATGTAATCGCTACTTCGGAAACATAATCAGAAACTTGTTCTAACTTTTTTATTTCTTGAGGAAAGCTTTCTTTAGTACCGATAATCTTCGCATCAGCTAAAGAAATCTGGTAAAACTGTGGCCGCTTCTGACCCTCCCGATATGAAATGTTTTCTATTGTCCCACCGGGGACATAATCCTCATTCCCTACTGCTAGCCACCACATCTTATTGGAGAATGAAAATCCATAATTAATATCCCTTGTTCCTAATGGTACAGGAATTCCATCTAAATTTTTGTAAGAGGATAATGTATAAGAACCACTCAACAATCCTTGACTAGTACCTGTGATGGTTGATACAGTATTCGGAGCAGAGATTTCTGAATAAATATTGACCATCTCTGAGACCTTTTTGTTCTGTTCTTGTAAATAACTACTTCTCCAAATTCCAAGTCCCGAAAGAATTACAAGAGTTGTTAATATAGATATTCCAATTGTAATAAGCCTTCTTTTTAGCTTGTTCCTTTTCGCAAGTTTCATAAATTCTTTATCTAAATTTTTCATTTATTATCCTCCCCTATAATTTCCACTCAGAAAGATCCGTGTTACTTTCCTTCAATAATTTTTTTAGCTTCTTTCTTGATCTAAAAAGGGAAGTTTTAACTTTACTTTCGGAATAATTTTTTAATTTGGCAATTTCTTTAACAGACATTTCATCATAATAGTAATTTTTTAAAAGCTCCTGTTCTTCAGTATTCAATTGCTTAATAAAGGGATTAATATCCATTGTTTTCGGTTCTTTAATCTCTATTTCATGGAATTCTTTTTTTAAACTGTCTAGAATAATTTGGTACTTTTTATCTCTCCTATAAAGATCAATGTATATGTTTAATGAAACCCGGTACATCCAACTTCTAAGTCTTGATGGTGGTATAAATAAGTCAGTCTCAAGCATTTTAATAAAAACATCTTGAACCACATCTTGAGCATCATAAGGCTTAACTCCTTTTGAAATGAGCCAATTTATTACCTCGATTGAATAATTTTTTAATTCTTCTTCATAATCCTTAACATCCAAAATATCCTCCTCACTTATATAACGAATGAAATCTAATTTGGTTACATTTTTTATAAAAATTTCGTGGTAATTTGAACTTCTGTTTCAATTTTTTATAGGTTCATTTTAATTCAAAATACAATAAAAACATTTTCTCATTTCCGCCTAGGGCATTATCTGTGTTACATATCTTTAATATCGAATCTTACTTTTTGATGAACTGAGTATAGCATAAAATATTTATTTTTTTTAATTTATTTAAGAAAGACAACATTTTACTAAAGGGGTTTGGGGATTCCCCAAAAGATGGTAAAATAGGGGCATACCCTGGGGAACGATAGTTTTACCGGGGTATGGTAATTTACCAGCAAGTGAGTATACACTTGCTGTGCTCGCCATTGACGAAAGGAGCTGGGGAATGGAAAAGACATATTACACATTATCTGAACTTGCTAGGGAGTTTGGAACTTCAAAAGACTTGATGAAATATCACCGGAAATCACTTCCTGAGAGTGAACATTTTAAAG
>NZ_WITI01000026.1 GCF_009601055.1 Lactococcus sp. dk101
AACATTGCCAGATTTTATTTCATCATCCGCAATTTTATTTCCTGATTCATCTTGATAGTGTGCAATGACGGAGGCACCAAGGGTGGGGATTTGTTCCCAATAAGCGTACAGATCTATTCCTTTATCACGATTTAAATGGTATCCATTAGTGGATGGGTCTGGAGAAATGAGAGTAGATAAATTATCCTTTTCAGTAGTCCATCCTTTAAAAGTATAACCAAGTCTGGAGACTCCATCAAAAAAAATATTGTATCCTGAAGCAGAGTAGGTAGATAGAAAAACTTTTTTGATTGTGCTATCATGAGTATTTATAAAATTACCATTGTTTGGATCTAAGGTGTAGTAGAACGGATGTACTAAAATATCTATTGAAAAGTATTTTTTGTTCGCTCCACTTTCAGCAACAAAAACGACTGTTCTCCTGTTGACATTTTCTCCAGTCCCACCATTAGCTTCATCTCCTCTGTAGGCAGGGTTTATTCCTAAAATTTTATCCGCAACATTGAAACTTTGAATTGGATAAGATATCGATTGCAGACTATAACTTGCTGAGTTTACAATACTCACTGGAACATAAACAGAACGTGTTTCCGTAGTGTTTTGACTGTAGTCTAACTCAATAGTAACGCCAGTATCTGTCGGAGTTGATGAGCTAGATGATAAGTCATTAAAGTTGATTATAGTATCATTCAAACTATTTGAGGGTTGGTTGAATAGTAGTGTTTCTGATAAGACTACTGAATCAGGGACTGATATCAAGAAGATGATACTGCAACTAAGAATAGTTAAAAAAATTTTTTTCATAAATTCTCCTTCTGAAATGTAAAAAAAAATATAATTGGATTGTCATCTCAATACAATAATAACATATATAACGAAAATGTGAAATATCGTTTACTGAGAACAGAAGCTAGATATGATTAAAAACAGAATTATATCCCTCTCATTTTAGCATAGAACACTTTTTATATTTTTGACATATAATGAATTTAAGGTGCTGGTAATAATTAATGTCTATTATAATGGAAGAATATGATAGATTGTTTTATACTTCGCAACATAGCCCGTAGGACATAAAAAACTGTTTTTTTATGTCCTATTTCAAATTTTTCATATCATTATATAAAGTAAATAGCTCATAACTTATAAGTTATGAGCCTATTTTTGTTTTTATGTTCCATTTGTCTAGGATAACATCAGCAGATAATGTTTGGTTCATGTTTTCGTTAATCAATATTTTTTAAATACCTGATATGATCCTTTTGAATTTTTTCGATAAAACGGTAATTTTGAGTTAAATATGTTCAAGGCAAAAATAGCGATATAAAAATATAAAAAATGAATAAAAAATAAAATAAAGCTCCCAAAATTGTTACTATTCTAATAATTTTTTTAGTGTTATACTTAGCATCTGACTTCGGATAAAAATATTCATCTCTAAATTTTTGATAATCTAATTCTGATAATGGGTTTTGTTTTAGATAGTTCTCCCATGCCTTCTCAACTTCATTTTCGTCCTTATTGTTTCCAGTTTTAACTAATATAAAAAAAATGACTACAAATACTAATGGAATAATTTCCTCCATTTTTTCCTCCCTGAATTTAGTTAATTATACAACTATGATATATCCTTATCAATGCAGAAAACGAGTTCATTCCCTACAATTTATGATATCATTTTTATAGTTAAATAGAGCTGAAAAAGGAGATTTATAAAATGTTATTGGCAGGCATTCTAACCTATATGTCATTTTTTGTATGGATTTTTGCAGTATTTATGTATTTTCGAAATAAAGAATTTTTGTACAAAAATGTGCAATATATTTATTATGCGATTACAACAGTGTTTACAAGTTTGGTCGCGTATTATCTTAGCTTATTCTTTGGTTATATTGGGATTTTTATTACCATAGCATTGTTGCTATTATGGATTAGTGTAACAATAATACAGAATAAAAAAAACAACAAATCGAATAAAAATCTGAAAATTATTCTTGTGCTCAGTGCTGTGATATTGCTATATAGTTTGTATAGCGCGTATGAACACCAACAAAATATAGATTGGTATAATCAGGAAGTAGATAAGGTCATAGGACAAGAAAATCAACAAGACTGAAAAATATTCGATTACGTTATCAAAACGGACGTTACTAATGCGGTCAAGCGTGCGACGCTTGCTCCTGCCGAGTAGGCAGTCCTGCTGACAAGCATGGCAAAGCCTCTCCACGAAGTGGTCACTCTGAAAGAGTCTTGATGAAATCACTGGCAGAGCTTTTTCGTAGAAAAACAAGAATAAAAAGAGACAGGTGACCTGTCTTTTTTTACTTGCTCAGGGTGTGGGACAGAAGGCCCATTTTGGCAAAAATATTTGCCAAAGCGCTCCGCTAGGAGTCCTCAGACAGAGCTTACCTTTACATCGTAAAGTATAGTAAGTTATACTTTACTTGGAAGTTGCTCCGATTTTGTGCTATACTCTAAGCAAGATTTCAATTCTTTAAGGAGGACATTTTTATGGCATTTATGGTAGCTAGAACCGAGAAAAGAAAAGTAGGAAGTTTGGCAGGTTATCAAATTCATGTCGATCGAAAAACCAAGAATCATGAGAACAAAGATATTGAACCTTCAAGAACACATTTAAATTATGATTTGGTGGGTCATAAAGCATCCACAACATTCAAGCATGAATTCATGGATTATATCAACGAAAATAAAGCAAGCAGTCGTGCCATTCGAAAAGATGCGGTTGTCATGCAAGACTGGATCATTAGTTCAAGTAATGACTTTTTCGAAAGTCTTGATGAAGCAGAAACAAGACAATTCTTTGAAGCAGCTGTAGAATTTTTTTCAAATAAATTTGGTGCAGAAAACATTAGATTTGCGACCGTCCATATGGATGAGGCAACCCCACACATGCACATGGGAATTGTTCCAATGAAGGACGGTAGATTAACCGCAAAAACAATCTTTGATAGAGAATGCTTACGCATGATTCAGGAAGAATTGCCCACACATTTTCAAAGTTATGACTTCGATATTGAACGAGGTGTGAAAGAATCTAAAACAGAACATGTTAATTTCACGGAATATAAAAATAAAATTGAGCATTTACAAGAAAAAGTAGATGATTTAACTCAAAAATCACACGACTTACAACAAAAAATGAGAGAGGACAAGGAAACTAACGACAAAAAACAGCGTGAATTCTTTTATGAGCAATGGGAAAAAGACTGGGACCTCATTCAAGACAACTTCCCCGATTTTCATATGGGAGCTGAAGTATTAACTCAGATTTATAGTGAGACAATCCTTGATAATGTCCAACAGGTTGACGTTGACCGTAACTTCCCTCGTGAATTTAATTTAACGGTTAAGCAAATGTTTATTATTATTCAAGAAAAATATGAGGCAATTAAAGAATATATCAAAGAGAAGTGGTCAGAAATCAATTCTAAGCACCTTGACCTCACAAATGATAGGAAAGATTACTTTGAAAGTTTAGGAGCCTTAAACAGCAAAAGAGAGGCTCAGAATGAAATGCTAGCCGATATTGCCATTGACTTAGGTGTTCATGACAGTTGGAAAGAGACAATGATTCAAAAAGGCGGTCAGATTGGAAGTTTTTCAGATGGTCGAGAAATAAATAAGCCCTTTGATGAATTAATTCCAGAGTTGATTGCGACAGCAAGTGAGCTCCAACTCGAAAGCTTGATAGAAAAACAAAAGAAAAACAGCTACAAAGCCAAACATGACGGGGGAGGCTTATCTTTATAGTCCACTCAACAAGGTATCTACAACCGGAGGGCGTTAGCATTTTATTGCAGGGGTGAATTTTTGCAAAGCAAAAAGAGGGCAAAGCCCTTTTTTATGTTTTTTATTTTCGAAGAAAATTTCATTCTTTTATTTTAAAAAAAGAGAGGGAAAAATCGTAGATTTTGGGGGAGATTTTTCTCCCCTGACTATTTATATATTATTTAATAATATTTATAAAGTCTTTCCCCCTCGTTTCTGTGGCTTAACCACGCTGTTTGCGAGACCTATTAAGCTACAAAAGTCCAGCTATTAAGCTACAAAAGTCCAGCTATTAAGCTACAAAAGTCCAGCTATTAAGCTACAAAAGTCCAGCTATTAGCTACCTTTCGTAATTTGTATATTTTAATAAAAAATTGTACAATTACAATAATACTTAATAAATTTTAAAAGGAATAAACATCTATGAAGCAAGTAACAAGATATGAAAATTCAATTAATACAATTCCGATGAGACAATGGACCTCAGAGGAGCAGAATTTTTTCTTTGCAATACTAACACAGCTTAGAGATGAGGGGAGTGAAGTAATCCGTTTCGATAAAGCACAGCTCCAAGAATTTGCTAATTATTCGCAGAAGCATGGTGGTAACTTCAGAAACACTATTAAGTCTCTGGCAGATAAAGTTTTTAATTTACAATACATCGAAGAAACTTCAAATAGCTATGAAAGATTTTTACTGTTTCAAAATTTTAAAGCAAAATGGGATGATAATTTAATCGACATGACACTCGAAGTTAGGATATCACACGACTTTAAATATATTGTGAATCAATTAAAAGCCAACTTTACTCAATTTGAACTTGAGGAATTTACCAACCTTCGTTCTACATATGCAAAAACAATGTTTAGACACCTTAAGCAATGGAGAACAAAAGGCGTAATTGGAGGATATCCAAACGGTGAAATTCCAAAGGAAGATCTATTTATTATGTTAGATGTGCCTCAATCAATGCAAAGAGCGAATAATTTTAATGCTAAAGTATTAAAACCCATTAGCGAGGAGTTGTCTCCATTATTTAAGGGATTAAAAATTATTCCAATTAAAGCAAAGAGAGTTGGTAATCCAATCATTGCGTATAGGTTTTCTTGGCAAAAAGAAGAAACTGGTGCCTTTATAGAAAATAAATTTAATGGCAAAAAAAATAACGTACCCGAGTGGTCGAATTCAAATTTTCAGAACACCACACCTCCTGAAAAAATTTTATTAATGAAAAAATTCCAAGAACTTTCTGGAAAACGACGAAGTGAAGAAATAACTCTCAAAGAGCTAAAAGAACTTGAAGAAATTGAAAGAGAATTAAGAGGCTAATGGCAAGTAAAACAATTAGAGAACTCGCTGAAGATTTACAGGTTAGCAAGTCTTACATAGATAAAATAATTCGCTCACTAAGTATGCATACTGAATTAGATAAAGTAGGCAATAAGTATGTGATTTCAAAAGTTCAGCAAAAGCTTATCTCGGAGCAAATAACAAGTAATAAGAAAGATAAACTATCGAATACTAGTACGCATACTATAGAGTATGAAAAAATGGGCGAAGAGGTTGATTTTTTAAGAAATCAACTAAAAATTAAAGCCAATGAATTAGAACGTATGCAGAAATTATTAGATCAGCAACAACAACTTCAACTTAAAACACAAGAAATGTTAGAAGAAAAAACTCTTCTTTTAGAAACAGAAAAAAGTAAAAGATGGTGGAAATTCTGGAGTTAATTTTAGGCACTGTCTATGGGTGAGGAGGTTTATCAATGAATTATTTAAAAAGAATCCATATGCTAAAAATAGCTTTTTATTGGAACATATTATTTTTATCTTTTGCTGAACTTTTTTATTTATTATTTACAAGTTATAACTATCTTATTTCGGAAATTATAACTAAAATTTTTTTTAGCTTACTTTTTATCTTTGCAGTAAAATCCGTATTGGGTGATATTTTTGAACTTAGAAGGTTAGAGAATAGATATGTTAGAATGAATAAGGACGAAAGAATTCGGGAAGAAAAAAAAGAAACTTCTTTTGAAACTTCTGTGCTGTATTACAAAAAGTATAGCAAGTCCTATTTCATAAAAAGATTATCATTTTTAACACTTCTGCTTATTATTATAGTTATTCTATTTGTTACTTCAGATATATCCACGATAGAAAAATGTAAGTTCACTTCATTTTACTTGATGTATGTTCTGTCAGAAGTTCCTTTCTTTTTATATTATTTAGAATCAATTAAAAGTAAGGAATGAAAATGGTAGTATGTTTGAATGCATTATATTAATTTGTGAAAGGATATATTTTTAATAAGATTTATGAAAAAATTTTATATTGGATTTATGGTTTTGTTCTTCTTCGCAGGAGTTATGGGGATTGCACTCTCAATCTATTGGTGGATTACCCAAACTTTTGTTAGTAGAACAGGGGCAATACAATCAAGTCTTTTTTCTTTTCTAATTGCAGGGGTAACTTTTATAGAAATATTAGTAAATACTACAAAATTAAGCAAGGAAAATGCTATAAAATATGACAAAAAAATAATGACTATCTTTATTTTTTTGATGCTTTTATCTAGTATCTTATCAGCTATGAAACTATTATTGTATTAAATCTTTAGTAAGTAAATTAGAATATAGCTCAGCAAAAAACTCTTGGGAGATTTATTTTTAAAAAATAAAGTACCTTCTAAACTCTAGTTATGAGCTTATTGGAGCTCAATAAAATCAATAGTCACACAAACAGCTCATAACTTATAAGTTATGAGCTCCTTTAAATTTAACTATTTTTTTGAAAACAGTTGTTTAATGCAAGTTATTTATCAACTGCAGTCCTCATAAAGGCATTACTTGCATAATTCCTGGATTCGAACCTAAAGGCACTGTTTTTCTCAAAATTACTGGTATCTTTGTATAGACACTATTAAATTCTGGACTTAGACCACCTCTCAATGCCTGTTCCCGGAAAGTGAACTCTATTCTCCGAACAACATTTGGAAAGTACTCTCCTTTTTCAAATAATTCTTTGGCAATGATTAATTTTTTCTTTTCTTCAGGATAAACATCAGCGCTATCTAAAAGATAGCAAAGCTCATCTAAAAATTCACGTTCTACCTTTGTAAACTTAACTTTTTTTTGAGACATAATTTACTCCTCCGTGATCCTTGAAAATTTTTTTGATATTACTAATTTAATTATACAAAAACATTTTAATTAATTTAAAAACGTAGTATATATGCTTCTTGAAAATATTTTTAGTAATTTCATGAGCAGTAAATCGAGACTCAAAAGTGTCGCATAGGATGTTAAATTTTCAATAATTTTATTATGATTCAACTTTCACAAGAATTCTAAAAAAATAAAAATAATATATATATTTGGAGGTGTCCATTGCACTACGCAAGATACGGTAAAGTATTTAAAAAATTAAGAACGCAAAAAAAATCTTCCTCTCTCTTTTTTTGAAAGTTATGGTCTTCAAAAATCCGCAATTCATAATTTTGAAAATGGAAAATCAATGATAAGATTTGAACGTTTAAGCGTTGCCCTTCAAGCAATGAATGTAAGTCTATCAGGTTCTGTTGCAAAGTTTCCCGATAAGGCTATTTCAGTGTAAAATGAAGAAAAAAGATAGTGAGGATAGGGAATATGAACCATTTTAAAGGCAAACAATTTCAAAAAGACGTAATTATTGTTGCAGTAGGTTACTATCTCCGTTATAATTTGAGCTATCGTGATGTTCAAGAAATTCTTTATGAACGAGGAATACAGGTGAGTCACACTACTATTTATCGTTGGGTGCAAGAATACAGTAAAGTTCTCTACCACCTTTGGAAGAAGAAAAATAGACAGTCCTTCTATTCCTGGAAAATGGACGAAACCTATATCAAAATTAAAGGGAAGTGGCATTATTTTTACCGAGCAATTGATGCAGACGGCTTAACCTTAGATATTTGGTTACGAAAGAAAGGAGATACTCAAGCAGCCTACGCTTTCTTAAAGCGACTTCATAAACAATTTGGTCAACCGTGAGTTGTTGTGACCGATAAAGCACCTTCTATAGCTTCTGCGTTTAGAAAATTACAGAAGAATGGTTTATATACTAAGACCGAGCATCGAACGGTTAAGTACCTTAACAATTTAATTGAACAAGATCACCGCTCAATTAAACGGCGCAATAAATTTTATCGAAGTCTACGCACGGCCTCTACTACGATCAATGGCATGGAGGCAATTCGAGGAATATATAAAAAGAACCGAAGAAATGGAATGCTCTTCGGATTTTTGGTATCTACTGAAATTAAGGTGTTAATGGGTATATCTGCTTAAGCATAAAACAAATAGATAAGAAATTTTGTTGTTATACAAGTTTGCAACAGAACCGGCTATTTTTACAAAAACTATTTTATATTAACTTTTTTGATCCCTTTACGTTTTTTTAGAGCAAAGAGAGTCACTGCACCTGCCAAATAAATTAGACTCAAACCAACCAACACTGATAAAACGGTGAACTCATCTCCAGTTTTAGGTAAAGAACCGCCTCTAGATGTCTTTGTGCCATTAGAGCTAGTTTTTAATTGTACAGTGTTGTTAATTGAGTTAGATGTCGACGGTGTCTTAGGAGTTACTGGAGTTACTGACACTGGATCCTTCATATAGACATAGATTACTTCTTTCTCATCTTTAGTGATTACTCCATTTGTTGGAGCGCTTCCTGCTTTCAATGCAGTAAAGGTGTAACCAGTGAT
>NZ_WITI01000027.1 GCF_009601055.1 Lactococcus sp. dk101
CTTTGTTTTTTGTCTCAAAATTTATTCTTTTGACAGGTTGGTTTTTTTGAAAGCTGTCCTTGCTTTACATGAGTTATTCTACTTTATTCAGTTTTCAATGGTCTAGCGTGTCGCGCCTCACCGACGCAACTTTTATATTATATCACTCCTCAATCCTTTTGTCAAGAATTAAGTACGCGATGTAATTGCTTTTCGTTTCCTCGTTCGGTATTCCCTTACGAGACAACTATATTAGTATATCAAACATCTGCTTCCTTGTCAAGAATCAGCTACGCTTTTTTAACTTTTTTTCATCTTGTACTTATTTTGCCCTTTGCTTATGCTTTTTTGAATAAAAAAAAGCGGATATCCGCTTTTGATTTTATTCTGTAATTGTAGATAATTCAAATTCTACTCTTAATTTGACAATACGCTTGCCATTTGTTTCCAAACTAATCAAGGTTAAATTATCATCTTCGTTTTGAATTTTAATGGCATGTTGCTCGCCTCTTTCAGGAATAATTCCTGTTGTTGCTACAAAATAACCTGCGATTGTATCGACATCTGCATTTTCAAGGTGCGTACCGAATTCTTCGTTAAAGTCGTTGATAGTCATTTTTCCTTGTACAATGTACATAGTATCACTGAGCTTGACCACTTCTTTTTCTGCTACGTCTGACTCGTCTTCAATCTCTCCGACAATTTCTTCGAGCATGTCTTCAAGCGTTACAATTCCGACAACCCCACCATATTCATCAAGCAAAATCGCCATTTGGTTATGGGTGCGTCTAAGTTCAAGGATTAAGACGTCAACATTGATTGTTTCTGGTACAAACAAGGCTTCTTGGAGCATGGCCTTAATGTCCACATTTTCAAAGCCATGTGTAAAGCCATATTTCAATAGTTTTTTAGTATGGAGAACGCCCAAAATGTGGTCTTTGTCATCATCATAGACTGGTACACGCGAATAGGCTTCGTTCAATATTTTTTCAATGTTTTCATTGGCATCATCTTGAATGTCAATCATGAAAGCATCAGTACGTGGAACCATGATTTCACGCGCAAGAAGGCCGTCTAAGCTGAAAATACCTGCAAGCATGCCTCTTTCTTCTTCATCAAGTGCTGTTTCATCCGTCGAAACCAGATACTCAAAATCATCCCGCGTCATATTTTCATCATTCTCATCAAATTTGATGGGAAGAATTTTAACTAAACCATTAACCGAAACAGTAAGCAACCAGATAAAAGGACGGAGAATGAGTCCCACACCTTGTAATGGTTTGACCAACAATAAGGCCACGCCATCTTTTTTTGATTGTGCAATTCGTTTTGGTAAAAGTTCACCAAAGACAATGGTAAAGAAGGTCAAAATGACCAAAATAACGAGTTTTGTACCGGTATAAACTGGCAATGCTGTTGAAACATTTGGGACAATAGCTTTTGTAAGACTGTCCGCGATGCTCGCACCTGCGAAAATATTCAAGAAAGTAATCCCAACTTGAATGGTTGAAAGGAAACGTGTTGGATCATCAATAACTTTTAATAAGTTCTGATATTTTAGGTTCCCTTCATTTGCTCTTTGTTCAACGCGTGAATGATTAAGTGACACTAAGGCCATTTCACTTGCAGAGAAAAGGGCATTAAGAAAAGTAAGAAAGATTAATAATACAATCTGGGAGAGTATTTCAAGACTCCCGGGGTCCGGGTTTGGCATTTTTGCTCCTATATATTTTATTTATTGGTACATTTTATAAAAAAACTATCAATGCTTTACATTATATCACATTTTCATCAGAAATTTCTGATTTTTTTTGACTTTGATGGTTGCGGTAAAGGCTGTTGATAAATTTGACGATTTCTTTGACCAGTGAATATGCTGGAACTGCGACAATCATTCCAAGAATACCGTAAAGGCTACCTGAAATTAGCATCAAGACCATGACTGTAACGGGATGGATTTTGATGGCATTCCCAATAATTTTTGGATAAACAACATTACCATCAATTTGTTGCAAGACTAGCACGTACGCCGTTGCAAACAGTGCTGTCCAAGGACGGTCAAAGGCGACCGTGAAAATCATGGGAAGAACACCAATGTATGGGCCAGCGTAAGGAATGAGGTTGGTAAAGCCAGCAAAGATAGCAAACAAGAAGGCGTATTGAATACCAAATAAGGTATAGCCGATGAAGACGACCACAAAGACGAGAAAGGCATCAAGTGCTACACCACTGATATAGCGGGAAATGGTATGGTTCATTTTTTGGAGAAGGTCGAAAATATTGAGTTTATCTTCTATTAGAACGTGTTCACGCAAGAATGGAATTACTTTTTCGCCGTCTTTGAGCATATAATATAGTAAAATGGGAACCAAAATCATAACCATGATAATGCTGGAAATAACACCAACGATACTTCCGATACTTCCTGTAATATTATTTAAGATATTATGAAGAATATCAACATAAGAAATATTCACCTTATTCAAGAGTTCGCTGACATTGATTTGATTGTTCAAAACGGCAAATCTTGGATTGTTTGCAAAGGCTTCTACCCAAGCTTTCAGCTGCGGATAGACTTTTGTAGAATTGGTAATCAGACTGGTGAGCTGATTGATAAGATTTGGAATGATAGATGCAAAAATGAGATAAATAATTCCCAAAAGTAGCACAATCACAAGCATGGCACTGATTGACCGTTTTACTTTCCATTTTCGTTCAACAAATTGAACGATTGGAATGAAGATATAATACAGAAAACCAGCTATAATGAACGGCACAAAAAGTAGCGCCAAGAGTGTATTGATTGGTTTGAAGATAAATCCAATTTTGGTCAGCAAAAAGATTAACAAAGCAACTGCTAAAATTTCGATGGTCCAAAAGAATAATTTGCTTTTTTTAAACATAGGCTCCTTTTCTCTTGCCTTCACATTGGTCGTTTGATTTTAATTTTTTATAATAAATATGTAAAAAATAATACATCCAATTCAACGACAAAATTTTATTTTTATTTTAATTTTTATTATAATAAATAAAAGCGTATTTCGCAACCTGATGAATTAGCTTTTAAATTTTAATGAAGAAATTGTTCGAGGATAACTATGGAAATAAAAATCACACGCGATACCATGTCTGATACTTACTTTGATGCTTTGCGCATTCGAAACGAGGTCTTCGTCAAAGAACAAGGAGTGCCTTATGAGCTTGAAGTAGGAAATGCCCTTGAAGAAGCAACTTCTATCCATTTTGTCAGCTATGACAATAGTTTACCTGTCGCTACCGTTCGCCTTTTGACCACTGATAGCCTTGAGAATGCCTTGGTGCAAAGAATGGCCGTTTTTCCTGATTTTCGTGGGCAAGGCTTGGGTGTCGAATTGCTGGAAAGCCTGATTGATTTTGCTCAAACGCACGGCTACAAAAAGTTAACGCTTCACGCACAACTCACTGCTCGTGGTTTCTACCCGCATTTTGGATTTACTGAAGTCGGTGAAATTTTTGAAGAAGCAGGAATTCAACATATCACAATGGAAAAAGCACTCTAAAGTGCTTTTTTCATTTTTGTCAGTACTGACAGCTATTATTCACGAAATAATTTAACTTTTTTAGGATTTACTTTCTTTGTCAGCGCTGACGACTTTAAGCATTCTT
Organism: Lactococcus sp. dk101; assembly: GCF_009601055.1. Classification (GTDB taxonomy): domain Bacteria; phylum Bacillota; class Bacilli; order Lactobacillales; family Streptococcaceae; genus Lactococcus. Next base: position 3,625 of record NZ_WITI01000027.1, read on the forward strand.
ATTCAATTTGGCCTTCAGATATTGACCCGTGTAACTTTCCTCGACTTGCGCCACTTCTTCAGGTGTGCCTTGCGCCAAAATCATTCCGCCGCCGCTTCCACCTTCTGGCCCCAAATCAATAATATAATCTGCTGATTTGATGACGTCCAAATTATGCTCAATCACGACCATGGTATTGCCTTGTTCAACTAAGCGATCAAGCACGCTCAAAAGGGTGGCAATGTCTTCTGAATGCAGTCCTGTCGTTGGCTCATCTAGAATGTAGAAGGCCTTACCTGTGCTGCGTTTTTGCAATTCAGACGCTAATTTCATGCGTTGCGCTTCTCCACCCGACAATGTCGTTGCAGGTTGTCCAAGTGTTACATAGCCCAATCCGACATCAACAATCGTTTGCAATTTGCGTTCGATTTTTGGAATGTGACGGAAGAATTCTAGCGCATCGGACACGCGCATGTCCAAAATATCAGAAATTGATTTTCCTTTATAATGAACTTCTAGTGTTTCAGAATTGTAGCGTCTGCCATGACAAATCTCGCATGGTACGTAAACATCAGGCAGAAAATGCATTTCAATCTTGATAATTCCGTCACCCGAGCATGCTTCACAACGTCCACCTTTGACATTGAAACTAAACCGTCCTTTTTTATAACCACGAATTTTGGCTTCGTTGGTTTCAGCAAACAAGCCACGAATGTCATCAAAGACAGAAGTATAAGTTGCAGGGTTGGAACGTGGGGTACGACCGATTGGACTTTGGTCAATATCAATCAACCGCTCAATCGATTTGTAACCACTGATGGATTTGTGCTTACCTGGCTTCTCGGAATTTCGATTGAGTTTTTGAGCAAGAGACTTCTTCAAGATACTATTGACCAATGTGGACTTGCCTGAACCCGAAACCCCTGTTACTGCCGTCATAATTCCTAGCGGGAAGTCAACATCTAAATTTTTAAGATTGTTTTCCGTGGCGCCTGTAATTTTGACGGCACGTTTTTTATCAATTGGTCGTCTTTTTTCTGGAACTGGAATTGAGCGTTTACCAGACAAATATTGACCTGTCAGCGAGTTCTCGTTTGCCATCACTTCTGACGGCGTCCCCGAGGCGATGATTTGCCCACCTAATTCGCCCGCACCTGGCCCCACATCAATCAGCCAGTCGGCTGCTTTCATGGTGTCTTCATCGTGTTCTACGACGATGAGCGTATTGCCTAAATCTCGCATTTTTTGGAGACTTTCAATCAAGCGGTCATTATCTCTTTGGTGTAAACCAATCGATGGTTCATCAAGAATGTACAAAACGCCTGACAAATTTGACCCAATTTGAGTAGCCAGGCGAATACGCTGCGACTCTCCACCTGAAAGGGTTCCTGAAGCTCGTGACAAGGTCAAATAGTCCAAGCCAACATTTTTCAAGAAGGTCAAGCGATCAATGATTTCTTTGACAATTGGTTTTGCAATCAATTCGTTTTGAGCAGACAATGTCAGTGCTGACAAGAATTCCAAACCGTCTCCGATCGCATAATTAGAAATTTGTCCAATGTGTTTGTCGTTAACTTTAACAGACAATGCTTGATCATTGAGGCGGAAGCCGTGACAGGTCGTACAAGTCAATTCTGTCATATAAGCACGTAAAGCTTCTCGCGTATAATCGCTGCTGGTTCCACGGAAACGGCGTTCAATATTTGTAACAACGCCAGGGAACGGCATCATTTTGTCAGAGACATTGCCAAAATCGCCCACATAGTAAAAATGAAATTCACGTTCGCCCGAGCCATACATAATCAGATTTTTTTCATCATCAGACAGATTTTCCCAAGCTGTATTCATGTCAATGCCAAAGGCATCACACATACATTTGAGCATGGTTGGGTAGTAATTACTTGAAATAGGGTTCCAAGCCGAAATGGCACCTTCAGCTAAAGTTTTGCTTTCATCAGGCACAACCAAATCCACATCGACCTCTTGCTTAACCCCGAGACCATCACAGTCTGGACATGAACCAAAAGGCGCATTAAATGAAAATAAGCGAGGTTCAAGCTCAGGAACAGTAAAGCCACAAACAGGACAGGCGTAAAATTCACTAAAAAGGAGTTCTTCGCCATTCATCTTGTCAACAATGACATAACCCTCAGACTGATGAAGCGCTGCTTCAACCGAGTCAAATAAACGTGACCGAATACCATCTTTCACAACGATACGGTCAATTACGATTTCGATATTATGTTTTTTATTTTTATCGAGTTCAGGAACTTCCGTCACATCAAAAACTTCGCCGTCAACACGGACACGAACATAACCATCTTTTTGCACCCGCTCAAAAATTTTCAGGTGTTGTCCTTTTTTGCCACGGACAATCGGCGCTAAGATTTGCAACTTGCTCCGCTCAGGCAGTTCTAAAACTTGATTAACAATTTCTTCTGGCGATTGAGCAGAGATTTTGCCATGCCCATTGATACAGAAAGGCTCACCCACTCGTGCAAAAAGCAAACGCAAATAGTCGTTGATTTCAGTGACTGTTCCGACAGTTGACCGCGGATTTTTGCTGGTTGTTTTTTGGTCAATGGAAATGGCAGGAGAAAGTCCGTCAATGCTATCAACGTCTGGCTTGTCCATATTTCCTAAAAATTGACGTGCATAGGCAGACAAACTTTCGACATAACGCCGTTGCCCCTCAGCATACAAGGTTTCAAAAGCAAGCGATGATTTTCCCGAACCAGAAACACCCGTGACAACAACCAGTTTATCGCGGGGAATGGTAACATCAATATTTTTCAGATTGTGCTCTCTAGCACCATGAATGACGATTTTATCTTGTGGCATTTTACATTTCCTTTTCCAACATTATCGTTTTTTTCTTTATTTATATCAATAATACGAAGATAAGTTTTATATTGATTTGTTTTTAAACTCAATAAAACAATGATATAAAACAGTATCTAATCAATTTTCTATCTTACTCTATTATATCGTATTTATCGTTTTTTTCAATTTTTCAACCTTATTTCAGAACCATTATATCACGAAATTTTCGTCAAATCTCCTAAAAAATGCTTTTCTGATAAAAAATCGGAAATACTTTATAGTAAATAGAATACGAGGTGCTATAATAGATTTAACAAAGGAGTTATTATGCAGTTGACAGTACTTTGCTTTTTTGATTTTCTTGTCTTATTTACGCTCATTTGCTTATTTTCTATTTTATTGAAAAAAGGCTATGGATTTGGACGAAAGCTGACCTCACTCGTTTTAGTAGTATATCTCTTTATTTTATTCATGCTAACTCTTTTTCCAAGCGGTATGGATTATTCAAACTTTCAGCCACCTCATCAAATCCTCTTGCTCGTTAACTTGTCCATTTCGGATTTGTTTCATGACAGTCTCTATCAAATCTTTGGAAACACCTTTTTGCTTATGCCACTCGTGTTTCTTTTGGCACTTTTAAATCAAAAATTGAGTTCACTTAAAGCCATGGTCTCGATTGCCTTTGGCGTGTCATTTTTTATCGAAACCACTCAACTTTTTATGACTTATTACAAATTAAGTATGCGGGTCTGTGACATTAATGATTTGATATTGAACACGCTAGGCGCCTTCATTGGCTTTGCGCTTTTTCGATTGGCTGAGCGTATATTTCCTCAAGTGATGGAATTTCTAAAAAAATAATCTTAAAGAGATGGTCAGTACTGACAAGTTCAAATTCGTGCTATAATATGCTCATGACTCTTGCAAAAAAACATTACTATACTTATGTGGTTCGCTGTGCTGATGAGACCCTCTATTGTGGCTATACTGACAATGTTGAAAAGCGTGTGGCGACGCACAATTCTGGCAATGGTGCCAAATATACAAAAACACGGCGACCTGTTCAGCTTCTGGCTGCTGTCGAGTTTGAGGACAAGTCCGAGGCGACAAAATGTGAATGGTGGTTTAAGCATAAATTAGTTCGTAAACAAAAGTTGGAACTCATCAAAGAAAACCAGATAAAACAAGCCTTCGAGACCTATCAACTCAACAGAAGTAAATAAAATCGTTCATTCATTTTTATCATCTCGTTAGCTTCTTCTTGCTTTTGACAAATAATTTCGATATAATAAGAATGTTGTGGCGGCATAGTGAAGTGGTAACACATGGCTCTGCAAAAGCTTAATCGTCGGTTCAAATCCGACTGTCGCCTTATTTTATGTTTTGTATGACTTTACATGACTTTATACAACGTTACAAACCGCTTAACAGAGCGGTTTTTGTTTTTCTTTAAATCATGGAACATTATACAAAGTCAAATGTTTTTGGTCAAGATTTGGTCAGACACTATAAAAAGCACTTTCACCAAGTGCTTTTCTTCTATATAATATTCCGCTGGATAATAAAACCGCCCTGATGGACGGTCTAAGAGAAAGGAAAAACTTTCATGAGCTAGTCTGGTTAGCTCCAACTTCATTTTATCATAATCTGGTTATTTTGCAAGCGTTTTCTGTGAATTGGATATTTAAAACCGCCTTGTTAGGCGGTGTATAAAAGTGGGAATCACATTCTAAAGAAGGAGGCAGGATTCGAACCTACTAGCGCTAGTTGCACTTCCCCCTACCCAAATCTAGGTTTCCTTCATGTGTACAATTATTATAACATCTTATGCAAAACTTTGCAAGCGTTTTCTAAATAAATATAAAACAAAAACCCCTTTAAATGGGGCTTTGATGTGGAGTATGAACCTCATCACATCCTATAAATATGAT
>NZ_WITI01000028.1 GCF_009601055.1 Lactococcus sp. dk101
CTATCAACCCCAAAAAGCACACCTATCAACCCCAAAAAGCACACCTATCAACCCCAAAAATAGAAATAACCTTGTTATTTGGTGTTTTTTGTGTTATTGTGTTAATTAAACATGAACATAGGAGACGATATGGCTGATACAAAACGGTTATTATGGAAGAATGATAGGAATTTCAATTCAGAGGATTTTGAACAGCAAAGATACTTCTTAGTTGCTGAACATAATGATTTAATTACTAAAGCTCGACATGATCTGAGCGCCAGAGAATTAAAAATAATGGACTACGTCGTATCTAAAATAAAGCCCGAGGACTTGGAATTCACAGTAATTCATACATCAATGTATGAATTATCAAACGTTTTGGGTCTCAAGAGAAATGGCCGTTCTTATTCTCAGCTTGCTGAAAGTTTAAATAATATGAGAAAAAAAGATGTTTTTATTTACAATGAAAAAGAACGTTCTATAACTATGACAGGGTGGTTTGAGTATGCTAAAGTTTGGGAGAATGGTCAAATTGAATTAAAAATTAATAGAGATTTTGCCCCCTATCTTTTACAACTCAAGGGTAAAGGAAATTATACTCAATATTTTTTAGATGATACCGTTAGACTTAAAAGCAAATACTCTATCCTACTTTACAAATTGATGAGAGAAGCAGATAAATCTCGTGGAAAAGCTATAACAGTAATACAAGGAAGTCCTGTTGAGTTTATTGAGTGGCTTGGAGCTCCAAAAGATTATACCTATGGCAGACTAAAAGATAAAATATTAAATCCAGCAATTAACGAAATAAACTTAAAAATACATGACATGAGTCTTGAATTATTACAAGCAAGCCGTGGTAGAAAAGTGGTTCAAGTAGAAATACACAATAACTGGATAAATGGAGAAGTTAATGTCTGAAAAAGGATTCATAACTATTAAAGATTTGTCAGATAGTCTTGGGATTAGTAAACAAAGAATTCAACAAATAATAGCCAAATTACCGACAAATAAAATGCCAAATAAAGAAGGTAATAAATATATATTAAGTCCATTAGATGTCTTTAATATAAAGGAAAATATGGGATATGGTAATGACAATAAAACAACAAATAGAGTTGTCGATTATGATATCTACGTTGATTTGTTAAATTCTTCAAAAGAAAAAGATGAACAGATTAAAAAATTAGTTGATTCTCAAAATGAAATGCAAAAGTTACTCGACCAACAGCAACAACTTCAACTTAAAACACAAGAAATGTTAGAAGAAAAGACTCTTCTTTTAGAAACAGAAAAAAGAAAAAAATGGTGGCATTTTTGGAATTAATAAAAAATATTAAAATTAATAGGAGAACATAAATGTATGAAAACTATACTCACCAATCTCTAGCAAACAAAAAATATCGGGAGCTATTGGGCACTGCTATATATGTGTTCAATTCCAACAACTCGTTTATAATTGAAAATATATTAAATAATGATGACTATAAAAAATATACTTGGCATCGTTTAATTGATTTGACTTCCGGAAATGTTGCTGCTCAAGCTAAAAAATCATTACTAAGAGAGGGGCTAACAAGTGAAAATAAAGATTTAGCTAATAAAATAAATGTCCTCTTCGATAAATTGTGTGAAATGAGGAATAGAATTATTCATAGCTTCGCAATTACTGATCAGTATGGAGAACAAATTTTAGCAACAAAAGAAAAAAACGGAAATCAATTTATAATAACAACTGATATATTAATGAATTTTATTAAAGATAATGATCGTTTATCAACTCTGCTTCATAAATTTAGAGGTTATTAATAATAAGTAAAATTTAGTTTATTCCTCTATCTAAAACAAAGCAAGTTATGGTCTTTGGTTGTGAGCTCGTCTAAGCTGTCTGAAATTAATAAAACATAAACAGGCTCATAACTTATAAGTTATGAGCTTGTTGTATGATTAAAAAATATTATCTATTGTTCTACAATTGCTCTACCACCTTTTTTACCAAAGGTGATCAAGAATATTGTAACTGCGCCAAAAACAAAACTAATCGAATAACCAATCCCCATTAGTTTAAAATCAAGTAGGAAGGCAGAGTTCCAATCACTGATTGGAATTATCGCATAAAAATATACAAATGAAATAAGCGATAAAATGCGGAAAATATAATTAACGTTGTCCTTTATTCGAAGTGATATAAAAATTAAAAGTATTGTAACTAAGAAAGCTTCCCAATAATTAAGGATATAGATGTATCCATTTTTATAAACCAGTCTTAAGCTATCTTCTTGCCTGGTAAAATAAAAGGGAAGCAACAGAGATAAAAGATATAATATTCCTGTTATTAAATATATTTTTTTCATTTTATACACCTCTTTTTTCTAAAACACTTGTTGACTTAGAGTAAGAGACCACTTGGAATTTCCGTGCTTGATATTCGCTCTATAAATTGCACCCCCTCTGGTGCTACTAGCTGGAGTTTTTATCGGTTTGTAACCTGGGGAGATTGACCAGCTTGTCTTAGTTCCAAGATTCCAAGTTTTTATTTGCTGAACATATAATCCCTTGCCACTTGTATTTGGACCACTAGTAGCAATTTCAACACTGGACGATGTTACTGTTGTCTGCCTATCTGACGCAGTTGTTCCTCTATTTTGATAGCCACCCGTAACTTTGGTTACAACTGACGAAGAAGCTGTTGTTTTCCAGTATATTGTTTCATAGAATTTTATTGTTGAAGTTTTTTCCCACTTGTTGACATAGGTATTATTGTCTGCAAAAACCTTTGTGCCGAAAAGTTGTGATAATATAATACTGCCCAAGTTGAAGCTTTGGTCATTTCCATTTTCAATCACCTCTGCTTGTGCTAAATCAGCCTCATAAGTTGTTACTCCCGTAGTACTACCATCAGTTTGGTCTGTTATTTTTGTATCAACTACAACAGGGGAAGACAAACTAACATCTTCCGAATTATTATTAAGGGTAGCCCCGTCACCAATAATATACTTTACTTGATTATCCGTATTTTTTAATACTTTATCTGCATCTTCTGGAATAACCAAGCTAACATCACCGTTATTTGAAATGCTAATGTCGGTTTTGTTACTATCTGCACTCACTACTGCAAAGGGAAATAAAACCGATGAGCTTACAATAAAACTAGCCAAAAATTTTTTTGTTTTCATAATTTTCTCCTTTTCTAATAGATGATTCATTTAATGTGTTCTTAACATAGTTGTACCATAAAATACAAGAATTAATTTTTTCGTTCTGAATACAGAACGAAAAAATTAATTCTTGTTAAATATAATTACTTCTATATTGCGTATATCGTCAAAAGTTCCGAAATACTGTACCAATATTACTAATAGCAGTCAAGCGTGCGACGCTTGCTCTTGCCGAGTAGGCAGTCCTGCTGACAAGCACGGCAGAGCCTCCGCATGAAATGCTCTCAATGAAATTGCCGGCGGAGCTTTTTCGTAGAAAAACAAGAACAAAGAAAGACAGGGGATCTGTCTTTTTTGCTTGCTTAGGGTTTGGGGCAAAAGCCCCATTTAGCCAACAAATTGTTGGCTAAGCTTTCCGCTAGGAATCGGGCAGACAGCCCTCAATAATTTGTTACGCAGTGACAAATGGATATTGAGTTATCCTTCTGGCAGAAGCAACTGGCAAAACGTGCTATAATTAGAGTAAAATTTTAAGGAGTGCTCGCGATGAAAAACACAATATCTATTCACGTTGGAAACACAAGTTCAATCATCCATAACAATCGAAAAACTAACAAGCATACAAATGCTGATATTGATGTTTCTCGGTCGGGTAACAATATCGTATTAATTCAAGAAAATATCAAAGTAAGTTATGAAAAACTATTCGGACAAGCAGTAGACGAGTACAACAAAAAGCAAAAACGGAAAGATAGAAAAATCAATAACTATCTCCAAAAGGTCAAGGATAGCACATTAGATCACCAAAAAGAATTCATCATGCAAATTGGCGACTATCAAAGTTTAGAAAAAATCGCTGAAGAACAACAGTGTCATGTTTGGGAAACAAAAGAATGGCAACTTAGAGCCGAAACATTAAAACAAGCCGTACTTGATTTTCAAGTCAAAAATCCTAACCTGTATGTCTATAACGCAATCATTCACCTTGACGAGCTTAACCCACATGCTCATGTTAATTTTATCCCTGTTGGCGAAAACATGAGAAAAGGCATGAGTAAGCAAGTTTCGATGAATAAGGCACTTGAAAACATGGGGTATGGTGCAACATTTGAAGTTTCAGCTGAGGCAAAGAATGTCAAAGAACGAGGCAGAGTAAAGCTAGATAACTCACAAAATTTCAAACAGTGGCGAGAAGATAATCTTGGGAGAATCAAGGAAATAGCGAAAGAAGTCTATCAAAATGCTGGTCAAAGTTTTGATTTCGTTGAGGGAAATAAAGCAAATCAGCACGAGAGCGTAGAAGCTTATAAAAAGACCGTAGAAGTGGCGAAGGAAAAATCTAGGGAAATTATCGAAGAAGCAAATAAAGACGCTCAGAAGGCAAAATATGAGCTCGTAGATCAACTTTATACAAAATGGGAGGAAGATTGGGACTTCACGATAAAAGAAGTGCCTGATTTTAAGTTTGATGCCTCTTCTTTTGAAAGCCAATACCAGGCAAAAATTGACCGAGACTTCCCTAGACAATTTCAATTAGCGCTCAAAGAAGTCTTTGAGCTGATTAACCAAAAGGCAAAGCAATTAATGCAGTATCTCCACAGCAGAGTTAACCAACTGCTTGATAAAGAAAATGAGCTTGAAGAGAAAGGCTATGATTTGGAACTGGCAGAATATGAATTTAACAAAAAAGTGAAAGAACAGAATACCAACTTAGCAGATATGGCAATCGACTTAGGCGTTGATGAGAGTTGGAGAGAGACACTTATTGAAAAAGGGGGACAGATTGGCGAATTTTCAGACGGCAGAAAAATAAATGAGCCGTTTAGTGAGTTAATTCCCAGATTAATTGCGGAAGCAGGCGAAGAAGAACTAGAAAACATGATTGAACAATATCGAAATAGTCAAGATAGAGGAGGACTTTCTTTATAAAACTGAGCACAAGGTATCGACAACCGAAGGGCGTTAGCATTTTATTGCAAGGGTGAATTTTTGCTTTGCAAAAAAAAAGGGCTATCCCTTTTTTTTT
>NZ_WITI01000029.1 GCF_009601055.1 Lactococcus sp. dk101
TAGACCATTGAAAACTGAATAAAGTAGAATAACTCATGTAAAGCAAGGACAGCTTTCAAAAAAACCAACCTGTCAAAAGAATAAATTTTGAGACAAAAAACAAAGCCAAGTTTAAATGAACAAGGCAAACTTTTTAATGAGAGTTTGATCCTGGCTCAGGACGAACGCTGGCGGCGTGCCTAATACATGCAAGTCGAGCGATGATAATTTAGCTTGCTAAATTTGACGAGCGGCGAACGGGTGAGTAACGCGTGGGGAATCTGCCGAGAAGCGGGGGACAACATTTGGAAACGAATGCTAATACCGCATAACAGCTTGAAAGACATCTTTTAAGTTTGAAAGGAGCAATTGCTTCACTTCTCGATGATCCCGCGTTGTATTAGCTAGTTGGTGAGGTAACGGCTCACCAAGGCGATGATACATAGCCGACCTGAGAGGGTGATCGGCCACATTGGGACTGAGACACGGCCCAAACTCCTACGGGAGGCAGCAGTAGGGAATCTTCGGCAATGGACGCAAGTCTGACCGAGCAACGCCGCGTGAGTGAAGAAGGTTTTCGGATCGTAAAGCTCTGTTGTTGTTAAAGAACGTTGATGAGAGTGGAAAGTTCATCAAGTGACGGTAAACAACCAGAAAGGGACGGCTAACTACGTGCCAGCAGCCGCGGTAATACGTAGGTCCCGAGCGTTGTCCGGATTTATTGGGCGTAAAGCGAGCGCAGGTGGTTTCTTAAGTCTGATGTAAAAGGCTACTGCTCAACAGTAGTACGCATTGGAAACTGGGAAACTTGAGTGCAGGAGAGGAGAGTGGAATTCCATGTGTAGCGGTGAAATGCGTAGATATATGGAGGAACACCGGAGGCGAAAGCGGCTCTCTGGCCTGTAACTGACACTGAGGCTCGAAAGCGTGGGGAGCAAACAGGATTAGATACCCTGGTAGTCCACGCCGTAAACGATGAGTGCTAGATGTGGGAAGCTATAAGTTTTCCGTATCGCAGCTAACGCATTAAGCACTCCGCCTGGGGAGTACGACCGCAAGGTTGAAACTCAAAGGAATTGACGGGGGCCCGCACAAGCGGTGGAGCATGTGGTTTAATTCGAAGCAACGCGAAGAACCTTACCAGGTCTTGACATACTGATGCTATCCTTAGAGATAAGGAGTTCCTTCGGGACATCAGATACAGGTGGTGCATGGTTGTCGTCAGCTCGTGTCGTGAGATGTTGGGTTAAGTCCCGCAACGAGCGCAACCCCTATTACTAGTTGCCATCATTAAGTTGGGCACTCTAGTGAGACTGCCGGTGATAAACCGGAGGAAGGTGGGGATGACGTCAAATCATCATGCCCCTTATGACCTGGGCTACACACGTGCTACAATGGATGGTACAACGAGTCGCCAACCCGCGAGGGTGCGCTAATCTCTTAAAACCATTCTCAGTTCGGATTGTAGGCTGCAACTCGCCTACATGAAGTCGGAATCGCTAGTAATCGCGGATCAGCACGCCGCGGTGAATACGTTCCCGGGCCTTGTACACACCGCCCGTCACACCACGGGAGTTGGGAGTACCCGAAGTAGGTTGCCTAACCGCAAGGAGGGCGCTTCCTAAGGTAAGACCGATGACTGGGGTGAAGTCGTAACAAGGTAGCCGTATCGGAAGGTGCGGCTGGATCACCTCCTTTCTAAGGAATAATACGAGAGAGTTGTTCATACTTTATTCAGTTTTGAGTGGTCTAAGACCATACCATGTAAGGTTAAGGCCTTTGTGGGGAATTAGCTCAGCTGGGAGAGCGCCTGCTTTGCACGCAGGAGGTCAGCGGTTCGATCCCGCTATTCTCCATTGGAACGTTGGTTCCAATGCTTGATCATTGAAAACTAAATAACAATATCTTATAACGATAAAATAAACCGAAAAAGCTGTGAATTTTAAAGAATTCATAAAAAACTTAAACTTGAAATAAACAAAGAAGACTTCATACCTTCAGAGTTTTGGCAAAGTTAATAAGGGCGCACGGTGGATGCCTTGGCATTAAGAGCCGAAGAAGGACGTGACTAACGACGATATTCGAGGGGGAGCAGTAAGTTCGCATTGATCCCTCGGTCTCCGAATGGGGAAACCCACTAGCTTATGGCTAGTATCCACAACTGAATACATAGGTTGTGAGAAGGTAACGCAGAGAACTGAAACATCTAAGTACCTGCAGGAAAAGAAAATAAAAATGATTCCGTAAGTAGCGGCGAGCGAACGCGGAATAGGCCAAACCAAGAAGCTTGCTTCTTGGGGTTGTAGGACTGCAATATGGACTTTGAAAGTATAGACGAATCATCTGGGAAGATGAGCTAAAGAGAGTAATAGCCTCGTAGTTAAAATACTTTTGATACCTAGCAGTATCCTGAGTAGGGCTGGACACGCGAAATCCAGTTTGAATCCGGGAGGACCATCTCCCAAGCCTAAATACTCCTTAATGACCGATAGTGAACCAGTACCGTGAGGGAAAGGTGAAAAGAACCCCGGGAGGGGAGTGAAATAGCACCTGAAACCGTGTGCCTACAAGAAGTTCGAGCCCGTTAATGGGTGAGAGCGTGCCTTTTGTAGAATGAACCGGCGAGTTATGATATGTTGCGAGGTTAAGCTGAAGAGGCGGAGCCGTAGGGAAACCGAGTCTGAATAGGGCGCCATAGTAACATGTTGTAGACCCGAAACCTAGTGACCTATCCATGAGCAGGGTGAAGGTGTGGTAAGACGCACTGGAGGCCCGAACCAGGACACGTTGAAAAGTGTTTGGATGACTTGTGGATAGCGGAGAAATTCCAAACGAACTGGGAGATAGCTGGTTCTCTCCGAAATAGCTTTAGGGCTAGCGTCGAAATGTAAGTGTGTTGGAGGTAGAGCACTGTTTGGATGAGGGGTCCGTCTTGGATTACCAATTTCAGATAAACTCCGAATGCTAGCACACATGTTCGGCAGTCAGACTATGAGTGCTAAGATCCATAGTCGAAAGGGAAACAGCCCAGACCAACAGCTAAGGTCCCAAAATATATGTTAAGTGGAAAAGGATGTGGGGTTGCACAGACAACTAGGATGTTAGCTCAGAAGCAGCTATCATTCAAAGAGTGCGTAATAGCTCACTAGTCGAGTGACCCTGCGCCGAAAATGTACCGGGGCTAAACATATTACCGAAGCTTTGGATTGATTTAATCAATGGTAGGAGAGCGTTCTATGCAGCGATGAAGCTATACCGTGAGGAGTGGTGGAGCGCATAGAAGTGAGAATGCCGGTATGAGTAACGAAAGACAAGTGAGAATCTTGTCCACCGTATGACTAAGGTTTCCAGGGGAAGGCTCGTCCGCCCTGGGTTAGTCGGGACCTAAGGCGAGGCCGAAAGGCGTAGTCGATGGACAACAGGTTGATATTCCTGTACAAGTATTGTTGTGATGGAGTGACGCAGTAGGCTAAGGGATGCCAGTTAATGGATTCTGGTCTAAGCAGTGAGGCGTGGGTTGTGTAAAATGCATCTCCCTTTAACGTTGAGCTGTAATGGGGAAGCATCTTCGGATGCGAAGTCCCTGATGTCACACTGCCAAGAAAAGCTTCTAGCTATATTCAATACTTCCCGTACCGCAAACCGACACAGGTAGTCGAGGCGAGTAGCCTCAGGTGATCGAGAGAACTCTCGTTAAGGAACTCGGCAAAATGACCCCGTAACTTCGGGAGAAGGGGTGCTCACGCAAGTGAGCCGCAGTTAAAAGGTCCAAGCAACTGTTTATCAAAAACACAGCTCTCTGCTAAACCGCAAGGTGATGTATAGGGGGTGACGCCTGCCCGGTGCTGGAAGGTTAAGAGGAGATGTTAGATTCGTCGAAGCATTGAATTGAAGCCCCAGTAAACGGCGGCCGTAACTATAACGGTCCTAAGGTAGCGAAATTCCTTGTCGGGTAAGTTCCGACCCGCACGAAAGGCGTAATGATTTGGATACTGTCTCAACGAGAGACTCGGTGAAATTTTAGTACCTGTGAAGATGCAGGTTACCCGCGACAGGACGGAAAGACCCCATGGAGCTTTACTGTAGCTTGATATTGAGTACCTGTAAGTCATGTACAGGATAGGTAGGAGCCATTGAAACGAGGACGCTAGTTTTCGTTGAGGCAATGTTGGGATACTACCCTTGACTTATGGTTACTCTAACCACCACGCATAATCGGCGTGTGAGACAGTGTCTGGCAGACAGTTTGACTGGGGCGGTCGCCTCCTAAAGAGTAACGGAGGCGCTCAAAGGTTGGCTCAGATTGGTTGGAAATCAATCGTAGAGTGTAAAGGTAAAAGCCAGCTTGACTGCGAGAGCTACAACTCGAGCAGGTAGGAAACTAGGACTTAGTGATCCGGTGGTACCGCATGGAAGGGCCATCGCTCAACGGATAAAAGCTACCCTGGGGATAACAGGCTTATCTCCCCCAAGAGTTCACATCGACGGGGAGGTTTGGCACCTCGATGTCGGCTCGTCGCATCCTGGGGCTGTAGTCGGTCCCAAGGGTTGGGCTGTTCGCCCATTAAAGCGGCACGCGAGCTGGGTTCAGAACGTCGTGAGACAGTTCGGTCCCTATCCGTCGCGGGCGTAGGTAATTTGAGAGGATCTGCCCTTAGTACGAGAGGACCGGGGTGGACCTACCGCTGGTGTACCAGTTGTCTCGCCAGAGGCACGGCTGGATAGCTATGTAGGGAAGGGATAAGCGCTGAAAGCATCTAAGTGCGAAGCCTACCTCAAGATGAGATTACCCATCCTTTATGGATTAAGAGCCCAGAGAGATGATCTGGTTGATAGGCTGGAAGTGGAAGTGCTGCGAGGCATGGAGCGAACCAGTACTAATCGCTCGAGGACTTTACCAAGAGTCAAGTAAGAAATAGCTTTAAGGTTATTTTATCAAAGAATTGTTATTTAGTTTTGAATGATCAAGTGCAAAATAATTTAGTGCCCATAGCGTTGGAGATACACCTGTTCCCATGTCGAACACAGCAGTTAAGTCCTTCCGCGCCGGAAGTAGTTGGGGGTCGCCCCCTGCGAGATAGGGTCGGTGCTAAGT
>NZ_WITI01000003.1 GCF_009601055.1 Lactococcus sp. dk101
TGCCTTGTTCATTTAAACTTGGCTTTGTTTTTTGTCTCAAAATTTATTCTTTTGACAGGTTGGTTTTTTTGAAAGCTGTCCTTGCTTTACATGAGTTATTCTACTTTATTCAGTTTTCAATGGTCTAGCTGTGCTGTTCTCTAGTAACTTGCGTTCGATTGAGACAACTATTATATTCTATCAAACCTTTATCTACTTGTCAACAATTTAACACGATTTTTTTATTTTTTTTTATTATTTGTTCGTTTTTCATTTACAAAGCCTTGTAATCACTGGCTTTATAAAAAAACAAATCTTCATTTTGGAAATGTCGATTTGTTTTTCTCTTGTTATTCTTCAGCATCCGCATCATCGAATAGGATTTTTTTAATCTTTTCTTTCAAACGATGCTTTTCCATTCTTGTTAATACTTCTCCATCGAGTTGTTTTTTTAATAATCTTCTATAGTTAGGACTGAGTCTTTTTGATACTTCCAATTTTAGACTATTAAAAATCATCACATCCTCTGGAGTATTTTTATTACTATTAATGAAGCTTTCTGATTCATAGACATCAATTCCAACTTCATTTTCCCATGCTCGCTTCTGTGCCTGTGTTTTTCTAACCATGTCAATTAGCTTTTGGCGATACTTAACTTTAAAGTGAACAAAGATTTGTTCTTCGTTGCAGCCAGAATTCAAAAGTTCATTTAATGTAATCAAGCCTTTTTGAAAGTAGTCGTCAATATCCCAAGATTTTACGCGAATGCTTCTTCTCGCTTTCGAAATGATTGGCTTAATTTTTTCAAACAGCGAATTTAGATTATCGGTCAAGTTATTTCCTCTTATTTCTATTTGCATATGGATAAGCGTCATAATTGGATCTTAGTTAACAAGAAAACAGGTATTAAGGTGGCCGGTAATTTAATTTTTGCATTGATTTCCTCCTTCACTCAATTTTTATATTCATTTATATTCATTATAGTAGAAAGAGAAAATAACTTGTTTATTTTATTATATCTAAAATTTAGTTTTCCACCTAGCGAAATACGAAAAGTTTTCAACAAAAATAATCCACAAGTTAAATCATAAGTTTTAATTTATTTTTTTTATTCTATGGATTTTCAACAAAAATTGGAGTTTTCATTGCTTGTGGATAAGTCTTTCGAGTGCTGATATGACTTATTTGAGGGGTTATATATTTTTTTCTTATCCACTTTATCCACAATTTTGTAATTTTTTTTCCACTTCTGTGGAAAACTTTTTTTGATATTAAAAAGTTGTGGAAAAATATTTTTTAACATGCTATAATAAGTTATCAACAATCAATACAAAGGAGTATTATGCCTCTCCTAAAAGAAAACCACGAATTTTGGACTAGGGTTAAAGAGTTGGCACAAAAAAATATTAAGTCAGGGGCTTATGAGTATTTTATTGATCCAGCTCAACTTATGAGTATAGAAAATGATACAGCTAATATTTTAGTTGAATCTAGCTTTCACAAAGATTATTGGAGAAAACAGTCGGACCTTATTAGTACGGCTGGTTTTGAGGTCTTTGGAAAACCAATTTCTTATGCCCTTTATGCAAAAGATGAACTTTCAACGAACGAATTAAACAAGCTCTCACAAGAGCCTGAAGAAGATATTCTTCCTGCTAAAAACAATATGGCTTTGTCGCCTGTTTTAACTGGTTTAAATGGAAAATATACTTTTGAAAATTTTGTTCAAGGACCTGGTAACCGATGGACTTTGGCTGCAGCCGTTGCTGTTGCAGATAAGCCTGGGGATACCTACAATCCGCTTTTCATTTATGGCGGTGCTGGACTGGGTAAAACCCACTTGATGCACGCAATCGGAAATGAGATTTTGACCGATAATCCAAATGCAAAAGTTAAATATGTTTCCTCTGAAAACTTCGTTAACGACTATGTCAATGCCACGCGCAAAAATCAAATGGAAAATTTTGAGCATACTTATCGTAATCTTGATTTACTTCTATTGGATGATGTTCAATTTTTTAGTGATAAAGAAGGAACAAAAACGGAGTTTTTCAACACTTTCAATACCTTGTACGAAAAAGGTGCTCAGATTGTCTTGACTTCTGACCGGATTCCGCAAGAATTGAATAATCTGGAAGAACGACTGGTAAGTCGCTTCTCTTGGGGACTTACCACTGATATCACTGCGCCAGACTACGAAACACGTATGGCTATTTTGCTGATCAAATCTGAAGCGAGTAATTTAGATTTTCCAAGTGAAACATTGAGTTATATCGCTGGTCAAATTGACTCCAACGTTCGTGAGCTCGAAGGAGCATTAAACCGAGTGGAATTTGTGGCAAACGCAAATAATGTCACGCGCGTTGACATTGAAACTGCTTCTCAAGCCTTGCGTTCACTGAAAAGTCAAGCCAATCAATCTCTGTCAAATCTGACCATTAAAAAAATTCAAGATGAAGTTGCTAAATATTATCATATTTCAATTTCTGATTTGATTGGACCGAAAAGACCAAAGGAAATCGCCTTTCCTAGACAAATTGCCATGTATCTCGTTCGCGAATTGCTTGGCACAAGCTTGCCTGCGATTGGAAATGCCTTTGGTGGACGCGATCACACCACAGTCATGTATGCTTACAAGCAAATTTCAGATAAAATGAAAAATGATATCGAAGTCCAAAAAGATATTGATAGCATCAAACGTAAGTTTTTGTGATGTGGATAAATCAAAAGTTATGCCCATAATTATGCAAAAGTTATCCACAGGTTAAAAAGCTTGATATAACTGAAAATAAGTGGTTATCCACATACTCACTTGACCTACTACTATTACTAATATATTTATTATAAATAAATAAGGAGTCCCATGATTAAATTTACAATCAACAAAGCAGCATTTCAGAATGCACTTCGAATTACCAAACAAGCAATTGGTTCAAAAGTTGCTATTCCAGCCCTTACCAAATTAAAAATTGTTGTCACTACTGACGGAATTACATTAGTTGGTTCGAATGGACAAATTTCGATTGAAAATTTCATTCCTGCTGACAATAAAGATGCAAACATGGTCATTGAAGGAGAAGGTTCAATCTTGCTTGAAGCATCATTCTTCGAGAGTGTTGTTAGCCAACTTCCTGAAATTGTTTTAGAATTTACAGAACTTGAACAAAAACAAGTTGTTCTCCATTCTGGAAAATCAGAAATTACTTTGAAAGGTCTTGATGCAGAAGTTTATCCCCGCATCCAAGCTATTTCAAAAGAAACTTCACTCAAAATCAAAGTTGGGCTTTTGAAAGCTTTGTTCACTGAAACTGTATTTGCTGTCAGCAATCAAGAAAATCGTCCTATCTTTACTGGTGTTCACCTCCAAGTAATCAACGGAAACGAATTGAAAGCAGTAGCAACAGACTCACATCGAATGAGTCAACGTATCTTAACTTTAGACGAATCTAATCTGTCATTTGATGTTATTTTGCCAAGCAAATCTATCAATTCATTTAAAAATGTTTTTACAAATGATGAAGAAGAAATCGAAATTTTCATCAATAACAGCCAAATGTTGTTTAAGAATGCAACTGTCAGCTATTACAGTCGCTTGATTGAAGGAAATTATCCTGATACCAACCGTCTTATTCCTAAAGAAAGTGACTATAATTTGGATTTGGTCTTTGATGTTGCCGAACTTCGTCACTCAATGGAACGTGCACGTTTGTTGACTACTCAAACAGCCAATGGTACTGTAAAATTGACTTTCAACGGAGATTCAGTTGTAACGACTGCAAATTCTCCTGAGGTTGGTTCTGTTCACGAAGAAGTTTCAACTCTTGAACAAACTGGTTCTGAATTAGCTATCAGCTTTAATCCTGAATATTTGATTGATGCCTTGAAAGTAATCAAGTCACCAGAAGTTCGCATTCGTTTTATTTCAAACGTTCGCCCATTTACTTTGCAACCAAAAAATGATGAAGAAGGCTTTGTACAGCTGATTACACCGGTTCGTACTAACTAATAAATTTCTGACAGAACTGACAGGTGCTTTAAAATCACCTCTCAAATAAAGTCTGAGCGAAAAAGAAAGATTTTGATATAATAGACTTAACGAAAGTTGGGTCTATTTTTTTATGGAAATTTTTTATACTGAAATTACACAAGATTTGACAGCAAATTTACTTGAGATTGCACAAGAAGAAATGGCGAAAAAGCACAAAGTCTTTTATATCGTTCCTTCATCCATGTCATTTGAACAAGAAAAAGAAATTTTAGAGCGGATCAATGGAGGGGCTGATGCGGCCGTTTTTGACCTGCTTGTGACGCGTTTTAAACAGTTTCCGTACTACTTTGACAAAAATGATCAAACAAGCACACAGGTCGAACTGAGCCCTGCTGGAATGGCCATGCTTTTTAGAAAAGTCATGAAAAATTTTAGTAAAGAGGAAATTCCACTTTATTTTGGTTTGCAAAACTCTGCTAATTTTTTTGAAATGCTTGTTAGTCTAAGAAATGAATTAGAAAAAAGTAATTTGGTCATCGATGATTTGCCAGACAATGAAAAAAATCGAGAGTTGAAACTGATTTTTAATCAATTTGAGGCAGATTTGTCAGCGCATTTTGCTAATTTTTCTAGTTTTTCTGATTTTATTGAAGAAGCAAATGCTGGCAAGTTTGATGAACAACTAAAAAATGTCGTGTGTATTGTCGATGGCTATACACGTTTTTCTGCAGAAGAAGAAAAATTTATTGCTTGTTTTAGTCAAAAGGTTGACCGTTTTATCATTGGAACATTTTCTGAAAAAGTGACTAATAATCAGCGTGTAGAAGATTCTGTTTATGCAAATGCACTTCAGATGATTGATAAATTTTCACTGAAATATCAAGCAAAAGTCAAACAAATTAATGATGGAGCTGTCAATAATGTTTACAGCAAATTGACAGAGCTGATTAAGCAAGATCAAGCTTTTGTCATGACTGACCAACCGCTTGTCATTACTGACAGTGAAAAAAAGCAGTTTTCGATTTGGGAAGCTGAAAATCAAACTGCGGAAATAGAGGCTGTTGCCAAACGTATCCGTCAGAAACTTGTCGAGGGGGCAAGATTTAAGGACTTTACGATTTTAGTTGGGCATTCCAAGCAATATGAAATTCCCGTCAAGCAAATTTTTCAACTTTACGACATTCCTTATTTTTATGCTGAAGAAGAAAAAATGTCACATCATCCACTGATTGTTTTTCTCGAAAGTTTATTTGCTGTTAAGAAGAATAATTATCGAGCAACTGATGTTGTTAATTTACTGAAGTGTAAACTTTATGGCTCCGAAGCAGTCAACCTTGACGACATTGATTTCTTTGAATATTATGTTCATCAAAATAGAATTCAAGGAAAAAAAGCCTTTGCTACGCCATTTGAGCAAAATGAATATGCTCATTTTGATGATGTTGAATTATTCCGTCAGCAACTTTTTGGTAACTCCTCAGCAATTCAAAGTTTACTGTCAAGCAATCACTCCCTTTTAGGGAAAACTTGGGTTGATAAATTTCAAGAATTCTTTGAAGAGGGACAAATCATTGCCCACTTGAATGAATTGTATGAAACTGCAGAAGCTGAAAATAATCATGAAATGGCTGATAAACATGAGCAAGTTTGGAATTTATTATTGTCTATCTTGAAGGAATTCTTAGCTGTTTTTGCTGATTCAAAAATGAAAATTGGCGATTTTCTAGATATTATTTTGGCAGGTGTTCGGAATGCAAATTATCGTCAAATTCCTGCTAATGTGGATGTTGTAAACGTTAAAGATTATAGTTTAGTTGAGCCGAGAACCAATAAATATGTTTACGCTATTGGATTAAGTCAAAGCAATTTCCCAAGAACAAAGGTTAATTCTACCCTGATATCTGATGATGAGCGTGCCGAAATCAATGAAAATGCGAGTGAAGGGAAGTTTATTGAACAACTCAATGTTGTAAACTATCAAACGTCAACCTTTACCAATCTTTCATTGATGAACGCAGCAACAAAAGAGCTGATTTTGTCTGTTCCAAAAATCGTTGAAAATGCGCAAGACGATATTTCACCAGTCATTCAACTGATTTTGGAACATTCTGAACCACAAATTAGAAAAAAAATTCATTCGAGTAATGCAGATGAGACGCTGGTTCATATTGGCAATGCACGGTCCGTTATTTCATCTATCGGTAAAATTGAGCGGCAAATGAATGAAAGCCAGGAAGAAGCGAAACATTCTGCTTTCTGGTCAAGTATTTTCCGTCTGCTAACTAAAAATAATTCAGATTTCAAACAGATATTATTGAATTTAGATAAAGATATTTCTACTGTAAATTTATCAGCAGAAACTGTAAACAAGGTTTACAATGGTCATATTTATGCTTCGGTCAGTAGTTTTGAGCGTTTTTATAATTGCGAATATCAGTATTTCTTGGAAAGTACGCTCAAGCTTGAAACCTTTGAAGAAATTGACATCAATTCAAAAGTGGTAGGGAACTTTTTCCATGCGATTTTTGAGAAATTGCTCATTCAAAAAGATTTGACAAGTGAAAATTTTGATGCACATTTAGATGCTGTCATTGCTGACGTAAACAAGGAATATCGCCATTACTTTACCCAAGGACCATCTGCACAATTTACATGGGAAAATCTGGAAGAAATTGTCTATCAAACTGCGGTCATGCTCAAAAAAAATGTTGCTAATCCTCACTTAACAACAAAAATGACTGAAAGCAGTTTTGGACTTAAAAATAGCGAGCTAGGTGAATTCGTCATTGATGACGTTCATTTGCGTGGCCGAATTGACCGAATTGATGAAACGGATAATGAAAGTTTGGGTGCGATTGATTATAAGTCAAGTGCACATCGTTTTAATCTTCAATCTGCCTTTGATGGCACAAGTTTACAGTTCTTGACCTATCTGGATGTCTTGAAGCAGACCTTTGCTGACCAAAAACTTTGGGGAGCCTTGTATCTTCAATTTCAAAATAGCCCAGTTGAATTAGCAAAAATCAATCAACTGTCAGAGATTACAAAAGAATTAGAAAAAGCAATGGCTTATGAAGGCCTCCTTTTAGCTGAAAGCTCTGCTGATTTGAAAGAAATTGACGGCATTACTATCAATAAAAACAATGTGTATCAGCCAGAAGAATTTGAAAAATTATTAGAAATCAATCGCCAGCATTATCAAAGAGCTGCTCATCGATTAAAAGAAGGAAAAATTGCCATCAATCCAATCATGCAAAGAAGTGAAGGAATTGATAAATCAGGTAACGTCAGAGGCTGTAGATATTGTCCTCTGAAGTCTATCTGTCGTTTTGAGGCAAATGTCCACATGAACGATTACACGCGTGAAATTGGCCAGAAAACAGCGAAAAAGCTAAAAGAAGAACTAAGTGGAAAGGTAAAGGATTAAAATGTCCGATGTAAAATTAACTCCAGAACAAGAAGAAGCCATTTTTAGTACTGGAAAAAATATACTCGTTTCAGCCAGTGCTGGTTCAGGAAAAACATTTGTCATGGCCAATCGGATTGTCGAAAAAGTCCGTTCAGGCGTTGAAATCAATCAACTTTTCATCTCTACCTTTACAAAAAAAGCTGCAGCGGAATTAAAAATAAGATTAGAACGTGATCTGAAAAAGGCAAGGCTTGCCTCAGATGAAAATGAAGAACGCCATCGGTTTACACTTGCTTTACAAGGTTTACAGTCTGCAGATATTGGAACGATGGATAGTTTTACTCAAAAACTTGTTCGCCAATACTTTAATCGGATTAACGTTGATCCTAATTTTAGAATTTTAGCAGATAAGACTGAAAGTGATTTGATTAAACAAGATGTGTTTGATCAGCTGGTGGAAAACCATCTGTCAGAAGAACTTGTCAGTACTGATGACATTACAAAAGATGATTTTAAAAAATTAGTCAAGAATTTTTCAAAAGACCGCAATATCAATGGCTTTCAAAGCGTGGTTTACAGTGTTTACAACTTCATGTCATCAACTGAAAATCCTATGGAATGGCTTGAAAAAGACTTTTTAAAGGCCTATGATACATATCAAAAGTTTACAGATTTACCACAGAAAAATCTGGAGCTTACAGTTGAAGCAGTGAAAGATTTTGTTGAATTATTAGAAATATCACTTACAAACAAAGTCATTTCAGGAAAAATAGGAATTGCTAAGGCTAACGCCTTTCTTGATCATAAAGACGTCTTACTGTCAACACTGACAGAGAAAAATTTTAGTGCTTTTGCGGACTTATTCATCCAGCTTGACACAGTTATTGCTGTGGGAAGTTCAAAAGATGAAACGCTAGGTGCGATGAAAAAAGATTTTTCAGCACAGCGGCAAGTGTTAATCGGTAGTAAAAGTACACCGGGAATTGTTTTTGATTTTTACAACCAAGTCAAGCATGGCGCAATTATAGAAAAATATCAACCTCAAGCCTATCAAATCGTAGTGTCATTGCAAAAATTCATGCGCTCGTTTTATCAGGCCTATCTTGAACAAAAAATAAATGAAAATGCTTTTGAATATGCTGATATTTCTCATTTTGCGATTGAAATTTTAGAAGAAAATCCAGATATTCGTGAAGAATTGCAGCAACATTATGATGAAATCATGATTGATGAATATCAAGACACCAACCACACGCAAGAGCGAATGCTGGTTCTCTTATCAAACGGTCATAATTTATTCATGGTGGGCGATATCAAGCAATCTATTTATGGTTTTCGTTTGGCAGATCCAGGACTATTTCTTGAAAAATATAAGTCTTATGATCAACCAGAAAATCCAAATCAACTGATTCGCTTAAAAGAAAATTTCCGTTCGCGCGGTGAAGTTTTGAATTTCACAAATCAGGTCTTTAAGCACTTGATGGACGAAGAAATTGGCGAGATGACCTATGGTCAAGAAGAAAAATTGGTTCAAGGGAACCTGACAGACTATCCGTCAGAGCTGACAGAAGAATTTTACCCAGAACTATTGCTTTACAGCGTAGATACAGAAAAAGATTCTGACAAAAAAGGACAACCAGATACATCAGAAAATGTGGAAGTCATTTCAGATGGTGAAATCAGAATTGCTGCTCAAAGAATTGTGAGTTTGCTGAACTCAGGTGTAAACCCAAAAGATATTGCTTTACTTGTTCGTTCAAAATCAAACAATAATAAAATCGAAGAAATATTGACTTCGTATGATATTCCAGTTGTTTTGGATGAAGGCCGTGTAGATTTTTTGAAGTCTATTGAAGTGCTTGTTATGTTAGATGTGCTTCGGGCGATTGATAATCCTCTTTATGACATTTCATTGGTCGCAATGCTTCGTTCACCACTTTTCGAATTTAACGAAGATGAGCTGACAAGGATTAGTTTACAAGGTGGAAAGGACACACGTTTTTGGGAGAAAGTTCTGTCATCACTGACAGAAGAAGCAATTAACAAAGAACTGATTACAGTACCTCTTAAGGCTAAAATACAGGACTTTGTCAACAAGTTTACAGAATGGCGTAAACTTGTAAACCAAATTTCAATTCATGAATTACTCTGGAAAATATATATTGATACTTACTATTATGATTATGTAGGGGCTTTGTCAAATGGTGATTTACGTCAGGCAAATTTACAAGCGTTGTCAGTTCGGGCAGAATCTTATGAGAGTTCTGGTTACAAAGGATTGTTCAAATTTATTAGATTGATTGATCGATTTATGGAACAAAACAATGATTTGGCAGCTGTAAATATTAAGCTTCCAGAAAATGCTGTGCGTGTTATGACATTCCATAAATCAAAAGGATTAGAATTTGATCATGTATTTCTTATGAATTTACAATCTTCATTTAATCAATCTGATTTATCAGAAAAAGTTATCATTACACGTAAGAATGGATTAGGGATCAAATATGTTGCAGATTTGAAAAATGAGCCAGATGTTCAGACGGAATTTCCTTATGCCTTAGCAAAAATGGATACATTGCCTTATATCGTAAATAAAGAGACCAAAAAAAGAGCAGGTTTGTCAGAAGAAATGCGTGTATTGTATGTCGCATTGACACGGGCAAAGCAAAAACTTTATTTGGTTGGAGCAACCACTAAAAAAGGCATAGATAGTTATGCGGACGCTGTACTAGAACAGACGACGCTGATTAATAAATATAGAGATTCAGCGAATGGTTTCCAGCACTGGATACTTGCTTTACAGGCTGCTACAAAGCTTTCTGTAAAAATGAATATTTATACAAAAGATGATTTGGTAGAACATCAGACCAAATATGTCCAACCTATTTTCTTTGAAAATTTACTTGAACAGTCAACGCAGCTTGATGGCATTATGCAACAGTCGGATGATATAAAACGTGCCAATGAAATTATGACCTTTCAGTATCCTGAGCAAGCTGCGACACAATTAGCAAGTATTCAAACGCCAAGTCAAGTTAAAAAGCGAAGTTATGAGAAGCAACTAGAGCTTGGCGAAGTTCAACCTGTTACAGAGTTTGTCAGAGCGAAAACATTTGGCTTTACATCGCTTCAGAAATCAAAAGTTTCTGCGACTGAAGTTGGATCTGCAACGCACAGTTTCATGCAAGAAGCTGATTTTTCAAATCCAACTTTGGAAAATTTTCAAAAGACATTAAATCAACTTTCTGTTTCTGACGAACTAAAGAAAAAAATTAACCTTTCAAAATTATTGACTTTATTTGATACGGATTTAGGGAAAATTTTGATTGACAATGTTGACAATACTGTAAAAGAAGCTCCATTTTCAATGCTTAAGACAGATCAGTTTGCAAAGGATCAGTACATTGTGCGTGGGATTTGCGATGGTTATATCCGACTAGATGATAGAATTATCCTTTTTGATTATAAGACGGATTATTTCAATAAAATCAGTGCCATTGCTGAAATAAAGGCACGATATCAAGTTCAGATGGATTTATATGCTGAAGCTCTACAGAATGCCAACCCTACTGTAAACCAAGTTGACAAGTATTTGATTTTATTGGGTGGGCCAGATAAAGTTTTAATTGAAAAACTGGATTGAAGGAGAAAAATGAACACATACGAATTAGGCTCATTTGTTGAGATGAAAAAACCACATGCTTGTACAATCAAATCAACAGGTAAGAAAGCGAATCATTGGGAGATTACACGCCTCGGTGCAGATATCAAAATTCGTTGTAGCAACTGTGGCCATGAAGTGATGATGAGTCGTTTTGACTTTAATAAAAAGCTGCAAAAAGTTTTAGAAAAATAGAAAAATCTGGTGTAAACCAGATTTTTTTTAATGATAGATTGACTTGATATTATATTTATAATAATTGAGAAGCCAATGCAAGATAACTTTACTAATTCTTATGAGAAAAGGAACGAGTAAAAGGCCCACAATCAGCATGATTATTATAAAAAGTATTTGCCACCAATCTAAACCAGCACTGGCAGGACGGCCCAAAAGTGAGACCTGACTTGAATGAGATAAGACCCCCAAAATACTGATAAAAGGAGCAAGGAGCAGGCTCAACTCAAGGGCGTAAACTGTAAAAAGAAAGGCAACAACCAGAGTTAGCAAGGCCAAACCAAAGATACTATTGAAAGCTAAGACACCAAATAAGGCAAAAAGATAGAATATTTTTCTCTTTTCAGGTAGCTTAATTCCAGTAACAATGGTGTTTAAATCAACCTTGTAGAGCTTTGCCAGACGAATAAGAACATAAATATTGGGACTTGTTTTTTCTAGCTCCCATCGGGAAATTGCTTGCCTCGTGTAGTATAATTTTTCTGCAACATCTTCTTGAGAAAGACCAGCATTTTGGCGTGCTTTTTTCAGATTATTACCTAAAGATTGCGTTATATCAATAGTTTCAGGAGGAACTTTTTTAGTATTTTTAAGAAAATCTCCCCTGAGATACGCTAAAATATGAGCGATAGTTTTTGAAAATACGACATTTAGTTTCATGAGATGAACTCCTTGCTTTGAGATATTTTCATTATGGAACATTTGATTTTTAAAGTAAAGCAATAAAGGAGAAACGAGATGTTGCTAGAGCTATTTAGAAATTAAAAGCAAGATTGGAGGTTTACACTGGTGTAAACGTTTGATGGCCTTTTAAATCAACCAACAAACCTGTTACAGCGAAGGTTTTTTTGTCTTTTTATGTGATTTAAGGTATAATAAAATAAGATAACGAACAAAGGAATATAAAATAATGTCATTAACAGCAGGTATCGTCGGACTTCCAAATGTCGGCAAATCAACTTTATTTAATGCAATCACACGTGCAGGTGCAGAAGCAGCCAATTATCCATTTGCAACGATTGATCCAAACGTTGGAATGGTAGAAGTTCCAGATAGTCGTTTGGACGCGATTGCAAAGATTTACAATCCAAAGAAAATTATCCCTACTACATTTGAGTTTACAGATATTGCTGGGATTGTAAAAGGGGCTTCTCGTGGCGAAGGTCTGGGAAATAAGTTCCTTGCCAATATCCGTGAAGTAGATGCGATTATCCATGTGGTTCGTGCATTTGACGATGAAAATGTTATGCGTGAAGCTGGTCGTGAGAGTGATTTTGTCGATCCAATGGATGACATTGAAACCATCAATCTTGAACTTATTTTGGCAGACTTAGAGTCCGTAAATAAACGCTATTCTCGTGTAGAAAAAGTAGCACGTACAACGAAAGATAAAGACGCTGTTGCCGAATTTAATGTCCTACAAAAAATTAAACCTGTTTTGGAAGATGGAAAATCTGCTCGTACCGTTGAATTTGATGCGGAAGAACAAAAAGTTGTAAAAGGACTCTTCCTTTTGACAACAAAACCTGTTTTATACGTCGCAAATGTATCAGAAGATGAAGTTGGCGATGCTGACAATATCGAATACGTTAAACAAATTCGTGATTTTGCAGCTACAGAAAATGCTGAAGTAGCTGTTATTTCTGCTCGCATTGAAGAAGAAATTGCTGAACTTGATGACGATGAAAAATCAGAATTCTTGGAATCTCTTGGACTTGAAGAATCTGGTGTGGATCTTTTGACTCGAGCAGCTTATGATTTGCTTGGCTTAGCAACATTCTTTACAGCAGGTGAAAAAGAAGTTCGCGCCTGGACATTCAAAAAAGGCATGAAAGCTCCACAACTTGCAGGTGTGATTCATTCAGACTTTGAGCGTGGCTTTATCCGTGCAGTGACGATGTCCTTTGATGACCTGATGAAGTATGGTTCAGAAAAAGCTGTTCGTGAAGCAGGACGACTTCGTGAAGAAGGAAAAGATTATGTTGGTCAAGATGGAGACATGATGGAATTCCGCTTCAACGTGTAATCCTACTGTCAACTTAGTTTACAAGATAAAAAATAAAGTGTCATTTTGGCACTTTTTGTTTCACGTGAAATCAAAAAAATGAAAATTTATATAGTTGGTACAGTTGCCAGTGGAAAAAGTACACTCGCTAAAGGCTTATCAAAACAGCTTCAATGTCCTTATTTTTCCTTAGATGATATCGTTCATAAAAGTAAAAAAGATAGCTACGGAAATGAAAAACGTTCTGTTGCTGAGCGTGATGAGATTTTCCAGGAAATATTGAAGCGGGAAAATTATATTATTTAAGATGTTGGGCGTGATTGTTTTTCAAACGCCTATGAACAAGTGGATTTGATAATTTGCTTAGATTTTCCACTTTATATTTTGAGAACAAGAATTATTTTTCGATTTCTTAAACAAAAATTAGGAATTGAAAAAGCAAGTTATCATGTTGATTTTCGTATGCTGAGAATGATGTTTAAGTGGGTGAAAGTATCACCTTTGGATAAATTAAAGGGTAATAGCAAGTTAATCGTTTTAAAAAATAAAGCTCAAGTGAAGGCATATTTAAAGTAATTTTCATAAATTTATTAAAATACTTTGTTCTTCAAATTTGGTATAATAAAGAAAAAACAAGCTGATTTATAAAAAATCGGCCTTTTGATGTTTTGTTTTGATAGAAAAGGGAAAAAAATGACTAAAATGATAGTTGGTTTGGGAAATCCAGGCGATAAATATGATCAAACCAAGCATAACATGGGATTTATGGCGCTTGAATTGCTTGCCAAAGAATATGCTACAGAGTTCAAGATGGAAAAAACCTTTATTGCTGAAGTCGCTCAAACTTTTGTTAATGGAGAAAAGCTGTTTCTTGTGAAACCTCAAACCTTTATGAATGAGTCAGGACGTGCTGTTAAACCGTTGTTGACCTATTTTAATATTGATCCAGAAGATTTAACGGTCATCTTTGATGATATGGACTCTCCAGTTGGGCGCGTGAGATTGCGTCAAAAAGGTTCTTCTGGTGGACACAACGGTATTAAGTCAATCTTGACTCATGTGGGAACGGAACATTTCAATCATGTTAAGATTGGGATTGGCCGTCCTAAAAATGGAATGAAAGTTGTCAATCATGTTTTGACAAAATTTGACAATGAAGATGCTCAAGCTGCACAAGAGGGAATTTCCAAAGCTGTTGATGCGGTTAAGTTTTATGTTGAAAATAATGATTTTACGAAAGCAATGAATAAGTACAACTGATGAATATTATTGAATTTTTTGATGGAAATCGAGATATCCAAAATTGGCAACGGAGCTTTTCAAAACGCGAACGCCATTTGCTGACAGGTCTTACAGGGACTGCAAAAGCACTTGTTATGGCTAACGCCTATGAAAATAATCCGGATAAATACGTCATCATCACTGACAGCCAATTTCATGCCAATGAACTTTACGATGAGCTTTCCTCGTTGATTGACGAAAATGACGTGTATCAATTTTTTAGCGATGATAATGTCTATGCCGAATTTGCATTGGCGTCAAAAGACCGGATTGCTTATCGATTAGAAGCCCTAAATTTCCTGTTGGACAATCAGAAAACAGGTTTTTTGGTCGTTCCATTTATGGCCTTGCGGAGTCAACTTCCAAGCCCAGATAATTATTCAGAGAACTATTTATTATTGACTTCTGGTGACGAATACGACTTGTCAGAGCTGACAGTTTTGTTGACTGGAGCAGGTTACGAAAAAACACAACGTGTTATGACTCCTGGTGAATTTTCACAAAGAGGAGATATTTTTGATGTTTACCCACTAGATGCAGAAAATCCAATTCGAGTGGAATTTTTTGGTGATGAGGTTGACGCAATACGTTCATTTGATGTGGAAAGTCAACGGTCACTAGAGAGTCTTGAAAGGCTTGAAATATACCCTGCAAGCGATATGATATTAACTGACAACGAGTTTACACGAGGTGTAAAACAGTTGTCAGCTCTGACAGAAAATCTTGATGATAACAAAACAAAATCATATTTCGAAGAGCTTATTTCGGCAAGTCAGAATCATTATTTTCACAAAGATTTAAGAAAATTTGCAGAGTATTTTTATGAAAAATCAAGCTCATTATTAGATTATTTACCAAAAGGAACTCAAGTTTTTATTGATGATTTTCAGAGAATAAATGAAATGAACAATAAAATTGAGATGGAATTAGCTGATTTTATCCTGTCAGAAAAATCGATGAATCGTGCGCTTGACAATCAAAAATATTTGTTAGACACGATTGCTAAGGTTAGAAATTACAAGCCTGTTAGTTTTTTCTCCAACTTCCAAAAAGGACTTGGAAATATTAAATTTGATGGTTTACACAACTTTAATCAGCATTCTATGCAACAATTCTTTGGTCAAATGGAGCTGTTTTACACAGAAGTTGACCGTTATGTAAAGCAGCAATTTACAGTTGTCTTAGCTGTTCCTAATGAAAAATTACAACAAAGTTTACTTGAACTTGACTTGGAGATAGCCCGTACAAGTGCTGATGATATTCAAGTTGGAAAAATCAATCTTGTCAACCTTGCCTTGTCAAATGGTTTTAATTTTATAGACGAGAAACTGGTTGTCATTACTGACAGTGAGATTTTTGGAAAAGTTCGGAAGAAAAAAGCACGTCGTCTCAATATCACAAATGCTGAACGGCTGAAAGATTACAATGAGCTTGAAGTTGGGGATTATGTTGTTCATAAAAATCACGGGATTGGTAAATATCTAGGCATTCAGACGATTGAAATTGACGGCATGCATCGTGATTATCTGACCATTCAATATCAAAATAATGATACGATTTCTATTCCAGTTGATCACTTGGATATGCTCAGCAAATATACGGCTGGTGAAGGAAAAGCACCTAAAGTCAATAAATTAAATGACGGTCGTTGGCGCAGAACCATGACTTCTGTCAGCAAACAAGTTGAAGATATTTCTGAGGATTTGATTAAATTATATGCAAAACGACAATCTCAAAAAGGCTATGCTTTTGCACCTGATGATGTCAGTCAAGAAGAATTTGACAATGGATTTGCATATCCCGAAACACCTGATCAGTTACGTTCAATCAATGAAATCAAGCATGATATGGAATTGTCACGCCCGATGGACAGATTACTTGTTGGTGATGTTGGATTTGGTAAAACTGAAGTCGCAATGCGCGCAGCTTTTAAAGCAATCAATGACGGAAAACAAGTGGCGGTTCTTGTACCAACAACAGTTCTTGCGGAGCAGCATTATAAATCAATGACCGAAAGGTTTGTAAACTTTGGTGTAAACGTCGCCGTATTAAGTCGTTTTCAAACGAAAGTACAACAAGAAGAAATAATCTCAAAACTGAGAAAAGGTCAAATTGATTTGATTATTGGAACCCATCGACTTTTATCAAAAGATATTGAATTCTTTGATTTGGGATTGATGATTATTGATGAGGAACAGCGTTTTGGTGTCAAACACAAAGAACGTCTAAAAGCGTTAAAATCACAAGTCGATGTCTTGACCTTAACAGCAACGCCTATTCCGCGTACTCTACATATGTCCATGCTTGGGATTCGTGATTTATCAGTCATTGAAACGCCACCTACTAACCGCTATCCAGTACAGACATATGTTATGGAAAGCAATTATGGTGTTGTCAGAGATGCTGTTTTACGGGAAATATCTCGTGGTGGACAGGTTTACTACGTTTACAATCGAGTTGACAGTATTGAACAAAAGGTTTCACAGCTTGAAGAACTCATTCCAGAAGCTCGGATTGGCTTTATTCATGGTCAGATGGGCGAAGTCCAACTTGAAAATACCTTGCTCGATTTTATCGCAGGTGATTATGATATTTTGGTGGCCACAACCATTATCGAGACGGGGGTTGATATTCCAAATGCCAACACTTTGTTCATCGAAAATGCTGATATTATGGGACTTTCACAACTTTATCAACTTCGTGGACGCGTGGGCCGAACCAATCGGGTTGCGTATGCTTATTTCATGTATCGACCTGAAAAAATCCTTTCAGAAGTCTCTGAAAAGAGACTGGATGCCATAAAAGGCTTTACTGAGTTAGGTTCCGGGTTCAAAATTGCCATGCGTGATTTGTCTATTCGTGGAGCAGGAAATTTGCTTGGTGCAGAACAATCAGGCTTTATTGATAGCATTGGGTTTGATTTGTACTCGCAACTTCTTGAAGAAGCTGTTCAAAAACGTTTGGGACACACGAAGACCAGACGCAAGTCAAACTCAGAAATTGCTCTGGGGCTTGACGCCTTTATTCCTGGCTACTTTATTTCTGATGAACGACAA
This sequence comes from Lactococcus sp. dk101, assembly GCF_009601055.1. GTDB lineage: Bacteria > Bacillota > Bacilli > Lactobacillales > Streptococcaceae > Lactococcus. Next base: position 17,614 of record NZ_WITI01000003.1, read on the forward strand.
AAGATTGAAATATATAAGCGAATTCGTCAAATTGACAGTCGGCAGACTTACGAAGAGTTACAAGATGAAATCGTCGATCGTTTTGGTGAATATCCAGATGAAGTCGCCTATTTACTCGAAATCGGACTTCTGAAAAACTTCGCAGACAATGCTATGGTTGAAAAAATTGATAAAACTAAATTTGAAGTCATCATTGCTCTTGAAAAATCTGCAAATACGATGTACGATCCTCAACAATTCTTTGAGGCTTTAGCTCAAACGACTTTGCCAGCTACATTAGGTGAGGCGTTTGGCAGAATGACTTTCAAATTTAAGATTGAAAATCGTTCATCAGTTGTTTTGTTAAGCGAAATTATGAATTTTGTTGAAGCACTCTCAAAATTACGAGACAAAAATGAAATACATCAAAAATAAAAAACTGTCAGAGCTGACAGTACAGAAAAAAACCAAAGTACAAGACTTTAGATAGTTTTGAGCTTTGGTTTTTTCTGTTTTATTTACTCAAGGGGCAGTTGTTAAATCCCAAGTTATCGTTCCAGTATATGTATCAGCCAGTGGCACTCCCGAAGGAATCCATAAGGTAAGATTAGCAAAAGGAATTTGTGATGTTCCAGTTGCGTTTAACTCTGGAGCTGGTTGAGGAGTTGAGCCTGATGAGGCAACTTCGAGTGCTGGATTTAAAGACTCGGGAACATTGCCGATCCAAAGTGGATAATTGATTGTGTATTGTGCTTTTATATAAGTTGGTAATTTATCAAGGGCATCATTTACAATACTTCCAGTGGGGTTTACCCCGATAGTGGCGCCATATAAAATGTAACCTTTTGACGAAATTAAATTTGATGGGTAGGCATACAATGACCATCCAGTATCAGTACCACGAGAATCAGTTATCTGTACACCAGCATATTTAAGTGTCGGACTAAAAAGGGAACCAGCCGGTGCAAAATTAGAATTAGAAATCGTTCCAGAAGGGAGATTGGCTGTGATTTCGTCAGATTTTGAATATTGAGTACCAATGGAAGCAGGAACCCAAACATCATCACTCACATTATTGTGTATTGTAGTGCCGTATGGTAAATCACCAGCTTGATGAGTTTCTATTTGTGTACTTTGAAAATTCCAAGTTGTTGCACCGTCAATGGTCAAAAAACCTGATGCTAGAGTTACCGAGTCAGGTACGGTTTGCGTCACATTTGTTGTATTTCCTGTCGAACTTGGAGATGTTGCTGCAAACGAAACGATTGGCGTACTTAATGTGAAAAGTACGAGAGATGCAAAAGAGGTTGAAAATAAATGCAAAATAATTAAGAAAACATTACTTTTTATCTTATTCATTTATTTTTACTCCTTTCTTGATTGGGTGTATTTTATAGACTTCTTAATTCAATTATATAATATTTTTTTTTTTTTCAGTAGACGACATCAAAATAACCTAAAAAATTTTTTTAGATTTAAAAATTAAATAATTGTAATATTTTATTTTTATCTATCTTCCGGAGTGATTTGTCAGAGCTGACAGTTTTTTTTGTCAGAATGAGTAAAACAAGCGCTGTCTGTTTTTCAAAAAAAAATAAATATGTTATAATCGACACATGAGATTAGATAAGTTTTTAAAAGTGTCACGTTTGATTAAACGTCGCACAGTTGCTAAAGAAGTTGCAGACAAAGGACGCGTTAAAATTAATGGAAAATTGGCTAAATCTTCTAGTGATGTTAAATTCAATGATATTCTAGAAATTCGCTTTGGAAATAAAATTGTTGAAGCCAAAGTTTTAGAAACAAAAGAGTTTACACGTAAAGAAGACGCAGAAAAAATGTATGAGTTAATTTCTGAAAAACGCATCAAAGAGGAAGAAAATGATGGATAAACAAGTCATTCATCTGAATAACGACTATACAAAACAAAAGAACAGTGAGAATAAAACGTCCATGCCTCCAAGGAGAAGACATTTAGGACTTATTTTGATTGTTGCGATGGTTCTTTTTAGCTTGGTGAGCTTGAGTTTGGTTCATGCCTATCAAGGCTTTCAAAAACAATTGAAGTTGCAGCAAGTTGTCCTCCAAACGAACACTGAACTTGTAAATGATAACAAAATAAAAAGCGAAGAAATCAAAAAATTAAAAGACAGTGATTTCCTTGCAAAATATGCTCGAACACAAGGTTATTCGGAAACAAATGAAAAAGTTTTTGAAATTCCAGGCATGCAGAATAGTAATAACTAATGATTGGTCAAATTTCAAATATCACAAAATTCGGATTGTTTGTTCGTTTTGATACATCAGAACGAGGCAAACAAAAAGGCCTTTTACGGTGGTCAGCAGTACCCAAAAATTTACCTAAGTTCCAAGTCGGAGATTTTATTGGCATCGAAATTTTAAAAGAACACGATGACGATAAAATTGATTTGAGCTACCTTGATAAAGATTTCAAAAAAACATTCGGCACCTTTATACATGAAACAGGTGAGCGAATGGAAATAATTCATAAAATGAATGAGGAATTAAAATGAGTACAAAAGATGGAAAATTGAATGATGGACGCACTGTTTTTTACGGTGGAAAAAAAGTTGAAGATTTATCGCAAGAACCTGTTTTTGCTAAAACTTTGAAAGTTGTTCAACGCTATTATGAACTTCAAGAAGAAGACCCTGAAACTTATGTTTACGAAGAAAATGGTGAAAAACGTTCCATTTTGTTTATGCCAACGATGACAGTTGAAGATTTGGCACACAAACGTAAAATTTACGAACAAATTGCAAGAGAATCTTATGGTTTTCTTGGACGCACTCCTGATTTTATTGATACAGGGGTTGCCATTTTAGACTTTTATGCAGATATTCTTGGTAAAGACGATCGGACAGATTATGCCAAAAATGCGCGTGATTGGGCAAATCGAGTAAAAACGCAAGATTTATTTATTTCACATGCCATTCAAAATCCACAAGTTGACCGTCAAAAAGGTCTTGCACAACTTTTATCAGAGGGACAAGAATTTGCGGCCGTTTGGGTTAAAGAAGAACGTGAAGATGGAGTCATTGTACGTGGTGCCAAGCAAGTTAACACACTTGCACCATTGGCTGATGAATTACTGATTTTTAATTTGCCAGGCTTGTCTCCAGAAGATGAAAAATTTGCACTTGCGTTCTCATTGCCACTCGCAACTGAAGGTGTCAAGATGGTCTGCCGTAAACCAACCATGAAAAACGATTTTTCATTAAAGGATTATCCATTATCAGGTAACTTTGATGAAATGGATGCTTTTATCATTTTGGATGATGTTTTTGTTCCAAATGAAAACTTGTTCGTTTGTGGTTCAGTAGATAAATCCAATGCTTTCTTCCCAGGTTCAGGATTTTTTGTACATACAGCACATCAGGACGAGGTCAGAGGATATGTAAAACTTGAATTTGTAACGTCACTTGCTATACGTTTGGCTGAAAAACTTGGATTGACAGGATTTTTACGTGTTCAAGAAATGCTTGGTAGTTTGACTGTAAACCTAGAGATGATAAAATCAAGTATCATTGCCAGTGAAGTCACAGCGCACATGGAAAATGGTGTTTTAACACCAAATATGCAAGTTTTACTTGCTGTTCGTGCAAGCTTGACCAATTATTACGATGAGGCAATTCGTGTGATTGCTGAGTTTTCAAGCGGATCAGTAGTCGGAGTTCCAGATTTCCGTGAATTTGAAAACAGTGAGATTTCCGAAATTTTGAAAGCAAGCATGACAAGTCCATTGATTGATGCTGAAGATAGAGCGCTATTGCTTAATCTTGCTTGGGATGTGACGGGCGAATCATTTGGACAAAGACAAAGAACGTATGAGTTTCTCCATGGAGGAAACCCTATGTGGATTAAAAATATGCACTGGTTAAGCGAAGACTTAAGTCAAGGTAATCAGATGTTGGACAAGGTTTTAAATAATGCAAAAGCTGAGCAATAAAGTGAATATCGGAGTGGGCTTGGCGATGATCTTAATGATCATCCCAAGCTTTTTTACATTGTGGTATCAAGATAGTAGTAAAGAAAATCAAAATCAAACAAAGAATGAAACGGTTGTAAAGGCTGCAGATATAAAAGTTGATTATTGGGAAACAATTCCAAGAAGAGCTATATCAGTTGAGCAAATGAACAAATATGCTGATGTTTCACTAACAAAGAAGCTCGGAGTAGTTGCAGCGAAAACTCGACTTAGTATTGTTGGATTAAAGGATAATTCATTCAAACTTAGTGATGGCACCTATGTTTCGGCAAAAAAAGCACAAGTTTCGTCTGACATTGTCCAAAAAACGGAAGATAAATCAGTTGAAATCTATACCAAGAGTACGACGCCAGTTTATTATAATCCTTATACAAGTTACAATACAGAAAGCTTTACTTCAGTAGCAGCTTCTGAATTATTTACAAGCATACAGGTTGCTCAAACACTTTGGGGAACTTACTATGAAGTTAGTTTGCCAAATGGGCAAAAAGGCTGGATCAGTCAAGCAAATGTATCAGAAACAAATCCGAAAATGCAGCAAGTTCAAACCTTGCTCAATCAAAAATACAACGACTCTAAATATTCAATTTATGTCAAACAAATTGACACTAAGTTTACAGCAGGTGTAAACCAAAATGAAAAAATGTATTCTGCTAGTTTAGCTAAAATTCCAATTTTATACTGGACTCAAAAGCAAATAAATAGTGGATATGCGAGCCTTTCGGATGGCTTACGATATGATTCAAAAATCAATAGTTTTTATGGAAGCTACCAACCTCAAGGAACTGGAAATTTACCAAAAACTGCTGATGATAAAGTTTATAGTTTACAAGATGTTATCAATCGGACAGTAAAATTATCTGATAATGTTGGAAGCAATCTTTTGGCTTATTATGAAACCAATCAATTTAGCCAGGCATATCAAAATGCGATTAGCAAACTTGCAGGAGAGGCATGGAATCCTAAAACCAGAGAAGCGTCTGCGCAAATGGTCGGAAATGTCCTCGAGGGCTTATATGAAGAAGGCGGAGCCTCTTTTGATGCACTCTTTAATACTGCTTTTGATAATGTAAAAATAAAAGCAGGCGTTCCTTCAACAGTGTCGGTAGCTCACAAAATTGGAAGTGCTGGATCAGAAAATCACGATGCTGCAGTTGTTTTTGCATCGACACCATACATATTAGTCATTGAAACAACAGGTGGCTCAGACCAACAAATTCAACAAATTTCTCAAGACATTTATGAGGTATTGAAATGACGCATTCAAGCTCAAAATTGAAATTTTTAAAGACAGTAAAAGAAAGACATTATTTTGACCAGCATCAGAAAGTTCTGGTGGCTCTTTCTGGTGGCATTGATTCAATGACCTTGTTTAATTGGCTTTACGAGTTTCAAGAAACTTTAGCGATTGAATTAGGCATTGTCCATATCAATCACGGTTTACGTGAAGCGTCTGAAAATGAAGAAAAGCAAATTAGAAAACTGGGAAATGATTTAGCTGTTCCAGTTTATGTGGCACGGTTTACAGGTGAGTTTACAGAGCAAAATGCGAGAGATTTCCGCTATCGTTTTTTTCAGGAAACCATGGAAAAGAATGCATATACAGCACTTGTCACAGCACACCACAAAGGAGATCTTGTTGAAACGGTTTTGATGCGTCAAATTACAGGAAGACCTTTGCGAAGTTTACAGGGAATAAAAGAGTGTCAACCTTTTGCATCGGGCGAGCTTATAAGGCCTTTGCTTGACTTTTCAAAAACAGATTTTGATGCCCCAGTTTTTTACGAAGATCAGACAAATTTTGGTTTGGATTATTTTCGAAATCGAGTAAGAAATCAGCTCATTCCGGAAATGACAGAAGAAAATCCACGCTTTTCTGAAGCTATTGCTGACTTATCTAGTGAAATTAAAAAGGCGATGACTGTCATTACTGACAACATTCAATCACTCGGTGTCATTGGTGACACCGTTGATTTGACTCTTTTTTTGAAACAGTCGCCAAGTTTACAGCATTTTATTTTACAAGAGTATTTGACAAAGTTTTCAGATATTCAAATGTCTAAAGCCCAATTTGCCGACTTATTGTTGATTTTGAACCGGCATCAGCAATACCGCTCAGAATTAAATAAAGATTATATTTTCGTAAAAAATCATGAAAATTTTTACATTGAAAAAAAGCCAAAGTCATTAGACGACGATTGGTCAAATTATCTGGAAATTTTATCAGAAAATCCCCATGATTCTTCGTATTTTCAGATTGATTTACCACAAAATGGCAAAATCGAAATCCGTCGCAGACGACCACACGATGTCATTTTAATCAATGGAAATCATAAGAGTTTGAGAAAATATTTCATTGAAAAACACGTTTCCTTAGAAAAAAGACAAAATTTTCTTATTTTGGTTGAAAATAATGTCTATGGAATCGCTAATTTAGTGTGTTCTGATTTGAGTAAAGCGCTCAAAAATGATAAAATGAGAAGAACATTATGGGTCAAGCCCATCCTAAGAGAGGAAAAAGTAGAAAATGCTTGAAAAAGATATTGAAAAGGTACTTGTTTCAGAAGAAGAAATTCGTGTTCGTTCAACTGAGCTTGGAGCAGTACTTACTGAAGAATATAAAGATAAAAATCCGTTGGTTCTTGGGATTTTACGTGGTTCAGTCCCTTTTATGGCTGAGCTTATTAAACACATGGATTGCCATTTAGAGATGGATTTCATGACTGTTTCAAGTTATCATGGTGGTACTAAATCCTCTGGTGAAGTGAAATTGATTATGGACGTTGACACAGCTGTTCGTGACCGTGACATCCTCATTGTTGAAGATATTATTGATACAGGTAGAACTTTGAAATACCTTAAGGAACTTCTTGAACACCGTGGTGCGCGCGTTAAAATCGTCACTCTCTTGGACAAACCTTCTGGACGTTTGATTGACATTGAACCTGAATGGACAGGATTTACTATTCCAAACGAATTCGTTATCGGATTTGGATTAGACTATGAAAATAATTATCGTAATCTTCCTTATGTCGGTGTCCTTAAAGAAGAAATTTACACCAAATAATTTCTGTCAGCTCTGACAAAAATGGGAATGCTTACATCCAAAAATCAGACTAAAGTATGAAAAGCAGTTTGACCAATACTTACTAATAGAAATTAAAAAAAAAATATGTTATAACTATTACAAAATAGTACTGAATTTTTTCAGTATTAAATAAAATTAAGACAAGGAAAATATGAATAATAACAACCAAAAAAATGGCGGATTCATTAAAAATACTTTTTTATGGGTTCTTTTAGTCATTGTTGTTGTTGTTGGTATCAACTATTTCTTTAGTAACAACAATTCCAATGTTGACAAAATTAGCTACTCACAGTTGCTAACAAACATCAAGGACAAAGACATCAAGTCGGTTACAATGCAACCTTCTGATAGCTTGATTACAGTCACAGGGGAATATAAAGAAGCTAAAAAAGTTGAGACTCGCACACCTCTTATGGGGACGACAACAACAAGTGTATCAAACTTTCAAGCCTATATCATTCCAACAGACAGTGTCATTAAAGATATTCAAAATGCTTCAAGTGACAATGGTGTTGAATTGAATGTTATTCAAGCTTCATCTAGTGGTGTTTGGCTTTCATTGCTTTCTCCATTATTGACAGTTCTCCTCATGGTCGGTATTTTCTGGCTCATGATGGGCGGAATGGGCAATCGTGGCGGTGGCGGTGCGGGTAATCCAATGTCATTTGGTAAATCTCGTGCTAAACAACAAGACGGTAAAACAACAAAAGTTCGTTTTGCAGATGTTGCCGGTTCAGAAGAAGAAAAACAAGAACTCGTTGAAGTTGTTGATTTCCTAAAAAATCCTAAGAAATATCATGATTTAGGCGCGCGTATTCCTGCGGGTGTCCTCCTCGAAGGCCCTCCAGGAACTGGTAAAACATTGCTTGCTAAAGCAGTTGCTGGTGAAGCTGGCGTGCCATTCTACAGTATCTCAGGTTCTGACTTTGTCGAAATGTTTGTCGGTGTCGGAGCTTCTCGTGTGCGTGATCTCTTTGAAAATGCAAAGAAAACTGCTCCATCTATCGTCTTTATTGACGAAATTGATGCAGTTGGTCGCCAACGTGGTGCTGGTATGGGCGGCGGAAACGATGAACGTGAACAAACCCTTAACCAACTCCTCGTTGAAATGGATGGTTTCCAAGATACTGGTGAATCAATCATTGTCATTGCAGCAACTAACCGTTCAGACGTACTTGACCCAGCTTTGCTTCGTCCAGGCCGTTTTGACCGTAAGGTTTTAGTTGGCGCTCCTGACGTTCAAGGTCGTGAAGCAGTACTCAAAGTACATGCTCGTAATAAGAAATTGGCTCCAGATGTCAGTCTTAAAACAGTAGCTCAACAAACTCCAGGTTATGTTGGGGCAGATTTGGAAAATGTCTTGAATGAAGCAGCACTTGTTGCAGCTCGTCAAGATAAAAAATTCATTGATGCTTCTGATATTGATGAAGGTATGGACCGTGCAATGGCTGGTCCTGCTAAGAAGAACCGTCTCCAATCAATGCGTGAACGTGAAATCGTGGCTTACCACGAAGCTGGTCACGCCATCGTTGGACTTGTGCTTGAAAATGGTAGCACTGTGCGTAAAGTTACTGTCGTTCCTCGTGGACGTATCGGTGGCTATATGCTTGCCCTTCCTGATGAAGAAATTATGCAACCAACAAACTTCCATCTTAAAGACCAATTAGCGAGTCTGATGGGTGGTCGTCTTGGTGAAGAAATTGTCTTTGGTGTAGCAACACCAGGTGCTTCAAACGATATTGAAAAAGCGACACACATCGCTCGTTCAATGGTTACTGAGTACGGGATGTCTGAAAAACTTGGTATGGTTTCATACGAAGGTGATCATCAAGTCTTTATTGGACGTGATTATGGTCAAACCAAGACATATTCAGAAGCTACGGCAGTTATGATTGACGATGAAGTACGTCGTATCTTGTCTGAAGCCTATGATCGTGCCAAAGAAGCGATTGAAACACACCGTGAGCAACATAAAGCAATTGCAGAAGCATTGCTCAAATATGAAACTCTCGATGCAAATCAAATCAAATCTCTCTTTGAAACAGGGGAAATGCCAAACGAAGTGGTTGAATCTACTGAACCAAAAACATTTGAAGAGTCACTTTCAGATAAAAATCATGAAGATGGTGAAAACAATCTTGTTTTTGAAGATGAAATCAATGCGTCAACTCAAGCAGAACAAACTGAACATCTGCAAGAAAATAACAAAGAAAATGAAACAGCTGAATAAGCTGTTTTTTCTTTGTTTTAAAGGATTTTCGAGGCTCAATCCGAATGAAGATGAAAAAAAATAAAAAAAATCGTAGTTTATTCTTGACTTTTCTCCTGAATAGTATATAATAGAGAAGTACTGTTTTGGAGGACACAAAGCAGGTCGCGAAGTTGGTCGATTGGTCAAGGGGTTAAGACACCGCCTTTTCACGGCGGTAACACGGGTTCGAATCCCGTATCGACTATTGATATAAATATATCAGCCATGGAGGATTACCCAAGTCCGGCTGAAGGGAACGGTCTTGAAAACCGTCAGGCGGGTAAAACCGTGCGTGGGTTCGAATCCCACATCCTCCTTTTATTTTATCGCGGGATGGAGCAGCTAGGTAGCTCGTCGGGCTCATAACCCGAAGGTCATAGGTTCAAATCCTATTCCCGCAATTACAATTTAATTTGTTTTGGCTCGGTAGCTCAGTTGGTAGAGCAATAGATTGAAGCTCTATGTGTCGGCGGTTCGATTCCGTCCCGCGCCATTGATGATTTTAAATCATCTTATCTCTTATGCGGATGTAGTTTAGTGGTAGAACTTCAGCCTTCCAAGCTGACCATGCGAGTTCGATTCTCGTCATCCGCTTTAATAAATATTTAGGGAGACTAGCTCAGTTGGTTAGAGCACTGTGTTGATAACGCAGGGGTCTCAGGTTCGAATCCTGAGTTTCCCATATTTGGTAATTTTGCCATAGGAGATACACCTGTTCCCATGTCGAACACAGAAGTTAAGTCCTATCGGGCTGGAAGTAGTTGAGGGTCGCTCTCCGCGAGATAAAGTCGTTGCCAAGTTAGATATTGCGGTTTAGCTCAGTTGGTAGTAGCGCATGACTGTTAATCATGATGTCGTCAGTTCGAGTCTGACAACCGCAGTAAGTAAATCAGCTAAGGCTGATTTTTTTTTATTCTTTTTTTGCATTTTATGGTATAATCGCGACATTGGAGGAAGATCACAATGAATAAACGTGTTCAACGTAGAAAAAAGAAAAACAAATTTGGAATTTTTATATTTACTTTTATTTTGCTTTTACTTGTAATTGGCATTGGAACTGTGACGGTAAATTCGTTGCTAACTAACAAAAAAGCGACGACTGCCAGCTCAAGCAGTCAATCGACGAAGCTTTCAATCTCCTCAACTTCTAAAACGACAGTATCGACCAGTAAGAACTCATCATTGACTTCAACTTGGATTCAATCAAGTGCTGATAATCAAATTCCGATTTTGATGTTTCACTATGCTTCCTCACAGGCCTCAGATTTGGCAGGAGGGAGCAACTGGATGCCTGACTCAACTCTGGAGGCAGACTTAGCTGCACTCAAGGAGGCGGGCTATACGACGCTCACAGCACAAGAAGCAGTTAAAGTCTTGACGACAAAGACCAAACCAAGTAATAAAATGGTATGGTTAACCTTTGATGATGGTTCATTGACGGTTTATCGTGACATCTATCCTTTATTGAAAAAGTATAATATGCATGCGACAGCAGCCATTATAACTGGATTTGTTGACAATCATCAACCCGGAATTTTGACTTGGGAACAAATCAAAGAAATGAAGGCAAGTGGTTTAGTTGACTTTATTAGTCATACGGTCAGCCATCTTGACTTAGGCACATTGAGTACTGCAGATGCAACTTATCAACTCAAACAATCTAAAAAGGAGCTTGATGAGCAACTTAATCAAAATACAAACATTATTTGCTATCCAGCAGGAGGTTACAATCAACAAACCATTGAGATTGCAAAATCTTTAGGCTATAGCTATGGAACACTTGATCCAGGTAGAAATGGTGCTGTTGCTGAAGAAGCGTCCGCTGCAAATGGACTCTTTACCTTGCCACGTTTCAGAATGTCGAGTACAACAGGGCCTGATTTGATGATGTCTTATTTGAAACCTGCTACGACTTTTAATGAGCAAAATGTAAAAAATTGAAACCAATCTGTATGAGCTTTAAAATTTAAAATAGCGTTTACAGTTGAAAAAAAATGAATTTCATGTTAATATTAGATTATATAAAGCACTGGAATGTGCGAGCTTACTCTTTTAATTGACCGACTATTTTTTGTATTGCATAGGGGTTCATGAGACATTCCGTAGTATGCAGACCTTCGGGGAGCGACTAAGCGGAAGCGAGAACACCCACCTGGCTTTTGAGCGGGTTCAATACGTGGGTAAGCACACGGCATTCAATCAGTGCTTTTTGTGTTAATTTGTAAAATAACGGCTTTCTATCTTAGATAGGAAGCTTTTTTGTTATTGTTTTCACATGTGATATAATGTAAAAAGGAGGATACAGGTCTTATGAAAAATAGTTTAGAGATTATCAACAAAATGAATAGCAATCAAAAAATTAATTATGATCGTGTATTTCAGAAAGTTAAAGAGACTTGGGAAGTTGAAAACATTCGTCCATCAATCTTGCTTCATAGTTGCTGTGCACCTTGTAGCACCTATTCGTTAGAGTATTTGGTTGGCTATGCTGATGTCACAATATTTTTCTCAAATTCTAATATCCATCCTCGGAGTGAGTATGAGCGAAGAAAAAGTGTTCAAGAGAAGTTTATAAGTGATTTTAATAAAAGAACAGGGAATGCTGTAAAATTCATTTCAGATATTTATCAACCTAGTCAGTTTATGAAAATGGTTAAGGAAAAGGGACTAAGTGACGCACCTGAAGGCGGATTGAGATGTGCCTCTTGTTTTGAAATGAGATTGGATGCTGTGGCTAAGAAGGCAGAAGAATTAGGTTTTGATTATTATGGAAGTGCATTAACGATTTCTCCAATGAAAAATAGTCAAACCATCAATGAAATTGGATTGGACATTCAAAAAATCTACAAGACACTTTATTTACCAACCGATTTTAAAAAGAACAATGGATACAAGCGTTCGATTGAGATGTGCAAGGAATACGATATTTACCGGCAGTGTTATTGTGGCTGTGTCTTTGCTGCCAAGCAGCAGGGGATTGATTTGAAAGCAATCAATAAAGAGGCAATCGAATTCATTAAATATAATCAAGGTTCTTAAATTCGTTCGTTTATAAACAAAAAAAGCCTAGAATACTAGACTTTTTTTGTTTTTTATTAAGGAGGATGTGGGATTCGAACCCACGCACGGTTTTACCCGCCTGACGGTTTTCAAGACCGTTCCCTTCAGCCGGACTTGGGTAATCCTCCAAATTCCATAAAAATATAATAACATAAGATGATAATGATTGCAAATACTAGCTATGAAAGTGGCTATTCAATAAAAATACGAGAGATGATGTAAAATTGTGAGTACATTTTTTTATGAAAAATGATATAATGAGGCTAATTTTTAAGGAATAGTGGAGAAAAAATGGAAGAAAAAATAAAAAATGCAAAAATTGTACAATGGACGATGTTAGTCCTGGTTATTCTTAGTCTCTTAATCATTCTATCGATGATGGGAGTTTTTGAACCTAATTTCAGAATACTGATTGCACTTCTTTTTTTAGATGCTTTGTATCTATTTATTTTTCATTTTTCTGAATTTCGATTGACCAAAGAAGCTTATTCAGAGAGTCAAGATGATATTGTCCCTAGACTCACAAGAAAAGGGAGGACAGTCAATCCAAACACGCTAAAAGGAAAAAGAGTTTGGTTTTCAAGATTTATATTTCCATGCGTGATTATGCTAATGATGCTCTTTTTATTTTTCTTTATTTGATGAAAGTGATTGTGAGAGTATCGGATATTGCAGACTATAATTCAATGGTTATTCCTTTGGATTTTAAGTTCAGTAAACATTCCTTAAGATAAGTGGCATCGTGTTCGGAATAAATGGGAGTGGTTATCTTGATTTCAGTTACTGTTGGGTAAGCACTTGTCTGCTGACCTCGATAGGCTGGATTTCGCCAAGTTAAATTTGGCTTATAGGCTCGCTTTTCCATCTCGTCCATGACAAGACAATGATACTGATACAATTTATAAGGGTCATGTGAAAAGACATAGTTGACAGTTGCGTGGTTTTTGCCCCAGCCTTTTCCTCTTAATGCGCAGCATTCTCTGTGCTGTCCGAGCAGTTGTTGCCTTGGTAAACGTGTTATCAGTGATTGATGCCATAATCTCATCAAGAAATCCTCATTTTCTCTTTTTTTATATTATATCAAAATAAGAAAGGGAATTTGGAAACATAAAAAGCAACCAGATATTGTCTGATTGCTTTGATTTTATCCGTTATAGACCTCTCTAAAGGCGTCTTTATAGAGTTGCAAGAATGTTTGTAAAGGGGCAAATTCGTTTGTGATGTCAACTTTTCTAGCTGATGTCTTGAGTTCGTATTCTGAAATGCGTCGGTACTCGGTTGTTGCAAAGGCCAAAGCAAATTCATGCGCTTGTTGTTTGTCCATCGTTTTCTCCTTGTATATAAAGTAGATAGTATTATCTTATAAACATTATAGCAAGAAGTTGTTTAATATGAAAGCCTTTTTTTAATTTCTTTTGTCAGTGCTGACAGCTGTTTTTCTCGCTTTATAGCACTAAAAATCCTAGGAGGGTCTGCCAAAAAACAGATAAATGAGGTATAATAGAGACAAAAAAGGATGGAGAGGTGAAAAAATGACATTGACGGCAGACCGAATTAGGCAATCGAGAAAAGATAAGGATTTTACCCTGCAAGAATTAGCAAATTTAATGCAAGTAAATAAAAGTACGATTGTGAAATGGGAAAATGGGACGAATGCGCCACGATTGGCAACACTTGAGAAATTGTCAGGTTTTCTTGAAGTGGACAAGGGTTATTTGGTTGGCACACAAAATGAACGCCGAACGCAATCACTGACAGAATTTGTCGAATCAACAGACGAAAATCAGTTGATTTATCATTATCGACATCTTTCGAGAGAAAATAAGGATATTCTAAAAACTTTGGCAGGTCTGATGTTTGAAAAACAAAAGTGATGTTGAGTCACTAGAACGAGGATATATGAAAATTAGAGCTTTGGAACGTACTGATTTGAGACAAATACATATTATTGATAATAAGGCTGAGACCATGCGTTTGTGGTTTGAAGAGCCTTATGAGTCACTTGATGAATTAACCAGCTTGTACGATAAACACATTCATGATACGCATGAAAGACGTTTTGTTGTCGATGTTGATGATGAATTTGCAGGAATTGTTGAACTTGTCAGTATTGACTACATTCATCGAAACTGCGAAATTCAGATTATCATTACTGACCGATTTTCAGGGCAAGGTTTGGCACAGCAAGCTTTACGAAAAGGGATTGATTACGCCTTTCACACGTTGAACATGTACAAGGTTTATCTATGGGTCGATGTTCATAACGATAAGGCGGTTCATATTTATAATAAACTGGGCTTTACGATTGAGGGGACAATAAAACAGCAATTTTTTGCTGGTGGAAAGTATCACGATTCTTATTTTATGGGAATTCTCAAGTCTGATTATATCGAAAATCATTAAAAAACTTGTTTTGGACAAGCTTTTTATTTGCTAAATATGAACAAATCCTTGCAATTTATCATAAAAATGGTAAAATAGTTAAGTACGTTCTCGTAGCATACAGATATGGCCCGGTAGCTCAGTTGGTAGAGCAGTAGACTCTTAATCTATGGGTCCAGGGTTCGAGCCCCTGCCGAGCCATCACCTTTCCGTGAACTTTCGTAGTTCACAGATACGCTGTCCATTGGACAGCTTTTTTTATTCTATAAAATAATAGTTGCAATCGTGAAAATTATCAGAAAAAATTATATAATAGAAACCAAATAGATTTTATCGGAGGCTTCTATGGACTTAACAAAAAAATTTAATCCAAATTTAGACAAAATTGCAGTATCAATGATTCGTCAATTTGACCAACAAGTGTCAAACATTCCAGGTATCATCAAGTTGACACTTGGAGAACCAGATTTTTACACGCCAGAACACGTCAAACAAGCGGGTATTGCAGCGATTGAAGCAAATCAAAGCCATTATACGGGTATGGCTGGTTTACTTGATTTGCGTTTGGCTGCCAGTGACTTTTTATCGAAAAAATATGGTTTACATTATCAGGCTGAGGATGAAATTTTGGTCACTGTTGGTGTTACAGAAGCGATTTCGGCGACTTTGCTTTCGATTTTGGTTCCAGGAGATGAAGTTTTGATACCTGCTCCAGCATATCCTGGCTATGAGCCTCTCATAACGCTTACTGGTGGCACTCTCGTTGAAATTGACACAACTGACAATGATTTTGTTTTGACGCCTGAAATGCTCGATTCAGCCCTCACAGCACATGCTGGAAAAGTAAAAGCCGTGATTCTGAATTATCCTGCAAATCCAACAGGTGTAACTTACTCAAGAGACCAAATCCAAGCACTTGCAGAAGTAGTGAAGCGCCATGAAGTTTTTGTCATTGCTGACGAAGTTTACAGTGAGTTAAATTATACCAACGAAGCTCATGTTTCGATTGCAGAATTTGCGCGTGAACAAACCATTGTGCTCAACGGTCTATCGAAATCTCATGCCATGACAGGTTGGCGAATTGGATTGATTTTTGCGCCTCAAGCATTGACAGCTCAAATCATCAAGACACATCAATATCTTGTGACTTCAGCTGCAACGCAAGCTCAATTTGCAGCCATTGAAGCACTTAAAAATGGACAAGATGACGCTTTAGCAATGAAAGCAGAATATCTCAAACGTCGTGATTATATTCTCACTCACATGGAAAAACTTGGCTTTGAGATTATCAAGCCTGACGGCGCCTTTTATATCTTTGCCAAAATTCCAGCAGACTTGATTCAAAATTCATTTGATTTCTGTGTTGATTTTGCAAAAGAACAGGCCGTTGCTATTATTCCAGGCATCAGCTTTGGACAATATGGTGAAGGCTTCGTCCGTCTTTCCTATGCAGCTTCTATGGAAGTGATCGAAACAGCGATGAGCAGGCTTGAAGCTTATGTTTCTGAAAAAAGAAAATAAAAAAATTAAACTTCTGTCAGTACTGACAGAAGTTTTTTGATATAATGAAAGGAGATAAGCACAAGGTTTACAGCGCTGTAAACCTTGTTTACAAAGTTGAAATGAAAGGAGCAAGATGAGAGACGCTGAAAGCAAAGCACTTGTGCTTTATAGTCAAAATTATAAAGAAAAAGATAAACTGGTCAAGATGTTTACAGAGAGTTTCGGAAAACGGATGTTTTTCGTCAAAAACTTCAGTAAATCTAAATATGCCAGCAGTTTACAGAACTTTACAACTGGTCAAATCATTGCTGTCATCAATGACGAAGGGTTTAGTTTCTTGGACGACGTCAGTGAAACGGTAACCTATAAGCATATTGCAGAAGATATTTTTATCAATGCGCACGCGAGCTATATTATTAGCCTTGCAGATGCAGCGATTGCTGATAACCAGTATGATCCAGCCCTTTACAGCTTTCTTATTCGCGCTCTTGAGCTTCTTGATGAAGGATTTGATATGGAGATTATCACTAATATCTTTGAGCTTCAAATCATATCAAGGTTTGGGATTTCATTAAATTTTGCTGAGTGTGCTTTCTGCCATACAACACAAGGGCCGTTTGATTACTCCTACAAATATAATGCCTGTTTATGCCATAAGCACTTTGATGAGGATTTACGTCGGTCGCATCTTGATCCAAATATTATTTATTTTTGTCATTTGTTTCAAGAAATCTCGCTTGATGATTTAAAAAAAATCTCGATTAAGCCAGAAATGAAGCATAAATTGCGTCAGTTTATTGATGGACTTTACGATGAATATGTCGGACTAAGACTGAAATCAAAGAAGTTTTTAGATGGAATGCAACCAGGTTCTTGGGCTGATATTATGAAAAAATAAAAAGGACTCTTTCGAGTCCTTTTTATTTTATTATACGTGAATTGGCAAGCCATCAGCAAGCTCAGCAGTATCCATGATTGCTTCACCAAGTGTTGGGTGAGGTTGGATTGTGAGTGAGATGTCTTTAGAAGTCAAACCATTTTCAATCGCAAGTGAGAGACCTGAAATCAAGTCTGAAGCACCAGGACCAACGATTTGAGCACCAATGATAGCACCTTCTTTTGTTTCAGTAATCAAACGAAGGAAACCAGTTGTGTCGTTCATTGAGATGGCACGTCCATTTGCAGCAAATGGGAATTTAGAAATCTTAACGTCTGTGCGTCCTTGAATTGAATCTGGTGTTTCACCAACAGTTGCAAGTTCTGTTGTTGTATAAGCAACAGCAGGGAGTGCAACGTGAAGGTCAACAGCATCTTCAGCACCAGCAATGGCAGCAGCAGCAACTTTCGCTTGGAATGAAGCTTTATGTGCAAGCATTGGGCCAGGGACAACGTCACCGATAGCGTAGATGTGAGGAACGTTAGTTTCATAAGAATCAGTAACTTCAATCAATCCGCGGTCAGTCATTTTAACGTCTGTGTTGTTCAAACCAATCAAGTCTGTGTTTGGACGGCGTCCAACAGAAACAAGAAGGTAATCACCAGTAACGGTTTGTTCTTTACCGTCAACTTCAAAAGTCAAAGTAACGTCTTTGTCAGTTTGGACAGCAGATTTTGCCATTGCTGATGTGAAAATTTCAGAACCAGCAGATTTAACGCGTTTCGCGATAATGTCTGACATTTCTTTGTCAAAACCGTTCAAGATGTGATCAAGTCCTTCGACAATCGTGATTTTAGAACCAAGCATGCGGTAAGCACCACCAAGTTCAGAACCGATTACACCACCACCAACGATAATCAAGTGTTTAGGCACTTCAGGAAGTGACAAAGCACCAGTTGAATCAACGATACGTCCGCCAAATGGGAACGGTGGAATTTCGATTGGACGTGAACCTGTTGCGATAATTACATCGTTGAAGTGAAGCAATTTGAAGCCGTCTTCTTGTTCAACGTTGATTGTTTCATTGTCAACAAATTCAGCAGTTCCTTTGATAACATCAATTTTATGCTTTTTAAGCAACATTTTAACGCCACCAGTTAATTGGCTAACAACTTTATCTTGTTTCCAAGCTTGAGCTGCATCCCAGTCCAATTTAACATCATTTACAGAAAGGCCAAATGGATTTTTCTTTTCAGCTTCTTCCATTGCATCTGTGTAGTGGTGACCAATATTGATCAAGGCTTTTGAAGGGATACATCCGATATTCAAACATACACCACCAATATTGTCTTTTTCAATAATTGTTACTTTTTTGCCAAGTTCAGCAGCACGAATAGCAGCAACGTAACCGCCAGGGCCTGAACCAATAACAACTGTATCTACATCTGTGGCTTGTGCACCAACAACCATTTTTTACATCCTCCAAATTTTTCTGTCAGTAATGACAAGGAATTGTCAGCTCTGACAGAATCTATTATGAATAAGGTAGCAAGTGTCCGCTAGGAACTTGCGTGGTAGAAATAGGCGCTTAAGCGTCATTTCTACCGCCCTATTAAATTTCCATCAACATGAACTCAGGGTCAGCAAGAAGTGACTTCAAGTAGTTCAATGATGTTTGTCCGAGCATACCATCAATCAAACGGTGGTCGTAAGTCATAGACAATTTCATGTTTTGACCAACGACGATTTCGCCTTCGCCATTTACGATTGGTTCTTTAACGATTGAACCAAGACCGAGGATAACGACGTCAGAGCCGTTGATGATTGGAGTAAACCAAGTTCCACGAGCTGAACCGATGTTAGAGATTGTGATTGTTGAGCCTTGCATTTGTGCTGGTTTCAATGAGCCATCACGTGTTGCAGCTGCCAATTCAGCAATTTCTTTAGCGATTTCAAGAATTGATTTGTTTTCAGCTTCATGGATAACTGGTACGTAAAGTCCAGTTGGTGCATTTACAGCGATACCAACGTTAACGTGTTCATGGTAAACAATTTCTTGTTTTTCATAGTCAACAGAAGCGTTAATGTCTGGGAATTTGTGAGCTGTTGTAGCTAAAGCTTTAGCTACATAAGCAAGATAAGTCAATTTGATGTCTTGTTTTGCAGCAGCTTCTTTGAATGAAGAACGGTGTTTTACAAGTTTAGAAACTTCAACTTGGTCAAAGTTTGTAACAGGTGGGATGTGCGTATGTTGCGCAGTCATCACTTTAGAAACAACTTTACGAGTTGGGTTCATGGCAACACGTTCGTCAGTTGCACCAGATTTAACAGCAGGTGCTTTTTCAGCTTTAGGTGCTTCAGCTTTAGTGGCTGGTTTAGCATCAGTAGCTGGAGCAGCAACAGGAGCTACAGCACCAGATTCGAAAGCTTTAACATCAGCAAGTGTTGTGTGACCGTGACGACCAGTTGCAAGAACTTGAGTCAAGTCGATACCAGCTTTACGCGCGTAGTGACGTACTGAAGGCATTGCAAGAATACGACCAGTTGAACTTGTCTTAGTCAATTGACCTTCGCTAGCAGCAACAGGAACAGTAGCAGCAGCGGCTGGGGCAGCTGTAGTAGCAGCAGCAACAGGAGCAGAGTTACCGTTTCCGTTGTATTCGATCAAAGGTTCGCCAACGGCAACAGTTGTACCAGCTTCAACGAACAATTTTGTGACTTTACCAGTGTAAGGAGACAAGATTTCTTGCATGAGTTTATCATTTTGAACTTCAGCAACAGGATCATCTTCTTTAACATCGTCGCCGACTTTAACAAGCCAGTTTGCGATGTCGCCTTCGGCCATACCTTCACCAATGTCAGGCATTGTAAAGATCATTGCATCGCCAGCAGGAGCAGCTTCAGCAGGCGCTTCCGTTGCAGCAGGAGCTGCGGGAGCAGCCGCCGCACCAGTTCCGTCACCATCGTATTCGATCAAAGGTTCGCCAACGGCAACAGTTGTGCCAGCTTCAACGAACAATTTTGTAACAGTTCCAGAATATGGAGACAAGATTTCTTGCATGAGTTTGTCATTTTGAACTTCAGCAACAGGATCGTCTTCTTTAACTACATCGCCGACTTTGACAAGCCAGTTTGCGATGTCGCCTTCGGCCATTCCTTCACCGATATCAGGCATTTTAAAAATTTCAGTCATAATTTACCACCTCTTTAACTTTAGCAACAATATCAGCGTCTTTAATCATCCAGTCATTTTCAGCTTGTGAGAATGGGAAGATTGAGTCTGGACCAGAAACACGACCGATTGGAGCTTCCAAATCAAGAACGAAACGTTCACCGATTTCAGCCATGACGTTAGCAGCAATACCTGCTGTACGTTGAGCTTCTTGGACAACAACAACACGACCAGTTTTCTTAACAGTTGCACCGATTGCTTCAATATCAAGAGGAGCAACTGTGCGAAGGTCGAGAACTTCAGCGTTGATACCTTCTTTGGCAAGTTCATCGGCTGCTTTCAAAGCAAGTGGAACTGTACCACCGTAAGCAATGATAGAAACATCTGTTCCTTCTTTTGCTACAGCAGCTTTGTCAAGAGGAGTAGTGTAATAACCTTCAGGAACTTCACCTTTAAGTGAACGGTAAAGGTGCAAGTTTTCAAGGAACATAACAGGGTCGTTATTTTCGATTGAAGCAAGGAGCAATCCTTTAGCGTCAGCTGGGTTTGAAGGCATTACAACACGCAAACCAGGGATTTGTGAAAGCAATCCTTCGATTGAGTCAGCGTGCATTTCAGGTGTTTTAGTACCGATACCGTAAGGTGTACGAACAACGATGTTGTTAGAACGAGTACCATTAAAACGGTAACGAGTACGTGACATTTGACCAGCAATAGAGTCAAATGCTTCGAAAATAAATGTTCCGAATTGGATTTCCATGATTGGTTTGTAACCTTGAGTTGCAAGACCAATAGCAAGTCCGCCGATACCTGATTCGGCAAGTGGTGTATTAAATACGCGGTCTTCGCCATATTTAGCTTGGAGTCCGTCAGTAGCACGGAATACTCCACCATTTTGACCAACGTCTTCACCAAAAATCAATGTGTCTTTATCTTTTTCAAGGGCAAGGTCAAGCGCCTCTGTAATAGCAGCAATATATGTCTTTTTAGCCATTATTATTTACCTTCGCTTTCAAATTTCGCAAGTTGTTCTGCCATCGCTTGGCTAGGAACTTCAAGAGTATTCTTGATGAAGCTTGAGATTTTTTGTTTTTCAACAGCGTTAGCTTTCTTCACGTTTCCATCAATGAGGGCGTCAAGTTCAGCAACGTATGCTTCTTCTTGTTTTTCATCCCAGATGCCTTTTTCAGTTAAGAAATTACGCATACGGATGAGTGGTTCTTTCTTCCACCAAGCATCAAGTTCTTCTTTTGTACGGTAGCGAAGTGGATCATCACCAGCAGTTGAGTGTGGTTCAAGACGGTTTGTAATTGTTTCAATAACAACAGGCCCGTTACCAGCAACAGCCCATTCACGAGCTTCTTTAGAAGCAAGGTACATGGCGATAGCATCCATACCATCAACAACGATAGAAGGAGCACCAGCAGCCCAACCTTTAGCAGCCAAGTGAGGTGCAGCAGTTTGCAAGCTACGTGGTGTAGAAATTGCATAACCATTATTTTGAATGAAAGCAACGAGTGGTGCTTTGTATGCAGAAGCAAAGTTAATTCCTTCGTAAGTGTCACCTTGTGATGAACCACCGTCTCCAGTATAAACAAATGCTACAGCATCTTTTTTACGTTTTTTAAGTCCAAGAGCTACACCAGCAGCTTCAACGTATTGAGCACCAATGATGATTTGTGGGAACCAAGAATTAACTGGTTTTCCATCTTCAGTAGTGTATTCGTTTCCGAGTTGGTGTCCACGGCTCCAAAGGAGACCTTTCCAGATTGGCCAACCTTTAGAATAAATTTGTGGAAGGTCACGATAACCTGGGAAAAGCCAGTCTTCATCAGTGAAAGCAAAGGCTGAAGCCATTTGAGATGCTTCTTGGCCTGCGTGAGGTCCGAAGAATCCCATACGTCCTTGTTTTGCAAGTTTCATAGAACGGATATCTACTTGGCGTGCGAAAAGCATTTGTTTGAAGAGTTCTACGAGTTTTTCGTCTGAGAGACCCGCGCGTTTGAGACCGTCTTTATCGACGACTTTACCGTCTTCGTTCAGGATTTGCAACATTGGGAATGCAGTGTCTTGCAGTTCCAATTGTGCTTTGAAATCTAAGATCTGTGTGCTATTTGACATGATCGATTTCCTTTCTTTTAATTAGAAATTTAGCAGTTGTGGGTTGTATAAATCAGTTGCTTTCAGTCAATTGATCAGCTTTGAACATTTGTGAAAGTTCAAGATTATCGATTGTTCCGAAATATTGTCCTTCTTTGTTCTTTTCAAGAACATCAAGAACGGCTTCTGGTGTGAATTCGATGCCAATAAATTGGTCTTTAATATCACGCCAGTCTCGAACACCAAGGAAGTCCCCTAGGAAATTGACCTCTGCAATTTTACCGTGTTCAACGTTTACTTGAACATCAATGCCACCGCCAGTGAATTTTGCATGGTTGCTAAATTCAAATTTTGGTGATTGGCCATAATTCCATTCCCATGTTGAAAACTGATTGTCGCGCCATTCCTTGATACCAGCGAGTTGTTCGTCAGTCAAGACGATTTCGCCATCTTTTCCTTCATCAGTCAAATAATATTTCAATTTGTCGATGAATGTATTCAAGTCAAGGTCTGGTGCGAAGTCTTTAATGTTTCCGACACGCGTACGGACAGATTTTGCTGCTTTAGAAACAAACTTTTCATCTGAAACATTGAGTGAGCGAATCATCGCTTCAACATCTGTGTCCCAAAGTAATGTTCCATGATGCATTAAGTAGCCACCCGCATAACGTTGGGCGTTACCAGAAACTTTCTTTCCTTCAACTTCAAGGTCGTTACGTCCGGTGATTTCTGCATTGATGCCTACGGCATGGAGTGCGTCATACATTGGTTGAACGAATTTTTTGAAATTAACAGTTCCTGAATTTTCAACAGGAACGAAGAAGGTAAAGCAAATGTTTCCTTCATCATGGTAAACAGCGCCACCACCAGAAACACGGCGCACGACTTGTACGTCATGGCTATCGATGTAATCTTGATTGATTTCAGCGAATGTGTTTTGGTTTCGGCCAACAATAACAGCGCGTTTATTTTGCCATAAAGCAAAAACTGGCTCAGTCGGCTTTAAGTTGTAAAGCAGCCAACTGTCCATCGCAATGTTAGTATAAGCATCTTGTCCAAGATAATTAATAAATTGCACGGTTAGAACCCCTTCTAAATTGAGCTTGGAAAAACGTAAAAAGTATTTGACATTTACGCTTTCAAGTACATTATATCATTTGGAAAAACAATGTAAAGAAAAACGTAAAAAATCTTTGACTTTTGAAAGCCCTCCATTTCTTATTATATCATTTGTGAAAAATATGTAAAGAAAAATAGTTCGCGTTTTCATAAATTGATTTAATCATGTTCTAGATGAAAAGATTGTGATATTTTTTACCTAAAATGTAATCTCGTGCATACCCTTACATTGATTTTTAAAAAATTGATTTATAACAAAAAAAGCACAAAATGTGCCTTATTTTGAAATTTCATTTCGTATTTGAAGTGCTTTTTCTGGATAATCGGTGATAATTCCTGCAATATTTTCCTGAAAAGCTAGAAGCATTTCTTTTTCACTATTGACGGTCCAAATGCGAATCGGTTTTGTTGAAAAAGAAGTGAGAACAGGGTGCTTAAACGCATAAGTTTTACGCGGGTGAATGCTTTGAATGAAGTCTTCAATCAAGCCACGTTCGATTTTTCTGATGCTATTTTCCGTTAAGAAACTTAACTCTGTGTCAGGTTCAAGGTCTTTCATCTTGCGAAGAGATTCAAGATTGAAACTGCTGTATAAATGCTCAAAAGGCCACTCTGTCTGTGTCATCAGCTCTGACAGAAGCTTTTCAATGTTTGGATATTGATGCTTATCTGTTTTTATTTCAATATTTAGAACACCAGTAAAAGAATTTTCTGTCAGCAATGACAGCACCTCTAAAAGTGTCGGAATGCGTTCGCCAGTAAATTCGGTACCAAACCATGCACCAGCGTCATAACGCTTGAGTTGTGCTAAAGTCAGCCGTTGGACAAGTCCTTTTCCATTGGTTGTTCGGTCGATTTTTTCGTCATGAATGACAACGAGTTCGTTGTCAGCGGTCAAATGAACATCGAGTTCAATCCCATCAGTTCCCACACGAAGTGCCTCGTGAAAGGCAGATAGAGTGTTTTCTGGACGGTTGCATTTTGAGCCACGATGTGCAAAAACCAAGGTTTGAATGTCATGATTAGCTGGCTGATGAAGCCGGATCCAGCGTTCTGCACGATCAGCTTTTCGGCGGTCGAGATTTCGTCTGACGCCGTTAATAATTTTGTTTAGTCCTACGACCATTTTTCCGCCTTTCTTAACTTTTTAGTGTGTATTTTCCTGAAATTCTGACTCAATAGCATGAACAAAATCATGCATAATCTTGTCACGACTGACAGCAATTTTTTTTGCCTCGGAAGTGTTGAGGAGGTCTTTCAGAAGAAATAATTTTTCATAAAAGTGATTGATTGTTGTGTTTTTATCTTGCTGATGATAGTCTGTTTTTGAGTTGTAAGTCATCGGTAAAATTTCTGGATTATAGAGTTCTCGCTCTTTTTTCCAGCCGTATTGAAGGGTGCGCACAATGCCCCAAGCTCCCATTGCATCAAGCCTGTCTGCATCTTGAACGATTTGTCCATTGAGGTCGAGGCTTCTTTTTTCATGCAAATTTGAAGAAAAACTCATGTTATCGATAATATAGATGATTTCGTCACTTATTTTATCCTCTGTCAGCTCTGACAAAAATAATTTGACTTTGTTTTTCTGTAATTCGACATTTTTAGTTATTTTTTCGTCATATGTGTCATGAAGATAGCAAGCTGCAAGAACGATTTCTGGATTAGCCTCTGGCTCAGTCAAGAGAATTTTCTTTGCGATTGCGACGACACGTTCGATGTGGTCAAAACCGTGACCATCGCCATTTCCTGCATGAATTGATTTTGCGAAACCCGCAATTTTTTGAAGCTTATCCATGTTCAAATCAGTCATTTTTAACAACTTTCTAGGGAAAAATTGGGAAATGAAAAATGAAAATCAGAAGTTCATTTCCTCCTTTAATTATAAACTAATTAAAATAAAATAAACAGAAATATAGAAAATATTTAGCTAGAAAATGTCAGTCAAAAATGATAATTTGTCATTTTTATTTTTGGAAAAAGTTGAATATTCCTTGACAATCTGATACACTTAGCTTGATTGCAGAAGTCAATAGATTACAAACTTCTGAAAGGATAATTATGAAATCAACAAAAAGTTATCTCAGTATTATTTTAAGACTTTCCTTATTTCTAATTGTATTTCTTTTTATCTTTACTTATTAGTTGCTCTAATCTTTCTTTCTATATCAATTTTTTTGACATTTGTTGCTACTCAGTCTATAATCGCATTCATTTTAGGAATAATATCACTTATCCTAATTAGTACATCAGGATTTTTGAAAGCTAGATATGTCATTTTCCTAGATATTAAATTCAAGTAGTGGTAAGGAAGAAAGCCATAAAAGGAGAAATAGTAGGAAAATAAAATGAATTATAATTATGATTTAAGCTTTGAAAATCTCAATACCTTTGATATTGAGTTATTTGATGATGAGACACTTGAACTATCTCCAACGGAATTACTTAAGCGTGAGGAACAACTGAAAAACATTTTGAATAGCCTCTTTAATGATGAACAAGAGATTGAATGCAGATTCTCAAGCATCTCCAATTTTACAAAAAATAGGTTACTATCCCAGTTGAATAGTAATGATTATAATTCTGTATTATGTAAAGTTGAGAACGGTGTACTGCTAACAACGATAACAATCAAATTTAAACATGAAAAAATAAGAAAACTTGTAAAGAGCATCATCACCTCGGATTTTCCTGATTTTAGAAAAGAACTAAATTATCCTAAATTTCATGCGGATAGTCTTATACTCACTGACATTGAGCGTAAAAATTCAATTCAACTGTTTGACGACCGATATGTGAGAATAAATTTTTCGGAAGAAGAAACTCAATTAAAATTCGCTAATAAATATAAACTTGAGCGCCCAGAAGATTGGGGATAATAAAGGGAAGTGATTTATGAATAAAAAAATTATTATTTTATCAACTTTAGTGATTGCTATTTACATTATTTATAGAATAATTGGAACGCATCTTAATTGGTATGTGTTTGGCGGACTTTCTGCTATGCTCATTTTGCCCATCGTCATTTCAGATAAAAAGGAAAAAGTGAGCTTACTTGTTACTCTATTTTCTCTCATCTCTGTGAATGTCTTTTACTTTGTTTTAAATTTTTCTTTAAAAGTCTTTATGAATTTTGATTTTTATATATGGGTTGGTTTCGTTTATAGTTGTCTATTTTTAAACATTTCTTACTTACGAACCTTAAAATATTCTAAGTGATACAACTGTCCGTTCTATGGAGGAACAACACATGAAAAAAAGAGATCCATTTAAAACAAGTAAATTGAGTTGGTTTATGCTTACACTTACTTCATTAGGGCCTTCCCTTTGGCTTATTGTTAATCTAGATATGCCGATAACACACACACAGAAACTATTTGCGACTTTTTTAAGTATTCCCAATTTAATTCTTCTTGGATTTTTATGGGGAAGAACCTCTCGGGATAAAGAAGTCATGCGCTTAGCACAGGAAGCGGATGATTTAGAAGCTGAACTAAATCGAATCAAAAATAAAAAAGACATCGGAACAAGGTTCTAATGTCTTTTTATACAATTCTATTTCTACTTAATCTTGATAAAGTTTGCTAAATGGAATCAAACCTTGTGTTTGATATTCTTTTTCGAATTCAGGAGAATCAAGTCTTAATTGTTCTACTGGCAATGGACGATGGTCAAAGATGTTAACATTGATGACTGTTGGTCGATTGGCTTCTTTAGCTTTTGCAAATGCTTCTTTTAGTTCTGTCACATTGTTGACATCAAAACCTAAAGCTCCCAAAGCTGCTGCAGAAGCACCAAAGTCGGCACCAATCAAATCAACGCCTGAGTGTGGTTGTTGTCGGTCGTCTTGCTCTGCTTCGATAAATCCTAAGCTCTTATTTGTCAAAATAATATTGATAATTGGCATGTTATATTTGACTTGAGTCAAAACATCAGGGAAGACCATTGCCCAAGATCCGTCTCCAGAAATTGACCATACTTGACGGTCTGGGTATTGTGCTTTCGCACCAATTGCTGCAGGGAGCGCATAACCCATTGTGGCATACCATGCACTAGTAGTGAATCTTTGTTCTTTACTAGCGTCAAGGAATCTCATACCATCGATGGTTACATTTCCGACATCTACTTGGAAGATGGCATCATCAGATGCCATGGCATTGATTTCTTTAAAGACAGGTTCAACTTCTAGAGGTGAGCTATCAATTTCAGCGCGTTTTGCAAGCCATTCTACCCAGTTTGCTTTGTCAGCAAGCGCTGCACGATACCAATTTGTTTCTGGGAGTTGTTCTCCGACTTCCAACAATCTCTTGATGGTCAATTTAGCGTCTGCCAAGATTGACAAGTCAACATGGTGACGACGTCCAAATTTAGTGCCGTCAATATCGACTTGAATGTATTTAGCATCTTCAGGAATAAAGAAAAATTGGAAGGGCATGTCTGAGCCCAAGAGCAAAACAGCATCTGTGTTAGAAGCGATTTCGACACCTGGTTTAGAGGCAACGCGTCCTGCTGAACCCATGTAAGCTGGGTCAGTATCAGGAAGAATTCCTTTTCCTAAGGCAGAACTCAAAATTGGCGCATGGAGCATTTTAGAAAGTTCCAAGATTTCCTTGCGGGCGCCTCTTGTTCCTTGTCCAACATAGATTAAAGGACGTTTAGCATTTTTGAGGATTTCCCAAGCTTTTTTAATTCTCTCAGGGTCTGGTTCCAAAGGCATTGGTTTTTGGTATAAATTAGCAGAAGAAACATAAACATCTTCGATTTCTTGCCAACCTAGGTCTTTAGGAATAGTAACGACAGCAACACCGCGGTTAGCATAAGCTTGACGAATGGCTTCATCCACAACAAAAGGCATTTGTTCTGCAGTCATTACGGTTCTGTTATAGATGCTGACATCTTCAAACATTGGGTTTTCATTAAATTCTTGGAAATAATTGGTGTTCATCACGCTTGTTGGAACTTGACCAACCAAAGCAAGTACGGGAATATGGTCATATTTCGCATCGTATAATCCGTTTAATAAGTGAACGGCTCCTGGTCCAGCTGAACCAAAAGTTACACCGAGTTTTCCGGTGATTTTTGCTTCCCCAACGGCTGCCAAAGCACCGACTTCTTCGTGGCGAACTTGAATGTAGTTCAAGGTGTCTTTGCGGTTATGTAATGCGTTCATTGTTGAATCAAAAGACCCACCAGGTAAACCGTAGATATTTTTGACGCCCCAATCTTCAATAACTTTTAACATCGCATCGGATGCATTTATTTTTGTCATGGTTCTCTCCTTGATTTTATATCTATTAAATACTAACTACTTTGAAACGATTTCCATTTTTTCGCTTTTATGAAGTAAATAAATTACGTTTCAAGTAGATTATAGGTTAAAAATGCTTAAAAGTAAACTAATTGAGTCTGTCAGCAGAAAGAAAAAAAGAACCGTATAAAATGACTCTCCTTTTATTGTCTATTATTATAATTTTTCCTGTTGTTTATGAACAAACTGGATTAAAGGTGTCTCGATAAGCAGTAAGAATTTTTCCTTGAAAATCTTTGGTTTATCAGGAATTGGCTCACTAATCCAAAGTGAAATCATTGTAATCATTGACTTTGCCATATAGCGAAGTAAAAACTCATCAGAAATTTCATATTGTTCACCAGCTCCTTCATAATAAGGCTTTATCCAGTCCATATAACGCTGTTCCAAAAATCCCCACCATTCAAAATCAATTCCCGAAGTATATAAAATCCGTAGGCGTACTCGATTTTTATAAACAAGAGGTAAAATTTCATCAGCGATAATCTCAAAAGAAGCGCTATTCTGAGTCGGAGTGTGCTTTTCCATAACTGCAAAAATCGCATCATCAGTTCGCTCACGAATTGCGATTACAAGTGCATCAATCGACCTAAAGTGGCTATAAAAAGTTGGTGGCGTAATATTTGCTTTTTTGCAAAGTGTTGCGACAGTAATTTTTTGATTTCTCCCAGCAAGATTAAAAAAACTATCAATAATGCGGTTTTCAGTTTGTTCACTTTTTCCCATAACATCACTCTTTCTGAGCATATTATACCAAAGATTACAAAATATTACATTGATAAAGTATAAGATTTTTGAAAATAAAATCGCTTGGTTATCGTGTTTTACTTTTAAATTCTTTACAATTTATAAAGTTTCTAAAATTTCACAAATAAATATTTGCAAAAAAATCAGCTATTATCACCATTATTGAGCTATTTTTCACTGTAACTTAAACTTAATTTATAAAAAATTGATATAAAAATTTTATAAGTATTAAAGTTTTTAAGGATTGAATTTTTATGAAATTCATAGAAAATGGAGTATAAAAGGATTTCACATTCTTCACAAATTATAAAACTTTATCATATATAAAGTTTTGCGAAACCTTGTACAAATAGGCTTTATCTGTTAAAATATCCTCAAGAAATAAAACAGCGCGCAATGATATTTCTTAAATTTAAAAATTTTAAGGAAATCAAAAAATGAAATTCACAAAATCTATTGCAATCCTGTCGTTGGCAGTTCTTTCTTTGTCAATCGCACAACCAATTTCAGCTTTTGCCGAAACAAATTCAGAAGCAAGTCAAACAGCAACTGCTATCTCAAATGCAACCTCCAATGACAACGTACAAGTAAATGACTTACAAGTCGGAAAATCAGCAACAACTGATGAAAAAGATTTGCAAGTTACTCTTCCTAAAGACGCTGACGACGATATCAAGTTGACTAACTCAGAAGATTCAACCAATAATATTCAAGTCAGTTTGCCTGATGAATTCTCATCAAAAGCAACAGCCGTAGGTGATACAGCGGTTTACACAGGGGACGACAGCAGTTCAAATCTCGGTTTGCAAAATACAGATAATGGTTTCCGAGCTTTAATCTCTATTAACAGCGCTGACGCGAGTCATGATTATAGTTTTGATTTAGATTTGCCCGACGGTTATAAGTTAATTGATGCTTCATCTATTGAAAATAAATCTCCAGGTACAGGTGATATTTACGTTCTGAACGAGGATGATTTGCCTGTTAATGAATTACAAGCGCCTTGGGCAAAAGATATAAACGGCAATGCAGTTCCAACTCATTATGTAATTAACGGTCACACTGTCACACAAGTTATTGATTTTGATGAAAAGAACTTTGTTCCACTTGTTGCAGACCCCAATTTACGATTTTTAGGTAAGCATTGGTATAATAAAACAACAAATATTGCAAAAGCTATTGATTTAGGAATCTTAGCGTGGCAAGTGTATAGTGGAGCTAGAGGAGCTGTAATGGTTGCACAAATTATCAGAAAGAATAGAACAGCTATAACACGAATAGTAGAAAAACAAATTCTGAAAATTGTCGGTCCGAATCTAGCTGGTCTTGTTTTAAATGCAGTAAATGCTGCTGCAATTGTTGGAGGATTTTCTATTGGTAGCGCAATAGCTGGCGAATTAGATAGGTTAGATGGCTGTCGCAATGGTTACATTGGAGGATAAACGCATGAAAAAAAGTAGTTTAAAAGTTGGGAAATCTTTTTACATTCTTTCCACATTGATTTGCCTTGGACCGTCTGCCAGCTTGCTTTTGAATACAAATGGGATATTAAATATGAAGCAAATTGGCAGTATAATAATAAGTATCCCCATGCTACTTATTTTAGGTTTTATATTTGGCAGAGGCTCTCGTGATAAAGAGGTTATGATTTTAGCCAAAGAAGCTGATGAGTTAGAAGCTAAGCTAACTCAATCAAAACGAAGCTGACAATCGTTAGTTATCAGACTTTTAGTAGCGTATAACGTTACTTCTTTGAGAATGATACTATATTGACATTTTGTGTAAGAAAGTAAGGTAAAACCAAATGGAAAATATGAAACATATCGAACAAATGGAGATGAAACTTCATACAATGAAAGAAGCGCTCGCTGAGGTCGCTTATCATTCGGGGGACTCTTCGTTCGACCCATATTCGATTCATTTCTTTTTATTGGAAATGGGACTTGATGGACGACATTTTGACGCCTTGTATTGGTCGCTTCGGCAGCTAATTAAAGAAAAAACGGTAGAGGAACTAAAATCGCTTGAACTAGAAACTATCCAAAAAAAGATCAATCAGATGTTGAAAGAAAAATTTGATTTAGAAGATTATTTTTCTCCCCTTTCAATTTGGAGTCTGCTTTATGGTTTTAGCCATGATTATCTTCCAGAATTGTGGATTATTGTGAATGCTAACGCGTTGGGTGTTCGTGTTAATGATTTTTAATCAAAAGCGAGGAAGATGTCTTTGGATAATAAGAGGTAATAATCTATGACTAAAAAAGCTATCATCGCTATAAAAATCATCATGTTCATATTGGCTATCAATCCTGCTTATCTTTTTTATGCACCCGCAAATTCTAGTGTGATAAGTTGGCTGACCTATCTTTTGGGAGCAATCATTATTTTTAGCGGAGTTTCGTATCAATCAGAAAAAATGGTTTATCGTTTTGAAAAAATCAAAGCATCAATGCTTTATCTCCTACTTTTTATTAGTTTGATGACACAATTTTTTCCAATTTCATTTCATTTTAGAGTGGTACTAGCTGTATTTACGATATTGGTTATTTGTGTTTTTATTCTGAAATACTACAATATTAAAGTCAATGAGCAATAATGAAAAAACTAGCATGAGATATTCTTGATAAAAATATCTCAAGTTGGTACTTTATAGCTCATTGCCTTATGTTTATTTATGCAGTATGGACACTTATAAGGATTTATAGAAAAAAATAAAAAATGCCAGTAGGCATTTTTTGTATTATTATTTAAAATAGTTAATTCCCATTGCTGATTTGACTTCGTCAAGTGTATTTGCGGCAACAGCTTCGGCTTTTTCTGATCCTTTTTTGAGGACGTCGTAAACATAGTCCATATTTTTGGCAAATTCGATACGGCGTTCGCGGATTGGTGCGAGTTCGCGATCAAGGATTTCGAGCAGGTAGCGTTTTGTTTTGACATCGCCTAAGCCACCAGCTTGGTATTGGGCTTTCATTTCAGCAATGCTGTTTGCGTCTTCTGGACGTCCAAAAACATCAAGATAATGGAAAACCATATTTCCTTCGATATGTCCTGGATCAGCGACATTGACGTGACTTGGGTCAGTGTACATACTCATGACTTTTTTCTTGAGTGTATCTGCATCGTCAGCCAAATAAATCCCATTTCCAAGAGATTTAGACATTTTGGCATTGCCATCAAGTCCAGGCAAGCGTCCAGCAGCTTCGTTTTCAGGATAGATGCCTTCTGGTTCAACCAAAACATCAGTCGAATAAGCATGATTAAATGAACGAACGATTTCGCGTGTTTGCTCAATCATTGGAGCTTGGTCATTTCCGACAGGCACATGTGTTGCTTTGAAGGCAGTAATATCAGCGGCTTGACTGACAGGATACATGGCAAAACCAGCAGGAACACCTTCGCCAAAGTTCTTTTGTTCGATTTCTGTTTTGACGGTTGGATTGCGTAAAACGCGGTTCAATGATGTCAAATTAAGGTAATACATCATCAATTCGCCAAGTTCAGGGATTTGACTTTGGATGAAAATCGTTGATTTTTCTGGGTCAATTCCGCTGGCAAGGTAGTCAAGTGCGACATTTCCGACAGACTCGATGATTTTTTCAGGTTCTTTTGCGTGGTCAGTCAAAGCTTGTTGGTCAGCCATCATGATAAAAGTGTCATAAATGCCTTCATTTTGCATTTGAACACGGCGTTTAAGTGAGCCGACATAGTGTCCGATGTGGAGTTTTCCTGTTGGACGGTCTCCTGTTAAGATAATTGGTTTAGTCATGAGTTTTTACTCGCTTTCTTATGATTTGATTATTTTTTGGTAATAAAAAACGCCGTAGAACGTTCGTTCTACGGGCGCTAATGCACGGTACCACCGTAATTTTGGAATAAAAATTCCCTTTAAGCTCATCAAAAAATGAGTGCTTGGTAACGGAAGCAACGTGATTATTATTGTTTTAAATCAGCTTTATTTATAGATGATAGCCCATTCCTTCATTATAAAATGCCTATTCACATCAACCATAGACTTTCTGAAAAAAATTAACTTGAAGTACTTTTCTATCACATAAATTTTACCCTTATTCATGCAAAATGTCAATTGAAGGCTTTGGTAATAGATGCATTACATAAATGAGCAGATTCTTTGAATAAAATAAGAGAATGATTTATACTGAATTTGTAAAGAATATTTGACAAAAAAGAAAGGCATCGGCGATTGTGTCGATGGATTGAAAAGCTCACATTTCAATCAGGATAACAAACATGGCAAATGTATCAACAGCTTCAGCTCACTGGGAAGATTCACTCGAAGATGGATTTGGCACAATCAGTGCTGAATCTTCACAACTTTTTACAGAAGCTCCATATAACTTCAAAGCTCGTGCAGAACATACAGTATCAATCACAACACCAGAAGAACTTTTGGGTGCTGCACACGCTGCTTGTTTTTCAATGGCCTTTTCTATGATTTTAGGCGAAAAAGGCTACACTGCTAAAAATATTGATACAAGAGCTGATGTTACTTTTGCTGTAACTGCTGACGGTCCTGCTATCACTGAAATTCACTTGAAGAACCACTCAGAAATCGAAGGAATTTCAGAAGCTGAATTCCAAGAAGTTGCCTTGACAGTTAAAGCAAATTGTCCAGTTTCAAAAGCACTTGCAGGTGTTGAAAAAATTACGCTTGAAGCCAGCTTGAACTAATAAATAAGATAAAAATGTGAATAAAATAAAAGATGGACAGATGAATTCTGTCTATTTTTTTGTCAGTACTGACAGGGAAAAAATAGCTGTGATTATGCTATAATGAAAGGACAAACAAAGGAGAACAGCAATGAGTTTTAATATGTGTACCAATCTTTATGTCGAAGATGTGAAAGCAGAAGCCGAATTTTTTAGTGCGATTGGTTTTTATGAAATGTCACGTCAAAAAGTTGGCGAAACGGATACTTTCATCATGGCACCAACACGTAAGGGAAATGCGCGTTTGCAAATTTGGGATATCGAATTCATTCGTCAAATGAGTCCAGAAGTTGCAGAAAGCAAGCCTTCTATTTTATTTACAGTTACTGATGGTCTTGAAAAAATGCGTGAAAAAATTGCAGCACAAGGCTTGATGACAAGTCCTATTTCAAAAATGGGCGAAAACTTGACTTTTAATTTCCAAAGTCCAAGTGGATCATACTTTGCATTTATGCAAGTCTAAAATGCAAAAAAATTGAGTAAAAAAAGCAAAATAGGTGGAGCAATCCGCCTTTTTTGTTATAATCTAAGAGAAATTGATCCTATATCATTTCATTATTTACTTGTTTTCATGTCTGATTATTTGATGAAAAAAATGCCGAAATAAAAAAATTGAATAAAGTTTTTGAGGCTTACATTATAGAGTTAGATGTGTTACAATAAACGAGTAATAAAAAAATTACGAAAGATAGGAGGTATACCAGATGCAAAAAATGACAAAGCGCAACAAAAATGATGAGCTGAAAGATTTTGCACAGCTTGGACACTCAGCAATGCTTGAAGAGATTAACACAAGTATGGCTGGTCTGAGACGAGAAGAAGCCGCAAGACGATTGGAGGATTATGGACCGAATATCGTTGCTGCACAGCAACTGACTCCGTGGTATATTATCCTTTGGCATTCATTTCGTAATCCATTTTCGCTTGTCTTGGCTTTCTTGGCCTTGGTGTCAGTGCTGACAAACGAATATGAACCAGCGATTTATATGTGCGTGATGATTGTTTTATCAGCAACCGTCAGCTTTTACCAAGAATACAAAAGCGAAAAAGCATCAGATGCGCTTCGCGAAATGATTGAAAACACAACGAGCGTCAAGCGGGAAGAAGAATTTTTTGAAATTCCGATGGACGAAGTTGTGCCTGGCGATATTATTCGTCTGCAAACAGGCGATATGATTCCTGCGGATGCGGTTTTATTGAGTTCGAAAGACTTGTTTATCAACCAAGCATCTTTGACGGGCGAATCATTCCCTGTTGAAAAAAAGTTGCCTGAAGAATTTGATGAAGATGAACAAGTGGATTGGGAAAACATTCAATCTATTGATGCGCCAAATGTTCTCTTCATGGGGACGGACGTCTTGTCTGGAAATGGTGAAATCCTGATTGTTAAAACAGGAAAGCAAACCATGTTTGGCGACATTGCTACCAAATCATCAAGTTCAGCAAAAATCCAATCTGCCTTTGATAAGGGGTTGAACAGCGTTTCACGACTGTTGATGACGATGGTTATTATCTTGTTCCCAGTGGTTTTTGCCATCAACTGGATAACAAAAGGCTCTGCCTTTGACGCATTTTTCTTTGCGGTTGCCGTCGCTGTTGGGTTGACGCCTGAGATGTTGCCAATGGTTGTAAATACCAATCTGGCAAAAGGTGCCGTTGCACTTTCTAAGAAAAAAGTAATTGTTAAACAACTTTCAGCCATTCAAAACCTCGGTTCAATGGATATTCTCTGTACAGATAAGACAGGAACAATCACTGAAGACCGTGTGGTCATGATGAGTTATGTTGATGCAAATGGCGAAACCAATGAAAATGTTTTGCATTCTGCATTTATCAATTCAAATTTCCAAACAGGTTGGAAGAATTTGATGGACGTTGCGGTAATTCAATATTTCCAAAAAGAAGAACGAAATTTGGATTTCCAGCACATGGAAAAAGTTGACGAAATTCCTTTTGATTTTTCTCGCCGCTTACTTTCTGTCGTTGTTGACGATAACGGACGCAATTTGATGATTACTAAAGGCGCCGTTGAAGAAATGGACGATATTTGTACACACGTCCTTGAAAATGGCGTTGCGGTACCAATCATACCAGAGAAACTTGAAGCGATGAGAAAAGTCAATCTGGAAATGAATTTGCAAGGCATGCGTGTCTTGACCGTTGGTCAACGTATTTTGACTGATGAAGAATTAGAAGATTTTGACCAATCAAGTGAAAAAGACATGACATTAGTCGGTTTCTTGGGCTTCCTTGACCCAGCGAAAACCAGTGCTAAAAGTGCCATCACAAGTCTCCATGATCATGGGGTAACGGTCAAAGTTTTGACGGGCGATAATGCGATTGTTGCCAAAAAAGTGTGTGCTGATGTTGGTATTCCAGTTGATAAATACTATCTCGGGACACAAATTGACAAGATGAGCGATCAAGAACTGTATAAGGCAGCGATTGACGCACACTTGTTTGCCAAACTTTCACCACTCCAAAAATCAAGAATTATAGAAGTTTTACGAAATGACCATACGGTTGGATTCATGGGCGATGGAATCAATGACGCCCCTGCTTTGCGAGCTGCTGATGTCGGAATTTCAGTAGATACTGCGGCTGACATTACCAAAGAAGCATCGACAATTATCTTGCTTGAAAAATCATTGCAAGTTCTTGAAACAGGCGTCATTGAGGGACGTAAAGTCTTCTCAAACATGATGAAATATATCCGTATCACACTTTCATCAAATTTCGGAAATGTCTTTTCTGTCCTTGTAGCGTCAGCCTTTTTACCATTCTTGCCAATGCTTTCTGTTCAACTTTTAACCTTGAACCTGATTTATGATATTTCTCAACTGACAACGCCTTGGGACAATGTTGACCAAGAAGAAATCGCGCAACCAGTCAAATGGGGAACGCGTGGGCTTGCTAAATTTGCCATCACTATAGGTCCCTTGTCATCTATCTTTGATATTACGACCTTTGCAGTTCTTTGGTTTGTGCTTGGCTACAATAGTGGTCAACACGCCGCTTTATTCCAAGCAGGTTGGTTCATTGAGTCTCTAGCGACTCAGGCACTTGCTTTCCATATTTTGCGGACACGCAAGATTCCATTTATCCAAAGTCGTCCAGCCATGCCTGTTGTCCTTTCAACGCTTGGTGCCTTTGCTGTTGGTTTCTTATTTATGGAAACACCGCTCGGACAAATCATCACACTCAGCCCCGTAGAACCAGTCTTTTGGATTTGGTGGGTTCTGATTGTACTTGCCTATATCGTTGTCCTTCAATTTGGCAAATGGCATTACTACAAAAAATATCCATCAAGAGAATAACAAATAAAAGTGCCATATTTGGCACTTTTTTTGTGTTGAAAAAATTAAGGCTTATAATGAATTAACTAGTAAAGGAGAACCAAATGAACATTAAAGAGGAAAAACTAATCAATTATTTTCTGGGATTGCCAAGAGGAGCAAAAGTGAGCGAAAGTAATCTGCTTAAAATTAAAAGTGTATTAACGCTTTATAGTATTTGTGCATATATTTCTAATATTTGGCTTATCGGACTCTTATTTTTAGGCGTTCAAATGGGGCTGAGTGTGCTGTATTTGTTGGTTTTACTATTTACCGTTAATCTTTTATTTCCACTTCCTTTTTTGTTTTATATCAAAAGTAAAGGCTATGGCAAGATTGAAAATGCAGGGGAACTTACAGCAAAAGTGCCAGTCTTTCTCTTGTTTGTCAGTACGGTGTTATATTATCTAGGCTCGCTTCTGATAGCAGGTAAAGTTGAGCAATTATTTGACGGAAAAAGTGTTTTGGTTGCTGCTTTTTGGGGACTTTTCATGGCTTGGTTTTTCCATATTCATGAAGCTTCAGAAATCCGCAAAAATACCAAATAAAAAAGGTCTATTTATTGGTTTTTTTTCGCCACAAATGCTGAAAAAGAGTATAATAATCCGTAGAATACACGCTTATAATTTTTGATTGACGGAAAGTGTGAGGGTGATGAAATCTTATTTTATTACTGATTTGCCAAGTTGTTCAAAAAGCAAAAATCACATTTTATCAGGAATGATAAATCAATAAAGGAGAAATAAATGGTTAAACTCGGACTTCCAAATGAATATCTTCAACTGCCAAATAAAATTCAAGACATTATTGCCAATCGGAAAATCGCAAGCGATAATGAAAAACAGCAGCACCCCGACGAACGCGGTCTTTTCGGTAATCAGCAGCCATTTTTTCAAGAAACTGATGACACAAACCAAAAGGGCAGTCATTTTAAAGATAGTGAAAGAAGAAAAAATCTATGAAAACGAAAGAAACATTTCTTGAAGAACTTTATCATTTAGTATTGAGCGTTGACGTGACAGCTGATGAGAGGCCAGCTTTTTTGAGA
Source organism: Lactococcus sp. dk101 (assembly GCF_009601055.1). Lineage (GTDB taxonomy): Bacteria > Bacillota > Bacilli > Lactobacillales > Streptococcaceae > Lactococcus. The sequence continues at coordinate 56,320 of NZ_WITI01000003.1, forward strand.
GCCAAACAGGCTTTAGAAGAAGGTCAGGACTTACAAAAAGTGGCTTTAAATTTGAAGCGAGAATTGTCGCCCATCATGGTAGAGCAAAAATTTTCAGAAGAAGGGCTCGCCTTTTTCAAGAGACTAAGTAAAGAATATTTAGGCTTAGGGCCTAAAGGAGCGGTTTTTATACTCTAATGCAATAAAAATCGCCTTGTCAGAGCTGACAGATAGTACTGGGCTAGATTGGAGTGCAAAATGGGATTATGGTCAAACTCAAGAATGAGAGAAGAATTAACAAAAGCAGAGTTAAGTCATGAAGATGAGAAATTTCAGCCACATGATGACAGGGACTTATTTGACGGAGTATCTGTCAGAGCTGACAAAAAATCGGACAATGTGGACTGGAAAGCTGACAGGCCGAAACTTTATCGCTTCTTATGCTTATTGAAGAAGGCACGAAATAAATTTTAAATCTGCAAAAGGATTGCCAATGCCTTGTTTGATTAAGCGTTTGTTGTATAAAAAAAGAATTCTCATCGAATTCTTTTTTTTTATTATTCTTCGCGATTTTCAAAATGTTGAACCAATTTTCCTGTTACATCTGATGCTAACATACGATGGATTTGGCCAATGGCGCTTGTGATTGCTTCAGCACTTGAATTTCCGTGTGCTTTGATGACAGGAGCTTTAAGTCCGATGAAGGCGGCACCGCCAGCAGCGTCAGTACTCAACATGTCTTTCAAACCAGATAAAGGTTTTTTAATCAAGGCACCACCAATTTTTGTGGTAAGACTTCCACCCATAATGGCGGATTTGATTTGTTTCATCAGCAATGACGCAGTTCCTTCGATTGCTTTCAAGACTGCATTTCCTGTGAAGCCATCAGCAACTACGACATCAGCTGCACCTGTCAAAATGTCGCGTGACTCAATATTTCCGATAAAATTGATGTCTGTCATCGCTGACAAGATTTCGTGCGCTTCTTTAATCATTGGTGAGCCTTTTGATTCTTCGGCACCGTTGGATAAGAGCGCAACACGTGGTTTTGTGACCCCACGGACATTTTCGGCATAATAAGAACCTAAAATCGCAAAATCAACCAAATGTTGAGCTGTGTTTTCAGTATTGGCACCTAAATCAAGCATTTCAAAGCCTTTGCCATCAGCAGTAGGCAAGGTACTCATCAAGGCTGGACGACTGACTTTTTTGATGCGTTTGATCAACATCAAACCGCCTGTCAGCAAGGCGCCAGTTGAGCCAGCAGATAAGACGGCATCAGCTTCCCCTTTTTTAACGGCTGTAATTGCACGAACAAGCGAACTGTCTTTTTTTGCTTTGATTGCAGTGACAGGATCATCATGAAAATCAATGATTTCAGTCGTTTCAACGATTTCGACTTGGTTTTCATCTTGTAAGTACTGACGGATTTTTTGTCCATCACCAAAAAGCATAAATTCAAGATCAGGGTAAAGTTTTTTTGCTTCGTTGACCCCTTTTACAATATTTTCAGGTGCAAAATCGCCACCCATTGCATCAATCGCTATTTTCATGATTTCCTCATTTCTTTTATCTTAACTTACATCAATTATACCAAAGATTTGGTTTTTTAGTGATGACTGCGAAGTGAGAAGACAAAGAATAATAAAAAAATAGTCAGAGACTACTTTTCGTTGATGATTTTTTCCATTTGAACGAGAACAGCATCGTCATCATTGCTTAAAATCACTTCGTCAGCAATGTCCAAAATATCTGGGAAAGCGTTACTGACAGCGTAAGCAGTACCAGCGTATTGCAACATCTCGTAGTCGTTCATTTGGTCACCGAAAACTGCAAGATTTTCAGGGTGCCATTCAAAATGCGCCAACAAATGTGCCAATCCAGATGCCTTACTGATCCCGTGTGAACCGATGTCAATGCTTGTAAAACCAGTTGTTGTCGCACGAGCAAAGGCCAGTTTTTCAGTGATAAATCGTTCGCATTCGGCTGTTTTTTCTTCCGGGAAATTAGTGGTTACTTTAATCATTTCATCATCAATGTCAGAAATGGCAGCCACTTTTTGCATATTTGCATAATATAATTTGGCTTTTTCCCAAAACGTATCACTAACTCCGTCAAGGCAATATGAGCCATTTATTCCAGAAATCAGGAAATCCATTTTCGGAGAATATTTCATTGACAAAAGCAAATCACAAACGGCTTGAACTTGTTCGTGTGAAAAAGTCTGTGCAAAAATCGTTTCGCCTTTGTAAGTTACAACGCCACCATTTTCAGCAACAAAGGCAATCCGTTCCTTGTAATCATGGAACAGCATATCCTCAAGTGCTAAAAGTTGGCGACCAGATGAGGCGCAAAAAATCCAGCCCCGTTCGTCAAAAGCGTCAAGAACGGCGGTTAATTTTTCATGGTTAAAACTTCGATCGGAACGTAAAAATGTTCCGTCCATGTCTGTTGCAAATAATTTTAATTGTTTTTTCATTTTTAAATTTCCCTTGCTGTCAGTTCTGACAGCTTATTGTGCGCTGAGTTTCACGAAATCCAGCGCTGTCAAGGCTTCTGTCACTTGCATTGCCTGAAGTCCGACTGCACGTGCTGCTTCAACATTTTCCAATTTATCATCGATAAAAAGACATTCATCGGCAGTAAGTCCTGACAAACGCAAAACTTCATGAAAAGCCTTGGTATCAGGCTTTCGCATACCAATTTCCCAAGAATAATAAATCTTAGTAAAATAACTTTTTAAAGGCTTGCCACATTGTTGAAGGCATTTGCTTTCAAACGCTTTGGTGTGAATGGAATCCGTGTTAGAAAAGAGATACAAGTTATAAGTATCTGCCAGTTTTTCAAGTCCAGTAATACGCTCTGTGTTAAAGTCGCAGAGCAGGGCACACCAAGCCTTTTCGATGTCCGAATTTGACAGCGACAAACCCGATTTTTCACGTAACAAATCAGCAAAAATTTCAAGCGAATAACTGCCTTGAGAATTATCTAATGTCTCCCAAAAATCACTAGAAAAGAGAAATTCATCAATATCAATGCCTAAATGTTTGAATGCCTGTTTTGTTTTTGACCAATCATTGTCCAAAATCACTCCGCCGAGGTCAAAGATTATATTTTTTATCATGATTTTCACATTTTCTACTTATCAAAAACTCTGTCAGTAGTGACAAAGCTGCAAAAGCAGGGCTATCAGTGCTGACAGAGTCAAATTTTCAACAGTTGATTAGAAAAATCAAATTTCATTTTCTAAATTGGAAGATTAGTCAGCCCAAAGTGCTTTAACTTTAGCTTGCACGTCATCGTTAGCCAAAAATTCATCATATGTTTCGCCGATACGGTCGATGACACCATTTTTAGAAAGTACAACGATGTGGTTGGCAATGGTATTGATGAATTCGTGGTCATGTGAGCTAAAGACGATTGAGCCTTTGAACGCTTTAAGACCGTCATTGAGTGCAGAAATTGATTCCAAGTCCAAGTGATTTGTTGGGTCGTCAAGAACAAGCACATTGGCACGTTGCAACATCATTTTAGACAACATGACACGCACTTTTTCTCCCCCTGACAAAACATTGACAGGTTTCAATGATTCTTCACCCTTGAAGAGCATGCGACCGAGGAAACCACGAAGGTAAGTATTATCGTCCTCTTCTTTAGTCAATACAAATTGACGGAGCCAGTCCAAGATACTTTCGCTGCTATCAAAATCACGCGTGTTATCTTTTGGCAGATACGAACGAGATGTCGTAATTCCCCATTTGATGTCGCCCGTATATTCAATATCGCCCATTAAAGCACGAATCAAGGCTGTTTGTTGAATGTCGTTTTGTCCAATAATGGCCGTCTTGTCGCCAGGCGCCAAGATGAACGAAATATTGTCAATTACTTTTTCGCCGTCAATTTCGACAGACAAATTATCGACACGAAGCAAATCATTTCCGACTTCACGTTCTTGATCAAATCCAACAAATGGATATTTACGTGATGATGGCACGAATTCTTCAACTTCGATTTTGTCGAGCATTTTCTTACGTGATGTCGCTTGTTTTGATTTAGACGCATTTGCAGAGAAACGAGCGATGAAGTCTTTCAATTCAGCGATTTTTTCTTCAGCTTTACGGTTTTGGTCATTTTGCAAGCGCAAAGCGAGTTCAGAAGATTGTTTCCAAAAATCGTAGTTCCCTGGGTAAAGTTTGATTTTACCATAGTCAAGGTCAGCCATATAAGTACAAACATTGTTGAGGAAGTGACGGTCATGGGATACAACGATGACCGTATTTTCAAAGTTAATCAAAAATTCTTCCAGCCAAGCAATCGCTTGAATATCAAGTCCGTTGGTTGGTTCGTCCAAAAGCAGAACATCAGGTTTACCAAACAAAGCTTTGGCAAGCAAGACTTTAACGTGTTCGCCAGAAGTCAAGTTCGCCATTACATCCAAGTGTTGTTCAACTTTGATGCCCAAATTTTGCAAGAGGCGAGCTGCTTCAGATTCAGCTTCGTAACCGCCCATTTCGCCAAATTCGGCTTCAAGCGTTGCAGCACGCATGAAATCATCGTCTGTTGCATCAGGGTTCATGTAGATAGCATTTTTTTCTTCAGCAATGGCGTGAAGTTTTTCGTTACCGCTCATAACGACATCAAGTGGTGTTTGGTCTTCATAGTCAAAGTGATTTTGACGCAAAACAGACATACGTTCGTTTGGTCCCATTGAAATATGACCTGTAGTAGGTTGGATTTCGCCGTCCAAAATCTTGAGGAATGTTGATTTACCAGCACCATTGGCACCAATTAAACCATAACAGTTGCCCGGTGTGAATTTGATGTTGACTTCGTCAAAAAGTTTGCGATCAGAAAATACAAGTGAAATATCAGATACAGTAAGCATTTATCATCCTTTTAATAAGATACAAAATAATTTAGCCAATAACTAAAAAATTTGTTCATATATGTGTAGTTACTTCTATTTTAACATAAAAGAAGCACTTAATAAAGCGGGTATCGCTTTGTCAGCTCTGACAGAGTAAAAAATTTTTTCAGTTTGGCTTTAGTCTTGTTTTAGTAACTTTTAAGTTGTTTGGTTTATACTGTATTTATTTCAAAATAAATTTTTCATAAAAACTCCTAATAAAAAATATCGACCTGAGCAGTCGATTTTTTTTTGACAATTTTAAAGCATAAGAAAAGCTCCGATGGAGAGTCGGAGCTTTTAGGAGTAATTTATGAAAAAGTTTATTTAGGAGTATGGAAACATTGTAGCTTAACATGCTGAAATGAAACTTAAATGAAAGAGATAAAAACGATAAAATTTTAAATAGTGTTTCACATGTAATACATAGACGCTTGTTCATAAAAATATTCGGGTAAAGTATCAAAGTGTGCGGTGTAATTTTGGCGGAACCGTCCATCTTCGCCGTACATTTTGATAAGGGTCAAATGAGCTTGAGGCGTAACCTCCTGCGACCAAAAATGTTGAAGCCAAGTCCGATGGAGTTTGATGGCTTCGAAGGCCAAAAAATTATCCTGCGTGTTATAGGCATCTTCAAGCATTTTGACAACTTTACTGTGCGTTTCTTTGGCCCAGTCATGCTCGTTTTGCCCTTGTTCTTGATACTTTTTATTGCTGTCATCGATGACAGTCGTTCCGTATTTCTGCCGAATTTCCTTGCCATACTTGGCTTCGTTCTCAGCAATTTCTTGTTTTTTCAATAATTCGAAATCATTATTGTTCATAAAATAATCACCTTCTTCCAGTTTGTTTTCAAGTTGATTGATCAACTGGGACAACTCATTTTGAGTGCGAATGAGCCGGCTCAAATGGTTTTCAAGCATCATTTTTTCATCCATTTTTTCATTGAGTAAGCCATCAATTTCCGAAATTGGTAAATTTAATTTCCGGAGATTGTTGATATAAAAAATCTTATTTAAGTCTAATTCGTCATATATTCGATAACCATTTATATCGCGCTTTGAGGAAAGTAAGCCCATTTTTTCCCAATGTCTTAATGTTTTAGAGGTTAGCCCAGTTAGTTTTGTTAGTTCATTTATTTTCATTTTTATGCCTCTGTCAGTACTGATGATATTATTATATACCTTTACCTAAGGTAAAGGTCAAGTGAAATATAGTTTTCTTTTATTTTATTTTCTAAAGCATAAATAAAACTAAATTTAAGATTTATAAACCTAAGATTTTCTTGTAAAATAGAAGTGTGCTAAAATGTGAACATAAGTTATTAAAGGAAAGATATGATGAAAGAAGAAAAATTTAATCACCTTAAAACGCTATTTGAAGATGAAGATGAAGATGAAGAAAAAATCATAAAAGCAACAGAGGGAATTGAAGCATTGCTTGACCTTATTGGCGAGGACAAGGATCGTGAAGGCCTTCAAGATACACCCTATCGCTTTTTGAAAGCTTTTGCTGAGTACACACAAGGATACAAAATTGATCCAAAAACTTACCTTGAGACTCAATTTGAAGCTGAATCACACGATGTTGTTGTTGTTCGTGATATTCCGTTTGAATCAGCCTGCGAACATCATTTGGCACGTTTTCATGGTGTGGCACACGTGGCTTACATTCCGAGCGAAAAAATCACAGGACTTTCTAAATTTCCACGCATGATTAACGGATATGCTCGCCGTTTGCAAGTTCAAGAACGCCTGACAGCGCAAGTTGCGGATGCCATTTATGACGTGCTTAATCCTGAGGCCTGTGCGGTCGTTATTGAAGCAAGTCACAGTTGCATGACTGCCAGAGGGGCGATGGCACATGGTTCGTCAACAAAGACCTTTGCTGTCCGCGGTGACAAGAATTTGCTTGATTATCTAAAATAAGGAGAATGGTTTGAAAGTAACGATGGTTATGGTTTCCAGTATTGATGGCGTTGTTTCTCGCCATTCAGAAGAAAGCGTCAAAGCTTGGACTTCAGAGGAAGACCAGCGCCATCTTGCGGTGCTTGTCAATCATTGCGATGCAGTGATTACGGGGAGAAAATCGTTTACCAAAAAGATTGCACCTGTGCCATATTATGTGTTTTCAAGGCAACAAAAATCAAGTCCGAAAGACAACCAAAATCAAGTCTTTTATACACAAGAGAAACCAAGTCAGCTCCTAGTTCGGTTAGAAAAAGCCATTGACAATGTTCTTTTACTGGGAGGTCCTGAAATAAACAGCTTGTTCTTGAAAGAAAATTTAGTTGATGAGTTGATTTTAACGCTTGAACCAAAATTATTTGGAGCGGGAAAACACCTTGTTCAAGAAGAAATCGAGCAAGATTTGGAACTTGTAGAAGTGCAGCAGTTAAATAGCCAAGGCACACTTCTCGTAAAATATAAAATTAAAAAAACTGTTGAGTAACAGTTTTTTTTATTATTAAATGGCTCCAGCTTTTTCAAAACCGACCAACAAGCCACCTTTTTCAGCATAATAGCTACAAAGTCCACGTGTTGGATAAATTTCAATATCAATATTCTCAAATTTTGAAAGCAACAAATCTTTCAAAGTGCGTGCTGCATTTTCATTGCAGACATGTCCGATTTTGACTTTTCCGCCCACAAAACCAAGTTTTCTCATATTTTCAGTGATACTAGCCAGTGCTTTTTTCTCGCCACGGCATTTATCTAATGGTTCAAGGTCGCCTTTGTCGCTCGCTTTTCCAACGACACGAATACCGAGCAAACCAGCTGCTTTAGCTGAGAAAGGACTCACACGACCGTTGTTGGCCAAGTTTTTCATTGATGCCAACATAAAAATCAAACCTGTTTTTTCTTTATAAGCAGCGATGTGCTTATTGATTTCATCAAATGTCTTACCTAGATTGACTTGTTCTTTGATTTTCTCAATGATGAGTTGCAATTCAGGCCCGGCAGAAAGTGAATCAATGACTGAAACATGACGGTCTGGATATTCTTCTTCATAGTCTTCTTTTGCAATTCGAGCAGAATTAAAGCTACCAGATAAGGCGCTCGTAATGGAAACACAAAAAACATTTTCAGCATCTGAAAAAGAATCTTTCCAATCAGAAGGAGAAGGACAAGCGGTACGAGACTTCCCACTATAATTTTGCAAGTCTTCAACCATTTCAGCAACGTCCAAATTGGCGTCGTCAATATACTCTTTTTCGTCGGTGTTAATTTTGAGAGGTGCTGACGCAAAAGGAATGCCTTCGAATTCGTTCAGGTCTGCAGCCGAGTCGGCGATAATTTTAAATTTCATGTTTGTACCCTTTTTAAAAGGTTCTTTCATTTGTTTTGAACGATAATTCTGTTCTCTTTTATTTTAACATACAAATCATTATATTTGTAAAATAATTTAATAAAAATCGTATTTCATTTAAATTTTTTTTGAAATAAAAAACATCGCTCAAAAGTGCGATGTTTTAATTATCATAAATGTGAAAACTTATTTTACTTCTTTGAAAACAACGTGTTTGCGAAGTTTTGGAGAGTATTTTTTAAGTTCAAGTTTGTCAGGTGTGTTACGTTTGTTCTTTTGTGTAAGGTAAAGACGTTCGCCTGATTCTTTGTGTTCAAGAATTACGTGTGTGCGTACTCCAGCTGCCATATTGAGTTACTTCCTTTCCTATTAAATTTTACTTAGCGTCGCGGACTTGACGGCCTTTGTAGTAGCCTTTCAATGAAACGCGGTGTGAGCGACTGTAGTCGCCTGTTGCTTCGTCAAATTTAACAGTTGGAGCTGTCAATTTGTAGTGTGTACGACGACGATTTTTCTTTGCTGATGAAGTGTGACGTGCAGGTACTGCCATGAGTTTTTGTCCTCCGTAGAATTTTTTTGCGTTTTTAACTAATGTCAAAAACATACTTAACTATAATAACATAAGATTTTTTATTATGCAAGAATTGTAAAGTAAAAATACTTGACAAATTTTGCTATTCAAAAGAAATCTTGATATGCTTGCATTTAAAGCGATGTAAAAGTTGTTTGACGTTCAAAATAGGAGAACTGCAACTTGTTTTATGGTAGAATGAACTTCAATAATCATTGAACTTCAGTGGCTCAGTTCGAAAGAATCAAAGTGCGGGCGGAAGCTATTTTTGTAAGTTGAATAAATCAGTATTCAACAAAAAAGAGCAACCAATCAAACAGGGCAATGTTACAGAAAAAATTTTTTAAGAAGAATGGCTCAAGTCTATTCTTTGTAGAAAGTATTGAGGTTTATTATGAAAAACTGGCAAAAACTAATCCTTGTTTTCCTAATCGCAGCAAGCGCGTTGATTTCGTCGTTTGGATTAGGACAAGACGCTATAGCTCAACTTATTGTTACTGTTGCAGGGGGAATTCTCGCGATTTCGATGTTTATTGAAATGGTGAAAACCTTGCGTAGTGGTTCATACGGGGTTGATTTGTTGGCAATCACAGCCATTATTGCAACTTTATGGGTTGGCGAATACTGGGCATCACTCATCATTATATTGATGTTGGTTGGTGGTGAAACGCTTGAAGACTACGCTGCAGGGCGCGCGCACAGAGAGTTGTCCGCCTTGTTGCAAAAATCTCCCGAAGTTGCACACGTCAAAATCGGCGATAAATTAGTAGAACACGCCATTGATGATGTCGAAGTAGGCTCTGTTCTTTTGATTAAGCCAATGGAAGTTGTTCCTATTGATGGTGTTTTGGTTTCTGAAGCGGCTATTTTGGATGAGTCATCGGTTACTGGTGAAACCAAGCCAAACGAACTTGTCAGAGGTGACGAAGTCATGTCTGGTGCAATCAATGGCAGTTCTAGTATCGAGATTAGAACAAATGTTGTCGCTAGCGAATCACAATTTCAAAAAATCATCAATTTGGTTCTTGAAGCTGAAAAAACACCTGCTAATTTCGTGCGCTTGGCTGACCGTTACGCAGTTCCTTTTACCATCGTGGCTTATATCATTGCGGGTATCGCTTATGCGGTCTCAGGCGACCCTGTGCGCGTTGCAGAGGTTCTCGTTGTTGCAAGTCCATGTCCATTGATTTTGGCTGCTCCAATCGCTTTCGTATCTGGTATGAGTCGGTCATCAAAAAATGGTTTCCTGATTAAAAATGGTACGGTCATTGAAAAACTGGCAACAGCGAAGGCTATTTTCTTTGATAAGACAGGAACGATTACTGACGGAAAAATTCAAGTGGATGCGATTGAACCTTTTGGTGAAATGACAGAAAAAGAACTGCTTGAAATTGTCTATACGCTTGAAAAATCAAGCGGTCATGTCTTGGCAAAAGCGATTTCTAGCTATGCTCAAGACCGCGATGTTGCAACATTGCCCCTGTCAGAGCTGACAGAAGTTGTGGGAATGGGTGTGACAGGACAAATCAATGGGCAAGAAGTCAAAATTGGTCGTAAAGCATTTGTTGGCGCACCTGATGGCTTACAATTTGAAACAGCCTTTTATGTCAGCCGTGACGGAGAATATTTGGGGGCTGTTACCTTCTCTGACAAAATCCGTCCTGAAGCCAAAACTGTTATGACCACTTTAAATGAGCTTGGCCTTCAAAAATTGACCATGTTAACGGGCGATAATGAACGCGTTGCTGAAAAAGTGGCCAAAGAAGTTGGCATTTCTAATGTCTATGCAAGCTTGCTTCCTGGCGAAAAATTAGAGCATATTAAAGCGTCTGCTGAACACCCTGTTATCATGGTTGGTGACGGCGTGAACGATGCACCAGCATTGACTTTGGCTGACGTCGGAATTTCCGTAGGTTCAGGAAATTCAACAGTAGCGAGTGAAGCAGCCGATATTGTCCTTTTGAGAAATGATTTGTCGAGTGTGACAAGAGCTATTAGTATCAGTCGTGATACGATGAGAATTGCTCGCCAAGCTGTATTGATCGGGATTGTGATTTGTATTATCTTGATGGTTGTCGCAGCAACAGGGATTATTCCAGCGGTTATCGGGGCTTTGTTCCAAGAAGTCATCGATGTGGTCTCTATCTTGTACGCACTCAAAGCATTGCGTGATTAAAAAAGAAAAATCTCGTGAGAGATTTTTTTTATGAGAATATCTCATTAAACCGTCAGTAAAAGCTTGTTTTTTTCTAAAACCAAGAAGCATAAAATAGGAGAGGAACTATTTTATACTATTGCAAAGTCTTGTTTTTGCTTTAGTCTTGGAAATGAGAAAAAATGTTTAAAAAAGAATTCAACTGGAACAAAGTCCCAGCTATTGGTTTGTTATTTTGGTTGACAAAACTTGTCTCGACAGGGCAGGGAGAGTCAATTTCGGATTGGACATCAAAACTTTTTGGTCTCCAAAATATCGTTATTGGTGCTGCATTTACGCTGACTTGGTCCTCTATCCTGTTTGCTTTTTTCCTCTATAAACAAATGCGTTCGGAACGTTATCGGCCTTTCTACTATTGGATGAGTGTTGCGCTACTTGCTGTGTTTGGAACAGTTGTTTCAGACGGTTTGACGGCTGTATCAGGGCTATCACACTTATTTTCAACAATACTATTCGCTATCCTTATGCTCCTTTCCTTCTATTTTTGGCATAAAGAGACGGGTTCTCTGTCCATTCATCAAATCAAAACTTTTAAAGCCGAATTCTTTTATTGGTTGACGGTAGCCTTTAGTTTTGCTTTGGGGACAGCCATGGGAGATTGGTTGGCAGACGGAAATACTGGCGTCAACCCGGACCCTTACGGATTAGGCTTTGGCTTGCTCAATACAGGTTTGATTTTAGGTGCGGTTTTCTTGATTATCTTGGCTTATCGCATGCTTGTCAGACCAGCAGAAAGTTCATTTTCTGAAATCTTGACCTTTTGGCTTGCTTATATCTTGACACGTCCGATTGGGGCAAGTTTTGCGGATTATTTTGGCTATGATTGGAAGTCAGGTATGCTTGGAAATTGGGGCATGTCAATCATCTGGTTAGTTATTTTTATCATTTTGATGACAATAATTGCTTTTCAATATCGCCGTCAGAATGGGCTTCGTGGCCAATCTGAAGCTTAAAAGTCCAAAAAATATCAATTATGTTAACATTTTTCATGGCAATTATTTCAATTCTTTATTATAATTAAGCTATGAATAAGATTGATATGATGGATACATTGAAAAAATGGGGACGAACTTGGCCTTTTTGGCTAGTGATTTACTTGGTTTTATCCAATTCTGTCGCCGTAATTCTGACAACAAAATGGGACGTAGATCATTGGATTGGCTTGCTTTTAGGGAACCTTGTTTTAGTTGCCACATTTTTGTTTTTACTTGCATTTTATCGACTGACGAAAAAACTTTCTTTTTCATCTGCTGAGTTAAAAAATCAAGCAGGATTGGTTCAAGAAGAAACGAATGAAAAAATTGCTCGCTATTATCGCTGGAGCTTTTGGTTTTTAGGACTTTTGATGTTCCTTGTACCATTACTTTTTATCATTCACGTTCCAGACTCAGCACATAATTGGGATTATTTTGTTATTTTCAATGGAACGTCTGCCTTGCAGGGTTCATCATTTGAAAATCTCCCAATGGGTGTGGGGGCGCTAGGCTATTTCTTACGCTATCCCAATAATCAATTTTTTGCGATTTTATTTAACCATGCTTTCGCGGGGCTGACAGACGTTTCTGTCAAAGCTGTTGTCGTTACTTTAGTTTCGTCAGCGCTGACAAGTTCAGCCTTACTTGCGACTTCCTTGATGGTTAAAAATTTACAAGGAAAAAAACTGGCGCTTTTATTTAACGTAGCAGCAGCTGGTTTTTTGCCATTCTACGTTTATGGTGCGCAACTTTATACAGACAGTATGACCTTGCCCTTTGTCTGTTTCGGACTTTTATTCTTTATCTATGCCATCAAATCTTCGTCAGTGCTGACGAAGATTGCTTGGTTCGCACTAGCGTCGCTCTTCCTCGTTTTTGGTTATGAATTTAAGCCGACCGTTGCCATTATTTTCATTGCAGGCTTGCTTTATTTGATTGTCAATAAAAACTGGAAAAATCTGTTGATTGCCTTGCCTTTATTTCTTGTCATTTTTGCTGGAGGTAAGGAAGTGGTCAAGCTGACAGTTGCAACTGAGCCGGCTTTTTCTGAAGCGGCCAATGAGCGTTATAACTTACCAATGATGCACTGGGTTGCCATGTCTTGGGACCCAAGCAACACAACAGGTGGATTTAAACGAGAAATCAGAGAATACTCTGAAAGTTTCACAACTTATGAAGCAAAGAAAAAAGCAGATACGGATTTGTTTTTGAACAACATGAAAGAGATGGGCCTCCCTGGAGTCCTACGTCAAATCGGACGAAAATTGGTTTATACATGGCTTAATCCCGATTTAAGAAGTGAGTTTTATACTTATCGACATGAAAACCCAATCATCAATCGTTATTTTGATTATTTGCCCGCTCAAAAGGCTGGAAATATCACGGGTTGGGTCTTGTTAAAAGCAGCGCATGTACCATATTGGATTGCTTTGGTTGTTTTTATGTGGAAGGCGTTGTTTAATCTGTTGTTTAAAGCGAAGAATTGGAAGAGTTTGTGGTTTATTCCAGCATTATCACTTTTCGGTTTGTTTGTATTTTTGGTTTTGTGGGAAGCCAATTCACGTTATTTGTATAATTTTGCACCGTTAATGATTGCTGTCGCAACCTTAGGTTTTGCAAAATGGTCAACAAAAGGAGAAATAAAATGAGTACAGTACTCTACATGGTTGTTCCTTGTTACAACGAAGAACTTGTTCTTGATGAAACATCTTCACGTCTTAAAAAGAAATACCAATCACTAATTTCCTCAGGGAAAATTTCAGAAAAAAGTCGCGTTGTCTATGTAAACGACGGTTCAAAAGATAAAACATGGGAAAAAATCATGGAAAAACATGACGAAGATGTCATGTTTAGTGGAATCAATCTCTCACGCAACCGTGGCCATCAAAATGCACTGTTGGCAGGCCTGATGACTGTCAAAAATATGGCAGATTGCGTCATTTCAATGGATGCTGATTTGCAAGATGACATTGACACGATCGATGCCATGCTTGAAAAATACGAAGAAGGCTATGATGTTGTTTATGGTGTGCGTGACAATCGTGACACTGATACTTTCTTTAAACGTAATACCGCAGGTGTCTTTTACAAGGTCATGCAAAGTTTAGGTAGCCAAAGCGTGCCAAACCACGCCGATTTCCGTTTGATGAGTGAACGTGCTTTGGACGGATTGGAACAGTTCCAAGAAGTGAATTTATTTTTGCGTGGAATGGTTCCAATGGTAGGCTACAAGTCAACAAACGTCTATTATAAACGTGGGGAACGTTTTGCTGGAGAAAGCAAATATCCTCTCAAGAAAATGTTGAGCTTTGCCATTGATGGTATCACTTCAACATCAGCAACACCCATGCGTATGATTTTTTGGACGGGCTTCGTTGTTTTTGCCTTGTCAATTATTATTGGAATTTATGTTATTGTGAGTCACTCTATTCAAGGGCGCACGGTTCTTGGTTGGTCATCAACAATGGCTGCCATTATCGGCTTTGGTGGATTGAACTTGCTTGCGCTTGGTATTATTGGGGAATATATCGGAAAAATATTCCTTGAAGTTAAACAACGTCCACGATTTATTATCGAAAATTTTGTTAACGATAAATAATCTGAAAATTTATCATAAAACTATCAGAGAAAATCTATCGTTCGCAAAATCAGTTTTTGCTAAAATGAAAGATAGTTAAACGAGAATAGGGAGTGATTGTAAATGAAACGACAGGTTTTGATTGTTGAAGACGAACGGAGTATTTCAAGCTATGTCAAAAAAGAATTGATGTTTGAAGACTATGATGTTCAAACGGCTTTTGACGGCGTTGAAGCCTTGGAAAAATTTGAAAATGCCAATCCAGCAATTGACGTTGTTTTACTTGATTGGATGATTCCTAAAATTGATGGCCTGGGCGTTTTGAGACGGATGAAAAAAATTCAACCCAATACCCCGATTATTTTCTTGACGGCGCGTGATTATGTCGGAGACAAAGTTGCGGGGCTTGATGCTGGGGCTGACGATTACATCACGAAACCTTTTGAGATTGAAGAACTCCTTGCTCGCCTGCGTTTGATTTTTAGAAAATGGTCTGCTGAACGCGCAACAATTTATCGCGTCGACTATTTGTCACTTGATACGACAGCTCATGTCGTGACTGCGAATGGAAAGCCAATCAGTTTGACTCAACGTGAATATGCCTTGCTTTTATTTTTCATGCAA
This sequence comes from Lactococcus sp. dk101, assembly GCF_009601055.1. Lineage (GTDB taxonomy): Bacteria > Bacillota > Bacilli > Lactobacillales > Streptococcaceae > Lactococcus. The sequence goes on from NZ_WITI01000003.1 coordinate 71,476, forward strand.
CATCGTGGCGAAGCGATTTCTCGTGCCGATTTGCTTGATGAAGTTTGGGGGATGAATTTTGATGGGCAAGATAATACAGTGGATGCTTATGTCCGTTATCTGAGATCGAAAATTGATGAGCCAGATACAGCGTCATTGATTGAAACGGTACGTGGCGTTGGCTATCGAATGCGGTAAAAAAAATATGAATAAAAAAAGAGTGAAACAAGAAAAACAACGGACAAACGCGAGTTACTTGACTCGAATTTTTGTTCGTATTTTTTTAGTGATAACCATTTTGAATGTGGGAATTGTTGCTGGCGTTGTAACCATCAGTGGCTTGCGTGTCCGAGAATCAGAAGGCGCAGCATTGATTTCTTCAGTTCAAGAAGCTGCAGTCAATGGAAATATCAACTGGAAAGAATTCGAACAAGCGCATGATGAAGGTCGCTGGAGTGATTTTATAAGAGTCACTTGGACTTCTGGCAAAGTTGACGAAAGTCATGGTACAAGTGAATTTATCAAAGGTATTGAAAAAATTCATCTTGATTATTTTTATCTGTCTGACAAAGGTGTTTATTGGCATGACAAGCTGAAAACAGACAAGGTAACTGTCGAATTATGGCTTAGTGTCGAAGAAGTGATTGAATCTGTATTGCAGACCATCTTTGCCATTATTGTGGTCATGTTTGTCAGCTTGGCCGCTGGCATCTATGTCATTCGAAGTTTTGCCAAAAAATTGAGCCGACCGCTTGCAGAATTATCAGAAGCCGCCGCAAACAATAACGGAAAACCATTACCAGTGCCTGAAAATCCAGTTGAAATTAATCAACTGGCGAAAAATTTCAATCAGTTGCTCAATCGACTCAATCTGAAAATCTTGCAAGAACAGCAGTTTGTCTCGGACGCTTCACATGAGTTGAGAACACCAGTTGCTGCCATTCGTGGTCATGCCACCTTGCTCAAACGGCGCTGGAAAGAACACCCAGAGATTATCGACGAATCACTTGATTATATCGACGAAGAATCTCAGCGCATGAAGGTAATGATTGAAGAACTACTCACCATTTCGAGAGGAAATCATATGAAAATTGAAAAGGAAAAAATAAATCTTTCAGACTATATTGTTCAGTTGATTTCTGAGATTCAGCCCGCAATTACTCAAGATATTACTTTATCCGTAACGGAAAATCTATTTGTCAGTGCTGACAAACAGGCACTGCGTCATATTTTGGTTGCATTTATCGAAAATGCCGGTAAATATTCACCAACAGATGAAAAAATCACCGTCAAATTAAAAAAATCTGGCGAGTCAGTTGATTTGTCCGTAGCAGATAAGGGCTTGGGGATTGCTAAAGATGAAAAAGAGAAAGTTTTTGAGCGCTTCTATCGCGTTGACAAATCTCGATCGAGTGAAATTCCAGGCACAGGCTTAGGACTTTCAATCGCCAAACAATACGCTGAGATGATGGATGCATGGATTTTTATCTCGGACAATGTGCCAAACGGAAGCATTTTTCACTTGGTTTTGTCGGAGGAGGAATAAATGGCCAATAAAATCATAAGAATAGGACTTCTGGTTTGTCTTGCAATGGCAAGTTTTGGAATGCTTTTTGTTTCCATGACAGAAACTGGTTTCATCGAACCTATTTCAGTTCTTTTCCTAATGATATTCCTTTATTTTGCCTTTCGTTTTTTGTATCAAAAGTTGTCAGCTCTGACAAGAAGACAACTTAAAATCATCTGTATCGTCTTTTTGATTTTATCTGCCTGTTTGGCGACGGCGATCATTGCTACGGTTCGCATTCAAGTTTTTGGCGATATTTGGCACTCGCAAATTATGGCGGGAAAACTGGTTGACAACAATTTTGAATGGGATCAATGGATTTTACAATATCCTCAGCTTGTTCCGTTGACAGCACTTTACAGTTGGTTTATGCGACTTGGTGCTTGGCTTGGTATTGGCTTTTACCCGATTTTCTTTACCTATAATATTTTGCTTCTGGTTGGCGTTCTCATTTTGATTGTGCGCTTGTTGTGGCGAAGAAGTCCTGTTTTAGGTGCCTTTGCAAGTATATTATGCCTTATCAGTCCATTTTTCTACAGTTTCATCATTCAAGTTGGTTACACCGACGGTGCCAGTATCTTTGCATTGCTGCTTTTAGTTGATCTTTTTGACCAAGCCGAGCAGATGAGTATTTGGAAATTGGGACTTTCGACTCTTGTTTTTGCTTATGCTTATCTGATGCGACCCAATGTCATTATTTTACTGGTCGCACTTGTCATCATTGCTGGCTTTTCATTCAAGAAGAATAAAGTCCTATTTCATAAGGCCAGTCGGTTATTTTTAGCTTGTCTGATTGGGATTGTGATTGCCATGTCGGCAACCAAAGCACTGGATTCAGCTTATCATTACAATCCACAAAATAAGGATGCCTTCCCGACGGTACACTGGATTTATATGGGACTAAATGAAAACTCAGTCGGAAAATATAATCGAGCAGATCGTTATTATACACTCAATCATACTGGCTATGCTACCGCCAAAGAAGCGGACATCGCGGGGATTGAAAGGCGGATTGAACAATATAATCCATGGACTTTAGCCAAGCAGTGGGTCAGTAAATATTTGATTCTCTGGGAGAGCGGAAGCTTTCAAACGTTAGTTGATTATCAGGGCTCTTATATTTTTGCACCTGCTTGGTTATTGGAGTATAATGGGGTCATCATTTTATGTTTACAAATGTATTCCAAAGCACTCATTGGCTTGCTACTGTTGGCAATTTTCGCTGATTTGTGGCGGAAGAAGCAACTTAAAATGGACACCGAAATGCTGTCATTGCTGACGGTATTTGGGATTAGCTTGTTCCATGCTTTGATTTGGGAAGTGAAAAGTCGTTATCAGTTCATGACAATCGGCCTCTTACTTTTTGTTGGAATTCTGGCTTTGAGCAGGCAGTTTGAGCGTCAGCCCAACCCTGTCATTGCTGACAGAGCAAAAAAAATTGGTCTGTTGAGTTTTCCGGTGCTGCTATTCGTTTCGTCAGCACTGATGATTCAATATAGTGGACAAAAAGCACCTATTCAAATTACAGGGAATAATAATGGCAGCAATTATAATCAAAGTCTGCCAAGAATTACCATTCCAGCTCACCAGTCCTTGCGGCAATCGGTGCAGCTTAATGCTAGGGCATTGACGATGGACATGTCACTTGCGCCAACGGCTAACGTGACGCTTAACATTTATTATGATAATGCTGGAGATAAGGATTTGATTATTTCACGTCCCATAACGCCGCTCCAAACTTACTTAACATTGGACAATCTTTCTGCCGATGGTATAGCTTCAGGAAATTATATCATTGAGGTCTCAAATCGACAGGATTATCCTGTTTCGATGACAGGGCAAAGTAAAGTGTATGTCTCACTTTATCCCTCGCTCATCGAGCAGAAAAAGCAAACCAGCTCATTTGTTTTCCATTTTTATGGAGACCAAATTGACGGCTCATATAACAAAGCTTTCATCATTACTTATGTGATTTTGTCAGTTCTGGGCGTATTATTTTTGCTTTTAAAGAAAGGAAAATTAAGTTGAAACGTTCAACACACAAAAAAACAAACGCAAAAGCGTTTTACACCTTAGGAACAATTACTCTCATTTTGTTCTTACTTTTGACCATTCTCGTCAAAACAAGTGGCATTCACAGCGGACTTCTCTTTGACTCAAGCGTTCAAAGTTTTGCTTATCATTTGCAAAGTTCAGCCGTTCTCGTCACGTTTTTTAGCCATTTTACTAACCTTTTTGGTGATAAAATCGGTGTCGTCGTTGCCGCAGTCATCTGCCTCTTCTTATTTTTCCTTGTCAAAGAAAAAATCGGTGCCATCTGGCTTGGCTTATTAGTTGTTGCGAGCGTTTTGTTTAACACTGTCCTCAAGTCTGTCATTGGGCGTGTACGCCCTGACACTAACCGTTTGACTGGGTTTGCCAATGAAGCGGGATTTAGCTTTGCCAGCGGACATTCCACATTTACAGCGGTTTTATTTGCTAGTCTGTTCTTGATTTTTGTCGTTAAAATGACAAGTAGTGCGTCACGTTTTGGCTGGGGCTTGCTTGCACTTATCATGATTTTACTCGTCATGTTTTCTCGTATTTTTGTTGGGGTGCATTATCCAACAGATACTGTCGGTGGTTTTCTTGAAGGAATAACTTTTGTACTCTTTACGTATCCAAGTTATGTCAAATACCACGCCAGAAAATATGCTTGGAAAATATTAAACTAAAAAAAATCCGTCAGTTCTGACGGTTTTTTTTGAGCTGTAAAATCAATTGTTCAAGCTCATCAAGACTATCAAAATTGATTGTCAGTGAGCCTTTATAAACTTTATTGGACTTTATTTTTACGGTATTTCCGATTATTTTCTTTAATTCTTCTTCCGTTGCTTTGATGAAAATATTCTTGTCAATGCTGACATTTTTCTTAATGACTGCCGGTTCGGATTTTTTTGGTGGATAAATCAAATGCTCTAGCTGACGCACACTCATCTTTTCATTGATTACGAGTAGGGCTAAACGCTTTTGTTCAATGGGGTTTTTCTCAGCCAAGAGTGTCCGCGCATGAGCCAATGACAACTTTCCGTCCTCAACCAAGCCCAGCAACTCTTGTGGCAAGGACAAAATGCGAATGGCGTTGGACACGTAAGAACGTGATTTTCCAAGCCGCTGTCCCACTTCCTCGTGTGTCATCTGCAACTTTTTAACCAATATGTCCAAGCTTCGAGCTTCTTCAACAGGATTGAGATTTTCTCGTTGTAAATTTTCCAAAATTGATAAAGTCATCATTTTTTCATCGGAGTAAGCTCTGACAATGGCGGGAATCGTTTCCATTCCTGCCATTTTTGACGCCAAAAATCGTCGTTCTCCGGCCAATAACTCATAACCAACAAGGGCTGATTTTCTGACCACAATCGGCTGTAAAACACCATTTTCTTTGATTGAATGTGACAACTCTTGCAATTTATTTTCGTCAAAAACCAAACGTGGCTGATAAGGATTTTTCATGATTTCAGAAAGTTTCAGTTGTTCAATTTTTTCTTCCACGTTTTTGCTCCTCAATCCAGTGTTTTCGCATGTTTAAGGCTTTTTCATATTTGCCCATGTCATCAGGTTTGAAATAATCAGCAGTTTTGATTTTATCAGGCAGATACTGCTGATCAACCCAGTGATTTGGGAAACTGTGCGCGTACTGATAAGTAACCGATCGTCCAAGTTCTTTTGCACCAGCATAATGTCCGTCTTGCAAGTGGGCAGGAATAGGCAGATTGCCATATTTTCCTAAGTCTGCGATTGCTTCGTCCATCGCGACATAAGCTGCATTTGATTTTGGAGAAAGTGCCAGATCGATGACAATATTAGCGAGCGGAATTCGTGCCTCGGGAAAGCCCAGCTTTTCGCAGGCCTGTAAAGCAAGCATGGTGTGAACAGCAGCGTCAGGATTGGCTAAACCAATATCCTCGTAAGCCATGACAGTCAATCGTCTAGCTAATGACGGCAAATCTCCTCCTTCAATCAATCGAGCGGCATAGTGTAAACTTGCGTTGACATCAGAACCTCGAATTGATTTCTGCAAGGCAGAAAGTAAGTCATAATGCGCATCGCCATCTTTATCAAAAGTTGCAGCTTTACGTTGTAAAGAGTTTTCCATGTCATCTAGTGTAATGTGATGCTCTTGTGAGGATAAAACCGCCAGTTCAAGCGCATTAAAGGTACTTCTAAGGTCTCCATTTGTCGAATGCACAAGAAAATAAAGCGCATCTTCATCGATTTTTACATCAAAATCAAAACCACGTTCATGGTCTGACAGTGCTAGAGTAACCGCCTGTTCCAAATCTACCGGCTCCAGTGCTTTCAACTCAAAAATTTGGACACGGGAGCGAATGGCGGGAACAACTGAAAAATAAGGATTTTCAGTCGTTGCACCAATTAAAATGATTTGTCCATTTTCTAAAAGAGGAAGTAGGAAGTCTTGTTTGGGCTTGTCTAAGCGATGAATTTCATCGAGCAATAAAACAAGTTGACCAGAAAATTCGGCTTCAGCAGCGATTTCTTGAAGTCGTTTTTTTGTATCCGTGGTGGCGTTGAAAGTCCTGAATGAAGCATTCATCGTCCCAGCAATAGCTGACGCAATCGAGGTTTTTCCAACACCAGGAGGGCCATATAAAATCATGCTCGAAAGAAGACTCGTTTCAACCATTCGACGAATAATTTTTCCTTTTCCTACCAAATGTGTTTGACCAATGATTTCATCAATGTTTCGAGGTCGCATTCTTCGTGCAAGATTTTGTCCCATTTTTTCTCCATTTCAGCAAAGTTTACAACACTGTAAACCAAGTTTACAACAAATTTTTATCTAGATAATAGACGAAACTGTAGTCATCAACATAGTTGCCATTGATATAGAATTCCTTTTTCAAGTGAGCTTCTTCAATAAAACCAAGATTTCGGTAAAGCTGAAGAGCTTCAGGGTTTGACCCCATGACTTGAATGGTAATTTTCTTAAATTTTTCAGATTTGGCAATATCAAAAAAATGTTTAATCAAACTTGAGGCGACACCTTTATGTCGGGCTTCTTTGACGGTCATGACACCAAAAGTAGCAACGTGCTTACCGTACTTTGAGCGGTGGCGCACTGAATAATCAAGAAAGCCGAGGATTTTATCATCTTCAACGGCGAGTAAGTAAGACTCACCGTCTAATATCTTTTTCATGACCTTTTCGACAGTCGAGTCCATAACGTGAGGCGTTGAAGCAAGTGTCCAGTTTTCGTTTTCTAGTTTTGCGACTTCAGCAAAATCACGTGGCTCAATTTTTCTAATTTCCATTTAAAATCACCTTTTTTAACTTTGTTAATCCCAATAATATAATGAATTTTGATATAATAATTTTAACATAATTAGGCAAAGGTTGGCATCTTTTATGAGTCCAATAGACTAGAGACCTAAAAAAGGAGAAAAAATGGCGAAATACGGCTTTTTGGATGTCTTGCAAGACGAATTAGAAAAAAGATTTACTTACAACTTCGAAATGAACTGGGACAAACGCAATTTTGCAGTTGAAGTAAGCTTTTTGTTGGAAGTTGAAAACACTGCGGGAGTTGCACTAACGGATGTGGAAGGCGTTGAGTCTGCTGAAAATATCGAATATGAAGATACGGTCATTTTTTACAATCCTGACAAATCACACTTCGATGAAGAGGACTATTTGGCTGCAATTCCTTATACAGATAAAGGCTTGTCAGCTGAATTCTTAGCTTACTTTGCAGAATTTTTGCAAGATACCGCAGACCAAGGCTTGGATGACTTGATGGATTTCTTGGCTGATGAAACAGCTGAAGAATTCACTGTAAACTGGCAGGTTGACAAGTTTACACAAGGTCTGTCAGAGCTGACAGAGACGGAATTCTACAAATATCCACGCTACTAAAAACACCCAATGGCTTTTCGAAGCCATTTTTTTGAAGTGACTAAAATCAAAATGGAGAATGCTATGAACGAAAAACTGAAAAGTTTTTATGACCAGCACGATACACCTTGGATGCAACTGTTTTATCAACTTGTATATGCACAACTTCCTGACCTTGATGGACAAAAAATATTGGATTTTGGCGCTGGTTTTGGTTGGACTGCTAATTATCTGGCTGGAAAAGGTCAACACAAAAATCAACTTTTAGCGCTCGAACCAAATGCTGAAATGTTAGCAAATCATCTTTCTGAAAATGATTATGAAATGAGAATGGGCGGACTTTTATTGCTTGAAAAGCTACCAGACGCTACTTTTGACTTCATCGTCTGTCATAATGTGTTAGAGTATTGTCCTGACGAGCGTTCAAAAATTCTGTCAGAGCTGACACGTGTGCTAAAAAAGGTGGGACATTGTCAATCGTTAAGCATCATTTTACAGGTTCAATCATGCAACGCATTGTTTTTGAAAATGCACTTGATGAAGCATATGATTTGCTCGAGGGAAGCAAAAAGCATCACTCTGGTTTTGGAACGATTGATTATTATGATTTAGAAAAATTGGTTAAAAATCTCCCTCTCAAACTTGTTAAAAAATATGGGATTGGGGCTTTCAACCGGCTTCAGCCCAATGCGTTCAAGTTTTCAGATGACTGGAAAGAGAAGATGTTCAAACTCGAAATGGCTTGTGCGGAACGGTCTGAATATCGGGATATTGCCTTTTTTCATCATGATTTACTAATAAAAAAATAATGCGCGCCTAAAAATAGAAAAAAGCTACAAGCAAGTAGCTTTTTTGATATAATAAGAAGGTCTGTCAGAGCTGACAGCATGCAAATCATCAAGTGCTCTGACAAAAAAGTTAAAACTGGAAAGAATTAGATTAAAATGAGTATTTTAGAAGTAAGCAATTTGAGCCACGGTTTTGGCGATCGTGCCATTTTTGAGGATGTTAATTTCCGCCTTTTACAAGGGGAACATATCGGTTTTGTCGGTGCAAATGGTGAAGGAAAATCAACATTCATGTCAATCATCACAGGAACTCTGCAACCTGATGAAGGTAAAGTGACCTGGTCAAAGAAGCACCGTGTGGGTTACATGGATCAGCATGCGGCACTTGGCAAAGGAAAAACGACACGTGAAGCACTGGCTGAAGCCTTCCAATATCTGTTTGATGTCGAGGCTCAAATCAACGATGCCTACATGAAGATGGCTGAGATGGATGCTGACGAAATGACAAAGGCGCTCGAAGAAGTGGGTGAACTTCAAGAAGAATTGGACAACGGCGACTTTTATTTGATTGATGCCAAAGTTGAAGAAACAGCTCGTGGGCTTGGTTTGACTGATTTGCTTGACAAAGATGTTGCCGAACTTTCAGGTGGACAGCGGACGAAAATCTTGCTCGGAAAACTCTTGCTTGAGAAACCAGATATTCTTTTGCTCGATGAACCAACCAACTACCTTGACGAAGAACACATTTTCTGGCTGAAAAATTACCTCAAAAATTACGACAATGCCTTCATTTTGATTTCTCATGATGTGCCATTTATGGACGAAGTGGTCAATGTGATTTATCATGTAAATCAACTTCAAATTACACGTTATTCAATGTCTTATCACGAATTTGAACGTGTATTTGAAGAAAAGAAGAAACAACTCGAAGCCTTACATGATGCACAAGTTGCAGAAGCAGAAAAATTGAAAGATTTCATTGCACGTAAGAAAGCCAATGTGGCAACAAGTGGCCAAGCCAAAGCACGTGAGAAAAAACTTGCGAAAATGGAATTTGTCGAAACAATCACTGAAAAACCAAAACCACATTTTGACTTTAAATTCAGCCGAAATCCAAGCCGTTTGGTTTTTGAAGCCAATGACTTGGTCATTGGATATTCAGAAGAAAATCCACTTTCATCAGCCATCAATTTTAAACTTGAAAGCCGCCAAAAAATCGCATTTGTCGGTTCAAACGGGATTGGTAAATCAACCCTGCTCAAGAGTCTAATGGGCTTAATTCCAGCGCTTGATGGAGAAGTTGAACGTGGGAATTTCCAAGATATTGCTTATTATGAGCAAGAAGTCAAAGAACCAAGTACAAAAACGGTTCTCGATGATTTGTGGGACGAGTATCCCTCTTGGAACCAGGCCGAATTGCGTGCAGCACTTGCCCGCGTTGGCTTGACAAGCAAGCAGATTGAAAGCCGTGTTCATGTCCTTTCAGGTGGAGAACAAGCAAAATTGCGTTTTGCTAAACTCATGAATACTGAATCTAACATTCTTATTCTTGATGAACCAACAAATCACCTTGACGTTGACGCAAAAGATGAACTCAAACGCGCCCTTCAAGCTTATCAAGGAACAATTTTGATGGTTTCACATGAACCTGAATTTTACGAAGGCTTGGTTGATGAAATCGTCAACTGTGAAGAATGGACAACTAAGATTTTATAATGCTACTGCGATTTTTAGGAGTTGAAATACGATAAAATGTAAAGCTGAGGTCAAATGGAAGATGAAAGAAAAGCTATTGCCGTGGGAAAATCCGAATCAAGATTATCGACGAACCCTAATTAAACGGCATTCAGAGCGGCGTTATCGTACATTGCAACTGGCTAAAACTTTGCGAATTATGCTGACGAAATTCAAGACGCTCAATATTGAACGCTATAATTCAGAAATCATCACGCAAATTAGTTTTTTAGAAGGCAATTCTGATGTTTTAGATGATGAAGATTTTTCTGAAGCAAAAAAATTTGTCTCCAAAATGAAGCGAAATCTTACGAAAGCTGAGAAAGAAAAGGAACAAAAATGAACAACTGGAATAGTATCACAGTGAAAATCCCGTGGATTGCTCAAGAAGCAGTTTCTGAAGTGCTGATTGCAGCAGGTGCTGCGGGTGTGGAAATAAAGGACAGCTCTGATTATTTGACACATGAAGACCATTTTGGCGAAATTTTGCCAGAAGTGACTGCGTCCGACGAGATTGAAATGACAGCCTACTATCCAGAAAATCTTGCCTTGTCAGAGCTGACAGCTGAATTAAAACATCGGTTAGACAATGTGACAGCCATTTTCTCAGTCACTTATGAACTGACGACGAATAATTTAGCAGAAGAGGACTGGGCAGACAGTTGGAAAAAATATTTTGCACCAGCTCGTGTCACGCATGATTTGACGATTGTGCCAAGCTGGACAACGGATTATGAAGCTTTACCAAATGAGAAAATTATTAAGTTGGATCCAGGAATGGCTTTTGGAACGGGAACTCATCCCACAACAAAAATGTCACTTTATGCCTTGGAGCAAATTTTGCGTGGGGGCGAAACGGTGCTTGACGTAGGAACGGGTTCAGGCGTGCTTTCAGTCGCTTCAGCATACCTAGGTGCTAAAAAGATTTATGCTTATGATATTGATGAAGTCGCAGTAAAAGTAGCACTTGAAAACATTCAACTCAATCCAGGACATGAAGAAATTCAGGTGTCGGCAAATAATCTTTTGCAAAATGTGGAACAAGAAGCAGATGTCGTTGTGGCCAATATTTTAGCAGATATTTTGGTATTGATGACTGAAGATGCATTTCGTCTTGTCAAACAAGAAGGCTATTTGATTATGAGTGGTATCATCGCTGACAAAGCTGATATGGTTATTGAGTCAGCAGAAAATGCAGGATTTTTCCTTGAAACAAGAATGATTCAAGGTGAATGGAACTGTGTCATTTTCAAAAAGACAGACAATCGCGAAGGCGTGATAGGCGGTTAATATGGCAAATCAATATTTTGTATTTAGACAAATGCCTGAAGTTGACACCGAGTTTACAGTAGAAAATGAGACAGCAGTGCATCACATTTTTACTGTTATGCGTGCAGAACGTGGAGAAAAGCTCCAGTTTGCCTTTGATGAAGGTAAAGTGGGAATTGTTGAAGTAGTTGACCCTGTCAATCATACTGTCAAATTAGTTGACAGTACTGTAAATCCAACTGAACTCCCCGTCCATGTAACAGTGGCTGTAGGTTTTCCCAAAGGCGATAAACTTGACTTTATCACAGAAAAAACAACCGAACTAGGTGCTTCTGAGATTTGGGCTGCACCTTTTCAATGGTCTGTTGCCAAGTGGGATTCGAAAAAGCTGGCAAAAAAACAAGAAAAACTTGAAAAAATTGCAAGAGGGGCAGCGGAACAATCCAGACGCCAACTTATTCCAAGTGTAAACTTGTTTGACAAGCTGTCAGAGCTGACAGACACATTTTCAGAATTTGATCATGTTTTGATTGCTTATGAGGAATCAGCAAAAGCAGGCGAGCGTTCTATTTTGGGACAAACACTTGCTTCAATGACTGCTGGTCAACGTATTTTGATTATTTTTGGTCCAGAGGGTGGAATTTCGGCTAACGAAATAGAACTTTTTGAACAAAATGGCGGTCAAAAAATTGGACTTGGACCACGAATAATGCGGGCGGAAACAGCTCCATTGTACGCATTGTCAGCTATTTCAACTTATTTTGAGTTACTAAAATAAATAAGACATTAAAAATCAGGAAAAAATTCTGATTTTTTTCTTTTTAAAATGACTATAAATCAGTGCTTTTGGGCGGATTTGTGATAGAATAGGGTAAATAAAATTAAGGAGGAAAGGCTGAATACAAGCTGTAAAGCTCAAAAATACCTCAAGAACTAGTATTCAGTCATTATGAAAAATGCCTTCAGAACCCGTATTAACTGGCGCTCAAGTAGTTTCCATGACAGAAAAGTACATGAACGAAAAGGATGTTTTGCTTGTAAGAAAAGCACTCGATTGCGCAGCGATTGCTCATGCTGACCAATATCGTGCTTCAGGCGAAGCCTATATCGTTCACCCTACTCAGGTTGCAGGAATTTTGGCGAAATTACAGCTTGATGCTGTAACTGTTTCGTGCGGTTTTTTACATGATGTCGTGGAAGATACCAACTTTTTGTCGAGTGATTTGCGTGAACTTTTTGGGGATGAAATTGCTGATATTGTCGAAGGTGTTACTAAAATTGGTAAAGTCGAATATCTTTCGCGTGAGAAACAACAAGCTGAAACACACAGAAAACTATTGATGGCAATGTCTAAAGACATTCGTGTTATCTTGGTAAAATTGGCTGACCGTTTGCACAATATGCGCACGCTGAAACATTTGCGTCCAGACAAACAAAAACGTATTTCACGTGAAACAATGGACATCTATGCTCCTTTGGCTGATAAACTCGGGATTGCCAATATCAAATGGGAACTTGAAGATTTGAGTTTCCGTTATCTTGAAGAGCAAGAATTTTATCGCATTCGTGGCTTGATGAATGAAAAGCGTGCTGACCGTGAACATTTGGTCAATGAAGTCATTGATAAGTTAAATGATCGCTTGGAAAATGCTGGTGTGACAGGGGACGAAATTTATGGTCGTCCAAAACACATTTATTCGATTTATCGAAAAATGCACGACAAGAAGAAACGTTTTGATGAAATTTATGATTTGATCGCCATTCGTTGTATCACCGAAACAACAAGTGATGTTTATACGACTTTAGGTTATATTCATGACCTTTGGAAACCAATGCCAGGGCGGTTTAAAGATTATATTGCTAATCCTAAAGCAAATGGTTATCAATCTGTTCATACGACGGTTTATGGGCCTAAAGGGCCGATTGAATTCCAAATTCGGACCATGGAAATGCATCAAATCGCTGAATATGGGGTTGCAGCTCACTGGGCATACAAACAAGGAGTCAAATCAAAAGTTGATGTTCATGAAATCTCTGAAACATTGAATTGGATTCATGAAATGGTTGAACTCCGTAAAGATACGGGAGATTCAGCCGAAGATTTCGTTAAAGCTGTTCAGGAAGATCTCTTATCAGATAAAAAAATATACGTGTTTGCTCCTGATGGCGCAGTTCAAGAATTGCCTGCTGGTTCAGGGCCGATTGACTTTGCCTACAATATTCATACTCAAGTTGGTGATCATGCAACAGGTGCCAAAATCAATGGACGAATGCAACCATTGACTTATGTTTTGAAGACGGGTGATCGGGTTGAAATCATCACAAGCAAGTCAAGTTTCGGGCCAAGTCGCGACTGGGTAAAAATTGTCAAGACAAATAAAGCACGGAATAAAATTAAACAATTCTTCAAAAATCAAGACAAAGAAAATTCCGTCAATAAAGGACGTGAATTACTCCAAGATACACTTGAAGAAATGGGCTTTGTTCCAAATCAGTATTTGGATAAAAAGCATTTTGATGAACTTTTCAATAAAACCAGCTATCGTAACCCAGATGCTTTATATGCTGCGATTGGTTTTGGAGAAATCTCTCCTACAACGATTGCCAATCGTTTGACAGAAGATGAACGTCGTAAAGTTGAACGTGAACGTCAAAAAGTTGAGTCAGAACAACTGATGAATGGCGAAGTGAAGCGCGAAGGCAAGAATGTCATGAAAATCCGTCATGACGGTGGAGTGAGTGTGGCTGGAATTGACAGCTTGCTTGTCCGCATCGCTAAATGCTGTAATCCTGTACCAGGTGACGACATTATTGGTTACATTACCAAAGGACGTGGCGTAAGCATTCACCGGTCTGACTGTCAAAATGTTCGCAATCAAGAGGATTTTGAACATCGACTTGTTGAAGTTGAATGGGACGATGAAGATACAAATCAAAAAGAATATATCGCAAACATTGATGTTTATGGCTTCAACCGCCCAGGATTACTCAATGATGTCATGCAAGTCTTGTCAAATGCGACAAAAAATTTGATTTCCATTAACGCTCAACCAACAAAAGACCGTAAAATGGCTAATATTCATATTGCTTTGGGCATTAAGAACCTGTCAGAGCTGACACAAATTGCTGACAAAATCAAGATGACACCAGATGTCTATTCAGTTAAAAGAACAAATGCATAAAAACCTGTCAGTATTGACAGGTTTTTATTGTAGTGTTCAATATTCAAAAAATATAATTTTTGAGAGAACAGCGTCTTTGTCGCTTTTTTGCTATAATAAACTTATGAAAATAGTAATCCAACGTGTAAAAACAGCCTCTGTCAGTATTGACGGAGCCATCTATAATGAAATCAAACAAGGCTTTCTTCTTTTAGTCGGCATTGAGGATGCAGATACTGATTTTGACCTTGATTATGCCATCCGAAAAATCACTCAAATGAGAATTTTCTCAGATTCAGATGATAAAATGAACCTTTCTATCCAAGATATTCAAGGGGAAATCTTATCTATTTCTCAGTTTACGCTTTATGCAGAAACGAAAAAAGGCAACCGTCCAAGTTTTAGCTCGGCGGGTAAACCTGATTTTGCGAAAAAAATGTATCAAAATTTCAACGAAAAATTAACTGCAATCGTTCCAACGAAAGCAGGAATCTTTGCGGCAGATATGCAGATTGAACTTGTCAATGATGGCCCAGTTACAATCATCTTGGATACAAAAGATGCTAGAAAATAAATCACTATTTACAGAAAAAATGAAATGATAAATGAGGAAATCTGATGATAAAGAATATTATTTTTGACCTGGGCGGAGTGATTATTGACTTAGGTTTTGATGAGATGACACGCAAATTTGAAGCGCTTGGCGTTGAAAATTTTTCAGATTATTTTAATTTTAATGCGCAAAATGCTTATTTTATTGACTTAGAACTCGGCAAAATCACGCCGGAAGAATTTTACGAAAAACTCCGTCAACAGAGTCAAACACAACTTTCTGATGCCCAAATTAAAGCGAGTTGGAATTTGATTTTGAAGGAATTTAATCCAGAACGAATGGCATTGCTTGAAAATTTGGCAAAAAAATATCCCCTTTACTTATTTTCAAACACGAATGCGATTCATGCGGAATGTTTTGAAGCCCGTTGTCTGTCAACTTTTGGTAAACCGTTGAGCGCTTATTTTGTTGATGTTCATTATTCACATGACTTGCATTTGAGAAAACCTTCTACGCAAGCGTTCGAACAGGTTTTGAAAAATTCAAATCTGAAAGCGGAGGAAACATTATTCATCGACGATAACGCGGATAACATCGCTGGTGCCAAGCAAGTTGGTCTTCACACCTATCATTTGAAGCCTTCTGAAACAATTTTGGACCTTGATTTTGAAAAAATGATGCAAGGAAATGTAAAATAGTATAATAAATTCTTGCATTTATATGCAAAAAGCGTTATAATCATTAAAAAGTTCGGAAAAAAAGGGAGAGAAAAATCAGATGCAAACAACATATCAATCAGTCTTTTATTTTTGGCAAAGATAGTTGTGTGTAGCTGAAGCTAGATACAACTTTTGTGTATCCTAGCCAATGATTTTTCAGAAAGCTAGGTCAAATTAGACCTAGCTTTTATTTTCGAGTTTTTAATTTTATCTTCGACAAAACTAATCAACCTAGACTCCAAGCAGGGTTTTGTCATGTCTTAGACAAAGATAAGAAAACTAATAGAAATGAGGAATTTTAATTGGAAAATTCTGATAAAAAATTAAAGTCTGCCTTAAAAACCAGACACGTTGTCATGCTCTCACTTGGGGGAGCCATTGGCTCTGGACTCTTTTTGGGATCAGGTCAAGCCATTGCTGCTGCAGGACCTGCAGTCTTAATCTCTTATGTCTTAGCTGGTTTGATTTTGTTTGTCGTGATGTATGGCGTTGGCCGTATGGTCATGCATGAAGATGTTCATGGTTCAGGAATGTCAGGTATTATTAGACCTTTTGTCGGAGAGCGGATGGCTCACTTTACCGACTGGGTTTATTGGGCAACTTGGATGGCGGTATTGATTGCTGAAGAAGCAGGGGTAGCTACTTTCCTTGCCATGCTCATTCCGGGTGTTCCACTGTGGGTCTTTTCTTTGATTGTAGCGGTTCTTGGGACTGCCATCAATCTTTATTCTGTCAAGGCTTTTGCCGAAACGGAATACTGGCTCGCATTTATCAAAGTTGCAGTTATCATTATCTTGATTGCTCTTGGTTTGGTTCTTCTCGTCATGAATGACAGCCATCTTGGCTTTACAGCTTCAGAAGCACATCGTGCTTCAACAAGCGTGGCACCAAGTTTTGCACCGAATGGGCTGAAAGGAATTATACAGTCTCTCTTGATTGTTATTTTCTCATTTGGAGGGTCTGAACTCGTTGCTGTAACGGTTGCTGAAACGGAAAATCCTAAAGAAGCTCTTCCAAAAGCAATTCGTGGTGTGTTATTCCGTATTATTTCATTTTACGTGATACCAATTTTCCTCTTTTTGCAACTTTTGCCATGGACAGAAGTTTCTGATCCCAATGCAGCAAGTCCTTTTGCAACAATTTTCAATAAAATTGGTATTCCAAACGCAGATAAAATCGTTATAGTAATCATCATCATTGCCATCTTCTCAGCAGTCAACTCTGCTATTTATGCAACTTCTCGTTCATTGTATTCTCGAATGGAAGGTTCAAATGGTAAGATTGGAAAAAGTTTGAGCAAATTGAATAAAAATCAGGTTCCTGTACGTTCGATTTTGGTCAGCTCTGCCATTTTATTTGTCGGCGTAATATTATCAGCGATTTTTGGCTCTGGTTTCTGGAATTTTGTGGCAGGCTCAATCTCATACACAATCACGATTGTTTGGATTATGTTGCTGGTTGCAGCCTTGATGATGTACTTTAAGTTCAAGGAAACAGGAAATTTATTCCTTAAAATTATTACTTCACTTGTTTTAGTCATCTTAATTGCGGTTTTAATTTCTCAAATCATAACAAATCCGAAAAATCTTTTCATCTTTGCCTTTATTATTTGTCTGCTTTCTTTCTTTAGTTATCGCAAATCAAAATAAAAAAATAGCATGAAGTGTTTAACTTTGTGCTTTTTATATGCTATAATCATATCAGTTTAAAAAATAGGAGAAGCTATGTTTTACGCATTTTTACGCGGATTAGTTCAATTTTTGCTGTTTATTTTCAACGGCAATGCACATTATCACAATCTTGACCGTATTCCTAACCGCGAGGAAAATTATATTTTAGTTGCGCCACATCGCATGGCGCTTGAGCCTGTTTATTTTGCCTTTGCCACACGTCCAAAGCAATTTATTTTCATGGCCAAAAAGGAATTATTCAAAAATAGATTTGCAGCTTGGTGGATTAGACACTGTGGTGCTTTTCCTGTTGACCGTCATAAACCAGACCCAAAAGTTTTGAAATATGCCGTTAAGCAACTGAAAGAATCAGACAAGTCGTTGATTATGTTTCCTTCTGGAAGCCGTCATTCGTCAGAGCTTAAAGGTGGGGTCGCTGTAATTGGGAAAATGGCGAAAGTCCGTTTGGTTCCAGCAGTTTATCAAGGTCCAACAAATATGAAAGGCATTTTTAAACGCCAACGTGTTGATGTCAATTTTGGTGAACCAATTGACATTTCTGACATCAAAAAAGCGAATGCCGAAGGTATTGAAGAAATCAATCGCCGTATGGAAGAAGCCTTTGCAAAAATCGACAAAGAAATCAATCCAAACTATAATTATGAAGTAAAATAAAAGCTGTCAGCACTGACAGCTTTTTAATTGTCCAAAAATCATTGCTGGCTTAATTTATCAGTATTTTTATCGTCTAAAAAGTCTGTCAGTTCTGACAATTTAGCTAAATTAAAGAGAACAAATCATTAGGAAAGCATTTTCTAGATTGAAATATAGCTATGAAAATGCTAAAATAACAATAACTGTAAATGTGGGCTTTTGACTCAAAGCCACGCATGTTAACGAAAGAGAATATATGGCTAATAATTTTATTAAAAAAATTGTCGAAAATGACAAGAAAGAATTGCGTAAGCTTGATCGCATGGCGAAAAAAGTTGAAAGTTTTGCTGATGAAATGGAACATCTCTCGGACGAACAACTCAAAGCGAAAACGCCTGAATTGAAAGCACGTGTGCAAGCTGGTGAAAGCTTGGACGATTTACTATACGAAGCTTTTGCGGTTTGTCGTGAAGGCGCCCGTCGTGTCCTCGGACTTTATCCATTCCATGTGCAAATCATGGGGGGGATTGTTCTGCACAATGGTGACGTTCCCGAAATGCGTACCGGTGAAGGTAAAACCTTGACAGCCACAATGCCTGTTTACCTTAATGCACTGTCAGCTCAAGGGGCACACGTTGTTACAGTTAACGAATACTTGGCAACACGTGACATGACCGAAATGGGTGAACTTTATAACTGGCTTGGTTTGACTGTTGGTCTGAATTTGAATTCAAAATCACCAGAAGAAAAACGCGAAGCTTATAATTGCGACATCACATATTCGACATCTGCAGAACTCGGTTTTGACTATTTACGTGATAACATGGTAACACGTAAAGAAGACATGGTTCAACGTCCATTGAACTACGCATTGGTCGATGAAGTTGACTCGATTTTGGTCGATGAAGCGCGGACACCTTTGATTATTTCTGGTCAAGCTGAAAGTTCTTCTGCCCTTTATTATCGTGCAGACCAATTTACTAAAACATTGACAGGTCAAGACTTAAACATTGTTACCAGCGATTACGAAGAAGGCGACGATTATAAGATTGACTTGCAATCAAAGACCATTTCATTGACTGAAGAAGGAATCGACAAGGCCGAAAAATTCTTCCAAATCGAAAACCTTTATGACATGGAAAATGTTGCTTTGACTCACTTTGTGGACAATGCGCTCCGTGCCAACTATATCATGCTTCACGACATTGACTATATGGTTGATGAAAATCAAGAAGTTTTGATTATCGACCAATTTACAGGACGTACCATGCCAGGACGTCGTTATTCTGACGGACTTCACCAAGCAATCGAAGCAAAAGAAGCGGTGCCAATCCAAGACGAATCTAAAACAATGGCATCAATCACAATTCAAAACTACTTCCGTATGTACAAGAAACTGTCAGGGATGACAGGGACTGCCAAAACGGAAGAAGAAGAATTCCGTGAAATTTATAACATTCAAATCACACCAATTCCAACGAACCGTCCAATTCAACGTTTAGACCACCCAGATTTGCTTTATCCAACATTGGAAACAAAATTCAATGCTGTTCTTGAAGACATCAAACGTCGTCACGCCGAAGGACAGCCTTTGCTGATTGGTACAGTTGCCGTTGAAACATCAGAACTGATTTCTAAAAAATTGGTTGCGGCTAAAATTCCGCATGAAGTTTTGAATGCTAAAAACCACTATCGTGAAGCGCAAATCATCATGAATGCGGGCCAACAAGGTGCAGTTACGATTGCGACAAATATGGCTGGTCGTGGGACGGACATTAAGCTTGGTGCAGGCGTTATTGACCATCCAGATCCCGAATTCCGTGGACTCGCTGTAATCGGTACAGAACGCCACGAAAGTCGTCGTATTGATAACCAACTTCGTGGACGTGCCGGCCGTCAAGGTGACCCAGGTGTATCACAATTCTACCTTTCACTTGAAGATGAATTGATGAAACGTTTCGGTTCAGAACGTGTTTCAATGTTCCTTGATAAAATGCGTATTTCTGGCGATGACGCAGTCATCAAATCAGGTTTGATTACACGTCAAATCGAAAGCTCACAAAAACGTGTCGAAGGAAATAACTACGACAGTCGTAAACAAGTCTTGCAATACGATGATGTTATCCGCGAACAACGTGAAGTGATTTATAAACAACGTCACGATGTTATCGTTGCTGACAAAGATTTGACACCAGAACTGATGGGAATGTTCCAACGTACTGTTGAACGTCAAGTTGACGGTCATGTTTTGAATGATTTGAAGAAAGAAGAAACACTTCTAAACCTTCTTCAAACAGCTCAAAATACCATGTTGCCTGAAGAAAGTCTTAGTCTTGCAGATTTAACTGATAAATCAGCACAAGAAATTAAAACTTTACTTTTCGAAAAAATCAAAGCACAATACGCAGCTCAAATGGAACGCTTGGCAGATCCAGAACGTCAATTAGAATTCCAACGTGCCGTTATCTTGCGTGTGGTTGATAATAACTGGTCTGAACATATTGATGCGCTTGACCAAATGCGTCAATCTGTTGGACTTCGTGGTTATGCCCAAAATAATCCAATTGTTGAGTATCAAGAAGAAGCATACAACATGTTTAAAAACATGATTGGTGCCATTGAATTTGAAGTTACTCGTTTGATGATGAAAGCTCAAATCCACCCACAAACAGCTCAAACAGCTCAAGAAGGCCCTCGGTCAGCTGTGACAGCCTCAACGTCAAACATGACAAACAATGCGACTGGTGAAAATCCATTTGCAAACGTTGGCCGTAACGACTTGTGCCCATGTGGTTCAGGCAAGAAATTCAAGAATTGCCACGGACGCGCTCATATTGCATAAGAAAATAAAAGGATCACTGACAGCATTTGTTGTCAGTGATTTTTTCTTTTGTCAGCTCTGACAAAATTTTTGACAAGACTGACTTTAAGTTGTAAAATATTCTATAAAATTAAAAAAATATTGTATTCTTTGCATGGACAATATTCTGAGAAGAGGAAATGAATGGTATTCAAAGAATTAAGCCCTAAAATTGATATTGACGCAGTGAAAAAGCTTGGGCACTTGAGCGATGCGGAAAATCAGCTTAAACAAAAACGTGACCAAGAATTAGAAGCGATTATCAAAGGTGATGATGACCGCCTTTTGTTGATTATTGGGCCATGTTCGTCAGATAATGAAGAAGCTGTCTTGGAATATGCGCGTCGTCTCGCAGCATTGCAAGAAGAAGTTAAAGATAAAATCTTTATGGTCATGCGTGTTTATACAGCCAAGCCAAGAACCAACGGGGACGGCTATAAAGGGCTTATTCATGAACCAGATGCCGATGGTCGTGTTGATTTGATCAATGGTATCAAAATGGTGCGTGATTTGCATTATAAGGTCATCACACAAACAGGCTTGACGACCGCAGATGAAATGCTTTATCCAGAAAATCTCCCTTTGATTGATGACCTGGTGTCTTACATCGCGGTTGGTGCTCGTTCAGTTGAAGATCAACAGCACCGATTTGTTGCTTCAGGCTGTGATGCACCAGTTGGAATGAAAAATCCAACTTCAGGAAATTTGAAAGTCATGTTCAATGGCATTTATGCGGCTCAACAAGAGCAAGATTTCCTTTATCGTCGTGCAGAAGTTAAAACTTCAGGAAATCCATTGGCGCACGCCATTTTACGTGGTGGTTTAGATGAAAATGGGAAAAATCATCCCAATTATTATACAGATGATTTGCTAGATACTATTGCATTGTACGAAAAAATGAATTTGAAAAATCCATTTATTGTTATTGACACTAATCATGATAACTCAGGCAAGAAATTCATGGAACAAGTTCGGATTGTTCGTCAAACCTTAATCAATCGTGATTGGGACGAAAAAATCAGAAAATATGTTCGTGGCTTTATGATTGAGTCTTACCTTGAAGATGGCCGTCAAGACAAGCCAGAAACATTTGGTCAATCAATCACTGATCCTTGTTTAGGTTGGGATAAAACAGTGGATTTGATCCAAGAGATTTACAAAAATGAACAGAAAGTTCAAGGAAAATAAAGATGTCATTTAAAGAAATTAGCCCTAAAATTGATATTGATGCCATAAAAAAGCTTGGTCATCTCAATCAAGAACAGCTTGAACGAAAAGTAGCGCGTGATAAAGAGCTTGAGGCTATTATCAAAGGGGAAGACCAACGGCTTTTGTTGGTTATTGGCCCATGTTCGTCAGATAATGAAGCCGCTGTGCTTGATTATGCGCACCGTTTGGCAGCATTGCAAGAAAAAGTCAAAGAACGGATTTTCATTGTCATGCGTGTTTATACAGCCAAGCCAAGAACGAACGGCGATGGCTATAAGGGTATGTTACACGAACCAGATGAAGATGGTCACACAGACCTTATCAACGGCATCAAAATGGTACGTGACTTGCATTATAAAGTTATCACACAAACAGGTTTGACAACCGCAGATGAGATGTTGTACCCAGAAAATGTGCGTTTGGTTGATGATCTCGTTTCTTATCACGCCGTTGGCGCCCGTTCGGTTGAAGACCAACAGCACCGCTTTACAGCGTCTGGTATTGATGCGCCTGTGGGCATGAAAAATCCAACTTCAGGAAATCTGAAAGTTATGTTCAACAGTATTTATGCGGCTCAACAAAGTCAACATTTCTTGTTTGCGCGCGCAGAAGTTGAAACTACTGGAAACCCATTGGCTCACGCTGTTTTACGTGGTGGACTTGATGAAAATGGTAAAAATCATCCGAATTACTATACAGATAATTTGTTAGATACGATTGATTTGTATAAAAAAATGAATTTGAAAAATCCGTTCATTATGATTGATACCAATCATGATAATTCAGGTAAAAAATTCATGGAACAAATCCGGATTGTCCGCCAGACCCTCATCAATCGTGAATGGAACGATGAAGTGAAAAAATACGTGCGTGGCTTCATGATTGAGTCTTATCTTGAAGATGGCCGACAAGACAAACCTGAAGTCTATGGCAAATCAATTACTGACCCTTGTTTAGGTTGGGATAAAACGGTCCAGTTGCTTCAAGAGATTTATGATGCTTTGGAATAAAATTAAGGAAAGACCTCAAGGTCTTTTTTTGTATTTTATAAAATTATAGTAGGCGATTTTGAAAACACTTTAATTTTTTTGAAATTTTTTTTAACATAAGCTTAAGGTGCATGAAATAAGGCTTTGTCACAAATTAAAAGCTTGTTTTTTTTCGCCCAAATAAACAGAAAACATTGCAAACTAATTCACTTTATGGTACAATTTGTAAAGTGATAGGTATATATCTGATATAAGATACTATCAGTAAATGAAAAACACAAGGAGAACCATTAAAATGGCATCTAAAGAATTCCACATCGTTGCAGAAACTGGTATTCATGCACGTCCTGCTACATTGCTCGTACAAACAGCTTCAAAATTCACTTCAGAAATCGCTTTGGAATACAAAGGTAAATCTGTAAACCTTAAATCAATCATGGGTGTTATGTCACTCGGTGTTGGTCAAGGCGCTGACGTTACTATTTCAGCTGAAGGTGCAGACGCAGATGACGCTATTGCAACTATTGCTGATACAATGACAAAAGAAGGACTTGCTGAATAAGATGACAACTATGCTAAAAGGTATCGCTGCATCATCTGGTGTAGCAGTAGCAAAGGCATACTTGCTTGTTCAACCAGATTTATCTTTCGAGACAAAATCTGTTGAAGATTCAGAATCTGAGAAAGCTCGCCTAGATGCAGCATTGACTGCCTCAATTGACGAGCTTTCTTTGATTAAGAGTAAAGCAGTAGCTAGCCTTGGAGAAGAAGCAGCATCAGTATTTGATGCACATATGATGGTTCTTTCAGACCCAGAAATGACAGGTCAAATTAAGACTGTCATTGCTGACAAGAAAGTAAATGCAGAAGCAGCCCTCAAAGAAGTGACTGACATGTTCATCGCTATCTTTGAAGGAATGGACGACAACAAATACATGCAAGAACGTGCAGCCGACATCAAAGACGTTACTAAACGTGTGATGGCTAACCTTCTTGGTGTTAAATTGCCTAGTCCAGCTTTGATTAACGAAGAAGTTATCATTGTTGCCGAAGACTTGACACCATCAGAAACAGCACAACTTGACAAGAAGTTTGTTAAAGCCTTTGTTACAAACATTGGTGGGAAAACATCTCACTCTGCTATCATGGCAAACACACTTGAAATCCCTGCTGTTCTTGGAACTAAAAATATTACTGAACTCGTTTCAGACGGCCAAATGCTTGCTGCAAATGGTTTGACTGGTGACGTAATCGTTGACCCAACTGACGAACAAGCAGCTGAATTTGTAGCTGCTGGTGAAGCATACGCTGCTAAAAAAGCAGAATGGGCTGCGCTTAAAGACGCTGAAACTGTCACTGCTGACGGAAAACATTTCGAATTGGCAGCAAACATCGGTGCTCCTAAAGACGTTGAAGGTGTTAATGACAATGGTGCAGAAGCTGTCGGACTTTACCGTACAGAATTCTTGTACATGGAATCAGATCACTTCCCAACGGAAGAAGAACAATACGCAGCTTATAAAGCTGTTCTTGAAGGCATGAATGGTAAACCAGTTGTTGTTCGTACAATGGACATCGGTGGAGACAAGACATTGCCTTACTTCGACCTTCCTGAAGAAATGAACCCATTCCTTGGATGGCGTGCACTTCGTATCAGTTTGACTGCTGGTAAAGGTGAAGAAATGTTCCGTACACAATTACGTGCGCTTTTGCGTGCCTCTGTACACGGTCGTCTTCGCATCATGTTCCCAATGGTTGCACTCGTTACTGAATTCCGTGCTGCTAAAGCGATCTATGAAGAAGAAAAAGCTAAACTCATCGCCGAAGGCGTTGCAGTTGCAGAAGGTATCGAAGTTGGTATCATGATTGAAATCCCTGCAGCCGCAGTTTTGGCAGACCAATTTGCCAAAGAAGTTGATTTCTTCTCAATCGGTACAAACGACCTTATCCAATACTCTATGGCTTCAGACCGTATGAATGAACGCGTATCATACCTCTACCAACCATACAACCCATCACTTTTGCGTTTGATTAACCACGTTGTTAAATCAGCACACGCCGAAGGTAAATGGGCTGGTATGTGTGGAGCAATGGCGGGTGACCAAAAAGCTGTTCCACTTCTTATGGGTATCGGACTTGACGAATTCTCAATGTCAGCAACTTCAGTTCTTGAAACACGCTCATTGATGAAACGTTTGGATTCTAAACACATGGAAGAACTTGCTAACAAAGCACTCACAGAAGCTGCTACAATGGAAGAAGTTCTCGCCCTCGTTGACGAATACACTAAATAAAAATATAGAAAAACTGCTTACACAAAATTGCGTATCGCAGTTTTTTTCTGTCTTTTAAAAAAAAGAGTATAATGAAATCGAAAAGAGGGCGCAATGAAAAAATTAAGTTTACTACAACTATGGATTGGGCTAGAGTTGCTAATAGCACTCGTCCTGCTCCTCGTTTTGCCTCAGCAGATTCATTTGAATTTTTGGTGGCTGATGACCAACCAAAATAAAACAGGTGCCAGCTGGAATATTTTTGCCTTACCTGTGCTTCTAATTATCGTTCAAATCCTTCAAAATGCTGTGGATAAGTATGATTTGCGGCTGTCAGGGTTGATGAAACTTTTGACTTTGCTTGCGATTTTATCCACAAGTTTTCTCCTTTTACAAGTTCCTTTTGTCCAATAAACTTATCCACTGTGGAAAAATAAAAAGCACATCGAAAGATGTGCTTTGTTGATAAGTCTTAGAAAATTAGAAAGGAAGTCCTTTTGTGAATTTACCCATCTTGTCTTCAGTCATTTTTTCGATTTGACCAAGTGCATCGTTGACAGCAGCGATGGTCATTTCTTGCAATGTTTCTGGATCTTCAGGGTCAATCACGTCAGCGCTAAAGTTGATTTTGCGCATTTTTTTGTCTCCTGTAAATTCAACTGTAACAAGATCTTGAGCTGATTTACCAGAGAAAACAGTTGCATCGATTTCTTCTTTAGATGCTGCCATTTGTTTTTGGAGTTTTTGCGCTTGACGCATCATATTTTGCATGTTCATCATGATGAAATATACCTCTTTATTTTAGTATTCGCTTTATATTTTATCATATTTTCTTCGTCAGTGCTGACAGAATTACATTATTTCTTTGGATTGTCTTTTTTATTTAGTTCATTTAAGGCATGGATTTCTCCAGCCGTTTTTTCTTCATGGCTTATATGACGACTTGCGCCACGATTGAGCAAGAACATGAGAACTAATAAGATTAAAACTATTATCAATAGTAACACAAATAACCTCCGCTTTTTAATCTATACCTATTTTCTCATTTTTATCTTATATTTCAAAATGATTTGATGGCGTGGAAAAACAAAAAAATGCTGAACAATCAGCATTTTTTAAATAGTGCGGTGGAAGGGACTTGAACCCTTACAGCCTAAAGCGGCCACAGGATCCTTAATCCTGCGCGTCTGCCAATTCCGCCACCACCGCAAAGCAGTACTTATATATCATACCACTTCTGAGTATCATTTGCAAGTTTTAGCTGCTTTATTGGACGGGATTATATTTGTCCATAAAGGCACTGACAGTGTTTCGGTAAAGTGTTGGGTCAGTTTCAAAAGAACGGGCGTGTTGGGCTCCCTTGACCACCAGTAGTTCTTTTGGTGTACCAGATTTGACTGCGTCATAATTTTCATAAACCATTTTTGTTGGCACATAAGTGTCTTTACTTCCGTGAATCAACAAAATAGGAAGTTTATCTTTTTTGAGGGCATCCGTTGATTTCGCATCTTGGAAATACCAGCCTTGTCTTATTTTATTTTCTAATGAAACACCATAAACGAGCGGAAATGCGGGGATATTATACGAGGCTTGTGCTTGATAAGTAATTTCTTCCCAGACACCACTGTATCCACAGTCCTCAATGATATTTTTTACTGAAGAAGGCAGATTACTTTGATCACTTGCCATCATTACTGTTGCTGCACCCATCGATAATCCAAAGAGAGTGATATTGCTGCTTGGTTCTTCTTTAGTTAAGAGATTTGCCCAAGCAATGACGTCTTCCTTGTCATAATAGCCATAACTGATGAATTTGCCACCAGAAGCGCCAGCACCGCGATTGTCAGGCATAAGCACATTGTAGCCAAGCTGATGAAACAATTCGCCATATTGTCGCATGTTGCTTTTGTCTTGGCGGAAGCCATGAACAACAATCACTGTTTTATTTGTCGCCACTTTAGCTGGGACATACCAGGCATCCAGTTTAATGCCATCGGTTGTAATCGTACGTTTTGTTTTGGTCAATTTATCAAAGTCAAGAACGAGCGGATAATTCTTGCTTGTTTTAGCCACTTGACTGACAGGTTTGTCATTTCTGATGGCGGCCACATTATAGAAATAAAGCGTTGCACCAGTGTCAATAACAACGAGTAAAAGAAAGATTCCAATAATCCATTTGATTAACTTATTTTTCATGTCTTCATTATACTCCAAAATCTAAAAAATGTGCTAGTTTTACACAGCAAATAAAAAACAAAAAAATAAAACCTCCAACAAGAGTGTTGGAGGAAAAAGGAGGACATTCAAAATAATTCGATAAAATACTTCAAGGAGTCAAGGGGATTTGAACCCCTGCACCGCTTATCACGGTTCGACGGATTTCGAGTCCGTTGCATTACCACTCTGCCATGGCTCCAATGCTTTGTAAATATATTATAGCACAGTTCAAAAAAATTGGTTAATATTATAGATGACATGAATTTATATTAAAATGATGAATAAATATTAAATATTTGACTTTATTATAATTATGCATTACAATGCATATATATAGAAAAAACAAAGGAATAAATCAAATGGAAAACAAAAAAGTTGTCTTAGCATACTCTGGCGGATTGGATACGAGCGTTGCGATTAAATGGTTGGCAGATAAGGGCTTTGATGTCGTTGCGGCATGCATGGACGTTGGAGAAGGAAAAGACTTGAATTTTATTCATGACAAGGCTTTGCAAGTTGGCGCAAGTCAATCCATTGTTTTGGATTGTAAAAAAGAATTTTCAGAAATTTTTGTCGGGGCGGCACTCAAAGGTAATTTGATGTATGAAAATAAATACCCTTTGGTTTCAGCTTTATCTCGTCCATTGATTGCTAAAAAACTGGTTGAGGTGGCTAAAGAAACAGGCGCGTCTGCGATTGCACATGGTTGCACAGGAAAAGGAAATGACCAAGTCCGCTTTGAAGTCGCTATTCATGCGCTCGCACCGGAGCTTGAAGTGATTGCACCCGTCCGCGAATGGCACTGGGCACGTGAAGAAGAAATCAATTATGCTGTAGAAAACAATATTCCAATTCCAGCTAACTTGGATAATCCATACTCAATCGACATGAACCTTTGGGGACGTGCCATTGAAGCAGGTGTGCTTGAAAATCCATGGAATACCTGTCCAGAAGATGCCTTCTTTATGACCCAATCTGTTGAAGCTGCACCAGATGAAGCCGAATTTATCGAAATCGAATTTGAAAATGGACTTCCAGTTGCCTTAGATGGCAAAAAAATGCCATTGGATCAGTTGATCAAGCAAGCGAATATTCTTGCAGGTAAACATGGCGTTGGTCGAATTGACCACATTGAAAATCGATTAGTAGGAATTAAGTCACGCGAATTCTATGAATGCCCAGGTGCGATAACTTTACTTAAAGCACATAAAGACTTGGAAGATTTGACTTTTGTTCGCGAATTGGCACATTTCAAGCCAGTGATTGAAAATGAATTATCAAATTTGATTTACAATGGGCTTTGGTTCAATCCAGCGACACAAGCATTAATTGCCTATCTTGACGAAACTCAAAAAGTAGTCAACGGCATTGTCAAGGTAAAACTATACAAAGGAAATGCAACACCAGTTGGCCGTAAATCATCAAACTCTTTATACGATGAAAAATTGGCAACT
Source organism: Lactococcus sp. dk101 (assembly GCF_009601055.1). Taxonomy (GTDB): domain Bacteria; phylum Bacillota; class Bacilli; order Lactobacillales; family Streptococcaceae; genus Lactococcus. Next base: position 100,464 of record NZ_WITI01000003.1, read on the forward strand.
TACACCGTAGCAGATGAATTCGATCAAGCAGCAGCTGTCGGATTTATCAAGCTTTGGGGTCTTCCAACGCAAGTCAATGCACAAGTCAATAAATAAGAAACTTCAATTAAGGTAAACAGTGAGTTGCTATTGAAAAATGAGAAGGGCTAAGAATTCTGTGATTTTAGTCATTCTATAAAATGAGCTGTGCGTCAGCTCTAACCAACTAAAACAAATTTAGTTGATTCGGTATAATAATGGATGAGCGAGGTCAGAGAGCCCCGCTACCGTTTTTTTTAGACAATTTAATCATAACGAGGTAAAAATGGTAGAAAAACTTTGGGGCGGTCGTTTTGAACAAGCCCTTGATAAACAAACTGAAGAATTTGGTGCCTCTATAAAATTTGAACAAAGATTGGCTCCGTTTGATTTGCAAGGCTCACTTGCCCATGTTAAAATGCTTGGGCAAACGGGAATTGTCAGTAAAGATGAAGCTGAAAAAATTGCAAGTGGCTTGAAAGTGGTAGAAGAAAAACTGGTTGATGGTGCAATCGAATTTAAGATGGAAAATGAAGATATTCATATGAACATGGAGTCTTATTTACACGAAGCGATTGGACCTGTTGCTGGGAAATTGCACACTGCACGTTCTCGAAATGATCAAGTTGCAACGGATATGCACTTATATCTCAAGTCAGTCTTGAATGACGTTCTGTCAGAGCTGACAGCACTTCGTCAGACACTTGTAAACTTAGCTGTCAACCAAGTTGACACGATTATGCCAGGTTATACGCATTTGCAGCATGCACAACCCATCAGTTTTGGACAACACTTGATGGCATATTATCAAATGTTTACAAGGGATTATGAACGTTTTGAGTTCAATGTCAAGCATACGGATATGAACCCATTAGGCAGCGCAGCGCTTGCAGGAACAACTTTTCCGATTGACAGAAAGTTGACAACAAGTTTACTCGGCTTTGCAAAACCATACGCTAATAGCATGGACGCAGTTTCTGATCGTGATTTTATCTTGGAATTTCTTTCAAATGGAAGTCTCTTGATGATGCACTTGTCTCGTTTTTGTGAAGAAATACTCTTGTGGTGCTCAAATGAATTTAAGTTTGTCAGCTTGTCAGACGCCTATTCAACCGGATCGTCTATCATGCCACAAAAGAAAAATCCAGATATGGCAGAACTTATTCGCGGAAAAACAGGACGCGTTTACGGGAATCTGTTTGGACTTCTGACGGTCATGAAAGGTTTACCATTGGCTTACAATAAAGATTTACAGGAAGATAAAGAAGGCATGTTTGACACAGCGGATACGATTTTGACCGCTTTGTCAGTGATGACAGGAATGTTGTCAACCATGACTGTCAACGCAGAAATCATGGAAAAATCAACGCAAGAAGACTTTTCAAACGCGACAGAGTTGGCAGATTATTTGGCGAGCAAAGGGCTTCCATTCCGTCAGGCTCATGAAATTGTCGGCAAATTAGTGCTTGATTGTACGAAAAAAGGCATATATTTGCAGGACGTCAGTTTGGCTGAGTACAAAGCCTTGTCAGAGCTGATAGAAGCGGATATTTATGATGATTTACAATCCAAAACAGCAGTCGCAAGACGAACGTCTTTAGGCGGCACTGGATTTGAGTCAGTCAAGTCTCAAATTCAAGCAGCGCAAGCAGATCTTGATAAATAAACATCGTGTGAGTGGACTTTTGTCTGCTCATTTTATTTTTTAGCGGGTCGAATTGACAATTTACTAACTTCTGTAGTGGATTTGTTATCAAAAATAGATTGAAAAATAGTCCAAATAGTTTTATACTTAAGGTATTATTCAAAAATTAAAATTTGTTTGCTATTGATTTTACATCAAACGAAAGAAAGATTAAAATGACTAGAATTGCATTAACTCAAGAAAAAATAGTCCTTGCGACGATTGATTTAGCAGAGAAGATTGGCCTATCAAATGTTAGTTTTCCAAGATTAGCAGAATATTTTGATATCAAGGCGCCATCGCTTTATAATCATTTCAAAAACATGGAAGAAGTGCGTGTGGCGACGGCTGTTTATGTCCACCGTATTCTTAATCATGAATTGACACAATCCATGATTGCTAAAAATCCCGTTGATGCTTTGCGGGCTTATGCAGAAAGCTACAAGGCGTTTGCGGATGAATACTCAGCGGTTTACGAATTGATTAACATGATTCGTCAAACAAAAAATGAGGAATTGGTAAGTCTTTCTGATGAAAATATTAAATTACTTATCAGAAGTTTAGAAAATCTTAATTTGCCAAAAGACGAAATACTGAATAAGAGCAGAATGTTCCGTTCATCATTGCACGGTTTTATTACCTTGTCCCAACTTGGCTACTTTATAAATGGGGCAGCTACAAAAGAAGAATCGTTTGATTATATGGTTAACGAATTGATTTCGCCACTTAAAATGGACAAATCAGAATAAGAAAGCACTTGATATTAAACCGTTTTCATTTTAGCTAGTGACATTTGGCTAACTTTATGATAAAATTGAATACGGTAATTTCAGGATGGAGGAGAGTGGCTTGGCTATAAAAAAAGAATATCGTGTAAAGCGCTCAAAGGATTTTGACCAAATCTTTACAGCAAAACATAGCTTCGCCAATCGTAAGTTTGTTGTCTATACACTGAATACAGAACAAAAACATTATCGAGTAGGGATTTCGGTCAGCAAAAAGCTGGGACATGCGGTTGTACGCAATCGAGTTAAAAGATTGATTCGACATGCTGTTGCAGAGTTTTCACCAAATATTGAAAAGGTGGATTTTGTCATTATTGCAAGATCCGGTGTTCAAGACTTAACCTTTGAAGAAGTAAAGAAAAATCTCAAACATGTTTTGAAATTATCAAATATCTACGTAGATGGAGAAATTGATTGAAAAAGAAAATCGCTTTGCTCTCAATGGCTGCTAGTTCATTGCTTCTCCTTACAGCTTGTGGAACAACTGCTGTAACGAGTTCATCGACTAACCTTTGGGAACAAATTGTATATGGCTTTGCGCAAGTGATTCGATTCTTGTCTCTTGGCGGATTAACTGGTGTTGGTATTATCTTATTCACAATTATTATTCGTGCAGTATTGCTGCCTTTGATGAATATTCAGATTAAATCTAGTCAAAAGATGCAAGAAGTTCAACCTGAAATTAAGAAAATTCAGTTGAAATATCCGGGTAAAGACCGTGAATCACGGATGCTTGTGCAAGAAGAAACGCAAAAACTTTATGCAGAAAACAAGATTAATCCATACATGGGTTGTCTGCCTTTACTTATCCAAATGCCTGTACTTTGGGCATTGTATCAAGCATTATCAAGAGTAGATTTCCTTAAACATGGAACATTCTTGTGGTTTGATATTGGAGCAAAAGATCCAACCTTCATTTTACCAATCTTAGCAGCCTTGTTTACATTCTTGAGTTCTTATCTCATGATGAAATCAAATCCTGAAAAGAACATGATGACGACATCAATGACCTACCTTATGCCAGTCATGATTTTCATTTTTGCTGTTAACATTGCATCTGGTATCGCCCTTTACTGGGTTGTTTCCAACGCCTTCCAAGTTTTCCAAACAATGTTGATTGCAAATCCATGGAAGATTATTGCAGCGCGAGAATCAAAAGTTCAAGCTCAAAGAGACAAAGAAAAAGCACGCGAACGTGCAATGAAAAAAGCTAAAAAGAAAAAATAAAAGTTTTTTTGAGATTAAGCAAAGATGTTTCGAAAATTTTAATTCATTTTTGTAAGTAAATAAAAAAATTTCGATGGACAGGTCCATTGGCTTTTGGTTCAATGGGCAAAAATAATATACAGGAGTAGTTAATTATGGCTATTTTTACTGGTGAAACAGTCGATGACGCGATTGAGCGTGGACTGAATAGATTAGGAATTAAACGTGAAAACTCACATGTTCACGTTGTGCAAAAAGAAAAGAAGGGCTTCTTGGGCTTTGGAAAAAAACGTGCCAAAGTAGAAATCGAAGCCATTCAAGAAGAAACCGTACGTAAAGCCGATCATTTGGCTGAACGTGGGGTTGTAAACGCTGATTTAGGTGTTCCCAAAGCAAAATCTGCGATGGATGCAACGCTTGAATTGAGCCAAATCGTCAAGGCGGTTCGTGCTGCTGAACGCGAAAAAAATGGTGAAATCACAGAAGCTGAACGCAATGCAATTATTGAGTCAGCTAAGAAAACAGTTGTTCAAAACACTCAAACGAGCGAATTGTCAAATGTTGTTGAAGCTGTGAAAGAAGAAATTCAACAAGCAGATAGCCCTAAACCAGCAGCACCAAAAACAGTTAAAAAATCTGAAAATGATTCTGAAATCATTTCTAAAATTTCAAATTATTTGATTGCCATTACTGATGGTATGGGGATTGAGACAGGTGTTGCTGTCAGCACTGACGGAAATCTGACGGTCTTCAATTTGAATTCAGACCATGATGCTTTACTTATCGGTAAGCATGGCAAGATTTTGCAAAGTTTGCAAGTCCTTGCTAAAGCTTATGCGAACAGCATTTTGAATACCCGTATGAACATCGCTGTTAACGTTGGTGATTATCACGAAAAGCGCAAAGCTTACATTGTAAGCCTTGCTCATCGTGCCGCTGAACGCGCCCGTGGTGGCGAAACAGTCTATATCAACGACTTGCAATCAAACGAACGTAAAATCGTTCATACCATCATTTCACAAGAACATGGTGTGGCCAGCCATTCGGAAGGTCAAGAATTTAATCGCTATATTGTTGTGACTAAAGGAATTTAAACTTGACAAATGATTGCTGATAGTGTAAACTTGTAAGGTATGCTTTTTTAGGAAAGCGAAAATCAAGAATGAAAGGAACACCGCATCATCGGTGGAGCTACTTTCAACTCGAGTCTAGCCATTTTTGGTGATGATGAGTGTTTAAGTGAAGTAGCCCAGGGACTAAATAATGAAACGTACTTACCAACCACATAAAAAACCTCGTAAGACTACTCACGGATTCCGTGCTCGTATGGCAACTAAAAATGGCCGTCGTGTCCTCGCAGCTCGTCGTCGCAAAGGACGTGCTTCACTTACAGTTTAATCAAGATTAATTCTCGATTAAAGCTACGGATAAAAAATCCGTTGTAAAAATGTAAATGACAAAAACCAGCTTAAGCTGGTTTTTTTGTCTTTCAAAATCTAAATTTTTCAATAGTTAACCGTTTTCAAAAACTGTGCTATAATAAAGCTAGAAAAAATAAGGAGAATTAGTTTTGAAAAAAATTCAAATTGGCGACATGCTTGCCTCTCAAATTGTATTGGGTGTCATGCGCATCAACGAAGCAGGAAAAAATCCTGTTGAAGCACTTGAAACAGCTTATGCTGGTGGCATCAATTTCTTTGATAATGCCGACATTTATGGCCGTGACGAATGCGAAACGATTTTTGGAAATGCGCTCAAGGAAAGTTCAATTCGACGTGATGACATTTATATCCAAACAAAAGTTGGAATTGTTCCCGGAGTTGCATTTGATTTTAGCAAAAAACATATCATAGAAGCGGTTGAGGGCTCGATGAAACGCCTTGATGTTGATTTCCTTGACTCATTGCTTCTCCACCGTCCAGACACTCTGATGGAGCCAGAAGAGGTTGCTGAAGCATTTACAGAACTTGAGACATCTGGAAAAGTGCGTCATTTTGGTGTATCCAACCAAAATGGTGGACAAATTGAACTGCTTAAAAGCGCGGTAAAACAACCTTTGCTCATGAATCAACTTCAATTTGGTGTCATGCACACGGGAATGGTTGATGCAGGTTTGCACGTTAATATGGCAGACGCAGGTTCTGTCAGCCATGACAACGGCTTGCTAGAATACAGCAGACTCAACAAAATGACCATTCAAGCATGGAGTCCTTTCCAATATGGCTATTTTGACGGACCTTTCGTTGGCAATGAAAAATTCCCTGAGTTAAACGCAAAATTGCAAGAATTAGCTGATAAATATGGCGTTACGCCAACAGGAATCGCGATTGCGTGGATTAGTCGCCACCCTGCAGCGATTCAAACAGTCATTGGTACAATCACACCAAGTCGCATTAAAGAAGTATGCGACGCGAGTGACGTTGTTTTGACACGCGAAGAATGGTACAGTCTTTACATGGCGGCTGGCAATATTTTACCTTGATGATTTTCTAAGATAATCTTTAAATTTTTGTAATTTTATCAGGGAAATGAATTGAAAAAATAAAGAAAATAGCTTATAATAGAGCTACGTCTGAGAGTAAAAAGACCTTACATTTCTGTTATTATTCTGTCAGCCCTGACAGAAAAAATGACAGCAATATAACATCAAAAGGAGGTGTCTTATGGGATTTACAGATGAAACTGTTCGCTTTGAATTTGGAGATTCGGACAAAAAAGAAATTAGTGAAACGCTTGTAGATGTTTATGATGTGTTGAAAGCCAAGGGTTACAACCCAATCAATCAAATCGTAGGTTATGTTTTGTCAGGTGACCCTGCGTACATTCCTCGCCATGATGATGCGCGTAACAAAATTCGCCGTTTTGACCGTGATGATATTGTTGAAGAACTCATCAAAGATTATCTGAAAGCACATGGTGTAAGACTCTGATGTTTGAAAGAATATTAGGGCTTGATGTTGGTACAAAAACTGTTGGAGTTTCTGTGAGTGATTTGCTTGGCGTAACTGCTCAGCCAGTTGAAACAATTAAAGTTGATACTGAAAATGGCGAACTTGGATTTGCGCGCTTAGGCGAATTGATCAAAGAATATAAGCCAGTGAAGATTGTTTTAGGACTTCCCAAACACATGAATGGAGACGAAGGCATCCGTGCTGAAGCCTCACGTGATTACGGAACGAAAGTCAATACTGAATTTTCAGTTGCAGTTGATTATCAAGACGAGCGATTAACGACAGCTCAGGCGGAAAAAGTCTTGATTGCAGGCGGTGTTCATCGCAAAGATCGGAAAAAATCGATTGATAAACTAGCAGCTGTTTTGATTTTGCAGAACTATCTTGACTCACATAAATTTTAGTCCCCCTAAAGGATTGAAAGCAAACAAAAGAACCAAAAGAGGAATACAATGGCACATACACACGACCATGAACACGATCACGAACATGATGAAGACCGCTTCATTACTTTGGTAAATGACGATGGTAGCGAAAGTCTTGGCGAGATTTTATTGGAAATTGATGGACAAGAAGAATTTGGTAAAAACTACGTTCTCGTAATGCCTGTTGATGCTGATGAAGATGAAAATGGAGAAGTTGAAATCTTGGCTTATTCATTTGTTCAAGACGAAAATGGAACTGACGGACAACTTTTCCCAATCGATGAAAATTCTGACGAAGAATGGGATTTGATTGAAGAAGTATTCGACAATTTCATGGAACAACAAGAAGAAGAATAAATATTCATAAAAAGCCATCAAACGATGGTTTTTTTCTAGGTCTTTAGACTGATTTTTCGCCTTTAAGCCCAGCTTGAGCCTGAGTCAAGAAACACTTAAGCCGTGTATTCTATAATCATTTCAACATCAAGCGTACTTGATGAAAAGAAAGAAGAAAATACTATGACAATAAAATCAATCCTCGTAGCAAGCACACTCTCAATCGGCTTATTGGCCGGTGGCGCAACACTCGTTGCCAATGCTGCAGCACCTACCGCAACGACACAAGCAGCGACTTCAGCAGCCGCTACCTCATCTACTTCAGCTACATCAAATGCTGCAAACTCAAGCACTAGCGCAGCACCACAAGGACAACCCCAAGGCAATGGTCAAGGACAACCTTCAGGCGCTATGCCAGACCGTGGTGCCAATCCAAATGACACAACCATTACAGGAGCCAATGCCGACAAAGCAACTGCCGCGGTCGTGGCTAAATACGCAGGCTTCAAAGTTGATTTGGTTCAACAAGATAAAGATGGCAGTTATGATGTTCACGGAACATTGAACGGCTCAAAAGTCATGTACAATGTAACCACTGGTTTCGTGGTTGAATAATTATAGAAAAGCTCATTAGAAATGGGCTTTTTTCTTGTTTTTGATGATAAAACTTATAAATTAAAAGCCAAATAATTTAAAAAATATAATAAAAAGTCAGAAAATTTTCCGACTTTATTGAGTAGAATGATTTTTTTTGATATAATTTTTATATTAAAACTACATTTGATATTTTTGTCAATTGTGTTGGAGGATAAATGTCAAAAGAATATGGTTCACGTACCGAACGACGACTTCGCGAGGCAGTACAACATAATAGTAAGCAAGATGAAGAGCTAGTATCGGATAAGAGGACAACGATTGAAGAAGAGAAAGATGAGGCAAAAGGGGGCGTTATCAAACGTACTCCGCGAGCTGAATTGGAACATCAATCAGAACATTTTAAAATAAATTCTTGGCTTTCGTATTTTTTGACAGCAGGATTTGGCTTAATTTTCAGCTTTACTTTTTATAGCTTCCCATTAACAAACAATTTTGCGACGCCTTTGCAATCGGAATATCTGTATTCAGGTTTTGCGATGAATCAAGGCTTGACTCCTTACAATGATTTCTTTGGAGCGGGTGGTCCTCTTTTTTATTTGTTAAATTATCTTGGTAATTTCACGGGCAGTTCAATTATCCTTTATTTCATTGAACTGATTGCATTGATTGCAAGTGGCATTTTAACCTATCGTTTGGTTGCACGTCAAACATTTAGCAGTTCGGCAGGCTTGATTATTGCAGGCTTCACAATGGCGATTGTAGCAGGTTTGGGACGTGGCGGTGCTGCACCCACACTTTTGGCTTTTCCATTTGCTGTTTGGGCTGTTGATTTTCTTGACACTTACTTTCATGAAGATGAGAAAGATGGCAAATTTGTTGTTTTTGGACTTTTTGCCGCCATTGTTTTCATGATTTCACCGATGATGTCTATTTTCTTCATTGTGTCAGCTGTGGCTTTGTTAGTCTTTAACCTTTCACACTTGAAAATCGGACGTGGAATTTATCAATTTTTATCTGTTCTTTTTGGGCTACTTGTGATTATTTATTCAGTGTCATTTTATACCTTAAATGATCAGACCATTTATACTTCTTTAGAACAATCTGTCTTAATTCCACTGACGCAATTTGGAATGACTGGAGATGTCCTATTGACCATTGCTAAAGCCATTGTATTAGTTTTGGTTTTTGGGATTGTAACGGGATTTGTTCATGGTATTGTTCAGATTAAAGAAGCAAGCAGTGCAACTATTTGGTATGTGATGCTATTGGTTGGTGCCGTTCTTGTCGGCTTACTAGTCTTTATTGCACCAGAATTTGATAGTACGAATTTATTGGCTATCGTGCCATTTTTGATGGTTTTCCAAGGTAGAAGCCTTGTGAGTGCCATCGATGATAAGCGTAATTTATTATTGGCTTATCTGCAAAACAAACTTTTTGCACCAATCTTGGCGGTTGTTTTCGTTTTTGCTTCACCTTTTGTTTACCATTGGATGAACCAAACCACCTTCTCATCTGAGAAAGCTGTGGTACAATATGTACAGGAAAATACAACGACGGATGATCATGTCTATGTTGTTTCTGAAGATAAGAATATCAATCTCTTGTCAGAACGAACAGCAACGATTGACAATGTGCCAAGCTATTATCCTAAAAAATTCAAGCAAACTTATGATTTGAATGTTGCCAACTTGAAAGATAAACTGGTTATTATTCAAGCGGGACAAAAGGTGCCAAGCAGTTTGTCGGCTACTTTAAGTAAAAATTACAAGTCCATTGGATCAAATACGGGCGAATTTACAATTTATCAATTAAAATAAAATGTAAAAAGCATGGATTGTGTCCAATAAGGAGGAAAAAGAATGCGAAATTTTGAAAAATCACATAAACTTGAACATGTGAGTTACGATATTCGTGGCCCAGTCCTTGATGAAGCACAAAAAATGCGAGCCAACGGAGAAAAAATTCTACGTTTGAACACGGGAAATCCAGCTGAATTTGGCTTTTTAGCACCTGATGAAGTCATTCGTGATTTGATCCAAAATGCAGTTGATAGTGAAGGTTATTCAGACTCGAAGGGGATTTTTTCTGCTCGTAAGGCAATCATGCAATATTGCCAACTTAAAGGTTTTCCGAATGTTGATATTGATGATATTTATACTGGGAATGGTGTTTCAGAGCTGATTGTGATGGCAATGCAAGGCCTTTTGGACACGGGAGATGAAGTGCTTATTCCGATGCCAGATTATCCTTTATGGACAGCAGCCGTCAGCCTTGCAGGTGGAACAGCTGTGCATTATGTTTGTGATGAACAAGCAGGCTGGTTCCCCGATGCTGATGACATCAAATCAAAAATCACTTCGAACACAAAAGCTATTGTTCTTATCAATCCAAATAATCCAACTGGTGCGCTATATTCGAAAGAATTACTGCTTGATATTGTACAAATTGCGCGTGAAAATGACTTAATTATCTTTTCTGACGAAATTTATGATAGACTAGTAATGGACGATTTAGTTCATGTGCCAATTGCTAGTTTAGCACCTGACTTGTTTGTTGTAACCATGAATGGTTTATCGAAATCACATCGCATTGCGGGTTTCCGCGTGGGTTGGATGGTTTTATCAGGCAACAAGTCACATGTTAAAGGCTATATTGAGGGATTAGATATGCTGTCGTCAATGCGTTTGTGTTCAAATGTATTGGCTCAATCAGTTGTTCAAACCTCATTGGGAGGTGTTCAATCTGTCGATAAATTATTGCTTCCAGGTGGTCGGATTTACGAGCAAAGGAACTTTATTTATAAGGCAATCAATGACATTCCTGGACTTTCAGCGATGAAACCGCAAGCGGCATTTTATATGTTTCCAAAAATTGACCGTGAAATGTATCGAATTGACGATGATGAACAATTTGTACTTGATTTCTTGAAACAAGAAAAGATCTTACTTGTTCATGGTCGTGGATTTAACTGGAATCAGCCGGATCATTTCCGAATTGTTTATCTGCCTCGTGTGGATGAACTTGCGGAAATTCAAGAAAAAATGGAACGTTTCTTGAGACAATACAAACGCTAAACGGAGAACTAGCAAGAAATTGCTAGTTTTTGTTGGGTTGAGAAAATTCTCAACACTCTAAAAATTACTTGTTGCAAAAAATAAGTGATAATTTTCAGACAATTTATATTGTATTTTATTTTATAATGTGTTATAATTATCATGAAAAATTTTGAACAATTTATCCAAATATAGGAGAAAAAATTGACTACATTACTTGAAAAAACACGTAAAATCACAGCGATCTTACAAGACGGAGTGACTGATTTACAGCAAGAACTCCCTTATAACAGCATGACTGAACGTCTGGCTAATGTAATTGACTGCAATGCCTGTGTGATTAACACCAAAGGTGAATTGCTTGGTTATTCTTTACCATATAACACAAACAATGACCGCGTTGACCAATTTTTCAGCGACCGCAAGTTGCCTGAAGAATACGTTCGTGGTGCCGTTCGTATTTATGACACAATGGCAAACGTTGCTGTTGATAAACCATTGGCAATCTTCCCTGAAGAACTTTTGTCAGAATACCCAGATGGTGTAACAACACTTGCACCAATCTATGGTTCTGGTATGCGTCTTGGTACATTTATCATGTGGCGTGATAACGAACCATTCAACGAAGATGACTTGGTTTTGACTGAACTTGCAACAACTGTTATCGGTGTTCAACTTTCAAATCTTAAACTTGAACAAATGGAAACAAATATCCGTAAAGATGCGATGGCAACGATGGCTGTTAATACTTTGTCTTACTCTGAAATGAAAGCTGTCAAAGCAATCATTGAAGAATTGGACGGCGAAGAAGGACACGTTATTGCTTCTGTCATTGCTGACAAGATCGGAATTACACGTTCTGTTATCGTTAATGCCCTCCGTAAGCTTGAATCTGCCGGTGTTATCGAATCTCGTTCACTTGGTATGAAAGGGACTTACCTTAAAGTCCTCAACAACGGTTTGTTTGACAAACTTGCTGGACGCAATTTCTAAAATGCTTAAATCTGAAAATCCTGCCTTGAAATGACAGGATTTTTTATTTTCCTCTTGCTTATTATTGACAAAAAGAGTAAAATACGTGAAAAAGAGCGCTACCACTCGGTTGTCCATTCCGGTTATGGCGCTAAAGTGACTCAACGAGCTGTCAGTGCTGACAGAATTCAGGAGGTGTGAAAATGAACAAATTTGTTGTGAAAGTTTGGCATTTGTTGTTTTTCTTTTTATTGACGCTTGCGTTTATGTTCTTTGACAGCACGATTAGCGATCGTAAGTTGACCATGACTTATGACTATAGAAAAAGTGGCGAAAATTATTTTGCCTTGCTTGGCGAAAGCCCAGCGACAAACATTTTACTTGGTCTTTTGCTGATTATTGCGCTAGTTGCCTGCTTTCGTCAATGGAAAAAACGCAGTGCAATCGCCTTTGCTTTTCTGATTTCTTTTAGCCTGATTCGCGTTTTGCTGCCTTTAATGACTTATTTTGATAATTTTATAAAAGTAGGACAACTTTCGAATTTCTTTTCAGGAGGACAATTTCAGTTATTCTTTTATGCCTTTAACATTGGTTTTTGGCTGGTTGGGCTATCGGGAATTCTATTTTCTCTTCTGCTTTTAAAATTTAGTTTTCAGGAAAAATGATAAAACAGCTAAGGCTGTTTTTTTGTTATGTTATTATGACATGAAACGTGATAAAATAGAATTCATATTGCACTAACTAGTCATTTGGACTTGCTCCTAAACCATTTATCCGTTTTGCCTAGTGGCACAAACCATTTGTCCGTTTTACCTAGTCGCTGAAGCGACTGGCAAAAAGGCTAAAGCGACTGATAAAAAGGTTAGGAACAAGGAAGTCTAAAATCTGAGCGATTTTAGATTAGGTATAGTATATAATTTTAGAATAGAGTGGTAACGCATGAGTAAAAAATATTTTTCAGCTGTTTTAACTCTTTGGCTTTTGACATATCTCTTGCCTTTTAACTATGGCATCAGTTTAACAACCATGTCGGAGGCGAGTTTTTCTGGCATTCAATGGATAGTGGCGCATTGGATATTATTTGTATCGCTTGCTTTACTCATCGTGCTACATTATTGGGTGAAAGAGAAAGCAATGTCGCTAGTTATTTCGGCTGCCATGGTTTTTATGATTTTGTTCTTGCTGACCTTGCCTTTCCATTTTAATCTCTTTGGAATGGGGCTGACAGAAATAAAATCAACCTTCAAGACGATTTTTGGCTTACTTAGATATGGCTATTATGTCAATGTGGTCTTTGGTTTAGGGCTTATTTTTGTCATCGTCAAAGAAAAAATCGGCAAAAAAGTGAAATGATACTGGTATCAGTACTGACAGCATACAAAAATGCTGTTTTTTGTTATAATAGACAGTGAAATACTCTAAAATTGGTTTATTGTGACCAATTTGGAAAAAAATCACTCATCGCTCTTTTAGAGGGCTGAAAGGTCAAAAAATATATGAGTCAAATTACAACAGAAGAAGTCAAGCACGTTGCGGGCTTGGCGAAACTTGAATTTGCTGAAAGCGAGATTACTGACTTTACAGAAACGCTTGGCAAAATTATTGACATGGTTGAGATGCTCGAAGAAGTGGACACGAACGGTGTGGCATTCACAATGAATGTGGCTGACAACGAAAGCCGAATGCGTGAAGACGTCGCAGTTGCTGGCTTTGACCGTGAAAAATTGCTTGAAAATGTACCAACGCATGAAAATGGCTTTATCAAAGTGCCTGCAATGCTTGCTGATGGAGGAGATGCCTGATGTCATTTAATGATAAATCAATCAAGGAGTTACACCAACTTCTTGTTAACAAAGAAATCTCAGCAGTAGAGTTGACAAAATCAACACTGGCTGACATCAATGCGCGTGAAGCTGATATGGGAGCTTTCCTCAATATTACGCAAACAGAAGCACTTGCACAAGCTGAAGCAATCGATGCACGTGGCGTTAATGCGTCAGTACTGACAGATGGTATTCCGCTTGCTGTCAAAGATAATATTGTCACAAAAGACATCGAAACAACCTCTGCAAGTAAAATTTTGCGTGGTTGGGTGCCACCATACAATGCCACAGCTGTTGAAAAACTTTATGACAAGGGCATGATTGTTGTCGGAAAAACCAACATGGACGAATTTGCCATGGGTGGTTCTGGTGAAAATTCATCAGTAAAACCAACACACAATGCTTGGGATTTGACTAAAGTGCCTGGTGGGTCATCATCTGGTTCAGCCGCCGCCGTTGCTTCAGGTCAAGTACGTTTGTCTCTCGGTTCAGATACAGGGGGCTCAATTCGTCAACCTGCAAGTTTCAACGGTATTGTTGGTATGAAACCTACGTACGGTCGTGTTTCTCGCTGGGGCTTGATTGCCTTTGCAAGTTCACTTGACCAAATCGGAACTTTTTCTCAAACTGTTGAAGAAAATGCAGAACTTTTACAAGTGATTTCTGGCTTTGATGCAAAAGACAGTACCTCTTCACAAGTTGAAATTCCTGATTATACGTCAAAAATCGGTCAAGATATTAAAGGCATGAAAATCGCTCTGCCAAAAGAATATTTTGGTGAAGGTATTGACGAAAAAGTAAAAGAACAAGTCCTTGCTGCTGCGAAACACCTCGAAAAACTTGGTGCAATCGTTGAAGAAGTAAGCTTGCCACATAGTAAATATGGCGTTGCTGCATACTATATCATCGGTTCATCCGAAGCAAGTTCAAACCTCCAACGTTTTGACGGCATTCGTTTTGGATATCGTGCCGAAGAAATCAAAAATCTTGAAGATTTGTTTGTAAAATCTCGTTCTGAAGGTTTTGGAGAAGAAGTGAAACGTCGAATTATGCTTGGAACTTATAGCCTTTCAGCTGGTTTTTATGATGCTTACTTCAAGAAAGCTGGACAAGTTCGGACATTGATTGCTGATGATTTTGCTAAAGTCTTTGAAAAATATGACTTAATCTTAGGCCCAACAGCACCAACGGTTGCCTTTGATTTAGGAAGCCGTAATAATGACCCTGTCGCAATGTACTTGGCAGATATTTTGACAATTCCAGTTAATTTGGCCGGTTTGCCAGGAATTTCAATCCCTGCAGGTCAAGCAGATGGCCTTCCAGTAGGTATGCAACTTATCGGAAAACGTTATTCAGAAGAAACAATCTATCAAGTTGCAGCTGCCTTTGAAGCAACAACTGATTGGCATAAAAAACAACCTGTCATTTTCGGAGGTGCGAAATAATATGAATTTTGAAACAGTCATTGGACTTGAAGTTCACGTTGAGTTGAACACGAATTCCAAAATTTTCAGCCCAGGAAAAATTGCTTATGGAGCTGAACAAAATACATCAACATATCTCATTGATTGGGGCTTGCCAGGAGTACTTCCAACCTTGAACAAAGGCGTTGTGGAAGCAGGAATGAAAGCAGCTTTAGCGCTCAATATGCAAATCAGTCAAGACATGCATTTTGACCGCAAACACTATTTCTATCCTGATAATCCCAAAGCATATCAAATTTCTCAACAAGATACGCCAATTGGTCACGATGGTTGGATTGAAATTGAGTTGGAAGATGGAACAAAGAAAAAAATTGGTATCGAGCGTGGTCACATTGAAGAAGACGCTGGAAAGAACACACACGGAACAGACGGCTATTCTTATGTCGATTTGAACCGTCAAGGTGTGCCATTGATTGAAATTGTTTCTCATGCCGAAATGCGTTCTGCTGAAGAAGCATACGCTTATTTGACTGCTTTACGCGAAACTATTCTTTACACAGGCATTTCTGATGTCAAGATGGAAGAAGGATCAATGCGTTGTGACGCTAATATTTCGCTCCGTCCTTACGGACAAGAAGAATTTGGCGTGAAAACTGAAGTCAAGAACATGAACTCATTTAGCAATGTTAAAAAGGCGCTTGCTTTTGAAGCAGCCCGTCAAGAAAAAATCTTGCGTGCTGGTGGTGTCATTCGTCAAGAAACACGCCGTTTTGATGATAAAACAGGTGAAACAATCTTGATGCGTGTCAAAGAAGGTTCAGCTGACTATCGTTATTTCCCAGAACCAGATCTGCCTTCACACATGATTGTTGAAGACGCTTGGATTGAAGAAGTGCGTGGTCAAATGCCTGAATTTGCTAAAGCACGTCGTACGCGCTACATCAATGATTTGGGACTCTCAGAAGCAGATGCCAAACAATTGACAGTTGCTAAAGAAACTTCAGATTTCTTGGACGCTGCTGTTGCACTTGGTGCAGACGCTAAATTGATTTCAAACTGGTTGCAAGGCGAAATTGCACAATATTTGAATGCTGAAAAATTAACTTTGAATGAGATTAAACTCAGTCCAGAAAACTTAACAGAAATGTTGAGCTTGATTGCTGACGGCACAATTTCATCAAAAATTGCCAAAAAAGTCTTTATTGAACTTGCCAAAAATGGTGGTTCTGCCGAAGCCTTTGTTAAAAAAGCTGGTTTGGTTCAAATTTCAGATCCAGCAGTTTTAATTCCAATTATTCATGACGTGTTTGCCAAAAATGAACAATCAGTTGCCGACTATCGCGGTGGAAAACAAAATGCTGCCAAAGCACTTGTTGGACAGTTGATGAAAGCAACAAAGGGTCAAGCCAATCCAGCTGTCGCCCAAAAATTGCTCTACCAAGAATTAGACAAAGATTGATCTATCAAAAAGCAAGCATTCGCTTGCTTTTTTTGAAAGGATAATTCCAAGGATGACGAATAAAATAAAAGACGCGACATACTGGGCGGATAAAATCCGTCACAATGAAATCACGCCAGAAGCCTTGCTCAAATTGACAGAAGAAAAAATTGAATTGCTCAATCCAAAATACAATGCTGTCATTGCTTACGATCGTAAAAAAGCGCTAGCGGATTTGGAAAAAACGAAATCAGGATTTTTTGCGGGCGTTCCATTTGCCTTGAAAATGCTTGGGCAAAGTCATGCAGGTTTGCCAGATACAGCCAGTTCTCTCCTTTTTAAAGATAGTGTTTCCAGAACTGACAGCAATTACGTTACTAAATTGATGGAAGCTGGACTGACACCATTTGGGCAAACGGCAGCCCCAGAATTTGGCTTTAAAAATATAACAGACTCCAAACTGTATGGCGATACAAGAAACGTTTGGAACCAGGATTATTACTCAGGTGGTTCCTCAGGAGGCGCAGCTTCAGCAGTCGCTTCTGGTATGTTCTCTATGGCCGGGGCGTCTGATGGTGGCGGTTCAATTCGAATTCCTGCCAGCTTTTCAGGTCTCATTGGCTTGAAGATGACTAGAGGTAGAATGCCTCAAGGGCCCGGAGCATATCGTTCATGGCAGGGGGCGTCCATTTCTGGAAGTTTGACGGTCTCTGTGCGTGATACGGCTCGATTTGTGATGGCCATGCAAGTGGTTCAAGAAGCAGCTCCTTATCAGACGTCCTTATTGGACGTACAGGCGCTGTCAGCTCTGACAGAGGGTAAATCCAGTGAACATGATAAACGGCTTAAAATCGCTTATTCTTTAGCTTCTCCGATTGATGCAATCCCTTTATCAGCTGATGCTGTGAATGCCGTCAAAAAAGCGGTGGCTTTTCTTGAAAAACAAGGGCATGAATTGGTCGAAGTTGCATTTCCAATGAATGCGCGTAGCTTGATACAATCCTACTACGAAATGAATGCTGCGGAAACCCTTGCTATGCTTGAACCTTGGGAGCTTGCAAATGGACGTCAGTTGACTCCTGATGATGTCGAACTTTTGACGTTTGCATTGCTAGAAGCAGGACGGAAAGCTCCTGTCAGTAGTTATATCAATGCGCTAGATCAGTGGGATAATGCAAGTGCTATTTTTGAAGAAAAAATCTTCAGCCAATACGATCTCTTTTTGACACCGACGACGGCTAAGACAGCTCCAAAAATTGGCGAAGAACTTGTCAGTGCTGACACGCAAGAAAAAATGCGTCGGATTAAAAATTATGATTTTACGGAACAACTTCGGATTATCGAAACCGCATTTGAGCGCTCGCTTGCTTATACGCCTTACAATTTTATCAGCAATTTGACAGGACAGCCTGCGCTTTCGCTGCCCGTTTATGTATCTGAAGAAAGCAATTTACCGCTAGGCATTCAACTTTGGGGCAGGAAGAACTCAGAGCTTGAGCTTTTAGCCTTAGCCTTAGAATTTGAAAACGAAGGGCAATTAATCTTACCTGAGTATTATCGAAAATAAAAAAGGCCCTGGGCCTTTTTTATTTTACAGCAAGAAGTTCTAGGTCTCCTTTTTTCTTGAATTCTCGAACCATTTTTAAGGTTGTCGGAATGAGAATGGCGGTTGACCCAATCCAAGCAGCAGGATTGGAAGAAATAATCACCGTATAATTGAGCAAAAGAACACCGAAAATTGCAACGCCTGCACGCATGAATAATTCCATGAAGCCACAAATGGTTGGGATTTTCGCATTTCCCAGTCCCTGAATGGTTGAACGTGTCACAAACAAAATGGCAAGCAGCCAGTAGAAACTGCCGTTGACAACATAATAATGTCTTGCCATATCGATAACAGCCGTTTGACTTGGTGAAATGAAAGCTGTTGTGAAGTAGTAATTGAGCGAAATCAAGACAGCGGCAAACAGGATTGACCAGCCCACAGCAATCGCAAGTGAGCGAAGCAGACCTTGATTGATTCGTTTGTACTGCTGGGCGCCGTAGTTTTGGGCAGCGAAAGTCGCCATTGCAAGTCCCATTGAAATCATTGGAAGCATAGCAAATTGGTCGATTTTGCTGACGATTGCTTGAGTTGCTACCGCATTGGTTCCCATCTTATTGAGCGCAATTTGGAGCGTGATAGAACCGATAGCAATGATTGAGGACTGAAAGCCCATTGGCAATCCTAGACGGACGTGAGCATTGATTTCTTGCCGGCTCACTTTGAGCATTGAGCGGTCGATATGGAAATCTGGCACTTTCTTCTTGATATACCAAAAGAGGAACAAGACCGAGATGGCTTGTGCCAAAATAGTTGCGGCACTTGAACCAAACAAGCCCAGATGAAAGACTAAAATAGCAACATATTCCATGATAATATTGAGAATACTGGCAACAATCAAGGCGTAGAGTGGCGTTTTTGAGTTTCCTAAAGCCCGCAAGGCATTTGACAAATAGGCATATAAGTTTGAGGCAATCATTCCGCCCAGCATGACAGTTAAGAAGGTTTTAGAACCTTCAAAAATATCCGCGGGTGTTTGCATGATTTGAAGCAATTCTCCCACAAAAATGACCGAAATAACGCTCAAAACAATGGAAATGGCAATCGTAAAATAAAGTCCTGTGACAAAGGACTTCTTTACGCCTAATTTATCCTTTCCACCAAAACGTTGCGCCGTCAAAATGGTCAAACCACCCGTCATTCCTTGAGCAAATCCGACAATTAAAAAGTTAATGGATCCTGTTGCACCAACGGAAGCTAGCGCGTCCTTCCCCAACGTTTGCCCCACAATCAGCGTATCTGCTGTGTTGTAAAGCACCTGAAAAAAATTGCCCATCAAAAGTGGCAAGGTGAAAGCAATCAATCCTTTGAGGATATTGCCTTTGGTTAAATCTTTCATTTTTTCCCTAATAACATTCTAAAATTTGTTTAATTGCTTTCATTTTAGACTATTTTATACCTTTTGACAAGATAATTGTGCGGTTTTTGGCAATAAAAAAACTGTCAGAGCTGACATTTCGACTAATCGCTTTAGCGACCTATCGAGAATGTACAACTGAGTGACAGCTTCATGGAGTCATTATTATTTTGTAACGTTAACTGCTTGAGGACCACGTGGGCCTTCTTCAAGGTCAAAGTTTACTTTTTGTCCTTCATCAAGAGTTTTGAATCCGTCAGTGTTGATTGCTGAGAAGTGTACGAATACATCTTTTCCGTCTTCAGCTGTGATAAAACCAAAACCTTTAGTAGCGTTAAACCATTTAACAGTTCCTTGTGCCATTTTGAAATACTTCCTTAATATATATTTTTTTGTAAATTGTAAATCTTAATAAGGAGTGAACAAAATGTTACAGAACTAATCTTAAGACAAAAACTTACAGATTTATGATAACATAGTTATCATGGAAAGTAAAGCGGAAACAAGAAAAAATATTATAAATTTTCTGATTAAAATGTCAGAAAATGACAAAAGAATACAAACAACAAGCATTTTATCCAATCTTGTCAGCTCTGACAGCTGGAAAAAGGCCCGAGTTGTCGGACTTTATCTGCCAATGCCAATGGAATTTGATCTGACTCAACTTTTCAATATTGCAAAAAATGAAGGCAAACGTATTCTAATTCCGAAAACATTGCCCCAGCGTCAAATGATTTTTGCCGAGTATGACAAGTTGCATCTCAAAAAATCAAGTTTTGGTGTTTTGGAACCCGATGGATTGCCAGAAGAAATTCCCGATTTCATTTTGGTGCCAGGTGTTGCATGGAATTCACAAGGACATCGCATTGGCTTTGGAGGAGGCTATTACGATCGGTATTTGGCCAGTTTCAAAGGAAAGACGGCATCGGTTTATTATGATTTGCAATCAGTAGAGTTTGAAAGTGAAAGTCATGATATAATGGTAGAAGAACGTTTTACTTACACAAAAAATCAAGCAAAGACTTGAAATGGAGAACTCATGGATCATTTTGATTTAAAAAAAGATTTTTCAGAATTTAAAGCCACTTATGTCATCACAATCGTTACGATTTTGGTCTGGATTGGTCAACTTTTGGCATTTGGTAACCAAGCAACGACAGGGATTAACCTGCTCAATTCGGGCGCATTATGGGGACCAAACATTCTTGCTGATCCGACTCAACTATGGCGATTAGTGACGCCGATTTTCCTTCATATTGGCTGGACACATCTGTTATTTAATATGTTTACGCTCTTTTTTATCGGCAGACAGGTTGAAGCAGTATTTGGCTGGAAAAGTTTCACACTGATTTATTTCATTTCAGGAATTTTTGGAAATGCCATGAGTTTTCTCTTTTCACCACAAAGCTTGTCAGCGGGTGCTTCAGGTGCCATATTTGGACTTTTTGGTGCCGTCGTTGGTTTAGGCTATTTCACAGAAATGCCTGTTTTAAAACAAATCGGAAAGACCTTTGCTGTGCTGATTGTCATAAATCTTTTGCTCAATGTGTTTAATATTGGTGCGATTGGTTCACTTGGAAGCACGCAGGTCAACATCTGGGCCCATATCGGTGGCGCTATCGGCGGTCTCTTGCTCTCAGCTATCTTCCCACCTAAATCGCTCAAACGAGCAATTCCGGCACACTATAAAATCATTACAAGCATTGTTTTTGTCGGCCTACTCCTTGCTTTTATCATTTTGCCCTTTATGACCAATTAAAAAGAAATATATTTCCTATAAAAAAACGAAAAAACCTTGCAAACGTTTTCTGAACTTGCTAAAATAAATTAAAAGATTTAAATGAAAGTGTACAAAGAATGCAGATTAACAAAACAATTGACGTCCCACGCGAATTTATTTTTGAAAAAATTATTGAATCAAGCCTTTATGATATTCAGAAACAAACTGGAAAACGTCCAAAAGTGATGAATATGACAGGTTTTTCATACGTCAAAACATTTGGCAAGAATCAAAAAGGAACCATCAAATTTGACGAAGTAACTGGCCCATCAGTCTATGCTTTCACGACTTCCACACAACGTAATACTTTCCACACACGCTGGGAATTGCACAAGATTGATGACCGTTCAACAACGATTATTATTACAGAAGATCGCGTATCAAACGGCTTTATTCAAAAAATGAATGACATGGTTGTTGGTTTCGCATTGGGACGCTTCAAAAAACGCCAAATCATCGCAATTATTGATTCAATCCAAAAATCTTACATCGGGAAATAAGAGGACATCTGAATGAAAATTGATCACGTTGGTCTAATGGTTCACGACTTAGAAGGCATGCGTTCATTTTATGAAACGTATTTTAATGCGGTGGCTGGGGAAAAATATCATAATCCCAAAACGACCTTTCAATCTTACTTTCTGAGCTTTGCTGACGATACCCGATTGGAAATCGGTACAAAAGAAAGCCTGTCAGTACTGACAAAGGCCGATTTTGGCTATGCGCATTTAGCGATTGCTGTTGGAAGTAAAGAAACGGTTGATGCCATGGCTGCGCGTTTCACAAAAGACGGTTTTACGGTTAAATCTGGCCCTCGTGTGACAGGAGATGGTTACTATGAAGCAGTTGTTCTTGACCCTGAAAATAATGAAATCGAGATTACGATATGAAACAAACAAAAAACATTTCTCTCAAATGAAATGTTTTTTATTTACCAAAAATATGCTAGAATAAAAGCATGAATACGCATCAAAAACTAAATGAAGAACTTCTTGAACTGGCAAAATACGCCTTTCATAAACCTGTAACAGGTGGCGATGAAGCATTCTATGCGCTTCTTGATTTTGCGAAACCTTATTATGATAAAAATCAGCAACAACTGACATCGATGGTGATTGACATTCCTTTTGATATTCATTGGAAGGAGAACCGCTTAAAAATGGCAGGTATTGGCTACGTTGCGAGCTATCCCGAGTTTAGAGGCAATGGCGCTATCCGTCAACTGATGACAAAACTTTTGCACGATGAATATGAAAAAGGAACGGCCCTGAGTTATCTGGCACCCTTTTCTTATGAATTTTACGCCAAATTTGGTTATGCTTATAGTTTTAACCGCAAAAAATATGAAATTCCAGCTCTTCAATTTCCAAAAGGAAAGAAAACAAGCGGAAACATTAAGCGCGTCAGCCTAAAAGACGGGCAAACACAGATGCAAAAAATCCATGAACAAGCCTATAATCAAGGGAGCATAGCTCGAAATGAACAGATTTGGGACTATTATTTCAGCTTCAAATCAAAGCCAAACTTTGCGATTTATGAAGAAAATGATGAAAAAATGGGCTATCTGATTTATGAATTTGATGGTGCTGATTTTGTCATTCGTGAGCTGATTTGTTTGACGGCTTCGGCAAAAGATGCCCTTTATCGTTTCATCTACAGCCACGCCAGTTCATTTGATAAAATAATTTGGATTGCGCCAAGCCATGAAAAGCTGGAAGAAGATCTTGCTGAACCAAGTCAAGCAAATATTCAAATTCAGCCATATATGATGGCAAGAATTGTCAACCTGTCTGCCTTTTTAGAAGTCAATGGACAACCCAATTTTGCTGCACGCATTTGTGATGACCTCATTCAAGAAAACAACCAAACGGTCGGACAAGGAGAGCCAGTAGAAATGACTATCGGCGAATTTACCGCGCGTGTACTGAAAGAGCAGTCTGCTATTCTCAGAGAATACTTTTAATCAAGAAGAAACAAAGATGAAAAATGTTCCTAAATTTAGGAATATTTTTTTATTTCCAGAAATCGCTTGCATTTTAAAAATGAAAACCTTATCATAGAATAAGGCTTAAATTTGAGAAGGTCTAAAAATGGAAAGGAAAAAACAAGTTTAGCAATAAATTTGTTAGAGAAAAATGGGAAAATTAGGAATTTCAGTTTATCCAGAACGTTCAACTTTTGAAAAGGACAAAGCATATCTTGATTTAGCACATCAATATGGATTTAAACGGGTCTTTACTTCGCTTTTAGAAATCAAAGGAAACAAAGAGGAAGTCTTGTCAGGATTTAAAAAAGTTGTTGACTACGCCAACAGTTTAGATATGGAAGTCATGATTGACATCAATCCCGGACTTTTTGGACAATTAGAAATCAGCTATGATGACCTATCATTCTTCCACGAATTAGGTGCGGACGGTATTCGTCTTGATCTCGGATTTACAGGGGCAGAAGAAGCCCGAATGACTCGAAATCCATATGGACTCAAAGTTGAAATCAATATGAGTCAAGGAACAACTTATGTCGATAGTATCATGGATTATTCACCAGATACAGAAAAATTGCTAGGCAGTCATAATTTCTATCCTCATCGTTATTCTGGTTTGGATTACGAATTCTTCTTGGAGTGTACAGCAAAATTCAAAAAATACAACTTGAATACAATGGCTTTTGTTAATGCTCATGAAGCCACATTTGGCCCTTGGCCAACACAAGACGGCCTTTGCACGCTAGAAGATCACCGAGATTTAGATATTGCGACTCAAGTCAAGCATTACAAGATGATTGGTGGTATTGATGACATTACGATTGGTAATGCCTATGCGAGTGAAGCAGAATTGAAAGCAATGTCAGAAGCATTTCACGCGACAATGCCAGAAATCAAAGTGGTTCCACGTCCAACAATTTCAGAAGCGGAACGTAAATGTCTCTTTGAAGCAACGCATAGTTACCGTGGGGACCGCTCTGCTTATATTCTTCGTTCAACGATGACCCGTGTGATTTACAAAGATTTAGACTTCCCTGCTCATGATACAGACACGATTGAGGCAGGTGACATTGTGATTGACAACAATGGTTATGGTCAATATAAAGGCGAAACACAGATTGCGCTTAAAACAATGAAAAATGACGGGCGCGTGAATGTTGTTGGGCGTATTGCAGACGAAGAAGCCTTCCTGCTTGCATTCCTGAAGCCTTGGAGCAGTTTCAAAATGATCGAAAAATAAATAAAAAACAAGAAGCACTGTAAAAAGTACTTTTTGTTTTATTATCTGAAACATGTTTTTAAGATTCATTTATGTCTTGCTTTTTACTTTTGAAAGCATTATCATATAAATGTAAGCGATACAAAAAAGTTTGCTTAGAAAATTTAATAATATTTCCATTTTAATATTATTGAATTTTAAATTAATCACTTGTGTATGTGATTAGTATTTATTATTATATTTTTTTATAAGGAGGATTCCATGAACGGAATTACTGCGTGGATGGAGAAATATCTCGTCCCAGTTGCAGCGAAAATCGGGTCTCAAAAACACTTGGTTGCGTTGCGTGATGCCTTTATCGGTATGTTGCCAGCTACACTTGCTGGTGCGATGGCTGCCTTAATCTCAGCAATCGTTACAACATTCCCATCAGCTCTTCAACAAATGATTCAAGGACCAACAAAAGCAGCGGCTGCTGAAGCTGCTGGTACTGGTTGGACACTTGCAAACACACCTGTTTTCAAAGAGTTGAACAACATCTCAGGACTTGTTAACCAAGGTACTCTGACAGTTATCGGTCTTATCTTTGCCTTCTCTTGGGGTTACAACTTGGCTCGTGCTTACGGTGTCAATGACCTCGCTGGTGGTATCGTATCAACTGCCACTTTGATGATGGGATTGCCAAACCAATTTGCTCGTATTGCAACTTCACTTACTAACATCGGTGGAATGGACAAAACAACAGGTGTATCTAAAGCAAATGATGCTGTAAACACTGTTTTGTCAAATCAATTCATCGCAAGTTGGAAACCTGGATTTGCAGCAGGACAACTCGATGCTGGAGCATATTTCACAGTTATGATTATGGGTGCAGTTGCAGTCATCATCTATGCTAAATTGATGCTTGCTGACATCACAATTAAGATGCCAGAATCAGTTCCACCTGCAGTTGCTAAAGCTTTCTTGGCAATCATTCCTACAATCGCTTCACTTTACATTGTTGGTATTATCTACTACATTGTTAACACACTTTCAGGTGAATCACTTATCTTCTTGATTCAAAAATACTTGGCAGCACCATTCCAAGTGATGTCACAAAACATCTTCTCAGTATTGATTGCTACAGTCTTTGTATCTATCTTCTGGTTCTTTGGAATTCATGGTCCAAACGTATTGGCACCAGCACTCGATGGTATCTGGGGACCTCTTGGACTTGACAACATGAACTTGTGGAACAAAATCCACACTTCAGGAATTCAAGAATTGGTAGCAAAAGGCGCAACTTCTCGTGCACACGCCATTAACGGTGAATTCGTAAATATCTGGGTTCGTGGTTCTTGGGACGCATTTGCATGGTTCGGTGGTTCAGGTGGTACAATCACACTTGTCCTCGCAGTATTGATCTTCTCTAAACGTAAAGATTATAAGATTGTTGGTCGTCTTGGACTTGCACCAGGACTCTTCAACATCAATGAACCAGTTCTCTTTGGTATGCCAGTTGTCTTGAATGCAATCTTCTTCATTCCATTCCTTGTAGCTCCATTGGTAGCTGTTATCATTGCATATCTTGCAACAGCGCTTCAATTAGTTAACCCAGTCGTACTTCAAGTACCATGGGTAACACCTCCAATCATGAATGCCTTCATGGCGACAGGTTTTGACTGGCGTGCAATCGTCTTGTCAATCATTAACTTGGCTATTACATTCGTTATTTGGACTCCATTTGTTATCGCTGCTAACAAGATGGAAGAAACAGATTTTGACTGATTTTGATATAATGAAGACAAGGTTGGTTTCTCCACCTTGTTTTTATGTTTTATTTCAAAGATAGAAAGGGATAAATATTTTTTTATCTAACTGAGGTCACTAAATGAGTACATGGGGTGTTGCGTTCATCAGTTTGGGACTGCTCCTCCTTGCTTACAAAAACTGGTTCGGAATTTTGGTCATTGCATTGGGAATTGTCATGATGCTTGTGGCCAAGAAGAACAAGAAAAATGAGCAAGAAGCAGAACAAGAAAAAATTGATGCTGTAAAAAATCAAAAAATCAAATCTCGTAAATAGTTTCGTTTTTTGAAACAAAACGTTTACTTGAAAACGTTACAAAAATGATATAATAAAAAAGAAAAGTAATTGTCAGTACTGACAAAAAACTGAAATCGCGAAAGGAAATAAATATTATGCTTATCGTCAATCTTGCACAAAAACAAAAAGAAATCGTTGAACTTTTGGAAGCCAATGGCTACAAATTTGTTAAAAAACAAGCTTTGAAACACTATTTCGAAGTTCCAGAGGGCGCTGACATGAATGAAGAAGCGCAAAAAGTTAAAGCTTTGATCAAAGGAAGCGAATGGGGTCAAGTTCTATTCTTCAACGTTATCGTTGCCTAAAACAAAAGCCTGTCAGCACTGACAGGTTTTTTTATTTCGTTTATGATTTAAAAACATATTTCAAGGTATGTAACAGATAAGAGCGTTTCCATTTGATATAATAGAACTATACTAGTAAATGAAATATAAAATATAGAATGGTTCAGGAGAGTTATGGAACATAAACAATTAACATCATTTCCTAAAGATTTTCTTTGGGGATCTGCGTCAGCAGCTTATCAAATCGAAGGTGCTCCATTTGAAGATGGAAAAAAAGCGAGCGTTTGGGACAATTTTGTTCGTATTCCAGGAAAAACATTTAAGGGAACAAATGGCGATATTGCAGTAGATCACTATCATCGTTATAAAGAAGATGTTGCATTGATGAAAGAACTGGGACTTAAATCTTATCGCTTCTCAGTAGCTTGGACACGTATCTTGCCAGATGGCCGTGGAGAAGTCAACCAAGCAGGTTTGAAATTCTACGAAAACTTGATTGATGAATTGATTGCCAATGGAATTGAACCTATCGTGACGCTTTATCACTGGGATCTGCCACAAGCCTTGCAAGATTTGTATGGTGGCTGGGAATCTCGCGAAGTCATTGCGGATTTCGTGAACTACTCAGAAGTTTTATTCAATGCTTTCAAAGGCAAAGTAAAATATTGGGTTTCATTGAATGAACAAAATGTCTTTACTAATCAAGGTTGGGCAATCGCAACTCACCCACCTGGAAAGAAAAACATGAAGCTTTTCTATCAGGTCAATCACCATGCTAACCTTGCCAATGCAGCAGTAATCAACAAATTCCATGACATGAAAATGCCTGGACAAATTGGCCCAAGTTTTGCTTACACACCACAATATGCAAAAGACAGCGATCCAATGAACGTTCTTGCAGCAGAAAATGCAGAAGAAATGTATAGCCATTTCTGGATGGATGTTTACATGTATGGCGAATATCCAATCGCTGCAATGGCACTTCTTCGTGAACAGGGTCTTGCACCTGAATTTGCTGAAGGCGACGCTGAGCTTTTGAAATCAGCACACCCTGATTTCCTCGGAATCAACTATTACCAAACAGCAACAAATGCTTGGAATCCGATTGAGGGCGGTGTGGGTGCTGCTGGATTTAATACGACTGGTAAAAAAGGAACAACAAAAGAATCAGGTGTTCCTGGCTTGCATAAGAAAATCCAAAACCCATTTATCGAACGGACGAACTGGGATTGGGAAATCGACCCAGAAGGCTTACGTATTGCCCTTCGTCGTATCACTTCACGTTACCGTATTCCAGTTATGATTACAGAAAACGGCCTTGGCGAGTATGATAAATTGGAAGATGGAAAAATCCATGATGACTATCGTATTGCCTATCTTGAAAGTCACGTCAAAGCCATTAAAGAAGCAATGACAGATGGTGCAACAGTTATTGGTTATCATACTTGGTCATACACAGACCTATTGTCATGGCTCAATGGTTACCAAAAACGTTATGGTTTCGTCTATGTTGATCAAGATGAAACAATGGAAGGTAGCTTGAAGCGCATTCCAAAAGATTCATACTACTGGTACCAAAAATTGATTGCTACCAATGCTGAAGAACTATAAGCTGGGAATTTTTCTCAGAATAGCGGATTTAAATTTTACAAAAAAACGCCTTTGGGCGTTTTTTTTTATATCAAATTTAGGTGCTTGACATGAGAAATATAAAATAAGGTTTACTCCTCATTGAAAAAACGAAAGAAAAAGAATACAATGAATTTAATTAAGCAAGTGTTTGAATTGCTTCAATCTTATTAACAGAAGTAATGGAGAATGTTAATTGATATTGGTGCAGCGTGATGAAGTTCCGAGATTTCTCCACATTTAGTTATCAGAATATGACAAAATCTAGTCAGGAGAAGATTATGAAAATTTTTAAATTCGAATTAAAACGATTTATTTTAAATAAAAGAAACAGGTATTTACTAACACTTATTTCTGTTCTCGTTGTATTTTATGCCGCTTACTCGACTATTTCACTTCTTAATTTATTTAGTAGAAGTTATTTGACGGAGTTATCTCAAACGGCACAATCAAATGAAAAATCTCTCACGGATAGCATTAAAAGCTTTCAAGACTCTATACAAAGCTCAAAAAATCAATCAGAAATTTCTAACAATAATACTTCAATTTATTATATGAATAAACTAAAAATTTTGTATCATTCACAGGTTCAAGTATTAGAGACCAAAAATATCAATCGATATTATGACTTACAAAAGCAAATTGATATAATTACATTGAAGGAAAATCAAAATAGTATGCCGCAGTCGGGCCTAATTCAACAAAATTTTGAATTAAAGCAAGATATAAAATATATTCAGCTCGTTCAAAAACGACATTTAGACTTTGAAATCATGCCTTCGGTACAAGCACATGCTTTTGGAAACTTTCAGCAACAGTTTGTCCCAATCTTGTCAAGTGCATTATTTATCGTCCTTTTTGCTTCAATGGTATCAATCACGGTAGCAAGTGGCTATGAAGCAAATGAAAATAGATGGTATCGTTTTGCAGATATTGATTTAAAGAAAAATCTGATAGTCAAGGTCTTTGCAGGAACCGTCGCGACTTACGTATGGTTAGTAGTGGCAAGTATTGCTTATTTCATCGTGATTGCTACAGTTAATGGTGTAGGAAGTTGGAATTATCCAGCATATCTTGGAGATGTTAATGTTACAACTGGATTTATGTTGACGAACATTAGCATATCAAATGGAATTTTGGACATTGGTTGTGTTTTTTACCTGTTTTTTGTCTTACTATTTTTAGCATCACTAGGTGCTTTGATTTCTGTATTTGTTAAACGAAGTATGGTTGTTTTTGGTGTCATCTCACTTCTTGTTTTAGGATATTCAATGATTGAAAATATAAGTTGGCTTGTGCCTTTTCAGCCATATATTCCGATGAGCTACTTTTCTCCACTCAAACTTTTCGGAAATCCAACTAGTTTTGCAGGAAAATATTCCGTTTTAGTGGGAGTAGTGTATCTTACACTATTGAGTGTAATATTCATGCTTATTGCAGGTTTTGTTATAAAAAATCAGAGAATGAGGAAATTATAAATGGAACTTAAAATAGAAAATCTAAAGTTACCCGAAATTTCTGCTTTTGATTTTGAAATAATTGAGAATGGACTCTATGGAATAATTGGAAAAAACGGTATTGGTAAAAGTACGTTATTTTCTGTACTGTCCGATGAAGTTTCGATTTCACAAGGTAATATTAAAAAAGGTAGGGCCGCTTACTTAGCAGATATTGAAATTTTTGATAAAACACTTAAAATGGAAGATTATTTTAGTATTTTGAAGAAAAATGAGCGTGAAAATGCGGAGCAGTTATTAAAAAAATTTGAAGCAAATAAATTTGAAAAGAAAAAAATTGAAAAATTTTCTCTTGGCATGAAAGAACTTTTTGCAACAATCTTGTCCTTTTCGATTGATTGTGAGATTTTGATTATTGATGAACTTTTTAGCGGTCTTGATATTTCTAAAAAAGCAAAGGTTTACGAGGAAATTCAGAAAATTTCTAAAGAAAAAATTGTTCTTTTAACATCGCATAATTTAAAAGAAATTGAACATTTTTGTGATAAAACATATATACTAACAGAAAATGGTTTGAATTTAGTAACAGACTTTGATAAAGCCGCACGTGAAATTGGATATATGGATTTATTTTTTTAAAAAGGAGATATCGATGACAGTAATTACACCAGCACCCAAGCCAAGTAACGAATTTTTTAAGATAATCGCACAGGAGCAGGCTAGACTCAATCGTGAAGATAACAAAACTTTCGTTGATACAAATAAAGAATTTAAGCAACTAAAAGAGAAAAAGAACAAAGCAAGTGAACAAACTAAATGAAACGCCTTTGGGCAAGTCCGTTGGAACATAAAGTTTTGAAAGAAAAAGTAAATCAGTGATTTATAAATCAGCACCGAAAGGTGCTTTTTATATGGTATAATTAAACTAATTATTGAAAAGAAATGAGATAAAAATGAAATTACGTGGCTTTGAAATCGTATCAAAATATGCAGATGCAGGCTTAGAATTACCTTATCGTGCGACAGAACATGCTGCAGGTTATGACTTGGCAGCTAGCGAAAGCGTGAGTTTTGCTCCGAATGAAATTAAGTTGGTTTCAACAGGCTTAAAAGCTTACATGCAGGCGGGCGAAGTTTTGTATTTGTTTGATCGTTCATCAAATCCTCGCAAGAAAGGTCTGGTTTTAATCAACTCCGTTGGTGTCATTGATGGCGATTATTATGGAAATCCAGGAAATGAAGGCGAGATTTTTGCACAAATGATGAATATCACTGACCACGAGGTTGTGATTGAGGCTGGAGAACGTGTTGTTCAAGGCGTGTTCATGCCATTTTTAGTTGCTGATGGCGATGAAAATCGGCTCAAAGAAGTCCGTACTGGTGGTTTTGGATCTACTGGGAAATAATACAAAAAGTAGGCTGGTGGAATTGTGTGAAGCCTTGACAGGTGTGGTATAATGAAGCTATGAATAATCTGCGAATTTTGCACATCAATGATTTACACTCACATTTGGAAAATTTTCCAGTGATTGAGCGTTTTTTTGCTGATAAATCAGCTGAAATATCGCAATCTAACGATGTTTTTCGCTTTGATTTAGGCGATAATGTTGATCGTGCTCACCCTTTAACTGAAGCGACACATGGGCAATTCAATGTGTCTTTGATGAATCAGCTCTCTTTGACAGCTGCAACCATTGGCAATAATGAAGGCCTCGGCCTTACACATGACATGTTGAGTCATCTTTATGATGACGCTAATTTTCCTGTGCTTTTGTCCAATTTGAAGACGAATTTTGCCCATGAACCAATGGTTTTTACAACTTCCTTTGGACTACGAGTGGGGGTTCTTGGTCTCACAGCGCCTTATGCCTTGACCTATCCTTTGGCAGGATGGGAACTGTCGGATCCGTTTTCTGTTCTTGATGAGCTTTTGCCATTGGACTGTGATTTTATAATATTACTGTCACATCTGGGCAAAAATGTCGATGAGAAAATCGCTGAAAAATATGATATTGATTTGATTATTGGGGCACATACGCATCATTTATTTGAGCATGGGGCAAGAAGTCATGGTACTTTACTTGCTGCAGCAGGAAAATATGGTCAAAATGTTGGGCAGATTGATTTAGTCTTTAATGACGAAAAGCAACTGATTGATGCTCATATTGAGGCGCTTGCGACAAATACCCTACCCAAACATAAAACAGATGCGACACAAATCAATGGGTGGCGTGTGCAAGGTCGTCGCATGTTAGCAGGCGAAAAAATTGCAGATCTGGGGCGGAAAATTGAAAATCGCTTTCCGACTTTTGAAGCAAGTCACTTTGTGGCACAGTGTCTGCAAGAAGCCAGTCAAACGCAAGCTTGCGTTTTGAATTCTGGATCGATTGTTGGGGATGAATTACCTGCCGAAATCAGTTTGGATAGCCTCCATGAAATATTGCCACATTCGATGCGAATGATCCGATTTACTTTGTCAGGGCGTGACTTGAAGGAAGTATTAACGGAGATGATTGATGTTTCTGCTTATTTGACCACGCAGCAAATTCGTGGCATGGGCTTTCGTGGTAAATATTTCGGTCATCTGATTTTTCATCATTTGAAACTAGAAAATGGTGCGTTTTATTTGCAGGACGAAAAATCAAAGCAGTGGGCAGAAATTAAAGAAGATGATGAAGTAAAAGTGATGATGCCAGATCAGTATTTATTTACCTGGTATTTTCCACTCTTAAAGAAAGTAGCGAAGGCTGAGATTTTATTTCCGTACTTTTTACGTGAAGTAGTGGCCGATGCGCTAAAAAATGAGAAAGGACTTTGAGGCAGTATATTTACGCGTGCGATGGGGACTCATAGGAGTTACTACAGCAATCTGGTCAGCCGAGCTTGACAGATAAGGTAAATCTGCAAAAAGAAGAAGTAAATGCCAAAAGAGATAGATGAAACAAAGTTAAGTTACAACAAATATCCTGGAGAACACGTTGTGGAATTCGAAGGTGTTGTAACAATTGGTGGAGATAAAGTTTTTCACATTGTCCAAAATTTCCGTGAGGGGTTCAATGCTGAAAAATTGGAACAACGTTTTTCTGATGTTTTCGACAAATATGATTATATTGTAGGGGATTGGGGATTTGAACAACTTCGGTTGAAAGGATTTTTCTCAACCAGTCGTAAAAAAATGGATGCCGCATCAAAAATCGACCATCTGGAAGATTATTTGAATGAATTTTGTAATTTTGGTGCGCCGTACTTTGTTCTTCGTCGCATTCGTACAAAAGAAATGCGGAAGAAAGAGGCCTTCAAATCAGAACGTGCATTTGAAGATGGCGAACGTCAACCAAGACTTGATAAACCGCGCCGCCGTCGTAGTCGCAATCGAAATAAAAATCGTGAAACAGATAAAACTGAAAATGTGAACTACGAAATTCGCGAGAAAAAAGATACAAACGTCTCAAAAAATAAGCCAAATAAGCAAAATAGAACCTCGAATTCGCAGAAAAAAGGACAGGTTTTCCCTAAAGGGCCTAAAGCAGAAAAACAACCCGAAAAGAATGCGAACCGTAAGCCAAATAATAATGGCAAAGCACCGTTTAAACAAAAGCGGACAACGGATAAGGGGCTTGAAAAGACACATCAAAAAGCTGTCAGCACTGACAAAAACAAGCCAGCTAATAAACAAAAACAAACGAGACCAGACAAACAAGCAAAACAACAAACACAAACAAACAAGCCGCAAGGCTTTGTCATTCGTAAGCGCGACAATAATTAAGTCGCCAATTTCGCAGTACGAATGTTGACTTTTCATGATTGAACGACTACCTATTGGACAGAAACATGGAAAATTTTTGTTCCAATCAATTTGAAAAGAAGCAAAATAAATTTTAAGGAACGAAAATGACAACTCATACACAAACTGAATTAAGACCATCAATTTATGGCTTAACACAAGACAAACTCATCGAATGGGCGCTAGAAAATGGCGAGAAAAAATTCCGAGCTACACAAGTTTGGGATTGGCTTTATCGCAAACGCGTCCAATCATTTGAAGAAATGACCAATTTATCTAAAGATTTCATTGCTAAATTGAATGCGGATTTTATCATGAATCCGCTGGAACAAGTGGTGGTTCAAGAATCTGAAGACGGCACTGTTAAATATCTATTCATGTTGCCGGATCATATGATGATTGAGACCGTTTTGATGCGTCAGTCTTATGGACTGTCAGTATGTGTGACAACTCAAGTGGGTTGTAATATGGGCTGTACATTTTGTGCCTCTGGGATATTGAAAAAAGAGCGTGACGTAACTGCTGGAGAAATTGTATCGCAGATAATGCTCGTTCAGAAATATTTTGACGAACGTGGACTTGATGAACGTGTTTCTCACGTGGTTGTGATGGGAATTGGGGAACCATTTGATAATTATAAAAATCTGATGGATTTCTTGCACGTCATCAATGATGACAACGGTTTGGCGATTGGTGCTAGACACATCACAGTGTCAACATGTGGCTTTATGCCACCAAAAATCCGTGAATTTGCACACGAAAATTTGCAAATCAATCTTGCCATTAGCTTGCATGCACCAAATGACACTTTGCGTACCAGCCTGATGCGAATCAACAGAAGCCAACCGATAGCAAAACTATTTGACGCCATTGATTATTATACCGAGACGACAAATCGTCGTGTGACATATGAATACATCATGTTATCAGGTGTCAATGATACACCAGAAGTTGCACAAGAGTTGGCAGATTTGATTAAGCCAAGAAACAAGTTATCTTATGTCAATCTCATTCCTTACAATCCAGTTGCTGAACACATCAAATATGAACGTTCAACAAAGGAAGCAGTTGAGAAATTTTATGATGTTTTAAAGAAAAATGGCATCAACTGCGTTGTTCGTCAAGAACATGGAACGGATATTGACGCGGCTTGTGGTCAGTTACGTTCAAAACAAATCAAAAAAGAAAAAGCTGAACAAGTTAAAATTTAATCCCTTAAAAGTTATCTTTGGATAACTTTTTTTGCTAGAAAAATTGAATAAAAAAGCCTTTGTCAGTGCTGACAGACCAAATCCTGATGTTTGACCATTTTTTTAAGTTGATACTAGTTAACCTCTAAACGACTTTTCAGTCGTTTAGTAGATTGCTACGCTGTCCATTGGATGTAAATCGCTGAAGCGATAAAGCCAAATGGCAACTGCAAATATACTGCCTTGCGCTGGCCTTTTGCTCTTGTTGCTTTAGCAACTAAGCAAACCGACAAATGTTTTGTGCGTAAGACGCAAACTTTGCGACTGCGACTAACGAACTTGTTCGTGTAGCGAGCATCGACAGCGAAGCAACTTCTATGCTTTTTAGAAGTTAAACAGTATGAGATGTCAGAAAACTTTCTTAATTTGACACATTTATGGTAAAATAGGAGCAATAAGAACAATAGAGATAAGAGGGATTTAGATTATGGATTTTGTAAAATTGAACAAGTCGCGGCATGCAACAAAACATTTTGACGGAACAAAAATTCCAACAGTTGATGTAAAACAGATTATTTCTGCTGCAAGTTTGGCACCATCTGCACACAATATCCAATCTTGGCATTTCGTTATTGTTGAAAGTGATGAAAAACGTGAAGCCTTGCTTGCTGAAATGAAGCCAAGCAATGCCGAACAGGTCAAAGAAGCAGGGGCAGTGATTGTCTTATTTAGTGATACTGACTTGGTTGAACGTTCAAGAGAAATCGCGCGCTATGGGGCAGACGAATTAAACGATGAACAACTGAGCCGCTTTAACAGCCGTTATCCTCAAATGTATGAGTCTTACGATGAGTTTTATGAAAGCGACTATTTGTCAATCAATGCAGGTCTAGTGACAATGAATTTGGTTTATGCCATTAAAAATCGTGGCTACGACTCAAATATTATTTTAGGATTTAATCGGACACCAAAAATCAATGAAATCCTGGATATTGAACGTCGTTACCGTCCAGAAATGATTATTCCACTCGGAAATGCAGCTGTCAAAGGCATGCCAAGTTACCGTTTGCCACAAGAAAAAATTATTGAAATCCGTTAAAAAGTTTGTCAGTTCTGACAAACTTTTATTCATCTAATCAAAGGTCTTGTGTAATTTTATGACGAATATATATAAACTTTTACAAAGCAGAAAAGGATAATTTTTGCTAAAATAGTAATTAGTGCTAAGCATGCTAGAACCACTGAAAGTCCTGTTTTTCGGCTGGTTCTGAAAAGACTGCTTTTGAAGTTTAAGGCTCAAAAGGCGACTGTCTAACAGTTGCAACCAGTTGAAAGTGCAATTTTTCACTTGGTTCAGCATACGAGAGGATAAATATTTAATGCTCACTTTTTGGCAAGACTACCCAGAAATACAAAACAAATTGATCGCTGTGCAAGAATTGATGGCAGAGCGGTTAAAAATCAACAATTCAGATCTCAAATTGGCCCTTCAAAAGATGACATCACAAGGCGGAAAAATGGTGCGACCAGCCTTATTTTTCTTATTTGCAGGTTTAAATTCGGACGAAAAAGATGAAAAAGAACAAGAAAAGCTATTGAAAATAGCAGCTTCATTGGAGTTGCTTCATTCGGCAACCCTTATTCATGATGACATTATTGATGACTCACCTGTTCGGCGGGGACTGCCGTCAGTAGAAGCACAATTTGGGAAAGATGTTGCTGTTTATACGGGAGACTTTATCTATACCATCTTTTTTGAGCTGCTTATTGAAACCATGATTGATACACCATTTTTAGCTAAAAATGCAAAATCAATGAAGAAAATTTTGCAAGGTGAATTAACACAAATGCAATCGACATTTGACAGCCAAATTTCGATTTATAAATATTTGAAAGCTGTCAGCGGAAAAACAGCAGAACTGCTTAGTTTGAGTTGCTTGGAAGGTGCTTATTTTTCAGGTGCGGACAAAGCTGTTCAACGTTCAGCAGGTAAAATCGGCCGTGCCATTGGCCTTGCCTTCCAGATTTATGACGACATTCTCAACTTTACTGTTGGTTTGGAAGAAGAAAACAAGCCCATTTTGACAGATGTTCGTTTAGGAATTTTCACACTTCCTTTGCTAATTGCACGCGAAAATGAACCTGAAAAAATCTTGCCTTATATGGAAACACCAGAAAAATTAACCCGTCAAGAATGTCTTGAACTGGCAGATTTAGTAGCCGAAGCTGGTGGCATGACAGGTGCTTTATTTGTGGCAAATGCCTTAACTGAAAAGGCACTTGAAGAAATTGAAAAACTGCCGAAAAGTAGAAATCAAGAGATTTTAAAAGAAGCAACACACTTGCTTCTCCAACGAAATTACTAAAATGAGCATTGACTCATTTTTCTTATATCCCATCTCATTAGAAGAGGAAATAAAATGAATTTTAAGGTATTTGCGGAATTGATTGAGTTAAAAGCTAAAACAGCCAGTGTTTTTCCCTTTTTATTGGGGCTGTCTTATTCGCTTTATCATACGCAAGGCAGTCATTATGTCGCTCTATTTTTGTATTTTATTGCCATGTTTTTGTTTAATTGTTTCGTTGATATTTGGGATAATTACAATGATTATCACAACGCAGTTGATACAGACGATTACCAAAAAAAGACCAATATTATCGGGCGTGAGCAACTGAGTTTGGGCTTGATTAAACGGCTCTTGGCTTTCTTTTTCTTCTCATCAATGTTGATTGGGCTATGGGTTGCCTATTTAACCGGCTGGCAAGTTTTTGCGCTTGGCTTAATCTGTTATGCGGTTGGCATTTTTTATGCCGGAGGGCCTAAACCACTATCAAGTTTACCAATTGGTGAGCCTTTGAGTGGCTTGACGATGGGCTATTTGATTTTCTTGATTGTTGTCTTTATCAGCAGTGGGAGTGCATTCGTCTGGAATTGGGCAACGATTGGTTCTACATTTTTGGTAGCTTTGCCAAGTGTCCTTTTGATTTCAAATTTGATGTTGGCAAATAATACCTGTGACCTCGAAGAAGATGAGTCAAATGAACGCTACACGATTGTTCATTATATTGGAAAAAAAGCTGCTTTAAAATGGTGGAACATGGCAATAGTTGCAAGCTATCTTGCAATCGTTTTGGCCGTACTTTTACAATTAATTTCGCCAGTCATGCTTTTAATGCTCTTGACAATACCTTTGATTTTGAAATTTGCCAAAGCCTATCAAACGCAACAAGTTAAAAGTAAAACTTTTATCTGTTCTGTTAAAATTCTAATGGTATTCTCACTTTTTCAAGCAGTCTTGATGTATGTGGGATTGATAATAAAATAAAAAAAGTGCGTAAAAGCACTTTTTTATTTGCAACAATCGCAGGAATCATCCTTTGGCTCCGTTAGTGGAACAGCAGATTTGACTGGGCAAGTGTTGCTGCTGCAATCTTCACAAGCACCTTTGCTCCGAGCAACTTTTCGAATGGTAAAGCCAGTTGCAATCAAAATGAGTGCAAGTAAGATGAAACTAGGCAAGTTCATAGGTATTTTCCTTTCCTTTTCTAAAGATGAAATAAAGTCCAATAAACAGTACAATCAATGCAAGAAATGTCACAAATGTGAGATTTCCTGTTTGAATGGCAAGACCAAGTTGATAAATGATAAAACTCATGGTGTAAGCAACGAGTGTTTGGAAGCCGACTGCACGAACAGTCCATTTGACATCACCCATTTCCTTATAAATCGTTGAAATTGCAGCGACACAAGGGGCACACAAGAGATTAAAGACCAGCAATGAATAGGCTGAAAGTGGCGTATAAGACTCGCGGAGGACTTGCCAGAGTTGCGTTGAGCTGTTGGTATCTTGAGCGTAGAGAACGCCCATTGTACCAACGATGGTTTCTTTTGCTAAGAGTCCAGTCAATGTTGCAACGGCAGCACGCCATTCACCAAAACCAAGCGGTGCAAAGAACAATGCAATGGCACGACCGAAATCAGCCAAAATGGATTGGTCAGCGCTGACAGCTTGGAAAGTCCAGCTATAATTAGAAGTGAACCAGATAAAGACATTGGTTGCAAAAATCAAAGTTCCCGCACGTTTGATGAAATGATACGCATGCGTGAGTGCGTACTTGAAAACGGTCTTGACCTGTGGGAAATGATAACTGGGAAGCTCCATGATGAAAGCTGAAACATCGCCTGCAAACATTTTAGTTTTCTTCAAGATGATACCAGACAGAATAATCATACCCATGCCCAAAAAATAAGCACTCGGTGCGACCCAACTGGCCTGTCTAAAGAAAGCACCAGAAATCAAGGCTATGATTGGCAATTTAGCCGAACAAGGCATGAAGGTTGTGACCATGATCGTAATTTTACGGTCACGTTCTTGTTCAATCGTTCGGGTTGCCATAATTCCAGGTACGCCACAGCCAGAAGAAATCAGCATGGGGATAAAGGATTTGCCAGATAGACCAAATTTTCGAAAAATACGATCCATGATGAAGGCAACACGTGCCATATAGCCTGAATCCTCAAGAATGCCAAGCAAGAAAAAGAGAACAAAAATTTGAGGAATGAAGCCCAAAATGGCACCAATACCGGCAATAATTCCGTTAAGTACTAAATCTTGCAACCAAGGAACAATGCTTAGCCAATCCATTGTTTTCTGAGCAATATCAGGTATCCATTGACCAAACAGAACATCATTGATCCAGTCAGTTGCTGCAGTACCAACGGTTTGAATGGATAAATAATAAACCAGCCACATAATCAATATGAAAATTGGCAAGCCAAGCCAACGGTTGGTAACAATGCGGTCAATTTTATCTGTCAATTTAGCGGATTTTTCATCGCCATCTATGACACACAGCCGAACGATTTGGCTAATTAAATCATAACGTTCGTTGACAATAATGGATTCACGGTCATCAGCGAAAATCCGTTCGGAAATTTTGACGACATCGTTAATTTCTGAAAGCTGCGCTTCTGTCAGTGCTGACAGCGCCAATTTGTCCGCTTCGAAGCACTTGATTTGCTCAAATCGACT
Source organism: Lactococcus sp. dk101 (assembly GCF_009601055.1). GTDB lineage: Bacteria > Bacillota > Bacilli > Lactobacillales > Streptococcaceae > Lactococcus. The sequence continues at coordinate 140,582 of NZ_WITI01000003.1, forward strand.
GGAAGAAGCAATGATTTTTCCAATTTCAGATAAGGCACCCTCAAGCCGATGATCATAGTCTATCGGCTGAATTTGAGGCGACTTTTTAGCAATTGAAATCAAGTCATCAAGTCCACGATTTTTTGTAGCGGAAGTCTTGACAATCGGAATGCCGAGACGGTAGCTCAATTTTTCGACGTCAATAATCCGTCCATTTTTTTCCAGCAAGTCACTCATGTTGAGTGCTAAAACCATTGGAATATTGAACTCCATCAGCTGCAAGGTCAGATAAAGCGAACGCTCAAGATTAGTACTGTCAATGATATTGATCAAGGTATCTGGTGGCGTGTGGGTCAGATAGTCACGTGTTACCTGCTCTTCGAGTGAGTAAGGCGAGAGAGAATAAAGTCCCGGCAAGTCTTGAATTGTAATGGACTTGTCTTTTTTATAGTGACCTGATTTTCGCTCAACGGTGACACCAGGCCAGTTTCCCACCTGTTGATTACTTCCTGTAATAATGTTAAAGATACTGGTTTTCCCACTGTTTGGGTTTCCAAGTAATGCAATAATTGTCATTTTTTTACCATCAATTTATTAGTTATTTTCAACAACGACTTTGATTTTTTCGGCATCAATTTTGCGCAAGGAAAGGGCATAACCGCGCAAATGCAATTCCATTGGATCGCCAAGCGGTGCCAATTTTTGCACATAAACACTGGTTCCACGCGTAATTCCCATGTCCATCAAACGACGTTTTAATTCGCCAGCGGCATCAATCAAGCGAACAATGCCCGTTTGACCAACTGACAAATGCGAAAGCCCAACAATTTCTTCTTCCGTCCGTTCATTTTTGACGAAAATCTGGCGAAGATAGTTGGAACTTAGAGCAATTCGGCTATTGTCAACTCTGACAATCGCATTTTCGCCACTGAATGCAACCAAACTAATGGTCTTATCTTTGGAAAATCCCAATTCACGTAGTTTCGCCTGATCTTTGCCAAGAATACGGTCGAGGTAATAAACTTGCCCCACATGTGTCGTATCAAGTGTTTGCATCTTTTTTTCCTAACGTGTCAAATGTATTTTACAATGATTATAGCACAATTAAATTTAAATAGCCTAAAAAAACTGGAAATTTAAATCAGCGCTACAAATGAGTCATTTGTTTTACGAAATAAAACGCTTACTTTAATTCTTTTCATGCTATAATTAAATTGAAAAAAGAAAAAGGAGACGCAATGATTAAACTAATTTTGACCGACTTAGACGGCACATTTCTCAATTCAAAGGGTAGTTTTAATCAGCCCAGATTTACAAAAGTTTTGTCAGCACTGACAGAAAAAAAGATTGCTTTTGCTGCTGTTACAGGGAAACAGACCGAGCGTGTGGAAGAATTATTTGGTGATTTGGCAAGCGAGATTTGGATTTTGGGAGACTCAGCGAGTCGGATTAAGCATGACGGACATTTTGTTTTTGAGTCACTTATCCCTAATCAAACAGGGCTTGATATGATTAAGAAGCTCGAAAAGACTCAAGCAGATCAGACGATCATATGCGAAGATGCGTGTGGTCAGAGATTTTTCAGAAATCGAAGAAGATTTTGTGAAAATAACAGTCTTTGACCGTAAAGAACGGTGTTTCGAGACCTTTGAAAAAATTAAATCTGAGCAAGAAAATTTTTATGTTGTGGCAAGTGAGAAAGCTTGGATTGACATTACTTCAAAAGGCGTTCACAAAGGGACAACTGTCAATAAATTGCAGTCCATTTTGTCTGTCACAGCTGACGAAACGATGGCATTTGGTGACGGTTATAACGATTTTGAACTGCTGGAACAAGCGAAAGAAAGCTATGCGATGGCAAATGCTTTTGCGGAAGTCCAAGAAAAAGCAAAACACCTTGCCCCAAAAAATGATGACGAAGGTGTGTTGCAAGTGATTGAAAGTGTTGTTTTGTGAGAATTAACAAAATTTAAGAATTCTAATTTTAGAGTTCTTTTATTTTTTCAAGAAAATAATCCGTATTCCAAAGATTGCGCAATAGCAAAAAATATGTTAAAATTCAATAAAAAATAAGGAGTTTCGACATGAATAAAAAATTAAGATTTGGCATAGTTCTCTTTTCGCTCATTTTATTGATATTGATTGCATATGCAGTCGCAAGCTCCTCAAATGCCAGCCAATCCAGTAAATCTAGCTCATCCAGTAGTTCGATTTCCTCTAGTTCTTCGAGCAAAAGCGGTAGCTTGAGTAGCTCCAAAAGTTCAAGCACTTCCAACTCCAAAGCAACGGTTGTCAGCTCTGACGGTGCCTTTACTATCGATAATAGTGTGGGGATTACTGAAAATGTCGGTAACAGTGTTTCAATCGATGGCCTTTTACTAGAGGTCAGCAAGGTTACATTTAAAGCCAGTCCGACAAAAGCAGGTAAAAATGACGTCATTGTCTATATCAGCATGACCAATAAAAATGTAACGCCAATGTCTTACAGCTCAAGTGATTTTGTGCTTAACGAAAATGGTAAAAAATCACAATTAACACTAAAAATTGCTGGACTATCCGAAGCCTATTTGACCAGCGGTAGCCTAGGCAAAGGCAAATCTGTCAAGGGCGTTCTCGTGGGTCGAGCAGATAAAAAGAGTAAAGTGACTCTGGATTATCTTGGCTTTAATCAAGGGCAATCCGTCAAGCTGACAGTCGTTCTCAACTAAACAAAAAAACTCCGAATTCGGAGTTTTTATTTTATTATTCAACAGAGAAGAGGTAAGGATAAACAGGTTGTTTTCCTTCGAAAACTTCAACTTCAACGTGTGGATATTTCTTTTCAACAACACGTGCTACTTTTTCAGCAAATGATTTTTTACCTTCGCTACCAACATAAATGGTTGCGATTTCGCTGTCTTCATCAATCATCTTATCGAAAACAGCCATCATTGCGTCGCCTTGACGTTTCATTGAAACAACGATTTTGTTATTCATCATGCCAAGTGTGTCTTTTTTGTGGATTTCAACACCATCAACATTTGTATCGCGAATGGCATTTGTCACTGAACCAGATTTAACTTCAGCCAAAGCAGCAGTCATGCTGGCTTTGTTTTCTTCAAGTGAATGTGTAGGGTCAAATGAAAGCAGTGATGTAAATCCTTGAGGAATTGTTGCAGTTTCAATCACTTCAACAGGAACTTCAGCAACTTCAGCGGCAGATTTTGCAGCCATGAAGATGTTTTTATTGTTTGGAAGAATAATGACTTTTTCAGCATTTACAGCTTCAATCGCTTTAACGATATCTTCAGTTGAAGGGTTCATCGTTTGTCCACCAGAAACAATATAGTTAACGCCCATTTCTTCGAAAATCTTAGCAAGTCCATCACCAGCAGTAATGGCAATCAAGCCCCAATCTTTCTTAGAAGCAGAAGTTGAAATGTTTGATTTGGCTTCTTTTTCTTTAACACCTTCATTTTGAAGACGCATATTGTCAACTTTAACCTTAATCAAGCGACCAAATTTGAGTCCTTCTTGAATGACAAGACCTGGATCTTCAGTATGGACGTGAAGTTTGATGATTTCGTCATCGTCAACGAGAACAGTTGAATTTCCGAGCCCTTCAAGAAAGACTTGGAAGTTATCGTGGCTGTATTCTGTTGCAACAGAAGGGCCTTTACCGATTTCAACCATAATTTCAGTACAGTAACCGTATTTGATGTCAGCAGTAGAAGCTGAACCAACACCAGCACTTTCGTGTTCAACGTTAACCATACGATCCATTGCACCAAGTTCAGCAACTGGAGTTTCAGGTACGAATTCGCCGTTGAGCGCCATCATGAAACCTTCATAGATATAAACGAGACCTTGTCCACCTGAGTCAACAACGCCGACTTCTTTGAGGACAGGAAGCATTTCAGGAGTCATCGCGAGGGCTTTCTTAGCACCATCAAGTGCAGCAGCCATGATTTCGACAACATCATCAGTTTCGTCAGTTTTACGGCTTGCCATTTCAGCAGCACCACGAGAAACGGTAAGGATTGTTCCTTCAACAGGTTTCATTACAGCTTTGTATGCAACTTCAACACCTGATTGAAGGGCAGCAGCAAAATGAATTCCGTCAAGTTCTTCATAATCTTTTGCATAATTGCTGAAACCACGGAAAATTTGTGATGTGATAACACCTGAGTTTCCGCGAGCGCCCATGAGCAAGCCTTTTGACAGGATTTGAGCAACTTCACCAACGGTATTTGCTGGACGTTCGGCAACTTCTTTAGCACCGTTCGTGATTGTCATGCCCATGTTTGTTCCTGTATCACCATCTGGGACAGGGAACACGTTGAGCGAATTAACATATTCAGCTTGTTCGTTCAAACGACTTGCAGCCGCTTGAACCATTTCTTTAAATTTACTTGCGTCTACATTAGCCACTTAGTCTTCAACCACCTTTACATTTTGTACGTAAACATTGATTTTCGCAACTGAAATACCAAGTTGGTTTTCCAAATTGAAACGAACACGTTCTTGAATGTTTTTTGCAACTTCACTTATTTTAACACCGAAAGAAACCACAACATAAACATCAATCGCAATTTCGTTGTCGCTGTTTGTAACAACAACACCTTTAGAATAGTTTTCTTGACGTAAAATGCTGCGGAAGTTGTCTTTGACTGCAGCTTTACTTGTCATGCCAACGACGCCGAAAATTTCAGTCGTGCTTGCACCAACAACAGTCGCGATGACTTCAGTCGCGATGTCGACATTGCCATTTGAATTGTTAATAGTAACACTCATTTTCATATATGTGCCGTTCGTTTTTTGTCAAAACGACACTTTCCTCCATATTATTTATAATATCATCACTTATTTTATCATATTTTCTTCAAATAAAACAGTCGCTTTAACCTGCAAACGCTATTTTTTATACATTTTTTTCTGTTTGTCTTTTAAGTCATCAAATGAATGCCTTTACAAATAAAAAAAGCCACAAATGGCTTTTAGATTTACATTTCAGAGGAATGTGTTGAACTGGCTTTGCTTATAATTTTTTGATTAAGTTTTTTAATTTGAATGCGATAGTAGAAAAACGAAGCAATCCAAATGAAAATAAATACAAAAATGATTTCGATTGTTGGAATTAAAACGACAAATCTAAAGACTGGAATACGTTCGTATCCTGTAAACTGATAAAGATTGAGAGAAGAAATGGCTAAAAAAGAGAGCCATGTGATAAAAAAACCAATCAATGTTGAAAACAATAAACCGTAGGTCTTGTTTTTGAAAATCCAAGGGAGGAGAACAGAGAAGAAAAGGAAGAGCAATATCCAGTTAATCAATGCAAAGCTCATATTTGTTAGTTCATTTCCACTTGCAATTCCAAAAGAAAATGGGTTAATCATGAAAAATACGGCATTTGCCTGTTCTTCAGGAGAATTTGGAAGGGTTAAAGTCAGTATCCAATTAAACAAAAGAGAAAGACTAATGCCAAAGGCGACAGCATTTGTGCTACTTTTTAAGACTTGTTTTATCATCTTCATAATCCAAAGTACTCCTTTATATTTTTTAAATAGCTACGGCTTGAGTAGGTGTAGCCGGTTGTCGTGAAAAAGATTTTGATTTTTCCGCCGAAAGTGAATTCAAAGTGTGAGATTTTATTGGCATTGACAATCTCGCTAGCTGAAATACGAAGAAAATGAGGCGGCAACTTTTCTGTCAGTGCTGACAGACTGTAAGCGACCGTAAATTCTTGCTGATCATCCATGTGAAGATAGACTTTTTTGTTTTGTGCGTAAATACTTGTGATTTTATCAAAGTCAAGTTGGTATTTTTGTTCATTTTTGCTGGCGATTAACTTGAAATTTTGGTTTTGAAGTTGACTGATGATTTTTTGTAAGTCATCGGTCAGTTCGTGCAGGGTAAAATCTCCAGTTTCTTCAGCATTCTTGTCAATATTTATCGTGATTTTCATAAGCATATTGTACCAGAAATCAGCTGATATTTTTTACTTTTGGCCACTGGTTTTCTCCTTTTATTTGATGCTTTCATTATGGCAAATTCGGCATGAAAAAAACAGGAAATTTGGATAATTGGTCAGTACTGACAGCTAGTTTGTCGAAAATGAACGACAAAAAAACCCTGCCAAAATGACAGAGTTTCCATTTTTTGCTTGCGCAAGCAAAAATTTACATTAGGCACGTTCAACGCCAGCTGGCAATTTTTTAAGTGCTTTAGCAGTAGCCCAAACAGTTTTAAGTTCGCCGTTTTCGATGATTTTAACTTTTTGAAGGTTAGGTTTAACGACACGTTTAGTTTGGTTCATTGCGTGTGAACGGTTGTTAGAAGATTGTGTTCCAACACCAGTAAAGTAACATACTTTAGACATGATTTAGCTCCTTTTTCTAGATTTTATGCCCCTAAAGGATAACATACTTATCGATTATAGCATTTTATATATGAAAAAATCAAGTTTTTGCCATTTTTTGATGATTTTTTTTCTTAAATCTGATAAAATAGGACTTATGGAAAATTTAATAGAAGAATTAACAGCGAAAAATACGGAATACGTTCACGCCGTTACAAAACAACTGATGTTGGCGGGAAAAACAGACGAAGAAGTCAAAACGATTTTGAATGAAATCTTGCCTCAAATCATCGAAGGACAAAAAACAAATGTCTTGGCACGTAAACTTTTAGGCACACCAACTGAGTTTGTGGAACAATACGCCCCTAAAAAAGTGGCAGAGAAAAAATCAAGTGCAGATGTAAACAGCAATGACAAACCAGTCTTGATGTGGCTCGACAGCACACTTTTGTTCTTTGGTTTGATTTACTTGATGACAGGAGTGATGGCTCTTTTCAATGCCAAAGGCGCACAAGCTTACGGTTTGACCACAACATTCATCATGGCTGCTTTGGCAGGACTTGTCATGTTTATGATTTACAAGTTTTACTACGCACAAGCACAAGGTAAGAGAAAATGGAACTGGAAGAGCGTATTGCTTATCGTGGTTGTCGTTTTGATTTGGTCAGCATTTACGACATTCTCACAATTCCTTCCAGCAGTACTCAACCCAGTCTTGAATGCTTACGCAACGCTTGCCATTGCGGTTATCGCCTTGCTTGCAAAATATTTGCTCAAACGCAAATTCCACATTCGTTCATCATTGGCTCCAATGTCAAACGGTCAAAAATAACAAGAAAAAGGCGAAAGCCTTTTTTGTTTTTATCAATAGATAGGCGATTTCTGTGCAAGTCGATGACAGCATATGCGATTTGTGCTATAATTAGACTGATAAACTATACAATGGAGGTTCCCATGAAAGGAATTATCTTAGCAGGCGGTTCAGGAACTCGCCTCTACCCACTTACGCGTGCAGCAAGCAAACAATTGATGCCAATTTATGATAAACCAATGATTTACTATCCACTGTCAACATTGATGCTTGCGGGGATTAAAGATATTTTGATAATCTCTACACCTAGCGATACACCTCGTTTTAAGGACTTGTTGCAAGACGGTTCAGAATTCGGTATCAATCTTCAATATGCTGTTCAACCATCACCAGATGGACTTGCACAAGCATTTATTATAGGTGAAGAATTCATTGGCGACGACTCTGTTGCATTGATTTTAGGAGACAATATCTATCACGGACCAGGAATGTCTAAACTCTTGCAAAAAGCAGCTAGCAAGGAATCTGGAGCAACTGTTTTTGGCTATCATGTGAATGACCCAGAACGTTTTGGTGTTGTTGAATTTGACGAAGATATGAACGCTATTTCTATTGAAGAAAAACCAGAAAATCCAAAATCAAATTATGCTGTTACAGGTTTGTATTTCTACGACAATGACGTTGTTGAAATTGCTAAAAACATCAAACCATCTCCTCGTGGAGAACTTGAAATCACTGATGTCAACAAAGTTTATCTTGAACGTGGTGATTTGTCAGTTGAACTGATGGGACGTGGTTTTGCTTGGCTTGATACAGGAACACACGCGTCACTTCTTGAAGCTGCTCAATACATCGAAACTGTACAACGCATGCAAAATGTGATGGTTGCCAACCTTGAAGAAATCGCATGGCGCATGGGCTATATCACAGATGAAGACATCTACAATCTTGCTCAACCCCTCAAGAAAAATGACTACGGTCAATACTTGTTGCGTTTGATTGACAAAGACTAATCAAGGTGTGAAACGCGCCACTTAAAAGCGAAAAAAATCGCGACTTGCTCTTTTGCAAAACGATTTTCTCTGCTTTTCGAGCATTGAACGTGATGGTTTTCATTTTACTATTACTATAGAGAGAAATCCCAATGAATATGATGAAATCAAAAAACAAACGAAAAAAATCTTCACCACTTGACACAGTAGTTGCCTTGCTTGCTTTTGGAGTATCCTTTTGGCTAAGTAAGACAGTTGCAAATGTAGTGGATTCGTCATTTGACTGGCTGAACTTTTTGATTTATGCCGTTGTTTTTATCATTTCATTTTTTGGTGTCCTCTTGATTTACGTTATATTAACAGAAAAAGATAAAAAGAAAAAATGAAAAAAGAAAGGTTATTAAATTGAGCATTGATTTATCTGCTTGTGACAGTAATCTTTTTGTGCATTGGGTGGATATTAGGACTTGAATCGTCTATTGTTGATGATGGAAAATTAGTTTTTAATGCCGTCTATTTATGGCCTGCCTTTTTACCATTTATTGCTATGCTTTTATTTACGTGGCGTTGGCGTTTTTCTGACTCTGATGATTCTTCCAAGAATGAAATCAGTGATAAAAATACATCAGATAAGCTTGAAGATTGATAGAAAGATATAAAAAATGACAGAAGAATTTTTTGAAAAAAAACTTGCTGCACACCAAATTGAAGCAATTCCAGGTGTGATCAAGTTTGATATTCCAGTTCACGGCGATAACCGTGGCTGGTTTAAAGAAAATTTCCAAAAAGAAAAAATGGTGCCACTTGGCTTCCCTGAAAGTTTCTTTGCGGAAGGAAAATTGCAAAATAACGTTTCGTTTTCTAAGAAAAACGTCTTGCGTGGACTTCACGCGGAACCTTGGGACAAGTACATTTCAGTCGCTGATGGCGGTCGTGTGCTTGGAACTTGGGTTGATTTGCGCGAAGGTGAAAGCTTTGGTCATGTTTACCAAACCATTATTGATGCCAGCGTCGGAATGTTTATTCCACGCGGCGTAGCCAATGGCTTCCAAGTCTTGTCTGATACAGTTTCTTATAGCTATATCGTCAATGACTACTGGGCTTTGGAACTCAAACCTAAGTACGCTTTTGTCAACTATGCTGATCCAGCTTTGGATGTCAAATGGGAAAATCTCGCAGAAGCAGAAGTTTCTGAAGCAGATAAAAACCACCCACTTCTCAAAGACGTGAAGCCACTTGATCGCAGCAAACTCTGATTTTGAAAGTTTTACATTTACGGACAAAAAAAGCGCATGACACATGGCAAATCACTGACGAAAATCAGCCTGATTGGGTCAAGAAAGCTTTCGCTGACGGCGGATTTAAGCAAAATGGCCAACGTTTACAGATTGTTAACACTTATGGCCTGACGAAAATTTCTGTCAGTAAAGACGAAGTCATTATCTTCAATGGAAAATATGCCAAGATTGTGCCAAAAGCGAAGTTTGAGCGAGAATATAAGGCTTTGTAAGCTTGTCAGTACTGACAGCGATGAATGAGAGGAGAAGTAAAATTGCTTTCAACAATTATTCAAACTACTGTTATCTATTGGGCGACAGCCTTAGACTTGCTGATTTTGATTGCCTTACTTTATTTCCGTTACGATAATAAGAGACATCGAGAAATCACAATAGGCCAAATTATCGGCTCACTTTCATTGGTGCTTGTTAGTTTTTTGTTGGCCATCGTTTTTAAGATTGCTTTACCCGAGTGGATTTTAGGTTTTCTAGGACTTGTTCCGCTTGTGATTGGAGCGAAAATCTTGATTTTCGGCGATGATGATAGCGAGGCTGCAGAGGCGCTCGAAAAGCGTAAAGACAAGAATTTGATGATAACAGCCATGTTGCTTGCTTTTTCAAGTTGCGGAGCCGATAACATCGGACTTTTTACCCCTTATTTTGCAACCATACAGAGTAAATATCTAGCACTCGCTTTGCTCGTCTTTTTTGCCAACATTCTTTTGTTCTCATTCTTGAGCGATAAGTTGGCTCACTTGACGGAATCTCTCGAATGGTTGGAAAAATATAGTCGCTGGCTCATAGGAGTTATCTTTGTTGGACTTGGCATTTATGTGCTGGTTGACGCAGGGACGCTCTCTACGCTCATGAAAATTATTTTCGGATAAACGATAAAAATTTTAAAAAATAGGAAAGGAATTGAGCTCGTTTTTCAAACTTTTGAAAATAGCTCACATCTTAATAAAATGGAATCACCATACAAACACATCGTCGTTACAGGCGGCGCAGGATTTATCGGTTCAAACTTTGTACATTATGTGTACAACAATTTCCCAGACGTGCATATCACTGTCCTTGACAAGTTGACTTATGCCGGCAATGTCAACAACATCAACATGTTGTTTGATAGTGGTCGTGTTGAACTTGTGGTTGGCGACATTGCTGACCCAGAAATCGTGGATCAAGTTGCTTCAAAAGCGGACGCTATCGTTCACTACGCAGCTGAAAGCCACAATGACAACAGCTTGATTTCACAAGATGAATTCATTCAAACCAACTTCATCGGAACTTACACATTGATCCAAGCGGCGCGCAAATATGATTTGCGTTTCCACCACGTATCAACTGACGAAGTTTACGGCGATTTGCCTTACCGTGAAGAATTGCCAGGACATGGCGAAGGGGCTGGTGAAAAATTCACACCAGAAACACCTTACAATCCAACAAGTCCATACAGCTCAACAAAAGCTGCCTCTGACTTGATTGTTCGTGCTTGGGTACGTTCATTTGGCTTGAAAGCAACCATTTCAAACTGTTCAAACAACTATGGACCTTTCCAACATATTGAAAAGTTCATTCCACGTCAAATCACTAACATCTTGTCAGGCATTACACCAAAACTTTACGGCGACGGTAAAAACGTGCGTGACTGGATTCACACTGAAGACCACTCTTCAGGTGTTTGGGCTATTTTGACAAAAGGACGTTATGGTGAAACTTACCTTATCGGTGCTGATGGCGAAAAGAACAACAAAGAAGTGCTTGAAGATATCTTGACTCGTATGGGCAAAGGTGCTGACGCTTATGACCGTGTCATCGACCCACGTGGCGATGCTCATGACAAACGTTATGCCATTGACAATACAAAACTTCGCACAGAACTTGGTTGGGAACCTAAACATACTGACTTTGAAAGTGGACTTCAAGCAACGATTGACTGGTACGCAGCGAATGAAGACTGGTGGAAAGCTGAAAAAGACGCTGTCGAAGCAAAATATGCTAAATCTCAAACGGTGATTAAATAATAAAAATTTAATCTTGTTTACATGCTAAAAGTTTATTGACGAGTAATATATTTTTTTGTCAGGGCTGTAGAACTGACAAAATAGAAAATGTACAAAGATGATTAATCATACTGGTGGGTTTCCAGTCAAAGACATTGAGGAATCAATTCAATTTTATGAAGCAGTACTTGCACCATTAGGCTATAAAATTCATCATCGCTCGGACAAGTCTGCCAATTTTTCGGACGGGATTTCGACTGACCCATTTGGGGACTTTGCCATTTATGAGGGAGAACCGTTTCCATTTCATTTTGCTTTTCAAGCTGAAAACAATGAAGCTGTTGATCACTTTAATGAAGCAGCTGTTGCGTTGGGAGCTAAAGGTTATGGTCGACCTGGCTATCATAAACATTTTCATGAAAATTATTATGCTGCGTTTATTTATGACCCAAGTGGTTATGCGATTGAAGCTGTATATCACAATGGGCAACCGCACTAATTTGTAAAATAAGCCCTGTCAGCTCTGACAAGCAGAAAATGTAAACGATGATTAAAATAATCAACGAGAAAAATAAAAAAGTTCATTTTTTGAAAGATGAACACGACACGCTTTGTGGCATGAATGACAAGGGTGTTGAAGGCTATGCCAAACCAGTTTGGACGCCGACCGAGCTTGAAGTGAATTGCAAGCTTTGCCTGAAAAAATTGGAAAAAATAAAAGAGACCTCTGAAATCAGCCAAATCTGAACATTTAGAGGTAACCTAAAATCTTAAAGAATAGCTGTCTCACTGCAAATGGCATGTGCGATTTTGTGAGTATTGAGACTCAAACGGGCTTTTTAAAGCGATTGTCGGATAAAATATTCTTCATGTGCTTTAAAGTCTAGCTGAGTATCAACAATTAACTAAAAATGATTGGACATTTAGTTAAAACAGTTTAGAAAAGGAAAAACAATGATTTTAATTACAGGAAGTAATGGTCAACTTGGAACAGAACTTCGCCATTTATTTGACGAACGTGGTGTTGAATACACTGCGACTGATGCTGGTGAGCTTGACATTACAGATAAAGCAAAAGTTGATGCCTTCTTTGATGAAAACAAACCAAGTGTTGTTTACCACTGTGCAGCCTATACTGCTGTTGATAAAGCGGAAGATGAAGGAAAAGCACTTGATGAACTCATCAATGTCAATGGAACTGAAAATATTGCAAATGCTGCTGCTCGTGTAGGTGCAACACTTGTTTATATCTCAACTGACTATGTTTTCGGTGGCTTTTTGCCAGTCGGTAGCGAACGTAACATTGATGACCCTAAAGGCCCAGAATCTGAATACGGACGTACAAAATATCTTGGCGAAGAAGCTGTTAAAGCTTCTGGCGTTAAACATTACGTGATTCGTACAGCTTGGGTATTCGGAAATTACGGACCAAACTTTGTCTTTACCATGCAAAAATTGGCTGAAACACACCCAACTTTGACAGTTGTTAACGACCAACATGGTCGTCCAACATGGACACGTACTTTGGCAGAATTCATGACTTATCTTGTCAACAATGACAAAGAACAAGGCTTCTACCACTTGACAAATGATGCTGCACCTGGTGAAGATGTAACTTGGTTTGATTTTGCAACAGAAATCTTGAAAGACACAGAAACTGTAGTCACACCTGTTGACAGTTCAACATTTGTTCAAAAAGCTAAACGTCCATTTAATTCAACGATGAATTTGGACAAAACAAAAGCAACAGGCTTTGTCATTCCAACATGGCAAGATGCGCTTGCGCAAATGATTGCCAAAGGCGACAAACGTGCGGATAAGAACAAAATTAAAGGCGAAAAATCTAAATAATTTTGTAGAAAATGCACGAGATTAAAGAATAAGGTTTAGATTTAAAATAACGCAGAATCCTGTCAAATTCATCAAATTTGACAGAATTCTCGTTTTGAGAGGGAACATGTTGAAACACGTTTTTATCATCGGAAGTCGTGGGCTTCCTGCGAAATATGGCGGTTTTGAGACATTTGTCGAAGAACTTGTCAAACATCAAATCAATAAAAATATTAAATATCATGTGGCCTGTCAAAGCGAGAATTCAGATTTGGCACAAGCTGGGCAACATTTTGAGTATCTTGGAGCGGACTGTTTCGCTGTCAAGGTTCCAAATATTGGTCCAGCTCGTGTCATTGCTTATGACATTCTTGCAATCAATCAAGCACTTGAGCAAATCAAGGTTGAACACATTGAACATCCCGTTTTCTGTATTTTGGGAAATACCATTGGCGGTGTCATTTCACATTATGCCAAGAAAATCCACAAAGTAGGTGGCACATTGTTTGTCAATCCTGACGGACTTGAATGGCGTAGAACCAAATGGGCAGCTCCTGTTCGCAAGTATCTCAAATATGCTGAACGAAAAATGGTTGAGCATGCGGACATGATTGTTTCTGACAATCAAGGCATTTTGGATTATCTCAATCAAGAATACAAAAATGTGACGTCAGAAGTCATTGCCTATGGAACCGAGCAAGTTCAGTCAGATTTGACAAAATCTCCTACTTTGGTAAAATATAATATTGGTAAATATTTTCTTATCGTAGGTCGTTTTGTGCCTGAAAATAACTATGAAAGCTTGATTACAGGCTTCATGGCAAGCAATAGCACGCTTGATTTGGTGATTATCACTAATTATGAAGGCAACAGCTATTACGAAACTTTGCGCGAAAAAACGCATTTTGATCAAGATCCCCGTATCAAGTTTGTCGGTACGGTTTATGACCAAAATGAATTACGTTTTATTCGAGAAAACGCCTTTGCATACTTGCATGGGCATGAAGTTGGCGGAACCAATCCTGGCCTCTTAGAAGCCATGTGGTCAACACCTGTCAATGTGGTTTTAAATGTCAATTTTAACCGCCAATCAGCTGGAGATTCTGTCATCTATTTTGATAAAGAAAAACTTACCCAAGTGATTGAAAGTCTGTCAGCACTGACAGTTGAGGAAAAGGCAACATTGCACGAAAAAGCGCAAGGCCTTATCCAAGAAAAATACACATGGGAGCACATTTGTACTCAATATGAGAGCTTGTTCCTAAAGGAGTTTCTTCTTGAACGTTAATATTTTAATGTCATCTTATAATGGCGAGAAATATATCGCTGACCAAATCAAGAGCATTCAAAATCAGACTTATTCTGATTGGAAGTTGATTGTCAGAGATGATGGATCTAAAGACGCCACTTGTGACATTGTTGAACAATTTGTCAGCACTGACAGTCGCATTAAACTTGTCAAAGCGAACAATGTTGGAGTAATTGCTTCATTTTTTGAGCTGACAAAAATGGAAACAGCGGATTTTTATTTCTTCGCTGACCAAGATGATATTTGGTTGCCTGACAAATTGGAAGTGGTCTTAGCTGAAGCGGAACAACATGACAATGAACAGCCAATCTTGTATTATACTGATTTGAAAATTGTTGACCAAGACCTCAAGGTTTTGAACCCATCAATGATCCGTTTTCAGTCCGATCATGCCAACACAAAACTTGTGCAAGAGCTGACAGAAAACACGGTGACTGGCGGCACAATGGCTGCCAATCATGCCCTAATGGAAAAATGGACATCAACAAAAGATGTCATCATGCACGACTGGTGGCTGGCTGTTTTGGCAGCTGGACTTGGTGAGCTTGTTTATATTGACAAGCCAACCGAACTTTATCGGCAGCATGAAAACAATGTTTTGGGGGCAAGAACCTTATCCAAACGCATGAAAAATTGGTTTAACCACTGGCTTAAAAAATACTGGTGGCTCATCAATTCGAGCCAAAAACAAGCTCAAAAATTACTGGCATTTGATGGACTTTCCAAAGAAAATCAAACGCTCGCTCAAGATTTTGTTACTATTTTAGAACAGCCCTTGCCAACGCGCGTGAGCCTGTTGAAAAAACATCACTTGAGAAAAAATAAAACACTTCATACTATCATTTTTAGAACATTGATTGTCACTAAACTTGGTTATAAAAAGGAAAAACAAGAATGAACTTTTTTAATCGTAGAAATCAAATTCTACTCAAAGAACTTATCAAAACGGACTTTAAACTTCGTTATCAAGGTTCAGTCATTGGCTATTTGTGGTCAATTTTGAAACCTGTGATGCTCTTTGTTATCATGTATCTGGTTTTCGTCCGCTTTTTGCGTTTTGGGAATGCCGTACCTCACTTTGCCGTTGCTCTTTTGCTGGCGCTGACCTTGTGGAATTTCTTTGCTGAAACAACAAACATGGGGATGGTTTCGATTGTTTCTCGTGGAGATTTGCTCAGAAAAATCAGTTTTTCTAAGCCAATCATCATTTTCTCAGTTGTTGCAAATGCATTTATCAACTTGATTATCAGTTTAATTGTCGTGATTATCTTTGCCTTGATTAGTGGCATCCACATGTCTTGGAATGTGATTTTCGTTGTTCCATTGCTTTTGGAATTGGTTTTATTGGCGACAGGAATTGCCTTTCTTTTGGCAACAGCCTTCGTGAAATTCCGCGATTTAGGTCCGATTTGGGAAGTCGGTATGCAAGCTGGTTTATACGGCACGCCAATCATTTACCCAATCATTCAAGTGTCAAATACGCACCCAACCGTTGCGAAAGTTTTAATGCTTAATCCGATGGCACAAATCGTGCAAGACATGCGTTATATTTTGACCTTTAGTAACAACGCCAATCCAACCTTATGGCAAATGGTGCATAACCCATACATTATTGTAATTCCTTACATTCTTCCAATTCTCATTTTCGGACTTGGTTTGTGGGTTTTCACTAAACATTCTAATAAATTTGCGGAGATTATCTAATGAATGACAATATAGCAGTAAAAATAGATCATGTAAGTAAGTTTTTTAGACTGCCTACTGAAGCAACAAGTAGCTTAAGAACAACCCTTGTCAACCGACTTCGTGGAATTAAAGGCTACAAAGAACAACATGTGCTGAAAGATATTGATTTTGTCGTTGAAAAAGGCGACTTTTTCGGCATTGTCGGAAGAAATGGATCAGGTAAATCAACCCTACTCAAAATCATTTCACAAATTTACACACCTGAAAAAGGACAAGTGACGGTCAACGGAAAACTTGTTTCTTTTATTGAACTCGGTGTTGGTTTTAATCCAGAATTAACAGGAAAAGAAAATGTTTATTTGAATGGTGCCATGCTTGGCTTTTCACGTGAAGAAATTAGTGCCATGTATGATGAAATCGTCGATTTTGCAGAACTTCACGAATTCATGAACCAAAAATTGAAAAATTATTCTTCTGGTATGCAAGTGCGTCTTGCATTTTCCGTTGCTATCAAAGCGCGCGGCGATGTTTTGGTGCTTGATGAAGTACTAGCAGTTGGTGATGAAGCCTTCCAAAAGAAATGTAATGATTACTTCCTTGAACGCCAAAAATCAGGCCAAACTACGATTTTGGTAACGCACGATATGGGCGCTGTCAATAAATATTGTAACAAGGCAGTTTATATCAAAGACGGAATCATTGAAGAAAGCGGTAGTCCTGAAAAAGTAGCCATGCGTTATTCGCTTGACAACATGAGCCGTATTGCTGAATTGACAAAAGCCCAAGAAGCAAAAGCCGCCAAAGAAGAACAAGCTGCCAAAGATGAGACGGTTGAGTCACATCAATATGTGGATAATCTCGAATTGAAATTGCTCTCTGATAATATTGTCAAAGAGGGTGAAACTGTTAAATTCGAAGTCAGCTATCGTGTGCTTGAAAATATGAGAACACACGTTGTCTTTTCATTGATGGAATTGGATCATAATTTCTGGCTTTACAATGATAATTCGACTGAAAATATGACAGATGGCAAGGGAACATTCCGCTATGTCTATGAATTTAAACTTGAAAACATTAATAAACAAAAAGTAAAAATTCAAGTTTCAGTCTTTAGTGAAGACGATTTGGTGGCATACGTGTCAGAAGTAGATTCGCCTCGTCTAATTGTCGGTGTCAGAACTGACGATGAAAAATTAAGTCGCCGTGAACAACACGCAAGCACTGGTGTCATCAAGCGTAACGGTGACTGGAGGTTAGAAAGTATCTCATGAGTCGTATTTCATTTTTTGTTCATTTTAATAAATTCAATCAACTCTCAGACCATGTCATTTATACATTGACAGAAATGAGAAAAACATTTGAAAAAGTGGTTTTCATCACGAATAGTGCTGTCAGCGCTGACGATCAAGCAAAGCTAGAGAAGCTTGGGCTGATTGACCTTTTTATCCAGCGTGAAAATAAAGGCTTTGACTTTGCAGCTTGGCATGACGGAATGAAAGCAGTTGGTTTTGACCAACTTGAAAAATTCGATTCAGTTACATTGATGAATGATACTTGTTTCGGTCCTCTATACGACATGGAGCCAATCTATAAGGCTTATGAAGATAAAGGAACCAACATTTGGGGCATCACTAATCACCGCGCTTATCAAGAATCACGAAAACATTACTTTCAAGAACACATTCAATCGTATTACAAAGTGTTCAGCCAAGAAGTTGTTAAATCTCAAGTTTTTAAAGAATTCTGGGGCAATATCATTAGCTATGAAAAAGTCCAAGAAGTTATTGATAACTACGAAATTCAGTCAACGACTGTCTTTTTGGATGCCGGCTTCACTTATGAAACCATTCTTGACACACGAGAATTAGATGCCAGTCATTTGCGACATCCAGATTTTTCATATTATGCGCCAGACGTGATTTTACAAAACAAAGTACCATTTATCAAGATTAAGGCTTTCCAAAGTCCTGATAATGATGGCATTGGCTATTACATGTTGGATTATATTGAACAACATTCAGATTATCCAACGGACTTGATTGTCAATCATTTGAGTAAGGTAGATTATCCAGATTCAAATTTCTTGATTCCACGCAAAATGTTGACGACAGCTCCAACTGTTGAAATCAATCAAAGCGTTGCAGTTCATTTGCATGTTTACTATCCAGATTTGCTTGAAGAATTTTTAGAAGCTTTCAAGAGTTTTAATTTTAAGTATGACTTATTCCTGACGACAAATACGGATGAAAAAGAACAGATTATCAAAGAAATTTTGGCAAAACATCAGGTTGAAGCTGAGTTGGTTCGCACACCAAATCGTGGGCGTGACA
The DNA here is from genome assembly GCF_009601055.1 of Lactococcus sp. dk101. Taxonomy (GTDB): domain Bacteria; phylum Bacillota; class Bacilli; order Lactobacillales; family Streptococcaceae; genus Lactococcus. The sequence continues at coordinate 159,139 of NZ_WITI01000003.1, forward strand.
TTGTGCCTTTCTTGTCATTGAAAGACAAACTTTTAAAGTATGATCTTGTTGGACATTTTCACACCAAACGTTCACTCGAAGCAGCCTTTTTTGCAGGTGAATCCTGGCGGACAGAATTGATTGAGATGCTGATTACACCAGCAGATAATATCATGGCTAACTTCCAATCCAATTCAAATTTAGGAATTGTCATTGCTGACATTCCAACATTCTTCAGATTTAATAAAATCGTTGACCCTGACAATGAAAATAAACAAATTGCACCAATCATGAATGATGTTTGGAAACGCATGAAAATGAATAAGAAAGTGAATTTTCATGATTTTAAAACATTCACTATGAGTTATGGGACATTTTTCTGGGCCAAAACTGAAATTTTAAAACCTTTATTCAATTTAGAAATTATGGATCGTGAAATTCCAGCAGAACCATTGCCACAAAATACGATTTTGCATGCCATTGAACGCATGATGATTTATTTGGCATGGGACAAAAATATGGATTTCAGAATTAGTCCAAATCACTCAAACCTGTCGCCATTTATTGACGCAAGGACTTTGGATCAACGCTTCCATATCACAAATGAAAATGCAGATGATATTCGCTTGAGATATATCATCCGACTGATGTTTAAGAAAAGCATTCGACTTGTGAAATACAGAATTTATATCATTTTAGGAAAAGATACCGATGAATTATAGAAAATTAAACTTGGAAAACCCCGAACGCAAAAATCGCCATAAAGATGTAAATGTAGAACGCTTATTTTTGAAATTAGCGCTCGTTTTTGGGCTTCTGACCATGTTTATTCAACCCCTCTTTTCTGCACCAGATGAATATGTTCATTTTTCTAGTGCTTATAGTATGTTCCACACCAGTCGGGACAATGCGATTTACCAAGAAGGGAAAGCACTGAATGCTGTTGACCAAAATGTAACAGATACAGCCAGTGGTTACTTGAAAGAATATCGTGAAGGAACCTTTATACAGACTTATTTTGACCAAAAAGCAAATTTTGCTGAAGGACAAAAGCTGGCGTTTAATGTTACTTTTGGAAATCTGAAAAGATTACCACAAGCGATTGGGATTTTGATTGCAAGTTTAATTTATCCAAGTTTAGGATTGATGTTTTTACTGGGCCGTTTTGTCAATTTGATGCTCTATATTTTTGCACTTTACTTCTGCATTAAGAAGGCAAAATTTGGCAAATGGGCAATGGCTGCAGTCGCTTTACTGCCAGTCAGTATCCAGCAAGCCGCTTCGCTGTCTTATGATGTCATGACTTATATTGCTATCTTTGCAGTATTCTCGCTGCTGACAAATCTATGGACAAGAGAAGACAAATTAAATCTAAGGTGGATTGCTTATACCATTCTTGTCTTACTTGTTTTGCTAATTCCGAAAGCTTCTGTTTTGGTGGTTGGGATTTTCTTCCTTACCTTACCGACACGTTTGTTTGGCGATAATGCTGTGACAAGGATTCTTGACAAGTTTTGGGCTTTTTGTTCAAGGTTCAAATGGCTTGTTGCCCTCGTGATTTTGGGCTTATTCGTCTTTTATCTGAAGCATGAATTTGCTTATTATGATGGCTTCGTCAATGGACTGCAAATCCTCTTTAATACTTTCTTCAGACCAGATATTTACACTAACCTTGACAATGTTTTGGTAACAGGTATGATTGGTAATTTTGGTCAAATGACCTATCGTTTACCAGAATGGTTGATTGTTTTTGACTTTATTTTCTTATTCATCTTGATGACCAGAGAAAAAGAAGTAACTTTGGATACGCGTGTCGCGGTTTCAGGTGTGATTGCTTTCATGGCAAATATCTTGATGACTGCGGTTGCTGTTTATATCACATGGACAGTTCCTAAGTTACCAGGCTATCTTCCAATGATGGTCAGTCTCGGTAATCAAGGACGCTACTACACACCTTTGCTTATTTTGTTAATTCCAGTTGGAATTTATTTGAACAAGTACATCAAAGTAGAAATGTCTGACAAATCAACCCATCGCATGTTTAATTTCATGATTATTTTTAACCTCATTTATTTCTTATTCTTGACAATCATGTATTACTACACAAAGGATTTGGGAAGAAATATTATTTTAGAAACGGTTCAAAATCTTAGACATTTGTTCTAAAAATGAAAAAGTTCGGAGTACTTACATGGAGAAAAAAATACTTCTCATTATTCCTGCCTACAATGAAGCAGAAGGAATAGTAGAAAATATAAATAGAATTGAACAGTATCGCGCGACCTGTCCTTATCATCTCGATTATGTTGTCATCAATGACGGATCAACAGATAACGAGGAAGAAGTTTTGCGCGCGCATCAGATTAACCATGTTGAACTTATTCAAAATTTGGGAATTGGTGGTGCGGTTCAGACGGGCTACAAATATGCCAAACAAAACAATTATGACATTGCTGTCCAATTTGACGGCGATGGTCAACATGATATTGAGTCCCTTCCCAATTTAATTACGCCTATCATCAATGACGAAGTTGATTTTACGATTGGTTCTCGATTTTTGGAAGAAAGCAATTCCGAATTCAAGTCGTCATTTTCAAGACAATTAGGCATTAAAATTCTTTCATTTCTGATTTATAGCTCCTCTAAAATTAGAATTAAAGATGTGACAAGTGGTTATCGTGCGGGGAACAGAAAGGTCATTGACCAGTTTGTCACGCGTTATCCAAGACAATATCCAGAGCCAGAAAGTTACATGCATCTCTTTTCAAAGAAAATCACAGTCAAAGAAGTCGGTGCGAGAATGTTTGAGCGGACAACAGGTGTCTCAAGTATCAATTTCGTTAAAGGAATTAATTACATGGTTAGCGTGTCGCTCTCGATTTTGGCCTCATCACTTGTAGGAAAGGAAAGATAATGCCTGTACAATTAAGAATTCTATCGATTGTTTTAGCACTGGCCTTTTTAGCTTTTACGGTTAGACTGGTCAGAAAAGACCGAGCAGAAATCAGACACATGCTCAAGTGGCTATTTCTAGCTATTGTCATTCTTTTAGGTGCGATTTTCCCTGAAATTGGCTCGAAAATTGCTCGCTTCATGGGAATTCATACCTTAGCGTCATTGACTTTGTTTACTTTGGTTGGGATTTTGATTATTATTTCGATCCTCTTCCAACTTTCGCTTGTTTCAGCAGAAAAACAAATCACAAATTTGGTGCAAGAAATCTCGCTTCTCAAAAAAAGAGTGAATGAACTAGAAGAAGAAAAATCTGAATAAGTGCAAGTTGTCCGGCCCTCGTAGATGACAAATATCAAAAAAGGAAAATAATATGTCTAAAACAGTTGCATTCTTTAATGGCTTCTATCTTCCTCATCTTGGAGGAGTGGAAAGATATACCTACAACATTGCGAAAAAATTGCTTGAAAAAGGCTACCGTGTCATCGTTGTAACGACCCAAGACGATGAAACACTCAAGAATGAAGAAGTTCTTGAGGGAATAAAAGTTTATCGTCTTCCTATTAAAAATATATGGAAAAGTCGTTATCCATTTTTTAAGAAAAATAAAACTTATCATGATTTGATTGCCAAAATCGAAGCAGAACAGATTGATTATTTTGTTGCCAATACGAGATTTCATCTGGCAGCGATTTTGGGAACAAAAATGGCTAAAAAACAAGGTAAAGAAGCACTTGTTTTGGAGCATGGGACAACTTACCTGACACTTAACAATCCTGTCTTAGATTTCTTTTTGAAACGTATTGAGCGTGCTTTGATAGGGCAAGTCAAGAAAAACAGTTCTATTTTTTACGGTGTTTCGAAAGAAGCAGCTGATTGGATTAAAGTTTTTGGTATCCAATCCAAAGGCGTACTTTACAATGCCGTTGACTCAGACGACCTAGCCAAGTATTTAAAAGAAGAAAAGAAAGATAAAATCGTTATTTCTTACTCTGGACGCTTACAAGCAAAATTCAAGGGCGTTGAAACATTGCTGTCAGCTTTTACAAAAATCAGTCAAGAATTTCCCAATCTCGAATTAGTTATTGCAGGAGATGGACCGATTTTTGAAGAAATGAAAGCAAGCTATCCGCAAGAGAACATCAGCTTTTTAGGCTATGTTTCTCATGATGAAGTCATGAAATTAAATAACAAATCAGATATTTTTGTCTTGTTATCAAAAATCGAAGGCTTCTCAACATCAATGATTGAAGCAGCACTCCTAGAAAATGTCGTTATTACGACAAATGTTGGTGGTGCACACGAACTTATTCCGTCAGACGAATATGGCTTTGTCATTGAAAACAGTGAGGAAGCGTTACTTACAAGTTTACGCCAACTCCTGAACCAACCAGAAAAAATCAAATCCATCCAAGAAAATGTCTCAAAAAGAGTGCTTGAAAACTTTACTTGGGACAAAACAGCAGAAGCATTTATTGATGCGTTTGGAGAAATGAAATGAAAGAACTGACAGACAAAGAATTAAGAACACTTCAACTTGAAATGACTTCTTATATCGATGAAATTTGTAGAGAAAACGGAATTGAATATTCACTCGGCGGTGGTTCACTGCTCGGTGCCATTCGTCACAAAGGTTATATCCCTTGGGACGATGATATTGATTTGGTTTTAACACGTGCAAATTACGAAAAACTTTTGTCAGTGCTGATGGAAAATTGTCCGGAACATTATTCATTGATTTATTATCAAGTGCGTCCGACTTATCTCCCTTTTGCAAAACTTTATGACAACCGCACTTATTTTACAAGTAAACTTGATAATTTGAATAAGGGAACAGGTGTCTTTGTGGACTTATTCCCAATGGATGTCATGCCAGAAAATGCTGAAGAACGAGATGAATTTAAGAAAGAAATTCAACAATCAGCCATAAAATTAGCATCCTCAGCACCAGGACTGGTTTATGCCAGCGCATCAAAATGGTACTATTTCTTAGGGAAAATGATTTTGTGGTTCCCACGTCATTTGGCAAATATGGGCAAAAATAAAAAAATTGCACAAGAAGTGGATCAACAGATGCAAAAATACAATGCAACTGATGAACAACTTGTGGGCTATGTCTATTCAGGTTACAAAACGGAGTATTTTAAACGCGAAATTTTTGACAGCTACGAAGACGTCGCCTTTGAAGATTATACATTTAGAAAAATCAAAAATCATGACGGCTATTTGTCAATGCTTTATGGTGACTATATGACTTTGCCACCAGAAAACAAACGGGTCAATCATAGTTATTATCACTGGTATTGGAAAACGGAGAAATAAAATGAGATTAGCATTATTAACTGCTGGCGGTATCGGAAGCCGAATGCAACAAGAAGTTCCAAAACAATTTATTCATGTCAATGACAAACCATTGATTATCTATAGTTTGGAAGCATTTCAAAAGCATCCTAACATCGATGTGATTGCTATTACTTGCTTGGAAGGTTGGGAAAATGTCCTGAGCGCTTATGCTAAACAGTACAACATTACCAAACTTAAACATATCATTCCTGGTGGTGCAACGGGTCAAGAATCAGTCACGAAAGGACTGACGGAGCTTGAAAAACATTATGGGCCAGATAATACAGTTTTGGTTCACGATGGTGTTCGTCCACTCGTTTCGCAAGATATTATTTCAGATTGTATTGTCAAAGCGGAAAAATTTGGTTCAGCAATCGCTAATGTCCCAACTTTTGAGGCTGTTCTGTACAGTGATGATGGTCAAAAATCAAACGTTTCTTACGATCGAACAAAATTATTTAGAACGCAAACACCACACGGTTGGCAACTTGGAAAATTGCTTGGGATGTACCAAACAGCAGTTGAAAAAGGCATCACTGAAACAGTAGCTTCTTGTACTTTGGCTATCGAATTGGGTATGGATGTTCAATTTTCATTGGGTTCAGAAAAGAACTTCAAAATCACAACAGCAGAAGATTTGGAAATTTTCAAAGCCTTGTTAAATGCAAAAAGGGAGAAACAATGACATTCTTTGACTCAGCACTTTATCAATCAGAATTAGAAACAGCAATCAATGGCATCGTTGATGTCCAAAAATTGTTTGGTAAAAAAATCTTGATTACAGGAGCTGCTGGATTTGTCGGGTCATTTTTAGTTGAAACACTGGTCAAACTCAATCGAGAGCAAGACGCTCAACTTTCAATTTTTGCACTTGGTCGAAATGAAAGCAGATTGAAGGCTCGTTTTAGTAGCATTTTAGATGAGGTTCATTTGGTCATTCAAGACGTCAGTAATCCGCTTGTCCTTGATGACAAGATGGATATGATTATCCATGCTGCATCAAATGCCAATCCGCGTGCTTATTCGGAAGATCCCGTTGGAACCATTCAAGGAAATATTGCGGGCGTAAAAAATCTGTTGGATTATGCACGAGCAAATTCGGTAGAACAATTTCTTTTCATCTCAAGTGGTGAAGTTTATGGCGAATTACCTAAAGAAGCTGTTCCATTTTCAGAGACAATGGCTGGATTTATTGATCCGATGAACGTACGTTCATGCTATATGCTCAGTAAAAAAATGTCTGAAAACATGTGCGTATCATACGAAAAACAATATGGTGTCGCTACGAAAATCGTCAGACTCTCGCATGTGTTTGGGCCAAATTATACTGACAAGGACAATCGCGTGAGTGCGACCTTTGTTTCTGACGCACTACAAGCTAAAGACATTGTCCTAAAAAGCCTTGGTAATCAACAACGCAGTTATGTTTATATCAGTGATTGCGTTTCAGGAATTCTGTCAGTACTGACAGCAGGTCAGTCAGCCAATGCCTACAATGTAACGCGGACAGCCAATGCGATTAGTTTGGCAGATTTTGCACATTATGTTGCAGCAGAAGCTGGAGTAAAAGTCTTGTTTGATTTGCCAGAAACGGTAGATGCATCAGTCACGACACCGATTAGTTTTGCTATTCTTGATGATCAAAAATTAAGAGCAATAGGCTGGCAACCTCAAGTGGATATGGCACAAGGTATGCACCGAACAATTAGTATTTTGAAATGAAAGCAAAGCGAGTCGCTGCTTATCTCTCCAACCAAGTGAGAGGGAAGCAGGAGCTCACTTGGTTAAAAAGGAAGTAAAAATGAAAACAGCAGTATTGATGGCAAGCTACAATGGTGAAAAATTCATTCAAGAACAATTAGATTCAATAAAAAACCAAAGCCTCAAGCCTGACTATGTTTTGATCAGAGATGACGGATCAACCGACCAAACGGTTCAAACGGTTGAAAAATATATCGCAGACAATGAGCTGCAAGGCTGGTCAATTAAACGCAACGAAAAAAATCTCGGTTGGCGTTCAAATTTTAGAGCGCTGCTCTTTGATAGCCTCGAACTTGAAACAGACTATGTTTTCTTTTCAGACCAAGATGACACTTGGAAACTAGATAAGAATGAAAAACAAGTATCTATAATGGAAGAAAACGGCAATATTGAAGTCTTGAGTGGCGATTTGGAAATCGTCAAACTTGACGAAGATGCCATCATTCCGCATTTCTTTGTCTTTGATGACAAGGATAAGGAAATCTCTAAGTATCCAAAACGCGTAGAATATTTGTCAGGTTTCCGCCAAGGCATGACTTTGGCAATTAAAACGACTTTGGTCAAAGACATCATGGCTTACTGGGAACCAAGATTTGATATTTTAACACATGATATTTTGTTTGAAGGACTGTCTAGTTTGTTGGAAACAGGATATAATTTCAATCATATCGTTGCCAATCACAAACGTCACTCAGGTAATGCAAGTGGTGGTAAAATTATTAGTGTTGGCGATCCAAAAGAAAAACATGTTTATGATTTAGAACACAAAATTTTAGGTTATCATTATATTGCCTATCATGTGCTTCAAAAACGCAATGATCCACAAGCAAGTGTTCAAAAAGATTATTATGATTTTGTCAGTCGTCGGGTTGAAAATGCGAAAGCTGATAAATTCTTTCCAGTATTCAAACAAGTACTGACAGATTGGTCATATTATGCAAACATGAGCGGGCGAATAAGAGATTTATTATTTGCATTGAAGAAAATGAAATAGGAAATGAAAAACATGAAAAGAATAAATTTTGTTTTACCAGCAAATTTTGATATTCCCGTTGGCGGTTTCAAGATTGTTGTTCAATATGCAAATGAATTAGTAAAACGTGGCTACGAAGTAAAGATTACATTTTTGTTTAACATGAGAGGAAAATCTTTCAAAGTGGCTAAGTTGGCTCGTTTTGTCAACAATCATCTTTATCACCGTGTGAAACACTATAAACAAGTGACTTGGATTGATCTTGATGAGAGCATTGAAGTTTTCTACGATGTAACATCCCCAAGTGAATTTCCAGATGCGGACTTTGTAGTTGCTACAGCAGCTCCGACGACACACCTTGTTTCAAGTTTGCCTATGAGTAAAGGGAAAAAGTTTTATTTCATTCAAAACTTTGAAACATGGTCTTATGGCGGATCAGTTGAAAAACTCAATGAAACATTTAATCTAGGCCTAAGCAATATTGTAATTTCTCAAGAATTACGTCAAAAAGTGGTTGAAGGTTCAGGTATTGAGCCTCATTATCTCCCTAACTTTTACAATCCAGATGAATTTTATCTAGCAAAACCAATCGAAAATCGTGAAAATGTTGTTTGTTTGATTAATCATACGCATGAAGTCAAACGTACAAAACTTGGACTTGAGATTATGGCAGAAGTGAAAAAACAAGTGCCTGATTTGAAAGTTGAACTTTTTGGTGCTTATGAGCCTGTAATGCCACTTGAAGATTATGTGCATTTTACATTCAAGGCAAATCCTGACCAACTCCGTGAAGATATTTATGGGAAATCAAAAATCTACCTTCTACCAAGCGTTCTTGAAGGATGGGTTTTGACAGGTATGGAAGCAATGGCGTGTGGCGCAGCGGTCGTTTCAAGTCGAATTGGCGGAATTGTTGATTATGCTAACGATGGAAACAGTATTTTAATCACACCAGATGATAAAGCTGCTTTTGTTGCAGCGATTGTTGACTTGTTGACACATGAAGAAAAACAAGTTGCCCTTGCTAAAAAAGCTTATGAAGAAGTTCAACAATATCGAATTGAAAAATCAAGTGATATCTTAGAAACGATATTAAATAGCTAATATCCCTTACCATTTTTAATATTCGTGCCTTTTGCTCTTGTTGCTTTAGCAACTAAGCAAACGGACAAATGTTTTAAGCATTTTGCTCTTGCCACTATCGTTGCAACTTTAGCCTTTTTATCAGTTGCTTCAGCGACTAGAAAAAAACGGACAAATGTTTTATGTTGCTTACGAGTAGTGGACAAGTGTTCTATGTTGCTTTAGCAACTAGCTGCGCATGTCCATTGGCTGTAAATCGCTGAAGCGATAACGCCAAATGGCAAGCAAACGGACAAATGTTTTAGGCGACTAGAGAAAATGGACAAATGTTTTAAGCATTTAGGCAAACTTTAAAATTTAACGTATTTTTAAAAGATAAATAGCTAATAGCGCCTTACCATTTTTAATATGCGTGAAACTGGAGAAAATAATGACGAAACTAATTACGATTTGGGACACGTCCGTTGGGACACTCAATGTCGGAGACGAAATAATCAATGAAAGTGTAAAAAGAGAACTATCAAGCATTTATCAAGATGGCTATCAATTTTTCACAGTTCCTACACATGATGTCGTTGGACGCAGAGGAAAACTCATTTTAAATAAGAGTGAAGCTTCATTTGTCGCTGGAACAAATATTCTTTCTTCTAGATACAAACACTTTAGATCAAGCAATGGTTGGAATTTGCGTTATCGTGATGCTTTTCTTGTGCGTGATGTAATCTTGTTTGGTGTTGGTTGGGAAAATTACCAATCAAAACCATCATTTACCAATAAATTCTTGTATCAACACATTCTCAACAAAACGGTCATTCATTCTGTTCGTGATAACCACACGAAAAAAATGTTAGAAAGTATTGGCATTACTAATGTTGTCAATACAGGTTGTCCAACCTTGTGGCGTCTTGTTCCTGAACATTGCAAAACAATTCCTCATACAAAAGCAAAAAAAGTTATCACTACTGTTACAGATTATCGTAAAGATAAGGCAGCAGATGAACTCATGCTTAAGAGCTTGAATGAGAACTATGAAGAAGTTTATATTTGGCTGCAAGGTGCAGAAGATGAACCTTATTTTGACGGTTTAGATGCTTCAATCATCAAAAACATTAAAAAAATTCCTGGTTCACTTCAAAAATATGATGAATACCTTGAAGACCCTGATTTTGAATTTGTTGGAACACGACTTCATGCAGGTATTCGTGCCATGCAAAAAGGACGCCGTGCTGTTATCATCGGTGTAGATAACCGTTCAATCGAAATGAAACGAGACTGGGACTTGCCAGTGTTAGAGCGTGAAAATATTGCTCAACTATCTGAATACATCAATCACGACTTTGAAACCAAAATCAATCTTGACTTTGATTTGATTGAAAAGTGGAAAGCACAATTTAAACATGAATAAAACCTCAACAAATAAAAGCTTGGTTATCAATCTTGTGTCGGCATTGGTTGTTTTTGCAATCAATTTGCTGATTAGCTTTCTTTTGACACCTTATATTGTTAAAACGTTAGGTGGCGATGCCAATGCCTTTGTCACGATGGCAAATACTTTTGTATCCTACATCACTATTATCACAGTAGCACTCAATTCGATGGCTTCACGCTTCATTACGATTGCACTGGTCAATGGAGATAAACAAGAAGCTGACGAATTTTACTCATCAACTTTTGCAGGAAATGTTGCCTTGATGGCAATTTTGTCAATCCCAGTTACCTTAGGGATTGTCTTTCTGGATAAATTTTTGAAAATATCTCCTGATTTGGTCATGCCCGTCAAGCTTTTATTTATGTTTGTGTTCATCAGCTTTTTCATCTCGACAGTCATGCCTGTCTGGAATGTCGCTGCTTTTGCGACCAACAGAGTGTATCTGCAATCTATTGGAAATATGATTTCAAATGGAACGCGGGCTTTGGTCATTGTACTCTTGTTTGCTTGTTTTCCTACCAAGCTTTGGTATGTTGGACTTGCCGGAGTTGTATCAATGGTGGCACTACAGATTTGGCAATTTAGTTATAAGCGGCGCATTCTCAAAGACTTGAGAGTGAAGGTGAAAAACATTCATTTTTCAAGAATCAAAGAACTACTTGCAACAGGAATTTGGAATTCGGTCAACCAACTCGGTGTTTTACTGTTTGGCGGATTGGATTTGATTTTGGCAAATGCTTTTGCGACAGAATGGATGAAAATCATTGCTGTTGCACAAGTCGTCCCTAACTTTTTGGGCTCATTGCAAGGAACAATCACGAGTGTTTTCACGCCGAACATGACAATCTTGTATGCCAAAGGTAAGATTGATGAGTTAAAGCAAGACTTGTTTCGAGCGGGTAAAATCAATATTGCCCTCCTCGGCATTCCATTTGCAATTCTTTTAGCATTTGGACATGATTTCTTTGCACTTTGGCTACCTGAGATGGATCCGACAAATCTGCAAATTCTATCCATACTGTATTCGTTAAGTTATGCAGTGGTTGTAGGAACAGCACCATTGTGGAATTTGTTCATCATTGTCAACAAGACAAAAGCAAATTCGAATTCGGTCATCATTAGCGGTGTGATAAGTGTAGCAGCAACTATTGTTGCACTCGAATATACACATTCTTTAGGTGCCGCAATCGCCATTTGTGGTATCAGTTCAATCATTAGTATTTTGAGAAATGTCGTATTTGTTATTCCAGTATCAGCAAAATATCTCGGTTTAAAGTGGACAACATTTTTCCCTCTTTTGGGATATACCTTGTTAAACTTTGGGGTAGATATTTTGATAGGTTTAATTATCAGACACTTTATTCCTGTTCATAGCTGGTTAACACTAGCTTTTGCAGCCATATTACTGATGATTTTCAGCTTAGGTTTTGGTCTGTTTGGTATTCTTAACAAGTCCGAACGTACGTTTGTCCTCAAGAAATTTATAAAATAAAAAGGGAATTAATTATGAAAGTCAGTATTTTGATGCTTACATACAATGCTCCAAGATATGTAAAAAAATCAATTCAAACATTAAAGAAAAACACAGAAGGCATTGACTATGAACTCATTGTTGTCGATAATGCTTCTGAAGAAAAAACTAAAAAATTGTTGAACAAGCTCAAAGAAAAGGGCATGATTGACAAACTTGTCTTTAATGACAAGAATGAATTGTTTGCAGGCGGAAATAACATCGCAGCAAAATATGCGGATAAAGATGCAGATTTTTATTTGTTGCTTAACAGTGATGTCAAAATCAAAAACAAAAACTGGCTCAAACGTTTGGTTAACCTCCACCCAGGACGAGGGATTTCAAGTTATGGTGCGGTGCTTTCTGAACCTGTCTGAGCTGACGGTTACTGCCTACTAATCAATAAAGATCTTTATGATGCCCACCAACTTGACGAAGAATTCCAATGGTGGTGGAGCGTGACTAAGCTTGAAGCAGAAATCCTGAACGAAGGCAATAAAATCATCGCTGTACGCAATCACGAAAACGATATCCACCATTATGGCGGTAAGAGTGGTAAAGGCTTCAAAGATGCTAGCGGACTTTATCCAGATATGGACAAAGTTAAAGCATGGTTCAAATCAGGAAAAGTTGAAATCCTTGATACTTATGAATAAAAAATAAAAAAAGCAGCTCTTGTCAAGAAACTGCTTTTTTATCTTGCTTGTGTTATAATCGTTGACGGCGCACCTGAACTGGAAGCAATTCGGCCATAGGGAGGGGGTGAGTTTTATGCTTCAACTTATATTCGTAACAGTAGCCGCCCCTATCGTGGTAGGGGCAGTCCTTGAACTGTTCAAGGACTGGTTAAAAAATAGGAATCAAAAGCGCCACTAATTCCACATTTTTAGAAACGTTCTCCTCGGCGGGAGGGCGTTTTTATTTGCAAAGAAAAAACGAGACAATTCGGCGTGTCTCGTTTTGTGAGTTAATGCTTCAACTCATATTCGTTACTGTTATTATAACATACTGTCTGATGAAGTCAAGCCATATCAGTTTTATAACTTTTACAGAATAATAAGGCAAGTGTTTTCAGATTTTTTATCTCAAATCATATTTATAATCACTATTAACAAACGCATAAAACACGTAAAAGTCCAATTGGTCATGAAAATAAAATGAAAATTATTTTATTTGCGGAGACAAAAATAAATTTTAAAATAATATAAATTAGGACTTGACATACTTGTACAGACAAGGTATAATTAGACCGTAATCGATAAATTACTTTATTCAAACAAAGGAGAATAAAAAATGGAAACAAAAGTTTCAAATTTCCGCACATGGAAATCTGGTAAAGTTTGGCTTGTTGCCTCTGCTGCAGTAGCCGCTCTTGCAATGACTGGAGCTGTTACAGCAAATGCTGCAACTGTAAATAACTCTGCCACAACTACAAATGGTGCTGGTACTGTACCAGTTTATCAAGTTGCTAAAGGCAATGACCACTATCTTTCAACTAACAAAGCATACGTTGATAGCCTTTTGACTAAAGGTTACAACTCTGAAAAGATTGTTGCTTTCGCAGCAGCACAAAGTGCTACACCTGTAAATAGCTGGTATAAACCATCTGCAGGTCACTATTACACTACTGATAACTCAGCAGCAAACGTAGCTCGTTTGAAAGCTTTGGGATATACTCAATTCTACACTTCAAACCTTTACTCATTGACTGCAAATGATAACAATGCTGCTCCAGTATATGTTACATTTAACTCAGCTGCAAATCACTACTATACTCAAGATCAAACTGATGTTCCTGCTGGATACGGCAACCAATCAGTTTCATTCCTCGGTGTTAAAGCAGCAGCAAGCATCGCTGCTGAAGATGCAACAGTAACAGCTGGCGCAACTAATGCTCAAGTAGAAGCAGCCGTTGTTAAAAATGCAATCGCAAGCGGAACAACTGTAACTGTAAACGGCGTTACTTCAACACTTACTCAAGACGAATTGAGTGCTGACGCTGGTGGAAATTCATTATTCACAAACACTAATGGTGTTCTTCAAATCAATAGCGCAGCTTTGACTGTAACTGGTCTTGACACAACTAAGACTGGTGTTCAAACTGTAACTCTTGCTCTTGCAGGTTCAACTGCAACAACAACTGTTAAAGTAACAGTCGTAGCTCCTACAGTTTCATCTACAACTGGTGCTGTTTCAACTTCAGTAATCTCTGGTGCAAATGCTAACATCATCAGTGCTACAAATGGTCAAGCTACTGTGGAGCTATACTATAAAAGTGGACACAAATAAGTGTGCTATAATCTGTCTAAGAAGACACAAAAATGAAAGGACTTTTATGTCGGGATTTAAACGTTACGACGAGGAGTTTAAACAATCTCTCGTCAATCTCTATCAAACAGGTAAAAAGCAAGCTGAACTCTGTAAAGACTATGGTGTTTCTCAAACAGCACTCTCTAAATGGATTAAGCAATTCTCTCAGGTTCAACTCGAAGATAACACGGTAATGACTGCTAAACAAATTCAAGCATTACAAAAGCGGAATGCACAATTAGAAGAGGAAAATCTCATCTTAAAAAAAGCGAGTGCCATATTCATGCAAAACTCCAAGTGAGAGTAAAAGCTGTCTATCGACTCCGATTTGAACACACGACAGTGATGCTCTGTCGTGTTTTACATGTCAATCGTTCTACCTACTATAACTTCATTAACAAGAAGCCTTCTAAACGTGAAATAGAGAATCAACACTTGAGAAAATTACTTCTTGAAATTTATATGAAAGCCAAGAAAAGAATTAGAACGAGAGCTTTTAAAATCATTCTTCTACGTGATTATGGCGTTACTATTTCCGAAGGACGTATTTTACGACTTCTTAAGTCTATGACACTTCCTAAGATGTCAACGATTAAACCACGATTTAAATCAAAGCAATC
>NZ_WITI01000030.1 GCF_009601055.1 Lactococcus sp. dk101
AAAAAAAAAACTCGACTAAACCAGTTTTTATATGGCTTTGTTGAGTTTTTTAGGGTTGAAAATAAAAAAACAAAAACTTCTCTTTTTGTGTTATAATATTTTTACGCAAACAAAAATAAAATTACAAAGGAGAAGTCTCGTTTTTTTTCAATCGATTTGAGACAATTATAACAATTTGGAAACTAAAAATCAAGACTTGCATATTTTGCAAGATAAAAATAAAAAAGGTAAAGATAGAAATTGGCAAGGAAGAAAAATTTCAAATTTGAAACTTGCTGATGGATATAAAAAATTAAAATACAATAGCAACATGGTTCAAAATGTTTCTCAATGTGCGGAAGTATTAACTTTTTTATTGCAACCTAACGGCTCTTTGAAATTAAACCAAACATGGTTTTGCAAAAATAAACTATGTCCGATTTGTAACTGGAGAAGGTCTATGAAATATTCGTACCAAACTTCTTGCATTGTCGAAAAAGCAATGGAAAAAGAACCGAAGGGCAGATTTTTGTTTTTGACTTTAACGATTAAAAATGTTCCAGGTAATGAGTTGAATCAAGCAATGTCTGATTTGACAAAATCATTTGACCGTTTATTTAAAAGAACTAAAGTAAAGAAAAATCTGATTGGTTTTTTGAGGGCAACTGAAGTAACTGTTGAAGAAAAAAGAAAAGGATACTACCACCCACATCTTCATGTTTTGATGATGATGAGTTCTAATTATTTTAAAAACTATGAAAACTATATCAATCAAAAGGAATGGACAAGCTTCTGGGAAAAATCTGCAAAATTAGATTATACTCCAGTCGTAAATATCAAGGCAGTTAAAAACAAAGACACAAATATTTTTGACAAGCAAGGACTTAAAAAGTCTATTCTTGAAACTTCAAAATATCCTGTTAAGCCAATTCAATTTGATGAAAAAAATTTAAAAGTAGTTGATGATTTGTATAAAGGTTTGTATCGAAAACGACAATTATCGTATGGCGGATTGTTCAAAGAAATAAAATCAGAACTGAAATTTGATGATGTTGAAACTGGAGATTTGATTAAAGTTGATGAGGATACTGGAGAAATTTCTGAGGGTACAAAAATAATTGCTGCTTGGGATTGGCAAAGAAAAAATTATTTTATTAAATAATTTTAACTGAATAATGTTATAATTTATTTAAATTAAAAGTCGTTTTTTCTCAGCCGTAAAAACAGGAGAATATTCAAACGGTGTTTCCTCAGCCGAAAAATAAGGAGATATTCAAACGGTGATTCTCAGCCGAAAATGGAGAGACTTTAAAAGAAAAAATAGAACCGCAAGGTTCTTTTTTTGTTTTTGGGTTTTATTTTTTTGAAAGTTCACGAGAGTGATCTTGAGAAAAAAAGGAAAAATTGGATTGCTTGGCAATCTATTTTTTTGCTTTTTGGGATTTTGATTTTCGCATGAAGCGAAATGAAAAATCTTGCTTTTTGGTTTTTGGGCGATAGCCCAGTCGGTCAGAATGACCGAGAGCCAACTGCTAAGTTTCGTCAGACAGACCGCGTATTTTTGCACACGTAGTGTCAAAAGTACAAAAGCGTTACCTTTTGACAAAAGGTAACGAAAATCAATATATAAAAATTGACATTTAATTTAATTTTTTCTCATATACCAACTAATAGAAAACTAAAATTTAGCACATTATTAAATTTTTCTCATTTTCAAACACTAAAAGGAAACTAAAGGGGGTTGGTATTAAAGGATTTTAAAACTAAAATTACACTAAAATATTAGAAAATTTTGACCCCACCTAAAAACAAGTCGCACTGCGACTTCTAGCACAAAGTGATAGCAGTTTCCCTTATGCTCTTACAAAAAATTAGCAAAGAAAAATGAGAAATGAGAAGAAGATTATAAAAGATTGTTTTATATCCACTTTAAAAAAATACGTTCAGAAGCGCCCTAAAATCAGTTTAAGCGAATTTTTCACTTTGTAAGCAAAATACTCTTCATAAATCTGGAAAGGGGCTTAAAATTGAAAATACGCCTCTCTACGTATCCGCAACCGGAGGGCGCTAGCATTTATTAGCAAATGCGTAACAAAATAAAAAATAGAAGTGTACAAGCGGAGCGACAAAGTGCGTTAGCAGGGAGTAAAAATGAGTTGTCAAAATAAAGCGTTCTGAAAAGAGAACGCTTAAAAATATAGACTCTTATTCTGATAAAATTAATTTATAGACATAGTCAAAGATACATTCATTAGCAAAGGAGACTTCTTATGAATTCAAAAAAAACAATAATTAGTAGTATGGTCGCTATAACACTATTCACAGGAGTTTCTCCTGTACTTGCAGCAGTAGAAACTCAAAAAAATACACAATCAAATGAAGCTGAAAATAGAGTTCCAGTTCCTAACGGAAATGAAGTAAAGCGTTCAGATGTAAATATTAAAGATATTTATTTAATTGACGGTGAAGCTTACGACAAGTATGGTAATCTTATAGTTGATGAATTAGGACGGCCAATGGCAAGAGGTAAATTAAGCTGGGCTGTCAAAGCTATCAGAAAAGGATATAGTAAAGTTCCAGCACCTATTCGAGGATTTATTAATAAATACGGTGGATTGGAAACTATTTTAGGGGTTGTCGACCATTTCACAGGAGCAGTTGAAACTGCAATATATAAAGCTTGTAAAGCAGTAAAAATGCCGGATTGGATGGCTTGGGCAGTTTCGAAAGCATTAACACTCTTGATTTAGGAGACGACAAATGAAAATAATTTTATATGTTTTGTTACTGTTGATGGCAATATCGAATATTTATTTTAAAATACAAGAAGGTCTATCGTTGAAAAGCATAGCTCCTTTACTAGTTGCAGTGGCAATGATTGTATTTTCTTCTGAAAAAATTTGGCAGATTATAAAGAAATAAAAAGGCACGAAATGTGCCTTTTTTTCAGGGCTCGAAGAGCCCTTTTCTTCTCTTGATAATATATAGAAATAACTCACGAAAAAAAAAACTCGACTAAACCAGTTTTTATATGGCTTTGTTGAGTTTTTTAGGGTTGAAAATAAAAAAACAAAAACTTCTCTTTTTGTGTTATAATATTTTTACGCAAACAAAAATAAAATTACAA
>NZ_WITI01000031.1 GCF_009601055.1 Lactococcus sp. dk101
TTGTACACTTCAAAATTATTCTTTGATACGCTAGCAATTAAAAAAAAGCAAGCTCACGCTTGCCGATACTTTGGGAGCTGCTTTACAATGACATGCCTCCTCCTCCGTAAGACCTTCTTTTTTCTTTAGCTATTAAGCTCTCTAGTTCTTTTTTACTTGCTTCATCAATAAGTTTTGGAATTAGTTCAGAAAAAGGCTTGTCAATCTTACGTCCATCTGAAAATTCTCCTATTTGACCACCATTTTTAATCATTGTATCTCTCCAAGAGTCATGTATACCAAGGGATATAGCCACATCCGCAAGATGTTCATTGCTCTTTTTAATTTCATGTTGCTGTATCCCATATTTATAATCAAATTTCCGTTCTTTCTCAGATAGCGTATCTATTTTAGACTCTAACCACTGCTCTCTCAGTGTCAGCTGTATTTCTTTTTTTTCTAGATTTGACTCCTTAGAACGTAATTCAAGCCATTTAGACGCTATATATTCTTGTATTTGATAAGCTTTTGCCTTTATCAGTTTCATAACATCTTGAAAAGCTATTGCAAATTTACGTGGGAAATCTCTATCCACACGAGCATATTCGTCTATCGCTCTAACTCTTTCGGTACATTCTAAACCTTCGTACAAATATTGGTCATCAAATTCAAAACCTTTGAGTTCCATTGCTGTTTCGTCCCAATCATCTTCCCAATCCTTATAAAGTACCTCTGTAAGCTCTTGCTTTACGTTCTCAGCCCCTTTAAGACTTTCCTCGATAATTTCCTTTGCTTTTTCTTCTCCGTCCTCCTGAGCCTTTTTAACCTCATTCTTGTAGTTCTCAGGGTGCAAATGTTTCTTTTCTGACTTTTCTATTCCTCTTTCAATATCAAAACCTTTATTTTGAAAAACTTTTGGCAATTCATCTTGGATCATACGCAAACAATTACGGTCAAAGATTGTCTTTGATGTTAGACGTCCGTCTTTCATTGGCACAATCCCCATGTGCATGTGCGGTGTCTTTTCGTCCATGTGGACTGTCGCAAATCTAATGTTTTCACGTCCAAATTTTTCAGAGAAAAAATCAACGGCAGTCTGAAAATATTCTCTTGTTCTTTCTTCGGAAAGATTATTAAAAAATTCTTGACTTGAACCAATCAACCAGTCTTGCATCACTACAGCATCTTTTCTTACCGCACGTGTACTTGCTTTATTTTCGTCGATATAATCTAGGAATTCTTTCTTAAATGACACTGTGTCACTATGCCCAACTAAATCATAATTCAGATAAGTTTTTGAATTATCAATATCTTGATTTTCATGTTTATCTGTTTTTCTATCAACATGAATTTGATAACCTCCCAAACTTCCTGATTTTCTTTTTTCAGTTCGAGCAACCATGTAAGCCATAAAAACACCTCCTAATTTTTTTAAATCTTAGCATGATTATAGCATTAAATCGGAGCAACTTCCATGTAAAGTATAACTTACTAGACTTTACTTCGTAAAGGTAAGCTCTGTCTGAGGACTCCTGCGGAGAGCTTAGGCAAATGAATTTGCCTAAATGGGACTTCCGTCCCAAACCCTGAGCAAGCAAAAAAAGACAGATCACCTGTCTTTTCTTGTTCTTGTTTTTCTTCGAAAAAGCTCCGCCGGCAATTTCATTGAGAGCATTTCATGCAGAGGCTTTGCCATGCTTGTCAGCAAGACTGCCTACTCGGCAAGAGCAAGCGTAGCACGCTTGACCGCCTATTCTCGTTCAGCTAAATATATTGCTACTTCTTCA
Source organism: Lactococcus sp. dk101 (assembly GCF_009601055.1). Taxonomy (GTDB): domain Bacteria; phylum Bacillota; class Bacilli; order Lactobacillales; family Streptococcaceae; genus Lactococcus. The sequence goes on from NZ_WITI01000031.1 coordinate 1,767, forward strand.
ATACGTGCTGATTTAGCTGGGAGTCCGTAACTAAGCCTTTTATTTTCTTGATACCAATCTTCAAAATCTTCACCTAATATTCTTAGTACATTAGTCTGAAAATTTCTATCCAATTTAACAAAATCAGTACTATTAACTTGCGAAATTAACTCACTTAACTGGTTGAAACTATTTTCAATCTTTTCACGATTTAATTCACTTAAAAAATTTTCAGTATTATTTTGAACTGATACGTGAAACACTGGAATTTCTAAGAGCTTGCAAATATCGTACTGTTCTTGTTCAGTGTATATTTTAGTATCTTCGGAAATAATACCGAAATTAATACCATGTTTTTGTTCTTGATATCGTATCTTGTCCGCTAGTTTTTTCACATCCATTTTGAGGTAATCAGCGAACTCTTTTCTTGTTCTATCTGTCATTTTATCTCTCCAGTTTCAGTATCTATCATTCTAGGCTTATGACGATTTGAACGTAAGTAAGCAGTTAAAAATATTGTTTGACTTCTAACTGTTGGGAACCAATCTTCAAATTTTTCTGATACAGCATAATCAACTAAGTTCGCATATTCAGAACAGCCAGTTTCTTGAATCCAAGAAACAACTTCTTGCAATATCGAATCAGTATCAACACCAACATCTGATAGATATTGACGATATTTAAAACCATTATGAGCAACAACTTCACTTTTACTGTATTGATATTTTTCAGGATTGTTCCTATGCCACAAATATTGCACAGCCCCTTGTAGACTTGCGACTTTTTCAGGCTTAGGAGAATTCAGCATTTCGGAAATTTGAAGCATTTGATTATAACTTTTTTTATTTCCAAATGAAATTATAATATGCCAATGTGCCTTTTTAATTTCTTTTGTTGTTTCGTTTATATCTTTGTCATGCAATGGACTTTCAATCCATTTCTCGCCAGTTTCATCTAGCAGAGTTCGCCAATTTTGAGGAGCAGACTCAGGATAAACAATCCAACTCCAATTTCTGTAACGTTCAATTTTCTCTTTTTCGTTTGCCATATGTTATAATTTACCTAACGTTCAAGAGCGAGTCCGACCAAAGACCTCGCTTTTTTCTTTACAATTATTTAGTATCAGTAATCAAAATAGAAATCATCGCTGACTTAGAGACACCTTTTTCTTTTGCCAATTTTTCTAATTTTTCTAGTACATCATCAGAAAGTGTAATTTGTATCTTTTTTCCTGCCATAATTTTCTCCATTTTTTG
>NZ_WITI01000032.1 GCF_009601055.1 Lactococcus sp. dk101
TGACATTAAGTCAAGAAACTAGACATCAAAATAGGTAAATTCCCTTTCTGCCTAGGCGGCTAATTTTTGTTGTTGTTTTTCGAATTCATTGGGCGTTAAATAATTAAGTCCCTGATGAATTCTATTTTGATTATAGAAGCTCTCAATATACCAAAAGACCTCGTGCTTAGCTTGAGTAAAATCTTTGATTGAACGATGATAAATCCACTCTCTTTTTAAATGCCCATGCCAAGATTCAAGACTTGCATTGTGATAAGGATAGCCCTTACGACTGTAAGAATGCTTGATATGATAATTTTCGAGGAGTTGGTTATATTCTTGACTGGTATATTGACTTCCTTGGTCTGAGTGTAAAATAAGATTGTTAAAATTGCCTCTGATTTTAAGGGCTCTCTCCATTGTTCGAGTAACTAATTCAGTCGTCATGCGTTGACTGATATCCCAAGCAATGATCTTCTTAGAGTAGCGATCCATGATGGTGGAGAGATAAACCCAACCTTGAGCCTGTGTGTGGATATAGGTAATATCCGTTGACCAAACTTGATTCATGCGACTGGGTTCAGTGCTCACTAAATTTTCTCTTGAGAAAGCTTCTGACTTACCTTGAGACGGTCTGAACTTTTTATTTACAATAGATTTCATCCCCTCCTCACGCATCAATTTTTGAACAAGTTTCACACCCACATTCGTCCATTTTTGAAGCAACAGATGGTGTATTTTAGGGGCACCATAAATCTTTTTAGAAGCGTTATAAATCTGTTTAATCTCAACGGTTAAATCATTTCGTCGTTGTTCCGAAGGAGAAACTTTACGCTGTATTTGTTCATAAAAACTTGAACGATTAAGTTCAAAAATATGGCAGGCTTTTGCAATATTCAAGTGTTCTTCATGAATCATCTTGAGCATTTCTGGGGTTGTCATTTCTTTTTCTCGGCGAATATGGTCAATACTTTTTTTAAGAGGTCACGTTCTTCTTGAACACGAGCTAACTCTTTTTTCAAATCAATAAAGTCAGCCTTAGAGTACTCTTGTCCACCCTTCTTTGAGTATTTGTCAATCCATTTGTAAAGTGTCGTTTGTGAAATGCCATATTCGCTTGACAGACTCAGAACACTTTGCCCTGAGTCATAGAGTTCTACTAGAGTTTCTTTGAAACCTTGTTCATATCGTTTAACCATATATTGAGTGTACCAAATTACCTAAACTACTGTCCATTTTTCTAGGATAACATCA
>NZ_WITI01000033.1 GCF_009601055.1 Lactococcus sp. dk101
GACGAAAGGAGCTGGGGAATGGAAAAGACATATTACACATTATCTGAACTTGCTAGGGAGTTTGGAACTTCAAAAGACTTGATGAAATATCACCGGAAATCACTTCCTGAGAGTGAACATTTTAAAGATTCTCGAGGTGTTATTTATATTTCCGAAGTGGGAAAATCGATGATTCAAAGCAGATTAACAAAAAAAGAATATTCCCCTGAATTTCAAAAGCAAGTCTTACAAAAACTCAATGAGATTGAATGGAAAATTGATTATACGGGTTCACACCTTAGCCAAAGTAATCAAGATGTGATTGCTTTAACCGATCGAATAAGCCCCTCAGAAAGCTCTGAGAGCTCCGATAAGCTTATTATGATAGAAAGTAAGTATCTTGACTTAAAACGCACGAACGAGGCTTTAAATGCTAATTATGAGCTATTAAAAGGAAAGGTTACTGTTTTATCAAAAACAGCAACCATTAGTTCTAGTGGGGAAATACGTTTAAATATGGATTTGTTAAGAGACTTACTGCAATATGGAAAAGAAATAGATGATTCTGATACTTTAGAGGATGTAATACTTTAATAAAAAAGGCGAATCCTGATATAGTTCATCTTCCAGAATATATAGAAAAGACAATTCATTTCAGATTTTGAAGTAATGACTTCTGCTTCAAAAATTACTAAAGTAGATTTTTTTAGGCATATCAGTTATAATAACTGCTAAGAAGATTTTACCAGTTCTTCCTCTTCATTTCGTATGAAGCAACTAAATGTAAAAAAGCTTTCCTTGTTGACGAGGAAAGCTTTTTATATTATTTACTACTCTCTAGATATTGTTCTGCAGAAAGGGATAAATATTTAACGATGTTCTTTTTATTGTCCGCATAGTCTTGCATCTTGCTGTGTACGTACCCTAAATGAGCTTCTAAGCCCTTCTTACCCTTTTGTGCGACAATCTCATCATAAAGAGGATAAACGTGCTCAGAGAGGCCAATAAGCGTTTTCTGTTTAGCCATGTCAGTAGCAAAGAGTAATCCTGCAGTAATTAGCTGCATGGTATAAGGATTTGAGATAGCTTTAGCAAGCAAGTC
>NZ_WITI01000034.1 GCF_009601055.1 Lactococcus sp. dk101
GTGATTAGTTTTCTCATTTTGTTTCCTTTTCTTTAAATTCATTGAGATCAATATCCAACGCAGTTGCTATTTTCACGATAATTTCAAATCTAGGATTAGTTATCTTCCCTGTTTTTAGCGCTGATATTGTCTGAGTGCTTACCCCCGTCATTTTTGAAAGACGGTAGGCAGTTATTTTCTTTTTATTAAGTTGTTTTTCGATTGTTTCCCACAACATATAGTTGTCCTTTTCGTTATTTTGCTTTTTAAACACAATATATAGTAAAATTACATTGACTATTTATTTAACTTTTGATATAATTATTTTGAAATAAAAACCGCGGCTAGCTGTTTTTTATTCATTTTCCAAATAATTATAGAAAGGAGAACACTTTGGCAAATTTTAATTTGAATTCATCAAAAAGTATGAAGGACTTTGAGAAAGTTCTTACTAAAAAAGCGACTGAACTCGCTAAAAAACGAGCTAAAGAACGTGAGTATACTATTGATTGTTACCACTGCGATACTAAAGTAACTGTTCCGGTTGGTAAAAGCATCTGCCCTAACTGTTCTGAAGAGATTGATCTTAATCTAGATCTTAAGTTCTAATTCTAGATTTCTTATTTCTTTAATCGTACTTTCAACCTGCTCACACTGTTTTATAAGCTGTTTTGACAGGTTTTTTAATTCATCAATTTTTTCTAATTTTACGTTGACTTGTATTTTATTTTTTTCCATTTTTGTTTCCTATTCTTAATGTTTTTTAATGTCTCTCTCATGCTATAATGTCTGTAGGCTATTGGTAGTAGCCTAGATTATAGAAAGGAGGTGT
>NZ_WITI01000035.1 GCF_009601055.1 Lactococcus sp. dk101
CATTTTTTCTTTTTCCATGTGTGCTCCTAGTTATCCCATTTAATCGCTTGTGCTTTTGGCTTCTCAACAATATATGGCTCAATATCTTGATAAATGGAGTCACCATATTTCTTTTGTAATTGAAGAACTGATAAAGGTTCAACACTTTCAAAGCCATACTTATTGACAAGTTCTGCTTTCGCTTCATTATCCATAACTAAAAGTCGGGTGAATTGTTGCTTGCCATACGACAAACGTTTGAATAATTGACCTTCATCTAGTCGCTGCTTGATTTCTTTTTCAGTCACTTTTTTTAACTTCTCAAGCAATTTCAGATTAGATAAAAAGCTTGTTAATTCTGTATTATCCATTTGAGTAACGAGAGTCGGATCAAGTGTAATAACCTCTCCTGTTTCAGTATTTAATGGTACGAGTTGTAATTCCATTCTTTCCCTTTCATCTGACTACTGACTGTAGTCTGTGAGCGATAAGTAGCACCGCTCGTTTATTTTTAGTCTTGAAATCCATGTAGATTTCGCCTGTTTTGAGGTCAATAATTTTATACATATTCAGTTGCCCCTTTCGTTTTTATGTAACTTGTGCTATAATTTGATTACAGTAGATTTCAAAGTCCTCCTCCTAGAGGGCTTTTTTTGCGTTCAATTGAGCACGGCCATTTTGGTGCGAGATACTTCGTTCTGTCTGCGAATAAGCAACTCTTGTCTAAGTACTTCAATTAGTTCATCTTTAGC
>NZ_WITI01000004.1 GCF_009601055.1 Lactococcus sp. dk101
CCTTGTTCATTTAAACTTGGCTTTGTTTTTTGTCTCAAAATTTATTCTTTTGACAGGTTGGTTTTTTTGAAAGCTGTCCTTGCTTTACATGAGTTATTCTACTTTATTCAGTTTTCAATGGTCTAGCGTGTCGCGCCTCACCGACGCAACTTTTATATTATATCACTCCTCAATCCTTTTGTCAAGAATTAAGTACGCGATGTAATTGCTTTTCGTTTCCTCGTTCGGTATTCCCTTACGAGACAACTATATTAGTATATCAAACATCTGCTTCCTTGTCAAGAATCAGCTACGCTTTTTTAACTTTTTTTCATCTTGTACTTATTTTCCCTTATTTTATTGGCTTCTCTTTCTTCTACAGAGATGTTCTATTTTATTCGATTAAATTATTTAGCCATGTTTTTGTTGTCATTTTCCATATGCAAAGGCCTAGTCTAACGATTTCTTCAAAGGATATAGCGAGAAAGACCCAATATATTGGAAGTTTAAAAACAAAAGCTGTCAGTAAACCCAACGGTATTGCGAAAACCCACGAGCCAAATATGGATTGATAAAGGACAAACTTTGTTTCGCCGCCTGCTGACAAGATTCCTGTCGTTATAATCATATTACTCACTTTAAAGGGGAGCATAAGTACCATAACGAACATTAGGATTTGACTTAACTGATATGAATAGGCAGGCAAATGATAAAGTCCGAGATACCAACTATTTACGGACAGATACAAGATGCCCACAATGAGCGGCAACAAACTTCCTACAACTAATATTTTCTTTGCTGCTTGGTATGCTTCTTGGTTTTCATTTCTCCCTAGATGGTTGCCAATCAGCACAGAAGCAGCCGTGGCAAAACCACCAAAAAAACTGATAATCAAGCCTTGGACTGGTCCCATAATCGTTACTGCAACGGTTTGTTTTGTTCCCATAAAACCGTAAATGGAATTATCAACTGTATCTGCAAGAATAAAACTCAGCTCTTCAATCAACATCGGTAAAGTCAGAACCCAAAACAACTTAATGTCTGCGTCGTATTTGGTAAAACCGATGAGTGATTTGAAATGATAGGAACCAACCAGTTTTTTTCTAAAAATAACCGCTAATAGAAGGATACATTCTACATATTGAGCGATTGTCGTTGCAAGTCCAGAACCAAATATACCTAAAGCTGGCATTCCCAATTTGCCAAAAATCAAAAGATAATTGAGTAATGCATTCAGCAGCACTGCTCCCATGCCTGCATACATTGGAAGTTTGACGATTTTGGCATTTCGTAAAACAGTAGAATAAACCATGGTAATCAATACGGGAAGATAGCCTAAGGCAATCGCCCGATGATATTGAATGCCGAGTTGGATAACGGTTGGATCAGCTGTGAATAAACGCATATTCCAAGCTGGAAATACCAGCGAAATCATCATGAAAATGACAGTTAAAAGCAAACCTGAAAATAGCGTTAGTCCTTGTATTTTAGCAATTTTTTCTTCTTTATGATTTCCAATCAGTTGAGCAGATAATATCGCAAGCCCACCTGTCAATCCCATCAACGAAAAGTTTAGAATGCCGAAATCTTTTGATGCAAGGCCAACTGCAACGACGGCTGCGTTTCCTTTTTGGGCAACCATGATTTGATCAAGTATGTTGAGTAACGTATAAAGCAAACCTTGGATAGCAACTGGAAGTGCAATCGCTGCTACTGTTTTCCAAAAATGTTCTTTCATATAAACCTCTTTTGCTGCTGATTTGCAGAAGTTGATAGCTTATAATTTACGCTTATATTCTATTGATGTCAACAAAAAACACAAGCGATCTTGTGTTCTCTTTTTTAATATTCGATATGTGGGAGGTTAAGTTTTTGTTTTTCTGAGACCAGGCGAATCGTAACGATGCAGATAATACAGATCAGCATGGTCAAATAATGATTGAGATAAGGCAACAAAAGGGCATAAATCACGCCCCCGATAATACAGGACACTGCATAAATATTTTCGCGGAAAATCATAGGCACTTGATTGGCAAACAAGTCACGAATCATACCACCACCAACTCCAGTAACCACGCCCAAGAAGACAATTAGAAACAGGTTGTGCTCGTAGCCTTTAGCAATGCCACTATCAATCCCTACAATCGTGAAAATCCCCAATCCAATCGCATCTGAAAGAATCAAAACAAAATTATAAAATTGAGTAATTTTGAGTCGGCTAAGCGACGCTCTTCTTTTTTTGGTCGCTACTGCGATAATCATTGTCAGTACTGACGCAATGATTGACACAGTGATATAAAAGGGAGATTGCAAGGTACTTGGTGGAATAACGCCAATAAATAAATCACGGATAATCCCCCCACCAACAGCTGTCACAACAGCCATTGATACAATCCCAAAAACATCTAGTCGGTGGTTCATTCCGACAACTGTTCCGGACACTGCAAAAGCAACCGTTCCAATAATTTCTAAAAATTCATAAATCGTACTAATCACTTGTCTCTCCTATTTTTTACAAATTCTCCTCATTCATTATACCTTATTTTTAAAAATAAGCCGCATAAAAAACGCTTCATTTTTTGTATCAAAAAGAACTCTTTCGAGTTCTTTTACTTTCTTATTTTGAACGGCTCATGTTGTCAACATCTGCTGTGATGATTGATACAAATTCGTCAAGTGGGACAACTGATGTTTCAGTTGATCCGTAACGACGGATATTTACTGTGTGATCAGCCATTTCTTTGTCACCAATGACAATTTGGTATGGGATTTTGTTGGTTTGTGATTGACGAATCTTCCAGCCCATTTTTTCATTTGCTTCATCAACAACAACACGGAATCCTTTGTCAGCCAGAAGTTTTTTGATTTCCCAAGCGTAATCGGCATGGATTTCGTTGTTAACTGGGATAATGGTTGCTTGAGTTGGAGCAAGCCATGTTGGGAAGGCACCTTTGTACACTTCGATGAGGTAAGCAATGAAACGTTCCAATGTTGAAATCACACCACGGTGAATCATGACTGGACGGTGTTTTTCGCCATCTGCACCAATGTAGTTAATGTCAAAGTTTTCAGGATTGAGGAAGTCAAGTTGAATGGTTGACAAAGTTTCTTCATTGCCAAGTGCAGTACGTACTTGAATGTCAAGTTTTGGACCGTAGAATGCAGCTTCACCTTCAGCTTCAACATAGTCAAGCTTCATGTCATCCATTGTTGCTTTAAGCATGGCTTGAGATTTTTCCCACATTTCATCATCTGGGAAATATTTAACAGTATCAGCAGGATCGCGGTATGACAAACGGAAGCTATAGTCGTCAATACCGAAATCGCGGTACATGTCCATAATCAATTGAAGGATTTTACCAAATTCTTCTTGGACTTGGTCAAGCGTAACAAATGTATGACCGTCATTCAAAGTCATTTCACGCACTCGTTGAAGTCCTGACAAGGCACCTGATTTTTCGTAACGGTGCATCATACCGAATTCTGCAATACGAATTGGCAATTCACGATATGAATGAACATCATGTTGATAGATAGCAATGTGACTTGGGCAGTTCATTGGACGGAGTTCCATTGATTCATTGTCGCCCATGTCCATTGGTGGGAACATGTCTTCATGGTAATGTTGCCAGTGACCTGAACGTTTGTAAGTGTTCAAGTTCATCATTGTTGGTGTAATAACGTGAAGATAGCCATTTTTAACTTCTTGGTCTTCAACATAACGTTGAATGACACGACGAATTGTTGCACCGTCTGGAAGCCAGTATGCAGTACCTGCGCCAAGTTCAGCATCATTGAAGAACAAGTTCAGTTCGCGACCGAGTTTACGGTGGTCACGTTCTTTTGCTTCTTCACGCATTTTGAGATTTTCTTCCAAATCTTCTTTAGTGAACCAAGCAGTTCCGTAAATACGTTGCATCATGGCATTGTCAGAATTTCCACGCCAGTAAGCACCTGCAACATTGAGCAAATGGAAGAATTTAATGACACCAGTAGATGGGACATGTGGCCCACGGCAAAGGTCAGTATATTCGCCTTGTGTGTAAATTGTAAGGCCACCTTCATCTTCGTTGTGTTCTTCAATGAGTTCCATTTTGTAAGGGTCATTGGCGAAAATTTCTTTAACTTCTGCTTTAGAGACTTCTTTACGTTCTGATTTGAAGTTTTCTTTGACGATTTTCTTCATTTCAGCTTCGATTTTCACCAAATCTTCGTTTGTGATTTGACCTTCGGCATTATCAGTATCATAGTAGAAACCATCGCGGATTGCTGGGCCGACACCAAGATGAATATTTGGGAAATGGCGGCGTGCAGCTTGCGCAAATAAGTGAGCTGCAGAGTGACGAAGAATGCCAAGTGCATCTTCATGGTCTGGTGTGATGATTTCAAAGTCAGCATCTGCTTCGATTTTGCGTGTTGCATCAATCAATTTACCATTGATTTTGCCGGCGAGTGTTTTTTTGGCAAGGCTTGGAGAAATTGATTTGGCGATTTCAAAAGTTGTTACGCCTGACTCAAATTCTTTAACGTTGCCGTCTGGGAATGTAATTTTAATCATTGTTTTTAGCCTTTCTTCTGATTCATTTTTAATGCTGTCAGTACTGACAGACGTTTTTTTGAGAACGAAAGTAACAAAAAAAACGCATCTCGTCCTCGGAAAAGGACGCAAATGCGTGTTACCACCTTCATTTAGCCTTGTCAGAGCTTACAAAAACTGTAAGAACTGACCATTTCCAATAAATTTGAAAATGCTAGCTTCTCATCTTTGACGTAACGTGTCAGCGACGCTTTTTGTTATTTCCAAAAAGAATTTATAAGATGACCTCTGTCATTTTTGCGAGTGGTATTTTTGACTTCCAAATACAGATTTTCACCATCCATCTGCTCTCTACAATTTTTTGTTCAAAAACTTGTCTCTGCTTATATTGTATGCTCTAAAGCCTTATTTGTCAAGTCAGAGTATTCTTTTTTCGTAAGTATGAGAAAAAAATTAAAAAGCTCAAAGAGCTTTCTAATTTTAATGACGTTGATTGATATTTTGCTTGGTTTTATATTCCAAGAAATCTTTTGCAACGGTTTTATCAAAGTCGTTGAGTTGTTTAACCACTTGATTTTGAATGGTTTCAATTTCGATTTTTTCAAAAGGAAGTTCTGAAATCATTTTTTCAACAATCTTTGTCACATTGTTGGCAATCATATTGGCATGAAGGGGCTTGTCTGCATATTTCCCATAAATCGCTGCTTTGAATACAGCGGTTTGAATGCGAAACGAATCCCAGTCCACAACGTGTCCGTTACGTTTGATGACAACTTTATTAAGTAATTTTGCTTGCATATCTTCTCCTTTTATTTTCTAATTTGGATTTTATAAAATGTCTTGGAACACTTGAATAATAAGATAAATATTAAGTCCTGTCAAAACAACCGCTGATATTATACCTAAAATCATGATTGGTTTACTGTTCTTAAAATTTCCCATTATTTTTTTAGAGCTGGTAAAAACAACCAGCGGAATCATTGAGAGTGGCAAAGCCATGCTCAGAAAAACTTGACTATCAATCAGCAGCATATCCAGTGTTTTTTCATCACTTCCAAGAAAAAGAGCTAAGAGAAAGACTGGAATAATCGATAAAAGTCGAGTAATCAAGCGTCTTGCCCAAACTGGAATACGCAAATGAATGAAACCTTCCATAATCACCTGACCGGTCAAAGTTCCTGTAATGGTCGAATTTTGTCCGCTAGCTAGAAGCGCAACAGCAAATAAGACAGACAAAACAGGACTTGCAATGCTTCCTGCAATGTTACTATTTTGAAGGGCATCGTAAAGGGAAGTAAATGTCCCTACCTGCTCTGCCTTTCCAAAAAAGAGGGCCGCCCCAAGAATCAGTAACAGACAGTTGACAAAGAAGGCTGCGGTCAGTTGAATATTAGAATCCCAAGCCGTAAATTTTAATGCTTGTGCCACTTTTTTCTCATCTGTTCGGTCAAATTTGCGGGTTTGTGCGATTGAAGAATGCAGATACAAATTATGTGGCATCACCGTCGCACCAATGATTCCCAAAGCCATTGTTAACTGTCCAGGGTTAAACACTTGGCGTTTTGGAATAAAACCTTCTAGCACAGAGGCCATGTTTGGCTGTGCAAGAAAGACTTGATAACCAAAAATGACAATAATCACTAGAATTAAGGTAACGACGATTGCTTCAATCTTACGAAAGCCGAGTTTCATAAGAAAAAGAAGCAAGAAAACATCAACGATGGTCAAGACAATCCCGTAAAGCAAAGGAATGCCAAAAAGCAGATTTAAGGCAATCGCCGACCCAATAACTTCGGCAACGTCTGTCGCCATAATGGCGAGTTCAGCAAAAATCCAGAGAATAATTCCCGTTTTTTTGCCCGTATGTTGACGGGTAGCTTGCGCTAAATCCATACCAGTCACAATGCCTAACTTGGCCGCCATATACTGAAGCAGCATGGCAATCAAACTTGAGAGCAAGATAACTGACAAGAGGAGATATCCGTATTGGGCACCACCTCCAATTGACGTGACCCAGTTCCCTGGATCCATATAACCAACGGCCACAAGTGCCCCTGGTCCTGAAAAAGTCAATAAATACTTCCAAAAATTTCCTTTGTCAGGAACCTCAATCGTTGAGTTGATTTCCTCCAGACTCACTGAATTTGTTTTTGTTATAAATTTTTTATTTTTCACTATAAATTTATTATAACAGAAAAGAAAAAAAACGCGAAATATGGCATTGTTTTCTACTTTTACAGTACAAAAAACGACGCCGAGGCACCGTTTTTTTAGGGTAATTATTATTATTTATCTATTATTTAGCAGAGATGAAACGTGCGTCATCTTCGATCATTGGTTTTCTGTCGCCAGCACCTTCTTCAACTGAACCGAATACAAGTTGTCCACGGAGTTTCCAGTTTGCTGGAATGTTGAATGTTTTAGCAACTTCAGCATCAATCAATGGGTTGTAGTGTTGAAGGTTAGCGCCAAGACCAAGTTCAGCAAGTGCTACCCAAGCGTTGACAGATACGATACCTGTTGCTTGTTCTGACCAAACTGGGAAGTTATCAGCGTAAAGGGCAAATTGTTCTTGAAGATCTTTAACAACATCTTGGTCTTCGAAGAAAAGGGCAGTTCCGTATGCAGCTTTGAAACCATCAAGTTTAGCTTTTGTTCCTGCAAATGCTTCTTCTGGAACACCTTGAGCTTGCATTGAAGCGTGAACAGCATCTGGAACGATTTCGCCCCAAAGTTTTTCTTGAGCGTCAGCAGTTACAAAAAGAACGCGGCTTGTTTGTGAGTTGAATGCAGATGGTGAAAGACGTACTGCTTCTTTGATTGCTTCGATTGCTTTTTCTCCATCAGCAACATTTTTACCGAGTGCATAAATTGAACGACGGTTTTCAAGTGATTTTAAGAATGACATGTGATTCCCCTTTTTCATTTATTAATTATTTATTTTGTTTACATATGTAATCTTAACACAAAAATTTACACATGTAAACAATTTTGTACTAAAAAATTTTATTTTTTTAATATCATGATTAGAATAACCTGTCAAAGCTGACAGGTTATGGATTTTCATTGCCTTATCTTTGATATAAACAAGGCTTTCATTTTATTGATTCAAGAAATCAGCAATCCGTTGACGATTGTCTTTTTCATTCGTGATTTGCAGATTTTGTAAGCTGGTCTTTGAAGTAACCAGCTTCGTGTCAGCGCTGACGGGTGCAATCAGCGTTTTGACTTTTACATTTGAACTTGCTAAAAGTTCAGTCAAAAGCTGGCTTGAAAAATCGGCGGTTAAATTATTTGAGGTAAAACTGAGCAAGGTCTCCATCGTTTTGGAACTATTTTTTTGGACTGAATTTTGCTTTTGAAGTTGCTCTATCAGTGCTGACAGAACTTCTTGCTGACGGTTGACTTGGGTCAACAGGGAACTACTGGTCGTCACTGCATCAGCTTTCATGTAAGCGGCTAAAGCTTCGCCAGAAAGTTGGTGCGTTCCCGTAGAAAACGAAAAAGTTTGCTTGCCATTACTCACTTTGACTGGACTCGGAAAATCAAGTTGAAGTCCGTCTGGAAAGACATTGTCAATCTCTTGAGAAATCGATGAATTTTGTGTCAGCACATAATAATAGCTGCTGATACCAAAATTGGATTGGATTGTCTCAGCCAGTTTCTTTGCACCTTGATGATTTTTCTCTCCCAATAAAAAGGCTTCACCAAGCGGATCACGGCCTGAAATACCACTAATATCAACTAAACTATTTGGCATAATGGATAAAATATGAGGCTGCTGATTTGTCGAACTGTCAAACTGTAAAATCATAATTGCGCCTGTCGTTAGCGTATCATTTTTGATACCATTTGTGCTGATAAAAAGGATATTATGGGCACCATTGGTTGAGAGTGCTGGGCTGAAAGACTCCGCTGAGAGATGGCCCACATCTGGGATAATCAAAAGCGTTTTTTCTTTCGTTTTGACCACTGGCCCATTAAAGCCGGCTTCCAAATTTGTATAGAGTAAAAAACCGATAACGAGGACAAAAACAAACAATCCCAAACTCGCTAGGGTTGATTTCATTGGCCAACTTTTTGTAATTCTATCTTGTGGCGGTGTCGATTTTTCCGACTTTGAGGCTTTATTTTTCATGACAACTCCCGATTTTACTCCCTATAAGTATTCTATAACTTACGTCAAAAATTGTCAACTCTCGCCAGATAGATGAATAAAAAAAGCTGTCATTTCTGACAGTTTTTCATCTTTATTATTTTGTACCAAACAAACGGTCACCAGCGTCGCCAAGACCTGGAATGATATAGCCTTGTTCATTGAGGTGGTCATCAAGTGCTGCTGCGTACATATCAACATCTGGGTGAGCTTCTTGGAAAGCTTTAACCCCTTCTGGAGCTGCAACGAGGCAGACAAATTTGATGTTCTTAACGCCACGTTTTTTGAGAACGTCAACACCCAAAATTGCAGAACCACCTGTTGCAAGCATTGGATCTACCAGGAAAACTTGACGTTCAGCAATATCAGTTGGCATTTTAACCAAGTATTCAACTGGTTTCAATGTTTCTTCATCACGGTACATCCCGATATGACCCACACGGGCAGCTGGAATTAATTTGTAAATTCCGTCAACCATACCGATACCAGCACGAAGGATTGGCACAATCGCCAATTTTTTACCAGCAAGGCGTTGTGCAGTCATGTGAGCGACTGGTGTGTCGATTTCTACATCTTCAAGCGGAAGGTCACGAGAGACTTCATAAGCCATGAGCATTCCGATTTCATCGACAAGTTCACGAAATTCTTTTGAAGAAGTTTCTTTGCGGCGTAAGATTGAAAGTTTGTGTTGGATTAATGGATGTTCAACAACTTGAAATTTTGACATGTGTTCCTCCGAATTTATAAAAATCTAAATGAGAGCTTATCGCGAGCTTCAATCGATTTTTCTTTTTTATATCTCCTTATTTTACCATTTTTATACCAATTTTTCTCATTTCATTCATTTGTTTTTGAAAAAAATAAAAAAAGCACGTATGAGGTGCTTTTCATTTTATAATTCTCTAATTGTTGGAGACAATAAATATATAATAAGAAACTTTTCTTAATTTAAACTTAAATTACATCATGCCGCCCATCATTGATGGGTCCATTGGTGCAGCTGCTGCAACAGGTTCTGGTTTATTGGCAACAACGGCTTCTGTTGTCAAAATGAGGCTTGCAACAGAGGCTGCATTTTGAAGGGCAGAACGTGTAACTTTAGCAGGGTCAACAATTCCTGTTTCAATCATATTAACCCATTCGCCAGTTGCCGCATTGAAACCAACACCTTTATCAGCTGTTTTAAGTTTGTCAATGATGACAGAACCTTCAAATCCAGCATTGGCAACGATTTGACGGACTGGTTCTTCTAAAGCACGACGGACAATATTGATTCCTGTTTGAACGTCACCTTCTTCTTCAAGTTTATCAAGATCAGCAATAACATTGACCAAAGCAGTTCCACCACCTGAAACGATACCTTCTTCGACTGCTGCACGCGTTGCATTGAGTGCATCTTCGATCAACAATTTCATGGCTTTGAGTTCTGTTTCTGTCGCAGCACCAACTTTCACAACGGCAACGCCACCTGAAAGTTTTGCCAAACGTTCTTGCAATTTTTCACGGTCAAAATCAGAAGTTGTTTTTTCGATTTGTGCCTTGATGATTGCCACACGATTAGCGATAGCGTCAGCAGAGCCAGCACCTTCAACGATCGTTGTATGTTCTTTATCGACAGAAACTTTGCTTGCTTGTCCAAGTGCTGCAATGGTTGCATCTTTCAAATCCAAACCAAGTTCGTCAGTAATGACAGTTCCGCCAGTCAAAATTGCCAAATCTTCAAGTTGCGCTTTTCTACGGTCACCAAATCCAGGAGCTTTGACCGCAACTACATTAAATGTACCGCGGATTTTATTCAAAACAAGTGTAGGCAATGCTTCGCCGTCAACATCATCAGCAACGATTAAAAGTGGACGATTTGATTTCAAAATTTCTTCAAGCAATGGCAAAATTTCTTGGATATTAGAAATTTTCTTGTCAGTGATGAGAATGTATGGATTATCAAGATTTGCGACCATTTTTTCATTGTCAGTTACCATATATTGTGACAAGTAACCACGGTCAAACTGCATTCCTTCAACAACTTCAAGTTCGGTTTGCATGCCTTTTGATTCTTCAATCGTAATCACACCGTCAGAACCAACTTTTTCCATTGCATCAGAAATATATTGGCCTACTTTTTCTGAACGAGAAGATACAGTTGCAACTTGTGCAATTGCTTCTTTCCCAGAAACAGGAATTGACAATTCTGCGAGCGCAGCCACAGCTGTTTGAGATGCCAATTCGATTCCGCGACGAATACCAACAGGGTTAGCACCAGCAGTTACGTTTTTAAGACCTTCACGCACGATTGCTTGTGTCAAAACAGTAGCAGTTGTTGTTCCATCCCCCGCAACATCATTGGTTTTTGAAGCAACTTCAGCAACTAATTTTGCTCCCATATTTTCAAAGTGGTCTTCAAGTTCAATTTCTTTAGCAATCGTTACCCCGTCATTAGTAATCAAAGGTGAACCATAAGCTTTTTCAAGAACGACATTGCGTCCTTTTGGGCCAAGTGTTGTTTTTACAGTATCTGCTAAAATATCAATCCCACGCATCATTGAAGTGCGTGCATCTGATGAAAATTTAATTTCTTTACTCATTTTACATTCCTTTTACATTATTTTTTAATACTTTTCTTTTTATCATAGCCAACTGTCAGTACTGACAGCCTTAAGCTTAAGCAAGACAATTTGCTTATTCTACAATGGCAAGCAAGTCAGATTCTTTAATAATCAAAAGTTCTTCGCCGTCGATTTTAACGCCTGTGCCAGCGAATTTTTCAAAAATAACAATGTCCCCAACTTGAACTGTTGGTTCCACACGATTCCCATGATTGTTTGTCTTCCCTGGACCAACCGCAACAACTTCTGCTGTTTGTGGTTTTTCTTGAGCAGCGGACGCCAAGACAATCCCACCGATTGTTTTTTCTTCTTCTTGTTTGACACGCAAGACAACACGGTCTTCTAATGGTTTTAACATTTGAAATTTCCTCCTCTTTTGTACAGTTTGTAAATTTATTATTTGAGATTTAGCACTCTTTCTTTTAGAGTGCTAATCTATACTTTTTATTTTATCGCGAAGGTCAAAAATAGTCAAGAAAAAAACTCCGCTGAGCGAAGTTATTTTGGCTTATTTTAAAAGGGAAGTTCTTCTCCTTCCAAAATAAAGGCTTCCGTTTGCTGACTGTTCTCTCGTTTGGACAGTGTTGCACGACTTTCAAGCAAATGATAAGCCAAAACTAAAAGCTCCGTCACATAGCGGGTTTGATTTTTCTGATCCACAAATTTTCGAGTGCGAATTTCGGCTTCGATACTCAACAAACTTCCTTTTTTGGCATAGGAAGCAAAATTTTCTGCCGTTTTCCCCCAAATAATCAAACTGATAAAATCTGCCTCACGCTGACCAGCTTCGTTTTTAAACCTGCGATTGACCGCCAAAGTCCCCCGCACATAAGCCTTATCGTTTGCCGTTTTATTAAGTTCAGGCTGGGCCACCAATCTTCCAATTAACAACGCTTTGTTCATTTTTTCTCCTTCACTTTATCTTTGATTGTGGTTCATTTTTCTATACGTAAAGTTTTAGGACTTGTAACAAAAAAACTCGCGACTTGCGAGTTTTCATTTATTTATTCAGCTTTGAGTGCAGCCATCGTCATATAGTTATATGGGCTGTTGAAATGTGGCAAGAAGAACAAATCAAGTAATGATAATTGTTCAACCGTCAGTTTGTCTTGTACCGCAAGGCTAAACATATTGATGTTTCCCGCGATAATTTCGCTACGACTTGAAAGTTGAGCGCCAACAATGCGACGACTTTCTTTTTCATAAACGATACGGATTTTAACTTGTTCATTATCCTCATGCAAGAACCAAGCTTTTTGCAAATCTGCAAAATCTGTAACTGCAACATCAAGTCCTGCTTTTTCAGCTGCTTTTTCTGAAAGACCTGTTGATGCCATATTGAAACCAAAAATAGAAATACCGTTTGAACCTTGAACACCTGGTGAAGCAAGCTTCGTGCCGCCAATGTTATGACCAGCAACAATTCCTGTGCGAACAGCATTTGAAGCCAAGGCAATGTAAGTTCTTTCTTGAAGGACATTTGAGTAAATCGTTGCCACATCTCCAACTGCATACACATCTGGGTCGCTTGATTGTTGATGTTCGTCAACCAAAATTGCACCATTGCGGAAAGTGTCCAAATGGTCAGCCGCCAATGCACTATTGGCAGTAAATCCGATACAGTTAATCAGCATGTCAACATCGTAAGTTGCTTTATCTGTTACTAATTGACTAATGCGTCCATTTTCTCCGTTAAATGCTGTCGCAAGTTCTCCAAAATGAAGGTCAATGCCATGAGCTGCAAGATTTTCGTCCATGTCTTTAGCAAATGTTTCATCATAATATGAAGCAAGTGAAGTATCAGCCGCATCAAACAACAGGACTTCTTTACCACGACGACGTGCAGCTTCGGCAATTTCTGTACCGATGTAACCCGCTCCGATAACGGCAACGCGTTTCACTTCGTCTTTAGCAAGTTCAGCATCTACTGCTTGACCTTCTTGGAATAATTTCAAGAAATGAATGCCATCCAAATCTTTACCAGGAATGTTTGGAATGATTGGACGAGAACCTGTCGCAAGGACAAGTTTATCATAAGATTCTGTGATTTTTTCACCTGCTTTATTTGTAGCAAAAACAAGTTTTTTCTTAAAGTCGATTTCTGAAACTTCTGTTTCAGTCATAATTTTTGCACCCTTAGCTTCAAAGGCAGCTGGATTTGAGTAAAAAAGTTCGTCAGGTTTTTCGATTTGACGTCCTACCCAAATCGCTGTTCCACAGCCAAGATAGCTCATATTGCTATTGCGGTCAATCATGACAATTTCATTGCCTTGATAGTGATCGAGTAATGTATTTGCAGCGGCGATACCAGCATGGTTCGTACCGAGAATAACGATTTTCATTGGGATTTCTCCTTATTTTTGGGAATATCTTCCATTTTTTTATGTAAGCTTATTCTAAAAAACTAGTCGACTTAGTTTGTAAAATCACTTACAAAATCAAGTTTACCACACTCATTCACAAACTTTTATGAAAACGCTTGTGAAGTTTGTGAATTCACAAACTTCACAATAACCGATAAAAAAAGGCTTTAAATTAAGCCTTATTTTCTTATTATTCCCACATACTTGCAGAATCGAAAGCTGCTCCTGCAGTTAATGAACTTGACAGTTCGATAATACCACGAACTTGTGGTGCATTTGGCAAAGCCAATTCACGCGCTGAACATAACATACCAAAACTTGCTACACCACGCAATTCACCTGGGAAAATCAAAGCGCCGTTAGGCATCATTGCTCCAGGAAGTGCAGCAACTGTTTTCAATCCAACAGCTGCATTGGGTGCGCCACAAACGATTTGAACGGGGTCAAGGAAACCAACGTTGACCTTGCAGATATGCAAATGGTCGCTGTCTGGATGGTCTTCCATTTCAAGTATTTCTGCCACAACAAATTTTGGTTGCTTGTCATCTACCAAACTTTCGTCAAATCCAGCTTTTTTCAATTCATTATTCAATGTCACCACTGCTTCTGATGAAAGTTTCACTTGACCATCACCTGTCAGCTCTGACAAGATTGATTTTGCTTCAAAAATATTCCAAGCTACTGTTTCGCCTGTTGCTTCAAGAAAGACACGCGCAACTTTTCCATTGCGTTCGTAATTTACTTTTTGAGCGTGGTCATCAGCGATGATGAGCATGAGGACATCGCCTACATGTGTGTTATAAATTGCTATCATTTTGTATTTTGCTCCAATTTTATTGTCTTACTGACTTTATTAATTAATTTATGATTTGACCGTGTGGCTTTTTACGGTTTAATTTTTCTTGCCAAATCGCAAGTTCTTCAGGGCTCAAGCGCTTAAAATCTGTCACTTCCGCAAGAATGCGTAACGGGTGCCTTGAGCGATATGAACGGGTTGGATTACCAGGGAATTTTTTATCGGTCACATTGGGGTCATTTTCAAATGCTCCCGTCGGCTCAACCTGATAAACGTGAGGCTGACCTTGACCACTCGCAAGCTCTGCTGCTAAACCAGCACCATCTTTCAAAGCCGTAAAATAAATATGCTTCATCAAAAGTTCCGGTTTATAATTCGAACGAAAACCTGCCGTCAGCATGTCGCCAACCGCAAGTTCTGCTTTTGTTCCATGATAAAAGGGACCTTCATCTAATAAAGGCTGCATTTATTTTGCGCTTGTCAAGAAGTTATTGACTTCTTCTTTTGTCTTACGCAGTTTGTTGACTAAACGTGCTGTTTCTTTTCCGTCTTCAATGACAACGAAACTTGGAATTCCCATAATTCCCCATTCGATAGCAACGTCAACGAATTCGTCTCGGTCAACTTCAACAAATTCAAATTCTTGATTTTCTGCTTCAATTTCTGGCATTTTTGGTTTGATGAAATTACAGTCACCACACCAACCGGCTGTAAAGAAATAAACACGTTTGCCGTCAGCTTTGACAAGCGATGCAAGTTGTTCAACATTTTCAGGGATAATCATACGAGTTCCTCACTTATTATTTTTATTTCAAGTGTTTTGGCATCAATCTCAAGCGAAATGGCTCTGTCAGCGCTGACAGAATCCGTTGCTGATTTGACGATAAGACCAGCGTCGAAAAGCGCAGCTTCCTTCGGATCTTCAAATAGCCAAAGGGCTAAAATTTGCTCATCTGAAAAATGTTCCCGAATGGTCACTGTCAAATTTTCCCGCATCACATCTACCAAATCTTGATAGCCATGATAGACGCCATGTGCCGCACCAGCTGCGGCAAACAAACCTAAGCCTAATTTCAAAACTTTGTTCATACTGAAATTTTACCACATTTCTTTCTATGCTGCACGAACTAAAAAATAGTTTGCATTTCGCTAATCACACAAAGAACAGTCAACTAGAGACTTACGAATAAAATCCTAAAGATTTTAAAGTTAGTCTTGTCCACAATTCTTTCTTTTCTGGAGCATTCACTCTATATTGAAATTTTAACACAAATCTTGCTATAATAGAACCCATAATCACTGTCTTAAATCGCAAAACGAAATTTCGATTTTACAGACCATTGACAAAGGAGAAAAAATGTCACTTTTTGACAAAGTTAAAGAAATTACCGAAATCCAAGCAACGTCTGGATTTGAAGGCCCTGTTCGTGAATTCATGAAAAAACGCATGATTGAACTTGGCTACGAACCTGAATTTGACGGACTTGGTGGAATTTTTGTTACCCTTAAAAGCAAGGTTGAAAATGCACCTCGTGTCATGTTCGCTTCACACATGGACGAAGTTGGTTTCATGGTCAGTTCAATTAAAGCGGACGGAACCTTCCGCGTTGTCGCTCTAGGCGGCTGGAACCCACTTGTTGTTTCAGCACAACGCTTCACCTTGTTTACTCAAGAAGGGAAAAAAATTCCTGTTGTAACAGGTGGTCTGCCACCACACCTTCTCCGTGGAACAGGTGCAGCACCAAGTTTACCTGCTATTTCTGACCTTGTGTTTGACGGCGGTTTTACCGATAAAGCTGAGGCTGAAAGTTTCGGAATTCGTCAAGGTGATGTTGTCATTCCTGAGACAGAGGCCATTTTGACAGCCAATGGAAAAAATGTCATGAGCAAAGCTTGGGATAACCGTTACGGTTGCCTTATGGTACTTGAATTACTTGAGTTTTTAAAGGGAAAAGAACTTCCTGCAACTTTGATCATTGGAGCCAATATCCAAGAAGAAGTTGGTCTTCGTGGTGCCAAAGTATCCACAACCAAGTTCAACCCAGACCTTTTCTTTGCCATTGACTGCTCTCCTGCATCAGATACTTTTGGCGATGACAACGGCATTCTCGGAGCTGGTGTAACCATGCGTTACTTTGACCCCGGCCACATCATGCTTCCAGGAATGAAAAAATTCCTAATCGAAACAGCTGAACAAAACAAAATTAAAACCCAAGCCTATATGGCAAAAGGTGGC
The DNA here is from genome assembly GCF_009601055.1 of Lactococcus sp. dk101. Taxonomy (GTDB): domain Bacteria; phylum Bacillota; class Bacilli; order Lactobacillales; family Streptococcaceae; genus Lactococcus. Next base: position 16,671 of record NZ_WITI01000004.1, read on the forward strand.
ACCGATGCTGGTGCAGCGCATTTGTCTAATGGCGGTGTTCCATCCACAACGATTGGTGTTTGCGCGCGCTATATCCACAGTCACCAAACCATTTTCAGTCTTGACGATTTCACAAATGCCCAAAACTATGTTCGCAGTATCGCAACTCGCCTCGATAAAGCAACAGTCGCTGAAATTAAAAATTATTAAAGCAAAAAAAGAAATTCTTTCGAATTTCTTTTTTTAATTTGATGATGATGCCGAAGTTGACGAAGAGGATGACGACGAACTCGATGTTGATGATGAACTGCTTGTCGTTGCACTCGCTGTCGCTACACCTGGTAAAATCTTATTCCATGCGTCAACATAATTGGCATCTGAACCACCGATAGCAAATTTGTATGTTGTGGTTGGTGCTCCTGCTTTAGTTGCCCAGAAGCTTGTCACTGTTTTACCTGTCACGTCTTTTCCGTTTACTTTTCCTGGTTTTTCACCTGTGGATTCGAGAACGGTTGACTTGGTTACATTTGGATCTGTATTTGGATCTTTAAATTTCTGACCACTACCGAAAACAGTCGGATCAGCTGCATTGATTGCATTGACCAGATTGGACACATAGGCTGCATTATTGGTATATCCTGAGTTTGAACTCATGGCACTGTTATCGTCGTGTCCCGCCCAGCTACCAAGTGTTACCGTTGGTGTTGAAAGCATAAGCCAGACGTCAGTATAATTATCCGTCGTCCCTGTTTTACCAGCCCACTGAACATTAGTGGCAAGTGTTGGGTTCAATGCTTGTAAGTCGGAATAGAATTTGCTTGTTTTCTGTGCTTTAACAACGCCTTGCAACATACTTTCCATAATGGTTGATGTTGCTTCTGAATAAACTTGAACAGGCGTTGGATTTTGATGTTGGTAAATCACATTTCCTTTATCATCTGTGATGCTTTGAATGATGTAATAAGGAACATATTTACCGCCATTTGCCATGGTTGCATAGCCATTTGTATGTTGAACCACTGTTGGATCTACACCACCACCAAGTGGTAGAGATTCAATTCCATAATCAGAAATGTCATAACCCATCTTGGTCATATAAGGTTTCGCACCTTCACCATCTTTGGCAAGTTCCTTATATGTCCAATAGGCTGGAATATTGTATGAAACATCTAAGGCATCTGTAAAGCTCAACATGGCTGTCCCTTTTGAACCAACGTGTTCAATATCTTGTCCACTTGAATATTTAGCTGGATAGTTCGACAAGACGGTAGCTGAGCCCATCAATCCTTTATCAATGGCAGGCCCATAAGCAATTAGAGGTTTAATCGATGAACCTGGCGAACGATTGGCTTGGAAGGCTCTGTTGAACTCAGAAGTTCCACTAATTCCACCGACAAAACCAAGCACCGCACCAGTGCTGTTATTCATCAATACATTACCTGCTTGGACTAGGCCAGTTCCATCTTGCAGATATGAGCCATAATTTGCCGCTGCATCCTGCATGGCGTTATAGACATTTTGGTTGATGGTTGTAGTAACAGTGTAACCATTATTTTGCAAACTTTGTTGCGCCAAATCCATGTAGCTTTGCTTGGTTGAGTCATTTCCTAAATCCGTTTCAGAGACCTTGTCTCTTTTGACCAGATAATTGTAAATTTCTGTGACAGCTTCATTGTAAACAATGTTATAAAGATAGCCATGGCTTTTGGCTGATGCTGCTGCTGGCTGCAAAAATTCTTTTGAAATGTCGTAAGCCAGATACTTTTTATAATCAGCTTGAGAAATATAGCCATTACGATACATATTGAAAAGCACATCTTTTTGACGTTGAAGACCGTATGACAGATTGGCTTTTGATTTCAACGAACCATCAGAAGCATAAGGCGAATAAACAATTGGACTTTGTGGTAAACCTGCGATAAAGGCAGCTTCTGGAATCGTTAAATCTTTCGCAGATTTTCCAAAAATCCCTTGTGCTGCTGCTTCAACACCTGCAATGTTTTGTCCTTTATTATTTCTCCCAAAAGGCGAAACATTGAGATAATCCGTCAAAATTTCATCTTTAGTCAAGTAAGTTGTTAATGCTTGAGCGTAAACAATTTCACTGGCTTTACGTTGGAAAGTTACACTATCGCCCAAAATTTGTTGCTTGATAAGTTGTTGTGTCAGCGTTGATCCACCTGAACTTGTTCCGCCACCGATTGAACCAATGATCCCACGAATAACCGCTTTAGGTACGACACCACTATTAGTTTCAAAGGTATCATCTTCTGTGGCAATCAAAGCATTTTTTACATTTTTAGAAATGGCTGCACTAGCCACATTGACCCGAATTAAATCACTCGAAATATCAGAAATGCTTTGTCCATTACTATACTTTAATGTAGAAACGCCATGAATATCATTGATTGAGGCGAGAATTTCAGTTTTGTTTGGGGCACTCGTTTTTTCGACCAAGCGAGCGAAATAACCTACTCCTGCAGCGGCACCAAATGTACCGCCCACGACTAGAATAATACCAAAGATGACGATTAAGCCACGTGCAACCGTAAAGGTCGTTGAGAGACCATTTTTTACGCCTTCTTTCTTTTCGCTCCTTCTAACATCTGAAGAATTTTCCCGCTTGTCTTGCACTTTTTTCTGCAATCTCTGACGTCTTTGTTCTTGAGATTGATTATGATCTTTTTTCATGCCCCTATTATACTATTGAATTACAAGCAATGTCAATCAATCGGCCAAAAAGAATAAGTATTGACACTTATACTTCTTCTATTTTATTGCCTAAAAGTCCTGTCATTTCGCATACTTTTTCATTTTTTTGATATAATAAACAATAGCTTGCTTTCTGTCAGCTCTGACAAGATTTATTGAGGCAAGAAAACGAAAAGAAACTGAGTTTAATTGCTCACATCTTATAGAAAGGATTTTCACATGAACATTTTTGACGAACTTAAAGCACGTGGTTTGGTTTTCCAAACGACTGACGAAGATGCGCTACGCAAGGCGCTGACGGAGGAGATGGTTTCCTATTACGTGGGCTACGATCCAACAGCGGATAGTCTTCACCTCGGAAATTTAGTTTTGATTTTAACCATGAAACGTCTGCAAATGGCTGGTCATAAACCTTATGCGCTCGTTGGTGGTGCAACTGGTTTGATTGGTGACCCTTCTTTTAAAGATGCTGAACGTTCATTACAAACAAAAGATACAGTCAACGAATGGTCTGGAAAAATCCGTGCGCAACTGGAACGTTTTCTTGATTTTGAAAATGGCGACAACAAAGCCGAAATGACCAACAATTATAATTGGTTTGAAAACATGACCTTCATCGACTTTTTACGTGATGTCGGTAAATACTTCACCATCAATTACATGATGAGCAAAGAATCTGTTAAACGCCGGATTGAAACAGGGATTTCATATACTGAATTTGCATATCAAATCATGCAAGGTTATGACTTCTACGAACTCAACAAACTTCACAATGTGACCTTGCAACTGGGTGGTTCTGACCAATGGGGCAACATGACTGCTGGTACAGAATTGCTCCGTCGCAAATCTGATAAAACAGGCCATGTCATCACTTTACCTTTGATTACTGATTCGACAGGTAAGAAATTCGGAAAATCTGAAGGAAATGCCATTTGGCTCGATGCAGACAAGACTTCCCCATTTGAAATGTACCAATTTTGGCTCAATGTCAATGATGACGATGCCATCAAGATGCTGAAAATTTTCACATTCTTGACATTAGACCAAATCGAAGAAATTCGTGTCAAATTTGAAGCTGCACCACACGAACGTTTGGCTCAAAAAGAATTGGCTCGTGAAGTTGTAACATTGGTTCATGGCAAGGAAGCATACGAACACGCCGTTCATATCACGGACATCTTGTTTGGCGGTGGAAATCTGAAAGAATTGTCTGCCAAAGACATCTTGTCAGGGATGAAATCAATGCCTCACTATGCTGTCTCGGCTTCCGAAAACTTAAATCTGGTTGAGTTGCTTATCTCATCAGGAATTGAAAAATCAAAACGCCAAGCACGCGAAGACATCACCAATGGTGCGATTTACATCAACGGCGAACGCGTTCAAGATTTAGAATTTGTCCTTTCTGACCAAGATAAAATTGATAAGGCCCTTACGGTTATTCGTAAAGGTAAAAAGAAAAATTTCGTTTTAACTTTTTAAAGTAGCAAGACTCACTAAGAAGTCACAGGTTTAAAAATTCATTTTGAACATATAAGGAGAAACAATGAAAAAATCAACAGTTGTTTTGGCAGGTTTGGTTTTTACAGCTGCCGCTATCCCTTTTAACTTTCATGCACATTTGAAAATAAAATCCATTAAAGCTGGAATAAAAATTCAAAAAGGTGGAATTTTACCTCTTGAAGGTGGAATTAAAATAATTAAAGAAAAACGTCATCACTAAGATTACAGAGCAAGTTTGAACTTGCTCTTTTTACTTTTGAAATATTTAATTACCAATATGTAATAGTTTAACTTTTTTTTACATAAATATTTTTGATATAATAGAATTATAAAAAAATTAAGTTGGTGCCAAATGAATAAATTTGATTTTGATGAAAAATTAACGGAGTTGCGTGCGCTCTACTTTGAAAAACACCCGATTGACCCAAATGAGAGTGAAGTGTTCACGCCACTTTCTCTCGAAGAAAAAGAGCAAAAAACCTTAAATTCACTTCAGGATTGCGTTGCTGACATTGCTCATTTAAGTGCCGATATTGATAGCTTAAAAAGTCAAGACGCGCCTGAAGAAAGCATTGCTGCGCTTGAAACAAGACTTCGAGAACTCGAAGACCGCAAACTCATTCTTGAGCAAAAACTGGAGTTTATTCTGAGCGGCGAAACCGATGACCAAAAGAAAGAAAAGTTGAAGAGACAAATTCTCGAACTGGAAGTCAAACGTTCAAAACTCAAGATGGCACAGAAAGATTGCAGTAAAATCGATTTAAAGATTAAGCAAAGATTAGATATTTATAAGAAATTATAAACCGTTTATTGTAAGCGTTTAATTATCCTTATATTTCTAATGCCTAATCAAATCAAAGCACGCGCTTTGATTTTCTCTCTTCCATAAGAATAAAAAAGAAAGGAAGTTCATGCTTCATAGTATCTTCTACGTCATTATATTTCTCCTCGCTCTCGTCCTTTCAAATGTCCTCCATCAGATTTTCCCGAAGCTGGCTTTGCCTCTAATTCAGGTTATCCTTGGTGTTCTGCTTGGCTTCATGGGCGCTTCTCAACTGGTCAATGTCGAGCCTGAATTATTTCTTGGCTTTATCATTGCGCCACTCTTGTTTCGCGAAAGCGAAGAAGCCGATATCACGCACATTTTTAAACATTTCTCGACGATTTTATTTCTCATTTTACCGCTCGTGTTCATTACTACTTTTGGGCTTGGCTATTTGACAAATTTCATGATTTTTGGAATTCCGATTGCAGCTTGTTTTGCTATGGGAGCCAGCTTGGCACCAACAGATGCCATTGCCGTTGCGGCCCTGTCGAAAAATTTTAAATTTCCCAAGCGCGTAACCAGTATTTTGCAGGGTGAAGGCTTACTCAATGATGCTTCTGGTATCATCGCCTTTCAAATCGCTGTCCTTGCATTGACAACTGGTTCTTTCTCCCTGCCTCATGCCACAATCGACTTGGTAGAGTCGGCAATCGGTGGAGCAATCATCGGGGCAGTTCTGGTTTGGCTGAAAAATTTGATTTTGCGGCTGCTGAATTCTGTTGCGGCACGCGATTCAATCAGTTATCTTCTGCTTGAATATACCATTCCATTTTCCGCCTTTTTAGTAGCAGAAATCCTTGATGTTTCTGGAATCATCGCCGTTGTTGTCGCTGGTGTTTTGCAGGCCAACGGCATTAAGAAAACGACCTTATTTGATGCCAAAGTGACCAAAACAAAAAATACACTTTGGGACATGATTGTCTTTATTTTGAATTCTGTGGTCTTTCTATTCTTGGGAATTGAATTGCATCAGCTTGCCATGCCTTTGCTCAAAAGTCCACTCTATTCAAATACCCGTTTGATTACAATGGTTATTTTGTTAACCATTGCACTCTTTGCCTTGCGTTTTGTTTCATTAACGATTTATTATTTTTTCAGAACAAGAAAAAATCAACAACGCTTCGGCATTTATTGGAACGATATTTTGTTATTGACCTTTGCTGGTTCAAAAGGAACTGTCTCAATCGCGACTATCTTACTTTTCCCTCGTATTGACAGCGTTCCATATAGCTTGCTCATCTTTTTAGTGGCTTCAGTCACTGCCTTATCTTTCCTTGTCGGCATGTTCATTCTTCCATTTTTTGCCACCAAGAAAGTTATCAAAGTGAACAATCTTGCCAAAGTTTCACTCTTAAATGATGTGGTCAATGAACTGCGTAAAGACATGGACAAGGTCAAAAATAAAGAAGGCTATTCGATTGCCATTGACAATTATCAAGACCGTATCCAAAAGCTCATTATCGAGCAAGAAAGTGCCAGTACTTCTGTTGACTTCAATGAATTGCAACTTTTAATCATGCGTTTGGAATCTGAAGGGCTTGAATATGCTTATAAACATGGTGAAATCTCTATTCCGACCTATCGCATTTATCATCGCTACATTCGCTCACTCGGAAAGTCAATCTCACATACTTTTGCATCAAGTTTACAATTTTTCTCCATGGTACTTTTCAAAACCTTGCATTTATTCTTCAGCCAAATTTTGCATATCACTTGGTTTGATAAACCGCGTGCTGAACAACGTGCAATTACCCGCGAAGAAATTACCACCCTTTATTTTAAAAATACAGAAATCATTTTAGAAGCTCTCGAAAATTTGGAAAGTGTTTACGACACGCAACTGATTGATTTCTTGCAAACAGAGCGCTTGCGTTCTGCTGAGCTAGTTGCGCATGGTGGCTATATCACTCACGTGCTTCATCGTTCTGAACCAAATAATTATCGTGAAATGATGCGCGCTTATTACTTGGAAAGAAAATCAATTTTTGAATATGAAGCCGCTGGTCAATTATCGCCCAAAGAAGCCAAATTGCTTCGTCAAAATGTCAATACCTTGGAAGATTATTCGATGGAAAGCAATCACCGCACGCTTTTCTTTAACTTACTTGAAAAGAAGAAAAAATAAAACTCCCACAAGGGAGTTTTATTTTTGGATATGAATTATTAATTACCCGAATTGCTAGTTGATTTTAATGCAAAATAAAACCAGCCATGCTATTCTATTCTTAACCAATTAAGTTTAGAAAGCGCATGACTGATATGAATGATTATAACACACTTCCCAAAGTTTTTGTTTATCTATTAAATACCATTGAGTCCCTCTATGAAGCTACTGCTCCAGTTCAAGTCAAGAATAGAAAGAATGTTCACCTTGGTACATCGGATGCGCTCATCATAGCAGCTTATTTATGGGGCGTTCTTCATTGTAGTGAAACTGTAAGAGCAAAACATTACTTGGCACTTAGTATGCTTCCCCATTTCATTGAATACTCTCGGTTTGTGCGGCGATGCAATGCCCTCATGCCAACAATTCAAAAGATGCGCCAAAAACTTATATTCAAAGAAATTGAAGGAATAAGTGTGTCTATTATTGACAGCTTTCCTATTCAGCTCTGTCAGCCTATTCGAATTTTGAGAAGTAAAGTACTGGGTGACTACTCAAATATAGGATACAACGCAACGAAGGACCAGTACTACTACGGCTGTAAGTGTCATGCGTTAGTGAGTGAATCTGGATATCTTATTGACTACGTGATTACACCAGCCTCCCACTCCGACAGCGCTACAGCAGAAGAACTTTTGAGCAAACATGCAACATCAACAGTTCTTGGTGATCTGGGATACTTAGGTCGGGGACTTCATGACAGACTGAAGCTTAAAGGGATTGAACTTATTACTCCCGTAAGAAAGAATATGAAGCAGAAAGCACTCCCTTTTCCACACTTTTCAAAGCGCAGAAAAGTTATTGAACGCGTGTTTTCTTTTTTTACTCATTTTGGATCAGAAAAATCATTAAGCAGATCTGCGCAAGGCTTTCAGCTCAAATTAGAAATGATTTTTTTAGTATATTCTATCCTTCTCAAGCTAGCTAAAACATTGAAACCAGAGACTTTGAAGTACTCAATTGGTTATCAAGTGATGGCAAAATAATTAACTAGCAATTCGGGTTATTAATTAGTTGAATAAAAATATTGAAAGTGTTATAATTTCCGACAAATTACACATATGATTGGAGTCAAAATGCTTGAAACTGAGCGAGTAATTATTAGAGCGTTTAATACTGCTGACTTACAAGATTTGTACGAGATTTTCTCTGACGAAGAATTGATGTTTTATACTTCTGAACCTTTTACATACTTACAAACACAAAATTTTTTAAATACTTTCTGCATCAATAAGCACCCAACAGTTGCTTATGCTGTCATGCTAAAAAGTACTCATAAAGTCATTGGTTACATTCTTTTCAAAGAGACTAAAACGGAAAAATCGTTTGAAATTGGGTGGTGGATTAACCGAAATTACTGGAACCAAGGATTAGCTTTGGAAAGCTGTCAAGCCTTAATAAATAACGCATTCTCTTTAAATATAGCGAATGAAATTATCGCTGAAACGTGTGATCAAGAAAAAAGTATTCCGCTTATGAAAAAATTAGGGATGTCACAATTCAATTTTTGTCCATCAGCGATGACAAATAATAACGGTGAGTTTTTGGATTTATACTGGTACTGTCTTAAGAAAAAATAAAACTCCCATATGGGAGTTTTATTTTTGGATATGAATGTCAGCGCTGACCGCAACATTACCACTCAGTGCTTTTGAAATCATGCAGCTACTTTCTGCTTTTTTCGCCAGTTTTTCAGCTAATTCCATTTGATGCGCTGTGGCGTCTGCTTTTAGTTTTAAATAAAGATGATGCTGGATGCCTTCGTAGTTAAAGATGCCATTTGTCACGTCCACAACACCATCAGAAGTAACTTTAAAATCAAGCGGTTCGATTTGATTTCGCTCAAGCAGGGCAGCCAAGGTAATCGTATAGCAGGTACTTGCTGCGCCCAAAAGCATTTCGTCGGGATTGGTTCCTTCACCTGGCCCAGCCATCGTCGCTGGAACAGAAATAGCCGTTTGAATGACGCCTGTATTGATTTGACCGGTCGCATTTCGTCCGCCAGGCCACTGGATTGATGATGAAAAATGATGTTTTTCTGTTGACATATTCCCCTCTTTTCATCAAAATTATACCATAAAAAAACGAGTTCATTCATTGCCCCGTTTTCCTTTTTATTGGTGCATTCTTTTTCGTGCCAAAAGCCGAGAAAGTGCTAAAATCCATGTCATCAGCGTGAAAGCTAATGCAAAGAAGAAGGCAATATGCATTCCTTGCAAGAAGACGTCTGGCTGTTTAGGTAGGTAACTATTGACTTTTGTGGCTGTAATTTTTGACATTGAAAAGAACAAGATAATCGTAGCAAGCGAGGTTCCCAAGACGAAAGCAAAATTTCGAGCCAACGAATTGACTGATCCTGCAATGCCGAGGTATCTTCTTTCCACCGTTTCCATAATCAAGGCATTATTTGGACTTTGGAAAATTCCAACGGATCCACCTTGGAGCAATAGGACAAATGCGACCCACCACGATGGTGTCTGGGAAGTGATCAGTAAGTAACCCACTTGAGACAGGGCAATTCCTGAAATTCCAACAAATGTAACAATTTCTTTATCCACCTTGTCAGCAATAATTCCTGCAATCGGACTCATAATCAGCATGGCTAGCGGATAACACATCATGAACAAGCCCGCAAGTCCGGGCTGAAAAGCACGATAATCTTGCAAATAAAAGGGCATCAAAATGCTAGAAAACATAGCAACCGTAAAATTTAAAAGGGCCATGATTAAGCTAAGTGAAAATAATTTGGATTTGAAAATCCCCAAGTCAAGTAAGGGAGCAGGACTCTTTTGTTCCGTCCGAATAAAGAGGGCGAATAAAATGAGCCCCAAAACGACTGCTGATAAAATCAAAGGATTTGTAAAGCCGAGCGTCATGCCAAAATTCAAAGCTAGGAAAAGAAGGACAATGACTGCTGTCATCAATGACCCACCTTTCAAATCCATATCCGACAGCTTTCCATGTCCATTTGTGGTTGGAAGGGCGCGATTGCCAAAAATCCAAGCTGCAATTCCGATAGGCACATTAATCCAAAAAATATAATTCCACGAGGCTACTTGCAAAATCACACCGCCAATGGCAGGCCCTGCAATCGACCCGGCTGATACAAACATTGACACAACTGACAAGGCTTTGGCGCGACTTTCAGCCGGAAATATCTGAGAGACAATCCCAAAACTTGTCGCCATCATCATAGAAGCCCCAATCGCTTGAATAATTCGAGCGAAAAGGAGGAAAGGCAGCCCAAAGCCAAAATTAAAACCTGCTAGAAAGGAACCCAGAATAAAAATAGCCCAGCCAATCTTGGTCACTTTTGCTTTGCCTATCAGATCTGACAAGCGTCCAAAAATGAGAATGATTGCCGAAATCACAATCAGATAAATCGTTACCACCCATGTAATTTCAGCCGTTGATGTGTGAAGTTCACGAGACATGGTCGGCAGCGCGATGTTGACAATCGACCCGTCCAAAGTGGACATAAATGTAAAAATACCAATAGCAATCAACGCTTTTGTGCGTTCCGTCATTTTTTCTCTTTTCATACTTATAATTATTTAAAGCAACTAATAATTTTAAAGGAATTCTTGACTTTTGTCAAAAAGAAAAATTCTGTCAGCACTGACAAAAAAAGAAAGCTCTCACCTTCTTTTCATTTCATTTTTATAAGAAATCAACAAATTCGTCAACTTCTTCAGTATCCCAATTTTCACCTGAAATTGTAGTGACCATAATGCCTTCAACTGCACGATTGACCAAACCTTCTACATCAAAACGTGTTTCGTATTGGAGACAGTTATCAAGTTTTGGATTTGTTTTTGGTGCAGGGGGTGCAAAAACTGTACAGCAGTCTTCAAATGGCAAAATTGAAAGGTTGAACGTGTCAATTTTTTCAGCAATTTCAATGATTTCAATCTTATCCATCGTCACAACAGGACGAATAACGGGTGTATTGGTTACCTCATTGATGACAGACATTGACCCAAGTGTTTGTGACGCCACTTGTCCAAGACTTTCCCCATTGATGATGACTTTCCCAACACGATTTTCACGGATTTTGTCAACTACGCGCATCATGAAACGGCGTGTCAAAGTCATCAGATAAGCTTGAGGTGCCTTTGCTTTGATTTCTTCTTGAATTTCGGTAAATGGTACTTCAATAAATTGTATTGAACCACCGAAAACAGTCAATTTGGCTGCCAAATCCTTGGCTTTTTTAAGGGCTCCTGGGCTAGTATAAGGAGGACTTGCAAAATGCACGGCCTCAATCTCAACGCCACGTTTCAAAGCCAAATAACCTGCAACAGGGCTATCAATTCCACCAGACAACATCAAATGTCCACGACCAGCAGTCCCAACAGGCATTCCACCTGCTCCTTTAATTGTCTCGTAGCTCAAATAAGCTGCATCTTGGCGAATTTCAACCCGAAGCGTAATATCAGGTTTTTTCATCTGCACTTTAGCATAATCAAAATTGTCAAAAACAACATCGCCAAGTGTCAAATTTATTTCTGTAGAATCTAGTTCAAAATCATGGTCTGCACGACGCGCAGCGATTTTGAACGTCATTCCGTCAGTATAAATTTCTTTAAATAAATCAGCAACAGCTGCTTCAATCGCAGGCATTGTTTTTTCTACTTTAATTGATGGAGAAAAATTTTGAATTCCAAAAACTTTCGTCAATCGTCTAGAAACTTCGGCATAGTCAGTGCCATTCAAAACAATATGTGCGCGGTCGCGAACGGCTGAAATTTTTAATTCTGTCAGGTCTGACAAGACTTCACGAATGTTTTTTGCCAAACGGTTAATGAAAAATCCGCGATTTTTCCCTTTCGTTGAAAGCTCACCATACCGAACCATGATTTCGTCATAATAAACGGTCATTTACTTCCTCTTTCATTAGTTATCTTATTTTCAAATGTTCATCGTGCTTTTTCCAAAACACGCAACGTTCCAATTATAGCATAAACTTGAAGCAAAAGGACTTATGATTTCCGCAAGAATGACAAAAAGCAGAATTCTCATTCTGCTTTGTCTTATCCCTCAATTTTTGTGAGGGTACCGTCTTCAATCCGATAGACACTATCGCTGTGTTCAATCATCCGAATATCATGTGTCACCATGATAGTAGCTTTATTTTTATCATGTGCTTCTTTTTTCAAAAGCTCAACCACTTGATAAGCCCGATCCGTATCCAAACTTGCTGTTGGCTCATCTGCCAAAATCAAGCTAGGATCATTGTACAACGCGCGCGCAATCGCCACACGTTGTCTTTCACCACCTGACAATTCGCCAGGATATTTTTTACGCAAATCTTCAATATCTAAAGCCTGCAAGAGTCCTTTTACTTCTTGGCCTGACACTTTTTTTCTGTTGATTTTATCAATCAATCTGAATTGATCTTCAACATTGAGATAAGGGATCAAGTTGGAAGCCTGTAAAATAAAACCGACTTCTTTGAAACGCAATTTGGAACGCTCTTTTTCATTTAAGTTGGTAAAGTTCTTTCCGTTTATTGAAATCGTTCCAGATGTTGGCGTTTGAAGACCACCAGAAATCGTCAGGAACGTACTTTTTCCTGAGCCAGATGGCCCGATGATAGAGACAAATTCGCCCTCTTTAACTGTAATATCAATACCTTTGAGGGCTTGAACTTCAGTATGCCCTTGACCAAAACTTTTTACGACTTGCTTCATTTCTAAAATATTTTTCATGTTAGGCTCCAATCGCTTTTGTAGGGTCAACTTTTCGAACGGTAAAGACTGAAAAGGCTGATCCGATAATTGAGACAAAGACTAAGATAATGCTGTAAATTGTCCAGTCATTGAAGTTAATGCCAAATGGCATCGCTGACGGCAAGATGAAACTTGTCCCGTAGCTTACCAAATAAGCAAGACCGACACCAAAAATTCCTACCCAGAATCCTTGCCAAAGCAACGATTTAGCAATGACAGCATTTGAAATTCCTTGAGCCTTCATGATACCGAAAACTGGAACTTTTTGTAGGGTAATCACATACATGAAGACCGCCACAATCATCATTACTATCAAGAACATGAAATAAATCATGGCATCTAAAGTTGTTTGTTGAGCGGTATAACCCGGAATATTATTGATCAATTCGTCCGTCGAAATGGTCTTTAAAGTCCCTGAGGCAACCTTGTCAGTACTGACAGTTCCTGATTTGACAACCAGTGCGTTGACAAAAGGAGGTGTGTCAGTTCTGACATTATTTTGAACTTGAGTCAATGTGCCAAATGTAGTGTAAATCACCGGCGTTGCAGAATATTGAGCGGATTTAGAAATCCCAACAATTTTTACCTTGGTCTTGTGATTTCCAATTTTAATCTCGTCTCCGACTTTGAAACCTTCATCAACAAGTCCTTGTGAAACAACGGCTTCAGCGGCATCCCCGTCTGAATACATATTTCCTTCCACTATTTCTGGCTTAATCACAGAATCCACAGGCATGGCAAAAATGGTAACATTGACCCGGTCAGCATCTGACTTATCCACAGAGGTTGTGAATAAAGACAGGGTTGACGTTTCTCCACCTTCAATTTTATCCAAATCTTCTTGTGAAATTTGAGAACCATTTAGCAAATTATTTGAGCTGTCAGAAAGGACAACTTTCTTGGCATCCCAGTTAACGACAGCTTCCTTAAATTCATTCCCCAAGCCTGTTGCCAGTCCTGACAAAATGAGAACCACATAAGCAATCAAAAAAATGATACTGCCAATTAAAAAATAGCGCGATTTATAATGTAAAATTTCTCTTGTTGATAAGAACATTTTTTCTACTCCTGTTTTTCTACTTTTGTTAGAGTGTTAATCCCGTTGATGAGTACTGAAATTTCACTATCGTAATGCGCAATAAAAGTTGTAGCGTCCCAATTTTTACTATACAGTTGATAAATTAAATCATGTACCACTGCTTTAAAGACCTGAATTGTAGCATTATTTTTTCGTTCTTTTTCAAAACTGGTCACCATTCGTTCAGACCAGGCCTGATCCAATTCATAATTCCAATCTAAAAAACGAAAACGATAGAGCGACGCTCGCTCCCCATGCAAAAGTTCATCAACAAGTAAATACTTGTAGCGTTCTAATGCTTCATCTAGCGAATAGTGCTTGATCAACTCCATGAAAATTTCATGAAGCTCTGTCGTTTCTTTTGATAAAACGTAAAAATAACAATCCGTCAAATCCTCAAAATATTGATAAAAACTTCCACGCGGAATATCTAATGCTTTCACGATATGCATAATTTTGGCATCATGGAATGAATATTTTTCAAACTCCTGTTTGCAGGCTTGATAAACACGCATTCTTTTTTCATCAGGAAGACTAAAATAAGTTTCTTTAGGCATCTTAACTCTCTTTTCCTTGAAATGACACAGTGTCATTTCTTGTTTTTATTTTATCAAAGCAAAAAATACTTGTCAATTTATTTAATTAAAAAAACCAGAAAAAATTCTGGTTTTATTTTAGCAAAAGTGAAATAAGTAAGAGCGCAAGCAAGACTTGAAAGGCGATGGTGGCAAAGCCATAAATCATCAGCTTCTTTCCCGCTTTGATAAATTCAATGATATTCAACCGTAAACCAATCGCAGCAAGTGCAATCGTCTCGCACCAAGAACTCAGAAAATGTGCTGCATCGGAAACAAAAGGAAGAAAGTGAATTCCGGTATTTAGGACACACAAAATCAAAAAGCCAAGCACATACCAAGGCAGAAAACTATTCCGTTTCACTGTGATTTGGTTTGATTTACTGCTTTGACCTTGTTCACGACGATGTTGCATTCCGAAAAACAAAACTACGAAAACAAGCAACATGATACGCATGATTTTGAATAGGGTCGCAGTGGTCGTTGTGGCTTGATTGACCATGGTTCCTGATGCTACAACTTGTCCAACTGACTGAACCGTACCACCAATCAATGCCCCACGTAAAAAATTGGAACTGCCAAAAACCCAAGTCCCAATAGCAGGCAATGTCAGCATGAGTACCGTTCCCATTAGATTGACCATGGTAATCGATGTTCGGCGTTCTTTGATTGTCGCACCTACGACGGGATCCACTGCCGCAATAGCAGACGATCCACAGACCGCGTTTCCTGCCGCCATCAATCTGGCATCATTTTTGGAAAAGCCAAGTTTGCCACCAATAAACAGGACGAAGGCAATGGTCAGTGTCATTTGAAGCACAATAAAGGCAACGCCAGACCAACCCAATTTTTGAATGGTTTGGAAAGTTATGGTCGCACCTAAGAGCATCACCGAATACTCAAGTAACTTTTTTTCAGACCAAGCCGTTCCGCTCTCAAGTTGGGGCTGATGAAAATAAAGATTTCCTAAAATTATCCCCAACAAAATCGAAATGGTCGGTGCACCAAGACCTGTCAGCACGGACAGGTTTAAAAAGTAAGCAATAATCGCAATCAGCACAGACAAAGTAATGCCTATGACATCTTTTTTCTTAAACATTTTTCCATTATATCAGTTTCAACTGACTTTGGCGGAAATAAAATAAAGGCATTTAAAAAAATTTTTCAAGTAGCGTACGCCCGTTTTTTCTAGCCATTAAAATGACTGAAAAAAAGGCGATAGAGACTTGTCCGTTTTTTCTAGCCATTAAAATGGCTGAAAAAAAGGCACCCGCACTCACCTCGGATACCATTTTTATTAGGAGTATTATGAAAAATTTATTTTGGAATAAATATAGTATAACAGTGACTACTTAACTGTGTCTAAATTCAAACTTATTTGAAACTGAACTTTAATAAAACAAAAAAAATCACCAACGGTGACTTTTTTATTTTTTCAAATGATAATTGTAGCTTGCCAAGATAATATCTTCATGAGAATTCAAAGCGACACGCAAACGTAAACCGGTTTGATTGTGGAACATATTTTCCCATGGTTTAGACGGGATAAAGTTCGGAATGATAACCGTCGTTGTAAAGTTGTGCTTCTTCGCATTTTTACTTGCCAAACTGATATAACGAATGGACGGTGCAACAATGTCACGATAATTGGTTCGAATGACTGTCAAATGTAAATCTGGGAAGGTTTGCTCAAATTCATTTTCTATTTCTTGTTCTTTTTGCGTATTTTCTTTGGTCGAAACATGAAGGGCAATCACGTAATCACCGATAGAACGGGCATAGTTGATCGCACCTAAATCTACATTGGTCACATTTCCGACGAGAACAATAACAGTATTTCCATCAAATTTATGCTCTGCCACACCTTCGCGTAGGCGTAATTGTTCAGCCACATTGATGTAGTGGTGATGAACCCGCATAAAGGCGAAAATCAAGATTGGTAAAACGATAAAGAATGGCCAAATCTCTGCAGTACGGAAAATCAACAAAATCAAAACAACTGAGAATGAAATGACCGCACCAATGATATTTGGAATGGAATGTAAAATAAATTTATTTCCCAAACGACGTTTCCAATGAACGACCATCCCGATTTGTGCCAAAGTAAATGGCGTAAAGACTCCAATCGCATACAAGGGAATCAAACGTTCTGTTTCCCCCTTGAAAATCAAGAGTAAGACAATCGCTCCAGCCGCCAGGCTGATGATTCCGTTTGAATAGCTCAACCGGTCGCCTCTGGCTGTAAACATGTGTGGCATGTATTTATTTTTAGCCATGTTGAACGCCAAAACAGGAAAGGCTGAATAACCTGTATTTGCCGCTACCGCTAAAATCAAGGCTGTTGAAAGTTGGAAAATAAAGAACATGACCCGTCCAAGCGTACTCTCACCAAGTAGCCCATTGGCCATTTGTGCAATGACCGTCACATTTCCCCCTGGAACAAGTCCCATCCAATATGATAAGAAGACAACCCCTGCAAAGAAGACGGCAAGGATGGTTCCCATCATGACCAATGTCAATGAGGCATTGTGTTCTTTTGGACGCTTGAAAAATGGCACAGCATTTGAGATAGCTTCAACACCTGTCAGCGATGACGAACCTGTCGAGAATGCTTTCAAAAGCAAGATTAAACTCACACCTCCGATAGATGCACCGATGTGCGCGTGAGCTTGAAATGGCAGGCTTCCAGTTGAAATTCTAAAAACCCCAACGCCAAGCAAAATGAAAGTACTGACAATAAAGGTATAAACGGGAATCATCAGAAATGATGCTGATTCACGCAGACCACGTAAATTCATGAACATCAGAACCAATGCCAGTACGATGGCAATTTCTAGATTGTAAGCATACAATTCAGGAAAGGCTGAGGTAATCGCATCGGCTCCTGATGAAGTCGAAACTGCAACAGTCAGCATATAATCGACCAAGAGCGAACCACCTGAAATCAAACCAGGAATGGTTCCCAAATTTTCGGTCGAAACCAGATATGCACCACCGCCAGAAGGATAAGCATGAATGACCTGAGTATAACTCCAAATCAAGGCAAACAAAAGCACCAAAATAACAGCTGCAATCGGAACTGAATACCAAGTTGCTGCTGCCCCTACTGCCATCAAGACCAAAAGAATTTGTTCTGGGCCGTAGGCAACTGACGAAAGTGCATCTGATGAAAGCATCGCTAAAGCCTGAGTTTTGTTCAACAAATTAGAATCATCTGCTGAAGATTTCAGAGGTTTACCGATTAAAATTTCTTTTAATTTCTTAAACACTTTTTCTACTCCTAAAGTAATAACAAATTATTATAGCATTTTTTTAAAAATATGACAGCTTTTATTTTTAAAATTTTTAAAAATTTAATAATCCGCTTGATAATTGATATTTCTATGCTATATCAACAAAGTAAAGTGTAAATTTCCTAAAAATATGTTAAAATAGGCTTGAATAAACTTTACAAGGAGCTATTTAAATTGGCTGAAATTGAAGAATTAAATGACCAAATGAAAGTTCGTCGTGAAAAAATGGAAAATCTGCGCGCTGCAGGGATTGATCCATTTGGCACAAAATTTGTACGAACTCATAATTCTGCTGAATTACACACAGAATTTGACGCGGACTCAAAGGAAGAACTTGAAGCTAAAGGGCTTAAAGCGACCGTTGCTGGACGTATGATGACAAAACGTGGAAAAGGTAAAGTCGGCTTCGCCCATCTCCAAGACCGCGAAGGACAAATCCAAATCTACGTTCGTAAAGACGCTGTTGGCGAAGAAAATTACGAAATTTTCAAAAAAGCAGACCTCGGTGATTTCCTCGGAATTGATGGCGACATCATGAAAACAGATACCGGCGAAGTAACGATTAAAGCAACTCATATTACTTTCTTGAGCAAAGCTTTGCGTCCATTGCCTGAAAAATTCCACGGCTTGACTGACACTGAAACACGTTACCGTAAACGTTACCTTGATTTGATTTCAAATCGTGAAAGCTTTGACCGCTTTATCACACGTTCACGTATCATTTCTGAAATTCGTCGTTACATGAACAGCCTTGGCTTTATCGAAGTTGAAACACCAATCTTGCAAAACGAAGCTGGTGGAGCTGCTGCACGTCCATTCTTTACACATCACAACACACTTGATATTGATATGGCTCTCCGTATCGCAACAGAACTTCATTTGAAACGTTTGATTGTTGGGGGCATGGAAAAAGTTTATGAAATGGGCCGTATTTTCCGTAATGAAGGAATGGACCAAACACATAACCCTGAATTTACAACAATGGAAAGTTATGAAGCTTACGCTGACTTCAACGATGTCATGGACTTAGTCGAAGGAATTTTCCAAACTGTTGCTCAAAATGTTGTTGGCAAAGAAGTTTTGGACTACGATGGTCACGAAATCAACATGGCTGGTAAATACCGTCGTGTTCACATGGTTGACGCTATCAAGGAAGTTTCTGGTGTTGATTTCTGGACACCAATGACTTTTGAAGAAGCTGCTAAAATTGCTGCTGAACACAACATTCATCTTGACCCTCACATGAATACTGTTGGTCACATCATCAATGAATTCTTTGAAACTTATGTTGAAGAAACATTGATTCAACCAACTTTCGTTTTCGGACATCCAAAAGAAATTTCACCACTTGCTAAAGCAAATGCTGAAGATGGACGTTTCACTGACCGTTTCGAATTCTTTATTGATGGTCACGAATTTGCCAATGCCTTCTCTGAATTGAACGATCCAATCGATCAATTGGAACGTTTCGAAAAACAAGCCGAAGCCAAAGAACTTGGCGACGACGAAGCCACAGGAATTGACTACGACTTTGTCGAAGCACTCGAACACGGTATGCCACCAACAGGTGGACTCGGAATTGGGATTGACCGTTTGGTTATGTTGTTCACAGAAACAACAAGCATTCGCGATGTCTTGCTCTTCCCTACAATGAAATAAAAAAAGCTGTCAGTTCTGACAGCTTTTTTTATTTCATTGGAACATCATTGACCTTGTTTATCTTCGAAACTTTAGACATCTTTGGCGTCAACTGAGCAAAGCAATAACTTCTTCCTTGACGGATTTGAAGCAAGTATTCATTTTTCTTCCCTTTGAGCAAATAATTTCCTTCATTGAGTGAGCTTACCGTTCCCTTATCAGAATTTCCTTCCTCAGAGAAAACAAATGTTGATTGGTCACTATTGACAGAAAGTGATTTGATTTGTTCAGGTTGTCCCCACTGATAAGCGCCGTTTGGTGACATAGGTGTTGCAATCACAAAATAATGATAGGCAGTAATCGAGACAATAGCCACAAGGATTAAAGCAACAACTTGCACTAAAAATTTAATGAATTTGTTTTGCATAAACATTCTCCTTTGTCAAATCATTTTCAAATCCATAACGAATAAAGACCTCTCTTGAACCCCCACCTAAATATCTTCCATAAAGCGCATATTTCTTAATTGTATAATATTTTTCTACATACACTCTAAAATAATGAGTTTTATCTGGGACAGACACGAATAATCCACCTCCTGAACTTGACGAATATCCTAAAGAAAACTGAATAAATCGGATGCGATTCCAATATTTAGACTTGGGCTAAAACTTCCGCCGTCCGACCAATAAAATCCACCTCCTGTTCTAAATCGAACAGGTCCACTGTCTCCTGCGAAACCCTGTGCTATAACCTGCGTAGTTGAATTGAGGACTTCCTTATTTATCATTGGCGTATCAACATCAGCTTTTGTTTTTTCCATTTTCATCGTCAAACACGCCGTGATAAGAACTGAAGCTACTAATAATTTACATTTCTTATAATACATAAAATCACCCAAAATATCTAGTCAAATATGACAAAATTCTGATTTAATATCAGATTGCTTAAATTAACATCGGCTAAATTATGTGGCTAGCTTCACATATCTTTTCCGTAATCATATTATGGCATAAATCAAAAAAACTCATTATAAAAATCCCTATATAGGGATTTTTATAATGAGTTTTTTTTAAATCGTACTTGAAAGATATTTAAAGAAGTTGCTCATATCTTGACAATCCAAAGTATCAAAAATGTTTATGCATTCATTTATTTTTTTTCTACCAAGTTCTATATTGAAAAATTTATATTCATAATATCCTTCCATGAATAAAATACAATTTTTCAGGAATAAGTCATCATTTTCAGTCATTTTCTGAATATCTTTTAGAAAATTTTCACTATCATTTTTATCCCCTAGTAAAATTAATATAAAAATTCCCTTCAAAAAAATTTGGACAATATAACGCCTATATTGCCTAATACTAGTAAATTGTGAAGTCTCTTCTTTCATCAGTTTTAGTATTTTGACGATTCTTTTTTCATCTATTTGTCCAATAGAAAACTGCAAAATTGAAAACTCAAATATTCCCCATGTTTCGATACTAAAAATGAAGTCAACTAGCTTCTCCCTTTCTAAATAAGTAAGTTTTCCACCTCTCTCAAAATCATAAATTAAACTTTTGAGAGCAATTTTTAGAAGAGGAGATTTTATTTTATACATTATTTTCTTGATCTTTAAAACATCCCTTGAATAGTAAGCATCATAAATTTCATCATACATTTCTTTGAACTCACTATTACGATATGATAAATAAGTTTGGTTAAATTCATAAAAGGTAATATCCATAAACTCTAATGCTTGATAAAACTGATGTACAGGAAGCGAAGTTTCTCCTCTTTCAAAGCGTGAAATCGACGATTTCGAAATGCCCAGTTCAACAAAACTTGATTGCTTAAATCCCAATTTTTTTCGGATTTCCTTAAATGCATTATTGATTTGATTTTCCATTGTTATCTCTTTTTGAATTATTTTTAGTAACACGCATAAAAACTAAACACAATCTTTCCGCTTTTATCAATTCTCCAAATAAAGTTGCCAAATTTGGTCAAATAGGGTCAAATTGAAATAAAATGGGGCATGAGTTTCCAGATAAGTGGAAATTTCTTCAAAATCTTTACTTTGTTTTGGAAATAGTGAATCATGAAATGCCAAATTGGCAAGTCGAGTCACATCATCAACTTCGATGGGTGCACGATATTTCATTAAAAATCTGTAAAATGACATGTCTTTTTCACCTTTCTAGTTATTCAGACCAATGCTTCAAAATGAAGTCGCGGCGGTCTTGAATTTCTTCTTTATATTCTTCTGGGTGCTTGCGATAAAAGCCTTGATGATAACTCTCAGCTGGCCAAAAAACTTGGGCTGGTTCAATGCTTGTCACGATTGCTTCGTCAAAACGTCCCGAGTTTTGTAAGGCTTGTTTAGACTTGTCAGCAATGACAGCCTGCTCTGGCGTCGTATAAAAGATGACGGGACGATAGTTGTCGCCACGATCTTCAAATTGGCCAAAGGCATCCGTTGGATCCGTCGTCTGCCAATACAATTCGACCAAATCTTCATAGTTGACAAGCTCATTGTCAAAAATAATTTCGATTGCTTCCGTATGTCCAGTTAAATGTTGCTTGACCTGTTCATAGGTTGGATTGGCAAAATCTCCGCCTGTATAGCCACTCGTGACGGTCAAAATCCCTTCACGTTCTTCAAAAGGTTGTACCATGCACCAAAAACAGCCGCCAGCAAATATTGCTTTTTCTTTTGCCATAAGTCTTTCTCACTTTCTTTGTTTTATTATAACACAGCTTTTTATTTTTTCTGGCTTAAAAAGTCCATTAAGCTAGATATACAGCTCTTTCTAGCCTATCATAAATATTAGTGATTTGGTCTTTTAAAAAATATATGATAATTTTCAAAATATTTATCACTTTTATCTTTACATTTTATATTAAAGCGAGTATAATCAATTTTATCGTATTCCAAAGAATTCAGAATACTTAGTACAATATCGAAAATAATAATATAAAGAGGAAAATATCATGAAAAATTGGAAAAAAGTCAGCTTAGGAACCGCAACTTTAGCATCAGCAGCCTTACTTGCAGCATGTAGCTCAACATCTGCAACATCAAAAGTCCCATCACTCGCAATTCCCACAGACATCTCAACACTCGACTCAACGCTCAACACAGATACTTATTCAAATCTTTTCATCGGTAACACTGAAGAAGGCGCAACCCGTGTTGCTGCAAACGGTGACGCTGCAAATGCTTTGGCAACTTCTGTTACTGAATCAGCTGATGGCTTAACGTGGACAATCAAACTTCGCTCAGGCTTGAAATGGTCAAACGGCGACGCATTGACAGCCAAAGACTTTGTTTATGCATGGCAACGAGCGGTCAATCCTACTACTGGGTCACAATACGCTTACTTACTTGGCAACATCAAAAATGCAAACAAAATCATGGCTCTGAAGACTGCCACGCAAGCTGACCTTGACACACTTGGTGTCAAAGCTGACAGCGACACTCAGTTGACCGTTACGTTGACTCAACCAACACCTTACTTCAAATTCTTACTGGCTGAATCTGTTTATTATCCATTGGATCAAAAATTTGTCACTCAACAAGGAAAAAATTATGGTACTTCATCTACCAAAACCGTTTATGACGGGCCATTCGTCTTTAAAGGTTCTGGTTGGACAGGAACAAACGAAAGTTTCGTCCTTGTAAAAAATCCTAACTACTATGACAAAGCCAATGTAAAATCAAACGAAATTGACTTGCAAGTCGTTAAAAATCCAAATACTGCCGTTCAACTTTTCAAACAAGGCAAGCTCAGCCAAGTAGCACTGGGAACTGCTGAACTTTACAATGCCAACAAGACTTACACCAAAAATGCACAACTTGTTGAACTTAAAGAATCTACAACAGACTATCTCGAATACAACCAATCTGGCAAAGGCACTACAAGTACTACTGCTGCCAAAGCTTTGCAAAACAAAGACATTCGTGAAGCTTTGAACCTTGCTACTGACCGCGCTTCTATCGCGAGTCAAACTACTGCAGACTCTAAACCTGCGACTGGTTTCACCCCAGCAGGCATGGCAAAAACACAAACTGGCGAAGACTTTTCCAAATATGTCGCACAACCTTATGCCTATGACCTAGCAAAAGCCAAAGCACTTTGGGAAAAGGGCTTGAAAGAAATCGGCGTTACAGCAGTCAATCTCTCTTATGAAACAGATGCAGATGCTCCTACTGCAAAAGCACAAGCAGACTTCCTCCAAACAGCCTATGCCAAAGCCCTACCTGGTTTAACCATCACTGAAAAAATCGTCCCATTCCAACAACGTTTGAAAGACGCCGCCAATCATCAATTTGACATCGTTAACTCCCTTTGGGGTGGCGACTACGCTGAACCATCAACCTTCCTCCAACTCTTTGCTGCCGGTTCTGGTTACAATGACGGTGGCTTCACAAATGCTGCCTATCAAGCCGCTTGGACAAAAGCTTCAACCCTACCTGATGTCAGCAATGACGCTGCTCGTAATGCCGACTATAAAGCGGCTGAACAAGCGCTTTATGACCAAGCAAACATCAATCCAATCTTCTTCCGTACGACACCTGCCCTCCGTAGCACTTCGCTTGAAGGATTGAACTTCCACGGAACAGGGCTTGAATACGACTTGAAGACTGTTTACGTCAAGTAAACGACATTTAAAACTCATCTAAGTTCCAATAAATTTTTACCCAAACTACGTTAAAGGACAACTTGTATCCCCTCATACAAGTTGTTTTTTTGATAATTTCTAAAAAAGGATAATATTATTCTTTACATTCTAAACTGAATGAACTATAATAACACTAATCGTATTTTATAAATTACGGTAAATAATTAAGATAGTTTTGCTATCGAAAGAGGAAATTTTCATGAAAACTTGGAAAAAAATTGGTTTAGGAACAGTCGTTTTAACTTCTGCAACCCTTTTGGCTGCTTGTGGTTCTTCAACTGCAACATCAAAAGTACCACAACTTAGTATTCCAACAGACATCGCAACGCTCGATTCAACACTTGAAACAGATACTTATTCAAACATCTTTGTCGGAAATACCGAAGAAGGTGCCACTCGTGTTGGTACAGACGGCCTTGCTGCAAATGCTTTGGCAACATCTATCACTGAATCTGCTGATGGTTTGACTTGGACAATCAAACTTCGCTCAGGTTTGAAATGGTCAAACGGAGACGCATTGACTGCCAAAGACTTTGTTTACGCTTGGCAACGTGCGGTCAATCCTGCCACAGGATCACAATACGCTTATTTGATGGGTAGCCTCAAAAATGCCAACAAAATCATGGCTCTGAAATCTGCTACTCAAGCTGACCTTGACACACTTGGTGTCAAAGCTGACAGCGATACGCAGTTGACTGTTACATTGGCTCAACCAACACCTTACTTCAAGTTCTTGCTGGCGGAATCTGTTTACTTCCCATTAAATCAAAAATTTGTCACTCAACAAGGCAAAAACTACGGAACATCATCTGCTAAAACACTTTACGATGGCCCATACATTTACAAAGGTAACGGTTGGACAGGAACAAACGAAAGTTTTGCACTTATCAAAAACCCTAACTACTATGACAAAGCCAATGTTAAATCAAACGAAATCGACATTCAAGTCATCAAAACACAGACAACAGCCGTTCAACTTTACAAACAAGGTAAACTTGATTTAGTAACGCTCGGCACACCTGACTTGTACAATGCCAATAAGGCTTACACTAAAAATACAAAATTGGTCAGCTTAAAAGAAGCCACAACCAACTTCATCGAATTTAACCAAACAGGTAAAGGCACTACAAGCACAACTGCTGCCAAAGCTTTGCAAAACAAAGACATTCGTGAAGCCATCAATCTGGCAACTGACCGCTCATCAATCACCTCTCAAACAACCTCTGATTCTACTGTAGCAACTGGTTTCGTCCCTGCTGGTATGGCAAAAACACAAACTGGTGAAGATTTTGCAAAATACGCTGCACAACCTTATACTTACGATACTTCTAAAGCAAAAACACTTTGGGAAAAAGGCTTGAAAGAAATCGGAGCAAGTTCTGTTAACCTTTCTTATGAAACAGACTCAGACTCAGTTGGAGCTAAAGAACAAGCTGATTTCTTACAGACTTCTCTTGCTAAAACACTTCCTGGCTTGACCATCACCGAAAAAATCGTTCCTTTCCAACAACGTTTGAAAGACTCTGCAAATCATCAATTTGACTTGGTTGATACCCTTTGGGGTGGCGACTACGCTGAACCTTCAACCTTCCTCAACCTCTTCCTTCCTGGTTCAGGACAAAATGACGGTGGTTTTAGCAATGCAGAATATAACACTGCTTATACAAAAGCATCAACGCTTCCTGATGTCAGCAATGACGCTGCTCGTAATGCCGACTATAAAGCGGCTGAACAAGCCCTTTATGACCAATCAAGCATCGACCCTATCTTCTTCCGTACAACACCAGCCCTCCAAAGTACCTCTCTCGAAGGCCTTGCCTTCCACGGTACTGGACTTGAGTATGACTTCAAGACATTGTATATCAAATAACAAACAAAAAAGATTGACCAGCAGTTCAATCTTTTTTGTTTTATACTAATTCTGTTCCAGCAGGGCTTTGTTTGATTTTTCCTTGTTTCATCAAACCACCAAGCGCTTTTTTAAACTGTCCTTTTGAAATACCGAAAGTCGCTTTGATTTCATCAGGATTTGATTTGTCATTGAAAGCCATCTTGCCTCCCATTGATTCAAGATAGGCGAGAATCATTTGGCTATCTGCGTCCAACATTTCGTATGCACGTGGCTTAGCTGACAAATTGAGTGAACGGTCTTCCTTACGGAAGCCAATCACGCGCACTTGCATTTCTTGACCAATACGAGGAAGGGTAAAGCGTTCATTTGGATGAATGAAACCAAGCATGTTGTTATCTGGAAGATAAACGAATGTGCCAGACTCTTTATTTCGATAAACGATAGCGCGCAGATTTTGGTTGTTCATATTGTCATAAGCGACATTAGCCAACTGCCAAAAATCTTCATGCCATGCAAGATGTCCCCAAATGCGCCCTTTTCTATCGACAACCAATTTAACATAAAGTTGGTCACCTTTTTTAGGCCAGGTTTCTTTTTCAAGTGGCAAATCATCGAGTGAAACGACGATGTCTTTACCAGGAAGTCCTGTGTCCAAAAAGACACCTAAGTCTTTTCTGACATCAGTGACAACGCCCCAGCCAAATGTTTCTTGTGTTGCTGTTTGCGGGATAGTCGTGAAACGAACATGTTCAGCTTTATCCACATAAGTAAAGCCTGTTACAAGGTCGCCCGTTGCGTGTTCTCCCTCTTCTTTTGCCAAACGAAAGATCGTATCTCCCTTTTGTAAAAAGTAAAATTGTTCTCCTTCCTCCACAATCAAAGCAGAGATAGTTTGTGCAATATAATTTTCCATTGATTCCTCTTTGTCATCGTTTAAGATGACGAATTATTCTTAAAAACGGCCCAAAGAGCCGTTTTTTAGTCGAGTCCATTCTGATATGAAACAGAACAGACATTGAATTAGATGTCCAAAAGTTCTTTTTCTTTTACTGATGCGAGACGGTCAGCCTCTTTGATTGCGTCATCAGTCACTTTTTGTACATCTTTTTCAAGTGATTTACGGTCATCTTCAGTAATTTCTTTTGCTTTTTCTTGTTTCTTAACGGCGTCCATTGCATCGCGGCGAACGTTGCGGATTGCAATTTTCCCTGCTTCAATGTATTTGCCCATTTCTTTAACCAATTCTTTACGGCGTTCTTCAGTCAACATTGGAATAACCAAACGAATAACAGAGCCGTCATTCGCAGGTGTAATTCCCAAATCGCTTTCGTACAAAGCTTTTTCGATGTCTTTCAAGATTGTCTTGTCAAATGGTGTAACCATCAAGACACGTGCTTCAGGAACAGTAACTGATGCTAATTGATTAAGTGGTGTTGGTGCGCCGTAGTAAACGACTTGAATACGGTCAAGCAAGCTTGCATTGGCACGTCCTGCACGAATGTGTGCCAATTCGCGTTGCAAACTAGCGAGGGATTGATTCATTTTTTCTTTTGCGTTATCGATAATTTCGTTAGCCATTTTTTCTTTCTGTCAGTGCTGACAATCAGCCAAGTGGGTGCTGACAGACTCCTTTATTCTATTTTTTTCGTTTATTAGATATTATTCAACTGTTGTTCCGATGTTTTCACCGAGAACAACGCGTTTGATATTTCCCATTTCGTTCATGTTGAAGACAACAAGTGGGATATGGTTATCCATTGACATGGTTGATGCCGTTGTATCCATGACATGAAGGCCTTTTGTGATGACGTCCATGTGGGTCAAGTTTTCAAACTTAACAGCATTCGTGTCAAGTTTTGGATCGGCATTGTAAACACCGTCAACGCCATTTTTAGCCATCAAGATGACATCAGCATTGATTTCTGCGGCACGTAAAGCAGAAGTTGTATCTGTTGAGAAATAAGGTGAACCCGTTCCACCAGCAAAGATAACAATTCTTCCTTTTTCAAGGTGACGTTCAGCACGACGACGGATATAAGGTTCAGCAACTGCAGGCATTGAGATTGCGGTCATTACACGTGTATCTACACCGAGATTTTCAAGTGCTGATTGGACAAACAAACCATTTTGAATGGTTGCAAGCATTCCCATGTAATCGGCTTGGGCGCGTTCCATTCCAGCTTTTTCACCAGTAATGCCACGCCAGATGTTTCCACCACCACAAACGATTGCAATTTCAGCTCCTAAAGCGTGGACTTCCTTGATTTCTTTAGCTACTTCTTTTGCTGTTTCAGGATCAAAGCCGAAGCCTTTTTCACCAGAAAGTGCTTCACCAGATAGTTTCAAAAGTACACGTTTATATTTAATTTCAGCCATGATTCCTCCAGAAGATTGAAATCGTTCGTTTCTTGAACTCATTCGTTTTTATTCAATTAAACATGGAAAAACGAGTGTGTCAGCTGTGACGACACTCTATTTTCCCCATTTTCTCTATTTTACCATAATTTAGCCATGAAAAAAAGGCAGAATATCGCCTTTTTCATTTTTACTTTTGAATGATTGTTAGGACAAGACCTACAAGCAGCAGGCCACCAAACAAAATAAGCACTACTCCCAAAAGGATAATCAAGAGTCGAATAAAACTCACGGGCATTTTGGAATCTGCAAAATTTGTTTCCAAGAGTTTTTTCTTTACGATAAGTATTATCCCACCTGCAATAAATCCCAAAGCACACAAGGCCACAATCATTATCGAGCCTGCCGACATTTTAATCCTCCTCATCAATAAGCAACTATCCATATGCGCCTAACACAAAACGAGCTTGTTTTGAGTTAGTGCAATAAAAAACAAATCTTATTTAAACTTTTCAACATCACGGGCGATAACCAATTCTTCATCTGTTGGAATCACCAATACTTTAACTTTTGAATCTGCTGTCGAAATTTCGCCAACAACGCCACGATAATTGCGTTCCGGATTGATTTCCATGCCAAACCAAGACAAGCCATTAACAACGTCCTCGCGTACTTTGCGATCATTTTCCCCAATTCCTGCCGTAAAGACCAGAGCATCCGCTCCATTCAAAACTCCGAAATATTGAGAAATGTATTTTTTCAATCGATCAACGAACATTTCATAAGCCAAAATTGAATTCGCATCTCCAGCATCACGGGATTTTTCCAAATCACGCATGTCACTTGATAACTCTGAAACACCACGAATACCCGATTGATTGTTAAACATATCAATCACTTCTTGTGCTGAGTTCAAATCTGGGTCATTTTCCAACAAAAATGGAATCACTGACGGATCCATTTCGCCTGAACGTGTTCCCATCATCACGCCCCCAAGCGGTGTGAAGCCCATCGATGTATCAACAGATTTGCCTCCGTCAACAGCTGTGATTGAGGCACCATTTCCGATATGAGCTGTAATGATTTTCAAGTCTTCTAGTGGTTTATCAAAATATTTCGCTGCTTCTCTTGAAACATACATGTGTGATGTCCCATGAGCGCCGTATTTACGCACAGAGTAGTTGCGATAGTATTTGTTTGGAATTGGATAGCGATAAGCCTTCTCTGGCATGCTTGTATGAAAGGCTGTATCAAATACTGCAACAGCAATCGCATCTGGCAAAAGTTTCATAAAGGCTTCAATCCCTGCTGCATTAGCAGGATTGTGCAAAGGCGCCAAGTTAGAAATGGATTTGATTTGCTCCAAAACATTCTTGTCAATCAAAACAGAGTCTTTAAATAATTCGCCACCAGCAACAACACGGTGTCCAATCCCCGTAATCTCACGAAATTCTGAAATAAGATGGAAATGAATTAACTCGTCCATCAACAAAAGTACAGCTTGACGATGATCTACAATCTCAATTTCTCTCTTATGATCTTCACCATTGAATTTGACAGTGGACATTGATTGAGCAAGGCCAATCCGTTCAAAAATCCCTTTTGCGATGACCTTTTCTTCGGGCATTGCATAAAGTTGCCATTTTAATGACGATGAGCCTGCATTGACAGCAAGTGTTTTTTCCATGTCTTTCTCCTTCTTGTATCCGCTTTATTTTTCAAGTATAACATATTATAGCGAATTTCTGCAGGATAAATATTTTGCATCAAAAAAACAGCCGAAGCTGTTTTATTTAATTCTTATTTTTTCAAAGCTTCAACATCACGAGCGATGACAAGTTCTTCGTCAGTTGGGATAACAAATACTTTGACGCGTGAATTTTCTTTAGAAATTTCCACAGTGCCGTAAGTACTATTCTTTTCTTTATCAAGATCAATACCAAACCAAGACAAACCTTCAAGTACACCTTCACGCATGTATTCAGCATTTTCACCGATACCAGCAGTAAAGACGATTGCGTCAGCACCGTTCAATACAGCAAGGTATTGACCGATGTATTTTTGAATGCGATCGCAGTACATGTCAAAGGCCAACATGGCTTTTGGATTTCCTTCTTTACGTGCATCACGAATGTCACGCATGTCTGAAGAAAGTTCAGAAATTCCTGTAAGTCCTGATTGTTTGTTCATCATGTCCACAACATCTTGCGCTGTTTTAAGTGCAGGGTCGTGTGCCATCAAATAAGGGAAAACAGATGGGTCAAGATCACCAGAACGTGTTCCCATCATAATACCGCCAAGTGGCGTGAAGCCCATTGAAGTATCAACAGATTTTCCACCTTTTACAGCAGTGATTGATGCACCATTACCGATGTGGCAAGTGATAATTTTAGTTTCTTCGATTGGTTTACCAAGTAATTTAGCAGCTTCTTGTGCCACATACATGTGTGATGTTCCATGAGCACCATATTTACGAACTTGGAATTCATCATAATATTTATTTGGCAATGGATAACGGAAAGCTTTTTCAGGCATTGTTGTGTGGAATGCTGTATCAAAAACGACAACTGATGTAGCATCTGGCAACAATTTCATAAAGGCTTCAATCCCTTGTGCATTTGCAGGATTATGCAAAGGAGCAAGGCTTGATAAATCTTTAACCTGTTGCAAAACTTCTGGTGTAACCAAAGTAGATTTTTTGAATAATTCACCACCAGCAACCACACGGTGACCAACACCAGTGATTTCTGTCAGGTCTGACAAAATGTTCAAACGTTTGAAGTCAGCAAGTAAGTGTTCAACCGCTTCAACGTGATTATGAACGTCATAAATCTTTTCTTCTTTTTCACCGTTAAATTTTACAGTAACGATTGAGTCTTTCAAACCAATCCGTTCAAACATACCTTTAGCGATGACTTTTTCTTCTGGCATTTCGTAAAGTTGCCATTTCAATGATGATGAACCAGCATTGACTGAGAGTGTTTTAGACATTTTCATTTCCTTCTATATTACAATTATATCTTCTAATTATACCATAAATTCACAATGAGAGCGGTTTTAAACCGCTAAAATTCACAAAATTCTAAGTTCTTCACCCCTTAAAATGTGCCTTGAATGCCACCATAAAATCTTGAATGTGTTGGCGGTCATTTAGCTGTTCAAGCGGATAAACAAAAGTTGGTTTTCCTGCCGTCTTTTTCAAAATGTAAATGGCCTTTGCATCGTGTTTGAACAGACTTTCTGGAAGCGTAATGACAGCCGCAAGATGCGCCGTTTTACCCAACCAGTTTTTCAAGTTGCCCGATTGGCTGCTAGTCAACAAGTCAGCAGGTGCCAAAAAGATACTGAAACCTGATTCTTTCAGGTATTTCATTGATTCTTCAATCATCAGATGATGTGCAAAACTATGGCCTTCTTTTTGAGCAAGTTCAAAGTTTTGAGCCAACTGATCATCTGGATAAAAACCAATTGGCAGGTCAGAGATGACAATGTCAACAGGTTCCATCAACTGACTTTGAACCGCATCTACTTGCATAAATGTCGCTTGTGTTCCTATCACTTCTGACATTGAGGCTGACAAATCAAGCAATAAATCATCTACTTCAAAACCAACATAGTCCATATTTTTGGTGCTATTGACCAGTAAGTTTTCAGCCATGTTGCCTGTTCCTGAACCCATTTCTAAAATTCTGACCGAATTTTCAGGGTGCAAACATTCAATGATAAAGTGAAACAGAGATGTGATTGAATCTGGCGTAAAGGCATGATTGTGCTGTAATGGTGCTACTTGAGAGCCTTTAAGTAAGACAAACTGGAATAGTTTTTGCCATTCTTGTTTGGTCAAATTCAAGGCACGCAACTGATCATTGTTTTCTGTCAGTGCTGACAAAAGAGAGGCTTCCTGTCCATCCAGATTAACGGCCGCCAATTCTGCCGATCCCAGAAAAGTTGCATTTTGTTCAACAAAAGCATCATAAAAATCCGTCTGCAAACTTGTTTCAATCAGCTCAATATTTGAGTTAATTAAAGTAAATCCTTTTTCAATTTTTTCCATGTTCATTTGTAGTTCTCCTTTTTTAATACTGTCAATCTGTTATCAGTAAAGGAAAAAAGCTGTCAGTTCTGACATTCTCGCATGGCAAGAATAACCGACCGCTGACAGCCTCTTATTTCCTATTTTTATCTCTTCGACGTCGCTTGTGTCCTAATTGACCGACTTCGACCCAAGCTTTTGCAGTAACAGCAATTCCAGCCAAAATCAGTAAAATTTCCAGAATCAAGGTTTGATTCATTACGGCTTGTGAAATTGCAACCGCAAAAATCAGAACGCCAAAGATAACGAAAACAAATACATCAATGCTTCGGCGAATGTCCTTAGGCATCACAAAGAAATAGACCAATGCCGTCAAAATCAAAAGAATAATATATAACACAATGTCCTCCGATTTTTCGTTGAGTTCGTTATTTTCTGTCAGGACTGACAAAAATTTTGCTCCGATGAGAGAAAACTATTGACCGACAATCTGACAAAATGAAAATTAACCTTCAAGTTCCATTTCAGCTGCTTTACGTTTCTTGGCAGCTTTTTCACGCATTGATTTGTTCAATTCTTGTTTACGTACACGAATTGATTCAGGTGTAACTTCCATGTATTCATCATCATTCAAGAATTCAAGTGATTCTTCAAGTGTCATGATTTTTGGTGCTTTGATGACAACTGTAGAGTCTTTGTTTGATGAACGGACGTTTGTTTGTTGTTTCATACGTGTGATATTAACAGTGATGTCATTTTCACGTGAGTTTTGTCCAACAATCATTCCTTCATAAACTTCAGTACCTGGGTTGACGAAGATGATACCACGTTCTTCAACGTACATGATAGCATAGTGAGTTGCTGTACCTGTGTCAGCACTGACAAGTGCTCCACGGTTACGTCCACCGATATTTACACCGCGGATATAAGGTTTGTATTGGTCAAATGTGTGGTTCATGATACCATATCCACGAGTCATTGACATGAATTCAGTTGTAAATCCAAGCAATCCACGCGCTGGTACAAGGAAGACCAAACGTACTTGTCCGTTTCCTTCGTTAATCATATCAAGCATTTCACCTTTACGTTCTGACAAAGCTTGAATGATTGAACCTTGATATTCTTCAGGTGTGTCAATTTGAACACGTTCGAATGGTTCACAATTAACGCCATCAATTTCTTTGATGATAACTTCAGGACGTGAAACTTGAAGTTCATAGCCTTCACGACGCATTGTTTCAATCAAGATAGAAAGGTGGAGTTCACCACGACCAGAAACAGTCCATTTATCTGGAGAATCTGTATTTTCAACACGGAGAGAAACGTCAGTTTGCAATTCTTGGTTCAAACGTTCTTCGATTTTACGTGATGTAACAAATTTACCTTCGCGACCTGCGAATGGTGAATTATTTACAAGGAAAGTCATTTTAAGTGTTGGTTCGTCAATGTGCAAGAGTGGCAATGGTTCAACGTGGTCAGCTGGAGTTACAGTTTCACCAACGAAGATATCTTCCATACCAGACATGGCAATCAAATCACCAGCTTTAGCTTCTTGGATTTCTTGACGTTCAAGACCAAAGAAACCAAACATTTTAGTGACACGGAAGTTCTTAGTTGTTCCGTCAAGTTTAGACAATGCAACGCTGTCACCAACTTTGATTGTTCCACGGAAAACACGACCGATACCAATACGACCAACGAATTCATTGTAGTCCAAAAGTGAAACTTGGAATTGCAAAGGTTCATCAGAGTTATCAATAGGAGCTGGAATGTGTTCCAAGATTGTGTCAAAAACATTGTTCATTGTGTGTTCTTGATCAGCAGGATCATCAGACATTGATGATGTACCGTTCAAGGCTGAAGCATAAACAACTGGGAATTCAAGTTGATCTTCGTTGGCACCAAGTTCGATGAACAAGTCCAAAACTTCGTCAACAACTTCAGCTGCACGAGCAGATGGTTTGTCGATTTTGTTTACAACGACGATTGGAGTCAAGTGTTGTGCCAAAGCTTTTTTCAATACAAAACGTGTTTGTGGCATTGTACCTTCGTAAGCATCGACAACAAGAACAACACCGTCAACCATTTTCATGATACGTTCAACTTCTCCACCGAAGTCCGCGTGACCTGGTGTGTCCAAGATGTTAATACGGTGTCCGTCATATTCAACGGCAGTGTTTTTAGCAAGGATAGTAATCCCACGTTCTTGTTCAAGGGCGTTAGAGTCCATCGCACGTTCGTTCAATTGTGTACGAGCGTCAAGTGTGTGTGATTGTTTCAAGAGTTCGTCAACCAACGTCGTTTTACCATGGTCGACGTGGGCAATAATAGCGACGTTTCTTATATCTTCGCGTAATTTAGTCAATTTTATCATACCTATTCTTTCAATATATCAGACTTATTATAACACACTTTTTCCAAACGTGTTAATGTATGTGTTTGCAAGTGTCAAGAAAGTTTTCTGATTTGTAAAAGCAAGTCATTTGCTAACCCCGTTAGCAATAAAAAATAGTGAATTATTTATTTTATTTTTACCTACATTAAAGATTTATATTTTGATATAATAACCAGTAAAGAGGCCATTTTATAATGGCTCACTCTCATTTTACAAGTCACTCTATCAGAAAAGGTTCCTATGTCAGCAAAAAAAATATCCCGTTTTCTTATTTTTATCGTTTTTATCATTTATATTAGCCTAGGTCTTCCTGACTCTATCATGGGAAGTGCTTGGCCTGCCATTCGCCAAAGCTATCATTTTCCTGTGGATATGATTGGGATTTTAGGGGCTATCCAACTTGGCTTTTCATTCTGTTCGACATTGGTTTATCCAAAACTCGCAAAATACTGGACTTTAGATATTTTCATTCTCTTTAGCACCACCCTTACGGTTTTGGGATTACTGGCTTTAGGACTTGGGGAAACATTTTTCCCGATGTTGCTTTCCTGCGTCCTTTTAGGTTTTGGCCAAGGGTCAGTAGATATTGCCATCAATGACTATTCCGCTAAACATTTTAGCAATAGTTTGATGAACTTCTTACACGCTTTTTATGGCATTGGTGTAATGGCAAGTTCGTTTATCATGACCTATGCCATTCAAAGTGGAAGCTGGCAACTTGGCGTGTGGATTATCACGCTTTCCCAATTTGCAATTCTACTTTTGGCATTTGTCACGAGAAATAAATTCAAAGAAAAAGCAGAAATCACAGAAACAGCAACTGAAAGCACTGAAAAACTTCAGTTGAAGCATTTCTTGCTCCCATCTTTCTATTTTTTCTACGCCTTAGAGCTCATTATTGGTCGCTTTTATTCGAGTTTTGCCGTTGAAACACTTCATTTTTCCATGGCGACAGGTGCTGCTATCACTTCATTTTATTGGGCGGGATTGACTGTCGGACGTTTTCTTACTGGTTTTACTGCCCGCCGTTTTTCTCAAAGAAGCATTATTTATAGTCATTTATTCTTGCTTATTTTAGGTAGTTTCCTTTGTTTCATCCCAAGTGAAATTGCCCAATATTTTTCAGGAAGCCTTTTAGGTCTCGGCTTAGCCCCACTTTATCCGACAGGAATGAAAAAAGCCTATGAACTTTATTCTGGGCCAATCGCACAACGCATCATTTCTTACAATATCGCTTTTGCAACGATTGGTATGTTTCTCCTGCCAATTCCACTCGGCTGGATTTTTGAGCAGTTTAGCTTTACATTTTATCCTCTTGTCATTGCCATCTTTACAATTTTACTCGGTCTTATTCTGGTCTTGATTTATCAAAAAAAGAAAGTTTCTTCTATCAAATCAATTTAAATCATATGCCTTCACTTGATTACCGCTTTCAAATGCGGTAAAATATAATAATGAAAACTCTTTATGATGTCCAAGAATGGTTCAAAAAATTTGGTTATATCAATCTTGCACCTAACCGGCTCGATGCAATTTATTTTATGAAACAAGAATTAGCATATATGGTTTCGGCTGGATTGATTGATAAAAGTAACCATGAATAT
Source organism: Lactococcus sp. dk101 (assembly GCF_009601055.1). GTDB lineage: Bacteria > Bacillota > Bacilli > Lactobacillales > Streptococcaceae > Lactococcus. Next base: position 53,078 of record NZ_WITI01000004.1, read on the forward strand.
CTTACTGTACGCCTCATCTTGCAACGTGAAGAGCGTTTTGAAAACGAAAAACTAGGAGAAAAACTCTAATGGCTAACAAAATTATCGGTATCGACCTCGGTGGTACTTCAATCAAATTCGGGATTTTAACACTCGAAGGCGAAGTTCAAGATAAATGGTCAATTCCAACAAACATTCTTGAAGATGGTAAACACATTGTCCCAGATATCATTGCTTCTATCAACCACCGTATCGACCTCTATAAACTCGATAAATCAGATTTTGTTGGTATCGGAATGGGAACTCCCGGCACTGTAAACATTGAAAAAGGAACAGTCAAAGCTGCTTTCAACTTGAACTGGGAAAATACGCAAGAAGTTGGGCCTGTCATTGCTAAAGCAGTTGGCTTGCCATTCGTACTTGACAACGACGCCAATGTTGCTGCCCTTGGTGAAGCTTGGGTTGGTGCAGGAGAAAACAATCCAGATGTTGTCTTCATTACCTTGGGAACTGGTGTTGGTGGCGGAATTATTTCTGCTGGTAACCTCATCCACGGTGTTGCTGGTGCTGCTGGCGAAATCGGACACATTTGCGTTGAACCCCATGATGGTTTTGCCTGCACATGTGGCAACTTCGGTTGCTTGGAAACTTTGACTTCTGCAACAGGAATTGTACGTTTGGCAAACAAATTTGCTGAAGAATATGAAGGTGTTTCTGATATCAAAGCCGCTATTGATAATGGCGATATGGTTACTTCAAAAGACATCTTTGTAGCTGCTGAAGCTGGCGACAGTTTTGCTTTAACAGTCGTTGACAAATTTGCTTACTATCTTGGATTTGCTTGTGCTAACCTTGGTTCAACACTTAATCCTGACTCAATCGTAATCGGTGGTGGTGTTTCTGCCGCTGGTGAATTCTTGCGTGAAAAAGTTGAAGCTTACTTCAAAAAATATGCTTTTTCAACTGTACGCAATACAACAAAAATTAAACTTGCCGTTCTCGGAAACGATGCCGGAATTATCGGTGCTGCAAGCCTTGCCCTGAAATTTAAAGGAGAATAATTAAGAATGCCAAATTATATTTACTGGATCATTGACGTCATCATCATTTTAGCGATTATCGCCATGCTGTTTTATCCACGTTGGAACTTGCGACGTAATGCGAAAGTCATTGATAATGAAGAATTCAATCGGTTGATGTCAAGTTCACAGGTCATTGACATTCGTGAAGCAAATCAATACCGTATCAAACACATTTTGGGTGCGCGTAACATTGCAGCTGCTCAAATCGAGGCAAGCCTAAATGCCATCAGTACGCATAAACCAGTTTTGATTTATGAAAATGCGAAACCTATCGCAGCTTCAAAAGTTTCAAAACAACTCAAAAAAGCTGGCGTTCCAGAAATTTACGTACTTAAAAACGGCCTCAATGGTTGGGACGGAAAAGTTAAAGAAAGACTTTAAGACAAAATAAAAAAAGTGGCTGAGCCACTTTTTTTTATTCTCCTAATTCTGCTTCAATCATCCAGATGGTTTTTTCGATGTCGCCAAGCGCGCCTGTGTAGAGGTCCGCTGTCACTTCATCATCATTTTCATCCGCAACTGCAATGCCTTCTTTGAAATGTTCAGCAAGGTACTTATATGCTTCTTTCAATTCTTCAAGACGTTGGCTGATGGTTTTATTCCATGTTGCTGGCTCTAAGTTAATTTTTGAGGTCTCATCAAACTCTTTCAAAGTTGAAACTGGTGAACCACCGATTGTGATTAAACGTTCAGCGAATTCATCTTGAAGGTTGTACAAATCGTCCAAAAATTTATCCATTGTAGGATGTAAATTTAAAAAACCAGGGCCACGCAAATACCAGTGGATTTGGTGAACTAAAGCTGCTGCTTTTGCTAAATCAGCAACAGACTGGTTTAAAATACTGCTTGTGTTTACGTTTGACATATGTTTTCTCCTTTTAATATTAATTTCTACTCTATCTCTATTATAATGCTTTCAAACAAAAAATCCAAATAATTTCCTGCACTCTTGCAACAAATCTTCGTTTTTTTCGTATTAAATAATATGATAACTTTTTTTACTTTTTGTCTCTTTGGAATGATTGGCCTACACGTTTATTTGTCTATTGAGCATGGCATTTTTCGAGCTTCAGAACTGCTTCCAATGAACAGTCACAATCCTTTTGATTTTCGAGAATTGTTCAAATCGTTCCATTCTGATGCGATTTATCTCTGTGCTAGTTTATTCAGCGGTCTAATTTATTATGGCTTCATTTGTGAGGCTTTAACCTTACCAATCAGTTTGACTTTGGGAGCCAGTCTTATTCTATCCGTTTATGATTTTAAAAGTCATCAATTTCCAGTTTTCTTGTGGCTCTTTTTTGCAGTTATTTTAGCCATTTTTTATCCTGTCCCAGTTACTTTTTGGGCTTGGTTCATCTTGGCCATTTTGGCTGAAATTTTTCCATTAAAGATAGGAGCGGGAGATTTTTTATATCTGGCACTTGTCTCTTTTTCCATGTCCTTTATCCAATCCGTTTGGCTCATCCAATTTGCTTCGCTATTTGGAATTATAGGCTTTATTTTTGGAAAGGAGAAAGAAATTGCCTTTGTCCCTTATCTGACTATTGGATATCTAATGACGCTTCTATTGGTCCAAAATCACTTACTGTAAGTCCAAGCAAGCGAACGCCACGTTTTTCATCAAAATCAATGTCTTCAAAAATTTGACGGGCCGTTTCGCTCAGCGCTTCTTTTTCCCAGATGTTTTCTGATTTTGTTGTTCGTTTGGTAAATGTTGAAAAATCAGAGTAGCGCAATTTTATGGTAATCACGTGACCTTTCAAATCGTATTTTTTTAGGACATCCGATACTTTTTCTGATAATTTATCCAGTTCACCTTTGACATCATCTTGAAAATAGAGCAGTTTTCCGTAGGTTCTTTCCTTACTGACTGATTTTCTTTCACGCGTTGATTTCACTTGTGATTGATGAATGCCATTGGCTTTCAGATATAATTCCCAGCCGTAAACGCCAAAACGTTCAGCAATAACGAGTGGATCTGCCTCTTGCAAATCCTTTCCCGTCATAATTCCCATGTCGTTGAGTTTAGGAAGTGTCGCTTTACCCACACCGTGAAATTTCCCTACAGGAAGTTCTGCCAAAAATGTTTTCGCGTCTTCTGGCATAATGACTGTCAAACCATGTGGTTTTTGATAGTCGGAGGCAATCTTTGCGAGGAATTTATTATATGAAACACCTGCTGAACAAGTCAAGTTAAGCTCGACAAAAATATCATGTTGAATAAGTTTGGCAATTTTTATGGCGGAACTTGAATGAATTTTATTCTCTGTCACATCCAGATAGGCCTCATCAATAGACGCTCGTTCAACTTGATCCGTATAACGCAAAAATATTTCCTGAACTTGTTTTGAGACCGCAGTATATTTTTCATAATTTCCTGGGATAAAAACAGCTTGCGGACATTTTTCATAAGCTTCTTGAGCGCTCATTGCTGAATGAATACCAAAACTTCTTGCTTCGTATGAGCAAGTTGAAACAACCCCTCGCCCACCCGTTTGAAGGGGGCTTTTGGCAATGACAACTGGTTTACCTTTAAGTGCTGGATTGTCCCTCACTTCGACTGAAGCAAAAAAGGCATCCATATCAATGTGCAAAATTTTTCGGGAGGTATCATTGATTAAGGGAAAAGATAACATGGTTTGTCCTTTCCGTTTGTCATGCTGAGCTTTTCTCAGTTTGTACGGATTTGTCAGTACTGACAAGAGACAATGGGATTATTTTGATGACTGACAGTTCTTCTTTGGTCAACTTTTTTTCTAAGAAAATAAATAGTTCATAGGCTGTCGCAAACAACAGACCAATGCCAAATATTGAAAAGACTTGCTCGTAATTTTGAAACATTTCCATTCTCATCTCCGTTTATTCTTGTTAATCCTCTATCTGTTCATCTTCAATTTCGGTAAAATTATCTACCACAGGCCCAATAATTCTAAAGTTATCTTCTTCCCCCAAATAAAAATCTTGATATTTGGGATTAAGAGAGTGAATTCTAAATTTTTGACCTTCTTGGAAAACTTGCTTGATGTACAGTTGTTCTTCGCCAAGATCTCCTTCAGAAATAGCATAAATTTGACCATCGCGATCAAAACCTGTCTTAAGGAATGTTGCGATAGAAAAATTAGGAAAATCAGGCTCCATCGACTCCCCTTTGATGCGTGCTGCACCATCATAACGAGAAAGTCGTTCAGCTGTGTAGGCTTTATATTTTTCACCTGTATTGGTTACCGAATTTCCGTAACCGGCAGAAAGCTGCTCATCTTCAACAACTGCATAATTAAGTTGCTTGCGTTTGTAGGTTTTGAGTTGGATGATTTTGCTTGCTTGCGTAATTGGTACTTTTGCTGTCGCTTTTTGACTTAAGAACTGTGCAAAATCTAGTAATTCTGACTTTTCTTGACTCGCTAATGTTCGAAAAATATCAATCAAACCTGTTTCCGCATTCGTTATATCATCTTTTTCGATAATTTTTCGCACGGGAATTTGATAAATATCCGACAGTTTTTCCAATAATTCAAGCGTTGGATTGCTCTTTTTTTGCTCCCATGAAACATAGCTACTTTGCTTAATTCCTAGTTTTTCTGAGAGTTCTGACTGTGTGAGATTTGCAGAAATACGGAGTTTTTTTATATTTTCGCCAAAGTTCATCGTCTGCTCCTTATCGTGTTTTTCTATATTATAGTATATTATTATCTGTTTTGTCAATTTTTTCATTTTGTCAGAGCTGACAAAAAAATAAAAGGACTTAAGTTAAAGTTAAGCCTTTTCATTTATACTTATTTTACTCCCTAAATAATTTCTTCATAACCCCTTTGTTGAATATCTCCCCTGATATTCAACTTTTTTTATTTTCACGTGCTTGCTTATAAATTGACCAATTCATTCATGCGTTCCCAAACATAAGGGGTGTGTGTTGCGATGATGATTGTCTTATCCTTATCCAAAAGTCCCAGTATCAACTCAATCACTTCTTTCCCATTGGCCGAGTCCAGTGAAGCCGTCGGCTCATCTGCCAAAATAAGCGGTGGATTTTTTATCATGACTTTGGCTATTGCCACACGCTGTGCCTCTCCACCCGATAATGAGTAGATTTTTCGCTTCAAATCTGGCGCTAAATTTACCTTTTCTAAGGTTTGAATCATTATCTTTTTTTGTTCAGATTTTTTGATTTTCTTGCCCACAAAAGCAAGTGCTAGATTTTGCTCAATCGTTTCATTATCAATCAAACCATAATTTTGAAATAAGTAACCCACGATATCTCTAAAATAAAGTTGCTCTTTGATGTCTTTGAGTTTTCTATCTCCAATCAAAATCTCGCCTACGTCTGATTTTTCAAGCTTTCCGATAATGTTTAAAAGCGTCGTTTTGCCTGATCCAGAAGCACCCACTAAGCCATATGCTTTTCCCGCCTCAAATTCATGAGAAAAATTGTTCAAAATTTCATGTTCTCCAAATTTTTTACTGATATTTTTTAATGTTATCATGTCAAAGTCCCTTCAAATACAGCACGTTTGCTGTTTTTTCTTTATTCATCTGAGCTACAAACAAGATTAGAACCAAGCCGACATAAACTATCGGCACTAGAAATGCTTCATTCGGCACATGGAGCCAAACACGCGCAATCCCTGAGATTAGCGCCGTTAATGTGAGAACGACTGCAAGATAAACCATGTAAATGTCCACCCATTTTTTCCCTGCCAACCGTTGAATTAGAAACATTTTTCGGTTTTGATAAAGATAAATCGAGTTGAGGAGTGAAATCAGTAACAGTGAACTTAGGAGACAAAGAATGTTGACACCTACAAGTAAATCTCTTTCTTGCGCTTGAGCAGCTATTTTTTGAGAAATAATTCTATAACCATTAAAAAATGAACTTTCGTTTGCTTCCATGTGATTTTTCACAAAAAGATGGTTGACTTCTTTTTGATTGGTTGTTAAAATACTTCCTTGACTCATAAAACCTGATATTTCTATCGAAAGTACTTGTGGGCTTGAATTTTTAAAGGTCGCTGGACTGAAAACAACTAAAACTGGATAGCCCACATTAGAATTATTTATCGTTTGATTTTTCATGACAGAATATCCGAATAATGAATGCTTTGCTTCATAAATCTCTACAAACGGCGAAGCAGTCATATTATAATCAGGCTGTGAACTAAATACCTCCTCACTCAATCTCGCAATACTATCCATTCGAGATTGTTGGGCTTTTGGTACAAGAACTGCATATTCTCCAGCCTTAAACTGTTTATTTATCTTTTTCATAGTATCTGAAATTTTTATTTGTTCTTTTTTTAAAAATTCTTCATTCACATACATCACATTCTGAGGTGTTCCGCCTTGTGAGACCAGGTACTGTTGTTCGATTTTTTTCCATGTCACATCATCAGGCGCCGAAATCAAACCTAAGGGACACGCCAGGAGTGTTCCCTTCATATTGAGTAAATCTAAGAAAAGTGCCTTTTGCTGACGATTTAATTCTGGGGTTGTTCTAAAACGCATTCCACCAAGTTCTGTTATGCCATCATAATTTTTATTCTTTTCCCATATTTTTTGTCCAGCTTCTAATAAAGAAAGCTGCTGTTCTGAGTGAATAACCGATGTCATCGACTGCATTGGAACGATTATTGCAATAACTTGAAAAATAATAATGAGCAATGTAATAACAAATACTGGGCGTTCTCCTTTAATTGACAAATTGATTTTCTGATTTTGCAAAATTAAAAAAGTCAAACTGGAAAGAAAAAAATTGATTAGAAGAAGTACGCACATTCCTAAGAAAAGGATTATCACCAAGGCTTCAAGATAGTATATCCAAAATCTACCAACCATGTATAAATAAACCGCTCCTCCTCCACTTGAAATAAGAAAGAGTAGGCCAAGCCATTTTATATCCCTTAGCAAATCAATAAAAGCAAGTTTAAATCGGCTCATTCCTGCCAATCTCTTGACACCATCACCCTTTATTCTCGAAACTGAATCAGAAAACAACAAAGCTACAAATGAAATCAACATCACCAAAAGTGGAAGCTTATACTTATCCAATAAATCATTGATTGGCTCAAGCCTCATATCTGTTTTTACAGGAAGAACTGTATAGCCCATCGATTGCAACTTTTTCGAAAGATTGTTTGCAGTCAAACCATTGCCTATAATAATATAGTTTGTTGCATCATTACTATTTGCTACAATACGGGCTGAGCGCTGTTCAGGATAAATTTGAGGCAAAGTTCCATTTCCTATTTTTTCAAAAGTATATTCGCCTGCAAATTGACCACTAGGTGTCTTTGACTTAACAACAATTTGCTTGGCGAGAACGACATGGTTCGAATTCGCCAGATTTATTAGGTTATTTTTTAAATTCCGATCACTCTTTAGGATAAAGACGGATTGAAAAACTCCCCCGGGCATGGGTGCAGAATTGGTCAAAATATCCCAAACTGAAAATACGGTTATCAATAATAATATCAAAAAGCTGATAAATATTTTTAGTCCTTTATACATCATTTCCTCCGATAATAATATAAAATGTGCCGAATGGATTGATAATCGGCACATTATTATTCTTCATTTATTTAGTGGACAAGACTGAAGCATAATCAGAACACGAATACATCATTGAATTAGAAGATGAGGCAGCAACTGTTGCGTATGAAACTGTTCCCGCAGTTGCATAAATGGTACTAGAATCTGTTTGTGTTGAATCATTCCATACATCACTACTATGAGTACGAACTTTATCCAAAAGATTTGATATAGCTGTAGTAGATGTATTTTTTCCATAAGTCCAAGAATTGTTCTGAGTTCCAACACCTGTTGTACTAGCAAAAGCAGAGGAGGCTACTCCTCCAAGCGATAAAGTGACAAATGATAGTGCAATAACTTTTTTGAGTTCCATAATGAACTCCTTTCTACGAGTTTTTCTCGTTTTTCTATGTGCTTTCGATATGAAATATCTGCGTCGATAGGTAAGTCCTTTCTTCTTTTTGTATTCTATAAAATGATTTTATTATACTTGTTTCGATTTTGCAATCGCTTTCTTTATCTTTTCATCATTTTCTGGGAAAGTTGGTCAAATTTTGGGAAAGTTGGTCATTATAATAAAAATAACGAACTAATGTCCGTTGTTTTTTAGTAGGTCTCTCAATGTTTTTTTATGTCTTCTACCAATTTGAATGGATTTTGTCGTTTTGGTAAAACTCACTTTAAGTCCATCTTAGCTAATCTTTCTGATGTTGTTGATATTTATGACATAGTAACCAAGCTTGACCCATCCTTTTTCTTTATCTTCTAATGCTTTTAGACTTGTCCGCAAGAGTCCTGACGTATAGTCTCGACAGACAATTCGTGCCATATTTTTTTGACGAGTATCCTTTTTCGCGTACAACATTTCAGTAATCTCAAAGTTTATTCCGTCAATTCTTACTTGCTCTTTACTGAGATTGATGGCGTGCAAGACGGCATGATATACAATCTTTTTTAAGCGCTGATAATCTGGAACGGAACTTATCGGATGTACGAAACGCCAATTTTTTGTATAAGAAAGTTCCCCTAACTGATCGTAGAGGGCAAGACTATCCGATATGACGAGCGTACACACCTCAAGCTGTCGCAATTTCTTGAGATATTCGATTTCTGTCGCTTGACTGATGTAAACAATATACAATTTCACTTGTTCATGATTGCTTTCGAGATAATCTAAAGCGTCAGAATGAGTGGTGAAATAAAGGTGTGTCAACTGATCTTTGTTACTGATTTGGTGTCGGAAATAGTGATCGACTTCTTCTTTCGTTTCGTACTTGGCATCAATGACAATGACTGTTTTCATTCAATTCTCCACAACCGTATTTTTATTATTACGTTTATTGTATCATCTTTTGTTGGCTCTTTCAATTTGACAATAAAAAAGAACGCAGGCTTGCGTTCTCTTATTTCTATTATTGTACGTTTTCTGTTAATTGGCTGAGCAGTTTTTCAAATGCTTGCTCATATTGTTGGATATTTCCTGCACCCATAAAGACGTAAACAGCACGTTCGTGATCCAAGAGCGGTGACACGTTGTCAACGCTGATGACACGAGCTGGTTTGCGAACTTTGTCTGCCAAGTCTTGCGCTGTGATTTGGTGGTGGTCAACTTCACGGGCTGAACCGTAAATTTGTGCCAAATAAACCGTATCTGCATGATCGAGTACACGAGCAAAGTCATCCGCAAAAGCAATGGTACGTGTGAAAGTATGAGGTTGGAAAACCGCTACAACTTCACGATCTGGGTATTTTTGACGGGCTGCGTCAATGGTTGCTTCGATTTCAGTTGGGTGATGTGCAAAGTCATCAATAATGACTGTTTCGTTTACTTTTTTCTCAGTAAAACGACGTTTAACCCCACGGAATGTCAACATGTGATCAGCAATGTCTTGCATATCCAATCCGAGTTGATGGCAGACACCAACAACAGCCAAGGCATTCAAAACATTGTGTTTTCCAAATGTTGGCACAACAAAGTGACCAATGAGTTCGTTCTTATAATAAGCATCAAATGATGAACCGCGTGTTGTACGTACCAAATTTAAGGCTTGGTAATCATCTTCTGGTGTGAATCCGTAGTAATATACAGGCACTGGTGCCACTAATTTACGCAGGTTTTCATCATCTCCGTATGCAAAGATACCTTTTTTGATATTTTTTGCATAATCTTGGAAAGCTGCTGTTACATCATCAATGCCATGGAAAAAATCAGGGTGATCAAAGTCAATATTGGTCATGATGGTATATTCTGGATGATAAGGCATGAAGTGACGTTGATATTCGTCAGACTCAAAAACAAAATATTTGCTGTCTTTGTTCCCACGTCCTGTACCATCACCAATCAGATAAGATGTATCTACAGCACTACTCATGACATGAGCCAACATCCCAGTTGTTGATGTTTTACCGTGCGCACCGGCTACACCGATACTTGTGAATTCTTCCATGAATTCACCCAAAAATTCGTGATAACGTTTGTATGGGAAACCATTTTTATCAGCATAAGCAACTTCGACATTGTTTTCATCATTGAAAGAATTCCCTACGATTAAAACATCGCCAGGTTTGATGTTTTTTTCATCGAATGGCAACAAAGGAATACCCGCAAGTTCAAGTCCACGTTGTGTAAAGAAGTAATCTGTTGAGTCAGAACCTTGAACATTTTTTCCCATTTGATGAAGCATAAGCGCAAGGGCACTCATTCCTGAGCCTTTAATTCCGATAAAATGATATGTTTTTTCCATGATAATAATCTGTCAGCTCTGACAAAAATAAGCTGACCAGTTTCCTCTCTTTTTACAAAGCTTGTTCAAAAATTGACTCTGTCAGTATCCAATCCTCAATCGTTACTTGAAGATGACTGGCAGAGTTTCAATTTTATTGTTTAAAATTCTTAATTAGACAATGCCGCGATCAAAAATATTTTTGCGTTTGTTTTCAAAATATGCTTTAGGTTGGCTTTGATTTGCTGGTGCTTGATTTCTTGGTGTGGCTGGTTTCTTTCCAGCATTCGCCAACGCATCAGAAATATTCATGCCTTGTTTTTTCATATCTTGAATAGGGTTGTCATTTGTGACAGGACGCTTATTTAAAATCGCAGCGCTAGACCGACGGGTACTAACATTTTCCTTGTCGCGTTCCAAAGGTGATACATATTTTTTGGGCGGTTTAGGAAGTGTTGCAGCAGCACGAATGGCACGTTCTTTTGATTCGTCAATGCTTGTTTTCTTTGGCATTTTATCAAAAGAACTTGCACCGCTATGATTTCCATTCAATGGGCGGTGTTGTGTGCTATAAGATACTTTCGGCGTATAGGGTTTAAATTGCTCAGAACGTTTCCGTTCTGCCTTTTTAGGAGTATTATTAAATGAGCCTTCATCTTGGAGACTTGGATTTCTTGTAATGAGTTGTTGGTTTGTGAAAATGACGCGTGTATCCTTTTGGAGGGATTCGTCATCTCCAATAATTGGAAATGTAACTCTTCTTCTTTCTGCCATATAGACCTCTTGCTCATTGCTCCTGTGGCAATGTATATTATTCAATCATAGCTATCCCTGAAACCGTATATTTTCTGCTTCGTTCTAACCTAGCCACTTAATACTAGTTAACCTCTAAACGACTTTTGAGTCGTTTAGTAGATTGCTACGCTGTCCATTGGCTGTAAATCGCTGAAGCCTTTTTGCCAGTCGCTTGAGCGACTAGGCAAAACGGACAAATGTTTTCAGCGATAACGCCAAATGGCAACTGCAAATATACTGCCTTGCGCTAGCCTTTTGCTCTTGTTGCTTCAGCAACTAAGCAAACCGACAAATGTTTTGTGCGTAAGACGCAAACTTTGCGACTGCGACTAACGAACTTGTTCGTGTAGCGAGCATCGACAGCGCAGCAACTTCTATGCTTTTTAGAAGTTAAACAGTATAAAAAGTGGTTCCATTACATATTATAGCTTATTTTTATCTATTTTTAAAGCCCAAGTCCTAAAATTTCTCTTATTTCTTGTTCGCTAAGTGCTTTATCTACAACGTCTCCTTCAAGAACATTGGCAATCAAGTCTTTTTTGCGTTCTTGAATGGCCATGATTTTTTCTTCAATCGTTCCTTGAGTAATCAAACGAATGACTTCAACCGTGTTCTTTTGCCCCATACGGTGAGCACGCGCAACAGCTTGTTCTTCGACTGCTGGGTTCCACCACAAATCAACCAAAATAACCACATCGGCTGAGGTCAAGTTCAATCCAACGCCCCCTGCTTTCAATGAAACCAAGAAAGCATCACGACTACCAGCATTGAAGGCTTGTACCATCGACAAACGGTCTTTGACTGGAGTTGAACCTGTCAACTTGTAAGCTGACATTCCTTTTTCTTCCATGATGGCTTCAATAAATGGAAAGACCTTAGTAAATTGTGAGAAAATCAACGGACGATGGCCTGAATCTTTGATTTGTTCCAATAATTCACGCAAGCGCTCTAACTTACCAGATGTTCCTTTATAATCATCCAAAAATAGAGCTGGCGTGTTACAGATTTGACGCAAACGCGTAATTCCTGCCAGAATTTCAATGCGTGATTTCGACAATGCGTTACTATCCATGGCACGGACCTTGTTTTGCATCAATTCGAGTTGTGCCACATAAATGACTTTTTGTTCTTCCACAAGATTGTTGTAAAGGGTCGTTTCCATCTTGTCAGGCAATTCTTCCAATACATCTTCTTTCTTACGACGCATAATAAATGGTTGAATCATTCGAGCAATCGCAAGGGGTTCCATTTTATTGAATTTTTCTCTGACAGGAAGGAAGCCTGGCATAACCACTTGGAAAATGGCCCAGATTTCTTCCAGGCGGTTTTCGAGTGGCGTTCCAGAAATGGCAAAGGTGTGTTCAACATTGAGTGCAGAGAGGACTTTATTGGTCTTACTGCTATAGTTTTTGACATATTGAGCTTCGTCCAGCAAAAGATAATTCAATTTTTTGTCTTGATATTCTTCAAAATCTTTCAAAAAGCTACCGTAACTTGTAATATAAACTTGGTGTTTCCCTTTGATTATTTCATCACGTTCTGGCTTCACACCGTCAACAACAACAAAATCAATGGTATCCGTAAATTTTTCGAATTCGCTTGCCCAGTTGTATGTCAAACTTGCAGGTGCCGTAATCAATGCCGTTTCACCTTCTATCAGCGATGACAAGAGATAAGTAATGGCTTGAACGGTTTTCCCAAGTCCCATGTCATCTGCCAAAATACCGCCCAATGAATAATGCGTCAACATCTTCATCCAACGCACACCCGTTTCCTGATAAGGTCTCAGCGATGCTTTTACATGGTCTGGTTTTTCATACTCAAAATCTTCTGGGTGTGTTAAATCATGGAAAAATGAGCTGAATTTTTCAGAAAATGATGTGCCGGAAATATTTTCAAAAATCTTAGACACTTGGAAGGTGCGATTGGCATTGACTGTCAATGAATTTCCAGAAATGCTAAAATTGTCATCCAGTTCTTTAAGTGCAGATTTCAGATGGTCAAATTTTTCATCAAAGCGGTAAAATCGTCCTTCTTCACTGATGAAATAATCAGCATTGGATTGTAATTTGGCAATAATATCTGCGAATTCTGTTTCGCCAACGTGTGGCAAAGCAAAGGAAATATCTAGTAAACCACCGTTTTGGTCAATCGAAATTTCTGGCAATTCATCCATATTTAATTCGGTCAGTGCTGACGAAAGTTGGACATCGCCCAAGCGTTTGAAGGCAGGCAAAATTCGGACAAAGAATTTCTCTGTCATTCCTGACGGAATCGAAATTTCGCTGTCAAAAGCACGCGCAAATCCAAAACGTTCCATCAAACCAAAAATACGTTGTTCTTTTCGTAAGTCTCTCGAAAATTCAAGTGTTTCAAGATCATGGAAACTTTCCACTTCAAAATCACCATAATCAAAAGTAACTTTGAGCAAAAGATTGATGTCGTCAGTACGATCAAACGTAAATTTAGGTTTGAATTTTCTCACTCGGAAGTACTTAGGTGCATCAATTTTACCAAGGACTGACAACTGTTGAAGGGCCTGAGATAATTTGTCTTTATCAGCAAAATCAAAACGAACACTGGATTCGAGTTTGAACTGTTTGTCCAAGACACTCAACATCCGACGTTGCTCTTGATCTATCTTGTAAAATACGTGATCATAATAAAGCAAGGCACCATCATAAAAGCTGTGATAGTCTTCGCTCAGTAGTTTAAATTCAATATAATTTTCTTTACTGCGTACTGCAAATTCAAACAAATCTGAGTCTGACTCTAATGGGACAAATGTGAAATATTTAATCTCTTTTTCAGAAATTTTGAAACTGAAATTTTCCAGATTTGACGCCAAATCAAGTCCTTGTTCTAAAAACAAAAATGGCAAATTTAAGAAACGTCCATTTTTAATAAAGAGTGAACGGCTCAAATTTTCATCAGAACGGGCGTCAATTTTTAACAAAAAGTTAAGAAATTCTTGGCTGGCATCATCAAAATTATCAAAATAGAGATCCACCCAATTTCCACCCATTGGATATTGACTGAAATTGCGCAGTGCACGCAAGAAATACGGCAAATCCTTGATAACATAGGATTTCCCTAACTTTTCACTGTGTAAACGAAGATCGAAATAAAGGAAATTATAAAGTGAAAATACATCTCTTAATTTTTCATCATCGCTAATATTGATTTCAATCGAATATTGGTCAGAACCAAAACTCGATTGTGTCGCAGAATTGATGGCATCTAAAAAGACCAAGTTTTCGCTGTATAGCGCCTCGTCTGGTTCAATGATTTCGTTACTGCTTCCTTTGCTGTCAGCTGATTTGCTCTCATTATTTTTTAAGAATTCCTCAATCGCCGCAATATGTTTACAATAGCGGTGATTTTGTTGAAAAACGGCACAGGAGCAAAAATCTTGTGCGCCGTCTAAGTCATATATGACTTGTTCTCCTTCAATTTCTGTGCTTAATTTAAAGTCAGTCTCTACTGGATCTGACAAAAGCCCTGCTGCGAACAGTGCAATTCCTTCTGAACGCACACGCGCTGGCATCATTCTACTCATGTATCCTCCGATGCATCACTTCACAAAGCTTTATTCGGCTTCAAGTTGCTTCTCATACTAGTTAACCTCTAAAACGCCCTACGGGACGTTTTAGTAGATTAACTGCAAATATACTGCCTTGCGCTAGCCTTTTGCTCTTGTTGCTTTAGCAACTAAGCAAACGGACAAATCTTTTATGCGCAAGAGGTGGTTTGCGTTTTGCTCTTGCGACTTTAGTCGCTAAGCAAACGGACAAATGCTTTATGCGTTTACGCAAACTTTAACTTCTAAATGCTATTTTTAGAAGTTAAACAGTATCAGCAAAAAATGTTCGATTAGATAAAAATAATCGAATTATATTAGTGAATTATTTCAATTTTTTGCGTATATTATATCATTTTTTTCAAAATTTTTCCAATATAGCGTAATAAAAAAGCCAATTTCGATTTTCGACTCTTTTGTCATCTTTAAAAGGCAGCAATAATTTGTTCAATTAAAGCATCTCTTTCGACAATCCATTTTGCTCGTTCGTCTTTCATGTGAACGCGATTAGATAAAAAGATAACTGCTTTCTTTTCTTTGACATTCATTAAAATAAAGGTACCAGTATATCCTGTATGAATGATCCAATTCTCATGTTTTTCTAAGATATCCCAAGCTAAACTTCTTTGTTTTGTTGCATTTGAATAGTTATCAAGTAACTTTAAATATTTCTCATCAGAAAAATAACCAAATACAAATTTTTCTAATGAATTCAGGCTAGAAAACAATCCTGCCGACCCACAATGCACACCCAAAACTTGCGCTTTGGGATCATGAACATGACCAAGTGGCACATTTTGAGCTGTTGCAACAGCATTATCAACGGGGCCAAAACCTGTTTCTGACATTTGCCATTTTTCAAATATTTCTCTCTTAAAAATCTCATCTAAACTAGCATCATAAAATTTTTCAAGCAAAAATCCCAATAAAATGAAATTGATGTCTGTATATTTAAAACGCTTGTCATCAGTGACAGAGATGTTTAGAATGGCTTTTTTGAGCTGGTCAGCCGTCAGTTGATTGCGATTTTCAATATAAGGATCAATGCCTGACGTATGTATCAATAATTGGCGTATCGTGAGACTTTCATTAGAAAATTCTGGCAGCATTTTTTTGAGTGGCATTTCCAAATCAATCTGACCAGAAAAGACCAAATCAATCATGGCAGTCCCAGTACCAACGACTTTGGTTACTGAGGCCAAATCCCACAGTTTGCCAGCTTCAAGTTTTATTTTTTCAGGGACAAGCTGTGCATGACCAAATAAAAATTCACGCACTTGTCCGTCTTCAATGACTGCAAAATTGGCAGCAGGAAATACGTCTCGCTGAATATAATCATTGACTTGTTCAATCACCTTTGTTTCATTCCACATTGACTTTATTTCCCCAATCTATTCTCAACTCTGATTAGATTTTCACGAACCAAATGTCCATATTATTTGGTGCTTCGATAGAAAAAGTACGTCCAGACTTGTCTAAATAATAGCCGTTTTCTTCTTTGAATTTTTGAGCAAATGCAGTCAAATCAAAGGCGTCTGCTACTGTAAACATCAAAAATTCCATATCCAATGTTTCATCAGATGCGGCATTCAAATCGCTCCCCGTTTTGACCGTTTCGCGTAAGTCAATACCTTTAAAATCGAGTTCTGTTGACGTCGCTTGGCCGTTCAAGAGATGACCTAAGAAATCCAGTAAAGCTGTATCTGTCACATTAAAATCAATCGCTTTGATTTTGACATCAGATAAACCTGCAAAATCTGAAACAGCAACTGCTGTAAATTGTGCTTTATCCATTTCTGTCAGTGCTGACAAGCCTTCTGAACAAATCAAAAAGTGGTCATTTTCTGGTGAGCGGGTCTCAAAAGCGTAAGCCGTCCCATCCGTATAAATTTTGCCGACTTGCGCCAGATTTTTGCTTAATAATTGAGTTACTTCCTTTGCAGGCGCAACAAGCGTGGTTTGTCCATGCTTTTTCGCCCCGTTTACAGAGCGAACACCTGGAGATTCTTCCAATAAAAAGCAAGATGCTTTGCTTGTTTGTCCGCCAAGCCAAACCATTGCCCCTTCTTCAAGATGGACTTTCAATCCAAGTACATTACGGAAAAAATTCAAATTTTCTTCCCGATTGAGGATGCGATAAACAGGAAGCATACCAGTTACCGGCTCTAAAATTTCACTCATGTTGACCTCCAAAATTGCAACAGCTTTATTTTCTTAATCCTATTTTCGCAAATTTTGGACAATTTATCAATGATTTCGTGCAATTTTGCTTAAGAATGCCAACTTATGATACAATGTTTTCATGAATAACAATCAGTTTGAACTTATTAAGAAGCTTCGCTGGCTCCTAGTTCTGCCTATCGCGGTTCTTTTTGCCTTTCTCTTCGCTCGCCAATCACTCAATTCATTTTTTATTACGGCCTTTTTTCTCTATTTAATCAGTCTTCTTTTCGCATACGAAAAGGCGAGTTGGTTGGTTTTCTTTATCCTGTCAATCGTACCAACCCTTACAACCAGTATCATTTTGCAGGTTCATCACAGCTTTACAATGGTTGATAGCCTGCTCTTTTGCTTGCTCTTTCTGCTTTCTCTTGGCTTATCTTATGCTTACGCCATCAAAATGAAAATCATTGAAAGACCAAGACTAAAAGATTTTCCGATTGGCAAAATTATGATGGGCTTGCTTCTTTTATTTGTTGTGTCAGCGATGACAAGTGTCATTGGGCAAGCCATTCACACCACCAACACGCAAAATCAAGACCAGCTCAATCAGCTCAAAACAGTCATTCCAATCGGAATCTTTGCCCTTCAGACGATTTTTGCTGGATTTTTTGAAGAGTTAACTTATCGTGTTGGGATTTTCGAAATAATCTTCAATAAACATAATATTCTCGCCTTTTGTGCGGCTGCCTTTATTTTTGCATATATGCATGGACCAACAGATTTATACAGTTGGCTTGTCTATGGGGCTTTAAGTATTGTATTGACTGGGCTTTACGCCAAATACCGCAACTTCTATCTCAACATGTCCGTTCACATGTTATGGAATGCCATCGGTCTTCTCCTTACTTTATTATAAAATAAAAACACACCCGAAGGTGTGCTTTTTTATTTCAAGTAGATAAGTTTGAAGAGGGCAACTGCGGCCAAGGCTGCAAGAATAGGTGCCACAACAGGAACCCATGCATACCACCATTTTGAATCGCCTTTTGATTCTCCAAGAATGGATTTTGGAAGGAAGCTGTGAACCAAACGTGGACCGAGGTCACGTGCTGGGTTCAAACCAGGACCAGTAGGTCCTCCAAGTGAAGCCACCAAAACAAGAACGAGGAAACCAAGAACGACCATACCAATGGCACGTGAAGCTGTTGTTCCTGATACAGCTGCGTTAATTTGATTGATAACGTCTGTATTTGTAACATCAGCACCTTGTTTTGTCGCATATTTAGTGTACCAAGTAATCAATTCTTTTCCGTAGAAAAGATTTGTAATTCCCATTGCACCAAAGAAGAGAATGAATGAACCAACAAATTCGTTTAAGAAACCATTGATTGTTGCGCCAAAGTGGCTTTCTGCTTTACTATCATCAACAGCGTCAATTGTTGCAAATGTTCCTAAAATCGCATTTGGATTGTCTGTTTTGAGGTAGTAAGGACGGTAAACCATAACCACAATCAATTGTCCGACGATTGCTCCAAGCAGTTGAGCAAGAATGTATTGAGCAACGTGTGCCCATGGGAAGAAACCGCTCGCCGCAAGACCAAGAGTGAAGGCTGGGTTGATTTGTGAAGTAACATTTCCAAGCGCAATGGCTGGTAACATAACCCCTAAACCGTAACCCCAAGCAATGATTAACCAACTTTGGTGGTGAGCTTTCGTTCCTTTGAGTTCGACATTGGCAACTGCACCATTTCCCAAAATGATCAACAATGCTGTACCAATAAATTCTGTGATGTATTTAACCATCCATGAATAATCCATGTCTTAAATACTCCTTTGATATAAAATATAATAATTTCGACGTCAACATTTGTTATTGACATCCGCCATAAGCATTTACATTGTATCAAAAATCCATAGCTCCTACAAGTTTTTACTGGAAGATTTCCGAAAAAACTGTACTACTCAAACTGACTATTTACAGAAAATTTGATATAATTATAAAAATTAGAATAAGGTTTTTGAGCCATTCGCGTTCTCTTATTTTGAATGTTAAAGGAGAAATTTTAATGAAATTCAATCATTTTTCAATCATTGAAAAGAACTTTGAAGAAAAATTAGCAGATTTAGATCATTTGGGTTTTAAATGGTCTGTTTTTTGGGATGAAAAAAAGATTTTAAAAGACTTTTTAATCCAAGCTCCCATTGACATGACCGTCATCCAAGCCACACATGACAAAGATAGTTTAGACTTTTTACGTGCAAAAGATGATGCATTCGATTGGGAAATTTTCTGGACGATTGCCTTGCAACTGCTCGATTTCGTTCCGAACTTTGAATTTGAAGTGGGCAAAGCTACTGCGTTTGCTAAATCAATCAACTTGCCTCAATTTGAAGGGCCAATGAACAGTGAAAATTTGATTGAGGCTTTCTATCTTTTGCTTTTAACCCGTCGCAAAAATGGGATGACCTTGGTTGAATTCTGGGTTTCAGAAGGACTTATCCCTGTTGATAATCATTATCACTTCTTTAACGATAAAGCGCTCGCTACTTTTGACACGACCCAATTAAGACGTGAAACCGTCTGGGTGGAAAGTCCAACAGATACCTTTAACCGTGGCGAAAATGACTTGATTAAGGTTCAAATCATTCGCCCAGACTTTGAGGGTGAAATTCCGTCAGTAATGACAGCAAGTCCTTATCATTTGGGAACTAATGACAAAGCAAATGACAATAAATTGCATGACATGAAAGTCGATTTGCAAGAAAAAATAGCACATGACATTCAGGTTGAGAAGCGTTTACCAGAAAAAATTACTTCTGAATTCCGCAATAAACCACTCGCTGACAATGCAAGCGGTCATTTTGTCCACGGTTGGACTTATTCTTTGAATGACTATTTCTTGGCACGTGGTTTTGCTTCAATTTATGTGGCTGGTGTCGGAACACGTGGTTCTGACGGCTTCCAAACTTCTGGAGACTATCAACAAGTTTATTCGATGACTGCTGTTATTGATTGGCTCAATGGCCGCACACGTGCTTTCACAAGTCGTAAGAGAACGCACGAAATCAAAGCCAGTTGGGCAAATGGGAAAGTCGCTATGACTGGGAAATCTTATCTTGGTACAATGGCTTATGCCGCTGCGACAACTGGTGTCGAAGGCTTGGAAGTGATTTTGGCAGAAGCTGGCATTTCTTCTTGGTATCATTACTACCGTGAAAATGGCTTAGTACGCTCACCTGGTGGCTTCCCAGGCGAAGACCTTGATGTCCTTGCCGAATTGACCTACTCAAAGAACTTGGAAGGCGCTGATTTCTTGAAAAACAATGCCGCTTATCAAGAACGTTTGTCAGCGATGACAACTGACCTTGACCGTCCTTCAGGTGACTACAATCAATTTTGGAACGACCGCAACTATTTGCTCAATATGGACAAGGTCAAAGCTGACATTTTGATTGACCACGGTCTTCAAGACTGGAATGTCACGCCCGAACAGGCCTACAATTTCTGGAAGGCATTGCCTGCTGGACACAACAAGCATCTTTTCTTGCATCGTGGGTCGCACATTTACAACCACAACTGGCAATCTTTGGACTTTACCGAAATCATCAACAGCTATTTCTCTGCAAAATTGTTGTCAAAACCTTTGAATTTGCAACTTCCACCTGTTATTTTGCAAGAAAATTCAAAATATCAATCATTTATCAGCCTTGAAGATTGGGGAACAAGCAACAACGTCAGCCTTCCGCTTGCTAAAACAGCAGTCTCAATGGCTCAATTTGAAAACCAATACGACGACGAAAGTTTCGCAAAATATGCTAAAGATTTTAAGGTATTCAAAAAGGATCTCTTTGAAGGCAAAGCGCACGCCGCTGTAATTGACCTCGAATTGCCACAAGAATTGATGATTAACGGCCCAATCGAACTCGAAATCAAGCTGAAAATCAATGACACGAAAGGACTTCTTTCTGCTCAATTATTAGATTTTGGTGATAAAAAACGTTTGCGTGACACGACACAAGTTTTGGACGTCAAAGCGATTGACCGTGGGCGTAACTTTGAGTTAGAAAACTTGCAAGAATTGCCACTTCTCGACAGTCCTTATCAGGTCATGACCAAAGGTTTCTTGAATTTGCAAAATCGCGAAGATCTCCTGAAAATCACAGAAATTCCTGAAAATGAATGGTTCACAGTGCGCTTTAACTTGCAACCAACCATTTATAAATTAGAAAAAACGGATAAAATCCGCCTCTTACTCTACAGCACTGACTTTGAGCATACGGTCAGAGATAATCGACACCTTACCTACGACATTGATTTATCTCAATCTAAAATCATCTTCCCTGTTGAAAAATAATGAAAAAGCACTCATTTTTTGAGTGCTTTTGTTCGCTGTAAGATGATAATAACAATAGGATAAAAAATCAAAGTTGAGAGGGCATGAGCCGCGTCAAAAGGTAATCCTGCAAGCCAATAAGCGATAAAGCTGCCACTGCCAAAGCCGTAAAGTAGGCCCGAAAAAAGACTGATTAGGAAGCCAAAAACTAATGCCAAAATTGCCGAAATGATTGACAGAAAAATAGGGCTGGCATTCACTTTTGAAAAACCTTTAAAAATAAGGATTAGGACTGCATAAACAAGGATTTGTCCAATAATAATCGGAGAAAAGCCTAGTAGCATTCCCGTTAGTAACATGGTCAAGCTCATGATTGCCAAGCTATCATAAAAGCCAATGTAAATTGAAAAGGCGAAAAAGAGTGCCGTAATCGGTTTTACGTTTGGAAATTCGACAAATGCGACTCTCAAAACACAACAGAGAGCTGTCAATAGCGCAATCAAAGTCATTCGACTTACTAATTTATTCTTCATTATTTTATCATATCAAAAAAAGCTGGATTGTCCCAGCTTCTTCTTATTTTTGTGTTTTTAGATATGGTAAATCCTCTGTTGTCGCACCTACTGAACTTGCTAAAACCCAGGATTTTCCTTTTAATTGAGCAAAATTTTCTGTTTTTCCTGTCAAAATGATACCAGAAAACTTAGCTTTCTCAAGTGTCGGATATTTTTCAATTTGTTTGACTGCATCGCGATAAGGATAGAAATAATGCATTTTTTCACCATTGCTACTACTTCCAAATGATAAATTTTTTAATTCTGGATAAGTGACTGACTTTTTGACAGCCGAAACAAAGTCTGCATACATTTCATCATTCAACTGATAGTTTCCATCTTGAGTCCTACTTCCTATCATGGTTCTATAATTTTGCTCGACAAGTTTTCCATTGTCGTCGTATTGAGGTTCTCCTATTGAATAGCTATCTGTACTCGTACTTACTCCAATATAGACATTATCTGCTGTCGTCTCTTCGGCATTTATCCCTAGCCAAAGCCAATTCGTTAACAAATTGGCTGGCACCATTTTCTGAATTTCGTCATAAGTATAAGGTTTATCAAAAGTGATTGCTACTTCTGCCAAATGTTTTGGCAGTTGGTCAAGTGTTTCGAGCTCCTGAGGATATGCCATGCCATCATCATCATACATGGTCTGATTTGTGGATGAACTTTTGAAAAATTCAGGTTCTTTTTGCCCACCAATTATAGATGCAAAACGATTTGTGTTAGTTGTTGCAAAAAATCTGTCTGCCCCATAATTCCAGTTTTGGCCAAAAGTTGCGCCATAGCTGACAAATGTATCGCCGACTGAGACTGGGATGCCGTTCAAGTCTTTGAAAGCAGATAGACTATACGTTCCATTAAGTAAACCTTGGTTGACTCCCTTGAAGATATAGGTCGTATTTGGGGAGGAAATTTCTGTTGTGATATTAAACTTTTCGCTCACCATTTTTTCTTGCTGCAAAATATAATTGTTCCGCCAAAAAAAAGCAACTGCAATCACAACAAGCGTCGCAAACAATGATATTGAGGCTGTTACTATTCTGCTTTTCCACTTATTTCTTCGGGCTAATTTCTTGAAATCTTGGTCTAAATTTTTCATTTGTTTTCTCCTTTTAGAGTTTCCAATCTGATGCGTCAAATTCTTCTTCATCTAAGATTTTTCTTAATCTTTTTCTGGCGCGGTAGAGGTCAATTTTGACCTTACTGACAGAGCTTTTTGTCAGAGCTGACAATTCTTTTACAGACATTTCTTCATAATAATAATGTTGCAATAAAAGCTGGTCAGCCGCTTTCAGCTTGAGAAGATAAGGCTGCAAATCAGGGGGACTTTCTGTCATCAAGGGAAGTTCTTTCATCAATTCTTGCAAGATGACTTGATATTTTTTATTCCGCCGAAAACGGTCAATATAGTTATTCAAGGCAACGCGATACATCCAACTCCGAAGTTTTGAAGGTGGAATAAATAAATCTGTCTCTAGCATTTTGACAAAGACATCTTGAACAGTATCCTGTGCTTCGTCAGGCTTGACGCCACGTGTCACAAGCCATTTGGTCACTTCAACAGCATACTGCCTTAATTCTGCTTCATATTCCTGAATTTTCGTATCGCTCACCTCCTCCCTTACTTATATAACGAACAAAACAACATTTGGTTACAGCTATTTTAGCAAATTTTAAGATAAAAAAAATCTGTCAGTTCTGACAGATTTAATTTTTTTATTTGGTCTTATAAAATGAGCTAGAAGCATCAAGATATTGTTGACCAGATGTGAGGTCGTATTGAATAATCTTTAAGTCATCAAGAATGGCTTCTTGGGATTTATCAAGTTTGACCGTTTTACCGATTGGTGTATTATACTCGGCTGGTACATTCCACATGACTTGGCTCAAAAGGGCTTCATAAGGCGAAACTTTGGCATTTTGTGTTTCCAAAAGTTTTGGCGTAAACTCAGCTGAGTTGATATTCTCATGACTGTTGCTGGCATTACCTTGGTTGGTCCAGATGAAATAATCCGTCTCATATTGCGTAATCGGTGATTTTTGGAAGTTTTCTGCAGTATAGATACTTGGCAGATGATCCCCATAGAAAACAACGGTAATTTTTTTGTCGATTTTTTCAAGTTGATTTAAAAATTCTTGCGTTGCTTTGTCGGTCGTGTTAATTTTTCGCGTGTAATTTTGGAGCAAATTGTTCCTTGCTGCATCAAAACCATTCGCGCTTGCGGTAAGCGTTGAGTCTCCCGAATATGCTGAATATGGCATATGATTTTGCATGGTCATCACGCTAAAGAATTGAGATTGTTTAGGGTTGATCTGTTCCAAAATATCATCATAAGTCTGTTGGTCACTGACTTGACCATCCAAAGATGCTTGATTGGTCAGTAGGTCTGATTTGGCCGTATTTGATAAGGCATAAAAATGTTGGAAGCCCAATTTTTTATAAATCAAAGAGCGGTTATAATTTGACGCATCTTGTGCATGAATGGCAATCTTGTTTTCAAAGGCATTTGAAATTGACGGAATGAAATCCATGTGAGGCAAGACGTCAGCGTTGACAACAGCAACATTACTGTTAAAATTAGCCATTGGCAAGCCTGTCAGCGATTGTGCTTCCATGTTGGCAGTCCCACCACCATAACCGTTGGAATACATGATTCCTCCAGTTGATGAATTCTTGATGGCATCAATATTAGGCAATGGATTTTCAGATACCGTCACGTCTGGCAAACGATTTGGGTTTGATAATGACTCACTTAAAATATAAATAACCGTTTGGTCTTCAATCTTTTCCGTTCTCGTTTGATTGATTTGAGCTGCAAGTGTTTCATATTTCTTAGCGACTTCTTGCACTTTAGCTTTATTGTATTGGGCAGGTTTGTCCATTTCGCCACCAAAAATCTGACGCATCCATGAGAATGACAAAGATTTGGTTCCAGCGGTGTATGACGCCCCTTTCCACAAAATGTCACTATTGTACAAATCCATGTAGTAAGTCAAAATAGGTACTTTTACTCGTTTTTCAGTCTCGCTAAATTGTGAAAAGTTTTGTCCAATAGGAAGCATGATAAGCACTATTCCGACCAAACTTCCGACACGTGCTTTCCAGCCCATCAGACTGCCACGATAGAATTTTCGGCTCATGAAAATGGCAAACACAACCAATAAAATGATTGCTACAAGTCCTAGAATAAGGAGTTTTGTATCCACAAATGAGAACAATGTTTTTGGATTTTTGAGCCAAGAAACATCTGAAAGATAAACGGGTTCTTCACGTTGACTGTATTTTTGCGCATTGGCAAAAGAGAAGCCACCAAAAAGGACTACAATCACTACCGTCGCAATTACAAAGCGATTGATTAGCAGATAAATCAGCATGGCAACTAATATCAAAATCAAGACTTGAAAGGCTATCGCACCCGTAACAATGTTGGTATTTGCAAGTCGTCCTGATGTAATTCCATCTTGGATAAGATAGTTTGTCAGCACTGACAAGACAAAACTGCTCAAGAATGCCAGTGAAAAGCCTGTTTTATTTTTTATCAGCAATGACAAACCGCGACAAATCAGCGGACAAGCTACCAATAAAATAAGGAAAACAAAAAGTTGATCGACAAATAATCGTGTAAAATCTTCTCGTGCCAAAATCAAATTGTTCGTCGTGTTATAGACCAAACGATAAATCCAGCGTGAGCTTGAAGGGCCAAAGTCAGGTTCCCAAATCAATTTTGTTGTTAAATTATCAAGAAAAGCAAGGCTAATCAAGACGGCCGACATGAGATGCAAATCCGTCAATTTGGGCAGCGCCAAACGCTCAAGTGCCAATTCTTTCTTGCTGATACGCTGCCAAAAATAAGTAAGCAGCGTGACAAAACCGACAAGCAAGATGAGTAAACCATAGTTTGTACCAATCATATTGGCTTTTACGAATTGATAATTTAACTCGAATGTTTCAATTCCAGCATGATTTGATAGGTTGATGAAAAAATGAAAGAAGAGATAAAGCATACTGACAATCGTTAGTTTCATCAACAAACGCGCTCTTATTAAATTTTTATTTTTAAACATGCAAAGCCAGAGATAAAAACCACTCACAAGAGCAATCATTAAATATGCATACATGATAATTGACACGGGTTTTGAAGTTTCTACCGTGCTTGGAATTGTGTTTTTGATACTGATATAACTAAGTAGGAAAAAAAGGGCTATGCTGGGTAATATCAAGGGAATAAAAGATTTCAGTCCTCTCCATTTTTTGACTTTTTCTTTATTCGCTCTTGATTGTTGAGATGTTTCTCCTCCTTCCAGTATTTTTTCTCCATGATTGTGTAACGTGTTTTTCTTTTCCATTGAACTCTCCAAACGCTTTTTTTATATAAAAAAACTTTAGTTTGAGAACAAAGATTCATCAATGCTCCAAACTAAAGTTTAGTATTCAGGGAATAACATTTAGTTTATTTCGCAAGTGCTTTTTCCAAATGTTTTAAAGTCACTTCCTTACCTAACAAGGCAATCGCATTGTGCAATTCAGGCCCGTGCATTGAACCTGTTGAGGCAATACGAATTGGCATCC
The DNA here is from genome assembly GCF_009601055.1 of Lactococcus sp. dk101. Taxonomy (GTDB): domain Bacteria; phylum Bacillota; class Bacilli; order Lactobacillales; family Streptococcaceae; genus Lactococcus. Next base: position 79,389 of record NZ_WITI01000004.1, read on the forward strand.
AGAGATTTTTACCTTTAACTCCTGTTTCTTTTTGAACAGCTTTGAACAATGGGTAAATATTTTCAGCCGTGAATTCATCGTCAGCGATGACAGCCAATTTTTCTTTGAAATCAGCCACTACAACTGGTGATGTTTCAAGTGACATGATTTCAGTTTCAGCTTCGTCCCATTCAGGCATTTCTCCAAAGAACAAGTCTGTCAATGGCACGATTTCTTCTGCTGATTTCATTTGTGGTTGATACATTTCGATGAATTTTTCTGCACGTTCGTCAAGACGTCCTGCAGCTTCAAGGAATGGTTTTGCCATTTCTACGACGCGTTCAAGTGGTGCGTGTTTGATATATTCGTTATCAATCCAGTCCATCTTCTTTTGGTCAAAAGCAGCTGGTGCTTTAGACAGACGTTTTTCATCAAACAATTTAATCAATTCGTCGCGAGAGAAGATTTCTTCATTTCCGCCAGGGTTCCATCCAAGGAAGGCAAGGAAATTGAATACCGCTTCTGACATGTACCCTTTTTTGCGGTAATCTTCGATAAATTGAAGCGTATTTGTATCACGTTTTGATAATTTCTTCCCTGTTTCAGAGTTGATAATCAAAGTCATGTGACCAAATTGGGGTGCTTCCCAACCCAATGCTTCATAAATCATGAGTTGTTTTGGTGTGTTGGCGATATGGTCATCTCCACGAATGACGTGCGAAATTTGCATGTCGTGGTCATCAACTACAACGGCAAAGTTATATGTTGGATAACCGTCTTTCTTTTGAATAACCCAGTCGCCACCAATGTTTCCACCTTCAAATGAAATTTCACCTTTTACGATGTCATTCCATTTGTAGATTGAAGTTGTAGAGACTTTGATACGAACAGTTGGTACGATACCTGCTGCTTTGCGGTCAGCCACATAGGCTTCTTTTTCAGCATCAGTCATGCCAATGTATTCATTCGTGTAGTGAGGTGTTTCGCCGGCAGCTTCTTGACGTTCGTGTTCAGCAGCCAATTCTTCTTCTGTACGATAAGAATAATAAGCTTTGCCTTCTTCAAGCAACTGATCAATATAACCTTGATAAAGGTCAAGACGTTCTGATTGACGGTATTTTTCGTGTGTTTCTGGACTTTCATCCCAATCCATACCTAACCAACGCAAATTTTCAAGTTGTGAACGTTCGCCGTCTTCAACATGACGTTTACGGTCAGTGTCTTCGATACGAATAATGAAAGTTCCATTGTAATGGCGTGCAAAAAGATAGTTGAACAATGCTGTACGGGCATTCCCGATATGCAAAAGTCCTGTTGGTGATGGTGCGTAACGTACGCGTATTTTATCTGACATGATAAATTTAGTCTCCTATATTTTGAACAAAACAGTGTCCATAGTCATCTCTATTTTACCACAATTTTATTGACTTTGGGAGCTTATTGTAGCTAAAAATTGACTTGTTGACAGGATATTTGCGAATTTCTCTTTTCTTTTTTATAAAATAAAAAAAAGCGAGCCTATGGCTCTCTTTTTAATGCGAATTTTCATCTGGATTGCGTGCCGTGCCGGCAAGTCCTTGTAGGCCATCAATCAATGCCATATCGTCAGCACTGAGCGTAAAATCAAAAATTTGAGCATTTTCTCTAATGCGCGCTGGCGTTACAGATTTTGGCAACGGCAGGAAGCCTTTTTGAACTGACCAACGCAGGACAACTTGGGCTACTGATTTTCCATGCTTCTCAGCAAGTTCTGTCAGCTCTGACAGTCCTAATATTTTTCCTGTTCCAAGTGGGCTGTATGCTTCCGTCAATAAATCATGTTCTTGATTAAATTGAACTAATTCTTTTTGTTGCACACTTGGGTTGATGATGATTTGATTGACAACTGGCTTGATTTCAGCAACTTCAAGCAAGGGCAATAAATGTCTAGCATGAAAATTTGACGTCCCAATTGATTTGATTTTTCCTGCTCGAACAGCATCTTCCATGGCACGCCAAACTTGTGCATTCCGTTCAGCAAAATGCGGACGGGTTGGTAATGGATTTGGCCAGTGAATTAAAAACAAATCCATATAATCAAGTCCCAAACGACTTAAACTTTCATCAATTTCACGCGCAGCATCTTCTTTCGTCAAGGCAGTATCCCATAATTTGGAGGTGACAAACAAGTCTGAACGTGCGATACCGCTGTCCTTAATGGCACGACCGACCGAAGCCTCATTGCCGTAAACGGCTGCCGTATCAATATGACGATAGCCGACTTCAAGTGCCGTTTTTACCGCTTGATAGGCTTCTTCACCATCTTTTGATTGCCAAGTTCCAAAGCCTACACGCGGAATTTTTTCGCCATTTGAAAGCATAAAAGTTTCTTTTAAATCCATTTTTTCTCCATTTCCCTAAATAATCTTGATAAAAAAAGCCGTTGTAAAAACAGCTTTTTTAAGCCAATTCTAATCCAGATTGAGCCACTGCATTTTCAAAAACAGGAGCTTCAACATGAAATTCAGTGTCAAACTGAACTTCGCCTGTCACGAATACTTTAACCGCAATCACGCCAGGTTTCCCCGATAAAATCCTCGCCAAACGATCAATGTCTGATTGATCTTCAATACCCTTGACGAAAATCTTGTGATGGCCTGAGCCATCTGCTACTTTGTCCTCCAAACGAATGGTTGCACTGGTTAGCGCATCATTTTGTTCACTCATTTGCATTCTCCACTTCTTTAGTGCTAAAGATTTATGCTTATATTTTAGCATATAAACTACAAAAACGCACCGATTTTTGACGAAAAAAAAGACTTAGCATTTGCTAAATCTTTAAAATAGTCCCAAGGGGAATCGAACCCCTATTTCCGGAATGAGAAACCAGTTTCCTAACCATTAGAAGATGGGACCTGACTACCTTTCTAGTCTAGCACTATCAAACAAGTCTGTCAAAAATTTGAGTGGGAAATCGCTATTTTTTTATGAATAATATAGCAGAAAAACAAAACAGTACAGACCTGTCAATTTTTCTCTCATTCGTTTTAAAACTCACCCCCCATTGCATGAAAATCACACGATGGGCGAACGAAAATCCCTAGCGGGCATTTTCTAGAGTTTTCATTAGAATGAAAGAAAAAAGTTGTCGTTTTTTCTTTCATTCGTTATAATAAAGCTATGAAAAAAATCAGTTTTAAAGTCACTTTAAACAAAGAAGACGATTTGAAGATTGGATTGCCTTCTGGTGCCGAACTTCAGCTCTTTGCCTGCAATCATTCACGTTTCAAATTGAATGAATCTGCCTTTTTTATCCTTCTGAAAAAGAAACATCCTGTTTATATCAGCGCTGACAAAAACCAATTTCCAAAAATTGAATTTGACCAGGTTCTCATTATTGAAGCTGCTGTTTATGATATTGAAAAATTATATTTAGTGCAATTTTTCATTCAAGAAGCGTCAGACGCCGGGCTAAAGCTTGCTCAACTGTCAGATAATTTGACAAAAATTCCACAAAATATCTACAAAGCATGTGCAAAATCAACTGATGAAATCCTGTCAGCTCTGACAGCCTTTGGAATTAAACTTGAAAAGAAAAAATACGTGCCAGCAAAAGCGCAACATCGTTGGAAAAAAGCACTCGCAGAAATTGAATTTCACATCGACTACGAGGGTACAAAAGCACAGGTCATTTGGCAAAAAGCCAGTGAAATGCGTATCTTGGCAGGTGCCACAATGTTGCCTGACGCGCTTGCTCCACGTCGAAAAGATGGAAGTTTGGGCATTCAGGCCACATTTACGACAAGCTTACGCCAAGCAAATCAAGCCAAATGGAATGCTGAAAACTGGACAACGACAAAGGACATCATCTTGCGTTCTGTCAACGAAGTCGGGCATTTTCTATATTTTGCAGGAACTAACAGCTGGCTTCAAATGGTTGATGATAATGGAAAATCTATTCACGAGTGGGCAGTGGTTTAAGATGGATTTGTTTAGTATTCGCCAAGCTTGTCCACTCTCGCCTATCAGCGCTGACAAAAAAAGCTTGTCCTTAGACAAGCTTTTTATTTTTTATTCACTAATTCATAATAAAGTTCGTTGGCTGTTCCTGAAAATTCATATTTTTCGCCGTCGATTTCAACATCCAAAATTTCATCTGCATCATCCATCGGTGGAAAATCATCCAACATCAGGCTGACAAATTCCGACACGTTTTCAAATTCGTCATCATAAGTTCCGCCATTCGTCATCCGAATTTTTAATTTCAACATGTTCAGTCTCTCTATTTTCTATTTTTTACAAAGTATCAAAAACTAAACTTGGTTTCGCATTTAAGTCCAAACCAGCATAATTTTCTCTTTGCATTTCGATATAAGCCGCTGCTGCAATCATCCCTGCATTGTCTCCGCATAAGCGCAATGGTGGAACAATCACTTTCGCTTCTGTGATTTCATTTGCCAAACGTTCACGCAGACCTTGGTTGGCAGAAACGCCACCACCGACAATCAAAGTTTTGACAGGGAATTTTTCCAAAGCCAATTTTGTCTTGCCAATCAAGACATCAAGAACTGCTGCTTGGAATGAAGCTGCCAAATTCACAAGATCATCTTTGACCAAATCATCGCCTTTTTGTTCAGCATTATGAACCGTGTTGATAAAAGCTGATTTCAAGCCAGAAAATGAAAATTCGATTTCGTGTGTGGTCATCATGGCACGAGGGAAATGATAAGTGTCTTGCCCTTGGTGTGCCAATTCATCAATCGCTTTTCCTGATGGATAAGTCAAGCCCATGACACGTCCCACTTTATCGTAAGCTTCACCGGCTGCATCATCACGTGTTTCACCCACTTTTTTATAGCTGCCTTCTTTTTCCACATAAACAAGTTCACTGTGTCCACCTGAAACCAGCAAAGCCATTGCAGGATATTCGATTGTATCAACCAAAGCAGCGGCCATCATGTGACCCGCCATGTGATTGACTGGAATAAGTGGCAAATGATTTGCCCAAGCAAATGTCTTTGCAGCCATAATTCCAATCAGCAAAGCACCGACAAGTCCAGGTCCTTGAGTAACAGCAACGGCAGTCAAATCTTCCGCCGTAATTCCCGCTTGAACAAGTGCTTCATCAATACAAGCAGTGATTTGTTCAACGTGATGGCGACTTGCCACTTCTGGCACGACCCCGCCGAAACGCTTGTGGCTATTGATTTGACTCGCAATGATATTGGATAAAAGTTCTGTTCCATTTTTTAGAACAGCAACTGATGTTTCATCACATGATGTTTCAAATGCTAGGATATAATTGTCTTTCATTTTTATTTCTTTTCTTTTTATACTAATTTTTTGTGTTAAGTCGCATCAAGATTGCATCTTCTTGCGGCATACTGTAATAATTTTTTCTAATATGGTAGGCTTCAAAACCGAATTTTTGATAAAGTTTTTGAGCAGGAAGATTTGACGCACGAACTTCTAAAAATACCGTTTCAATCAATTCATTTGCTGCTTTATCCGCCCAGTTGACAGGCAGTTGATCCAACAATCTGCTGGCAAGCCCTTGATGATGATAGGCTGGCTTGATTGCAATATTGGTAATCTCAATTTCATTGATGACTTCCGTCACTGCTAAAAAGCCGACGATTTCTTGCGCATCCTCAATAACAAAATACCTGCTGGTTTTTGTTGCTAAGTCATTTTCAATATAAGCATGACTCCAAGGAGACAATGAATAATTTTCTGATAAAACTTGAAAAATACCAGTGATGTCCTTCTCATTTGAGCCCTTTTCATGTGAACATTGTCTAATTTTCAGCATCTTTTCTCAATTGTTTAATCATCCAAATGGCATCGCCACCGTCATCATAATAGCTTGGCATCAATTTATCAGTCTGAAAGCCATTGCGACGATAAAGGCCTTGCGCCTTTGTATTATCACGTCTGACCTCCAAAGTCATCAAAACTTTGCCTAAATCGGTCATCAAACGAACGATTTGACTAATCAATGTCGTTGCAATTCCTTGATTTTGAAATTTGCGAATGACTGCCAAATTTGAAATATGAATATTTTTTCCGTGGTCTGTCAAACGCGCACCGATAAAGCCAACGACCTTTCGGTCAACTTCAGCCACGATGAAAAATGCGTCATTGTTCTTGACGATTTCGTGTTCAAAATGTGAAAAAGTCCATGGCACATCGCCATCATAAACATCACGTTCAATCGCCAACATATCGACAATATCTAAACGTTCCGCCAAACGATAATTAACGCCATTTTGCTGACTTTCCAACTCAATCTCATCCATGTCGAGATAACGTCGGGGGTTAAATCCTTTGAACGTATCCGCTAGTAGCGTTTTCAGCTTCTTCATGTGTTTCCAACCATTTCTCTTCTGCTTCTACTTTTTTCAAGTATTTTGGGGCAAATCCATGTACAGCTACTGGTTGCAAGGTTTCGCCAATTTTTGCAAGTGCATAGGCAGATGGCAAAACTGACAAACTGTCTGTCACAATTTGTTCTTCCTTGAAGCCTGCAGCTTTGATTTCTTCAACAAAGTTTGTTGTTTCACCTGTGAAAATCACTTGGTCAAATGCTGTGACTTTTTTGCTTAAATCTGCTAAAAATTCACTGAAAATACAGTGTTGGTCTGCAACAATCACTTTTTGATCTTGATAAACAGCAGCATAAGCATTGCCACGACGCGCGTCCATAACTGGTACAACAAACTTATGGTCTGCTTCCAAGCGACTTGCAATCGAAAGCAAACTTGATACGCCTACGATTTCTTTGTTCAAGGCATAAGCCAAGGTCTTACCGACTGTTGCTGCCAAACGTAGCCCTGTATAAGAACCAGGCCCTTGCGCAACAACAATGCGATCAAGATCAGAAGCTTCAAGATCGCTTTGATCAATCAAAAAATCAATCGCCGTCATCAATGTGGTACTGTGGTTTTTCTTTAAATTTAATGTAATTTCGCCTAAAATAACATCTTCTGCTACAAGTGCAACAGATAAGGCTTTTGATGAACTGTCTAATGCTAATAGTTTCATTTTATTTCTTTTCTTATTCTATTTTAATCTCACAAACAAGTGAATGGTCACTCCTTTGGAAATCTTCTTTTCTATTTTACCACGCTGAAGCTCTAACTTCCAACTTTATTTCTTTGATAACGATTTCTTTTATGAAAATAATGATTGTCTCTTTCCAAAAAGTCATAAATATGCTAAAATTAGAGTAATGCAATTGTGACAAGCACACACAAAGAATTGTAAAAGAAAGGAAAACGAGCTTCTCTCGTTTATGATAACCTATGATTTTCAAAGTTTTTTACCAAAAAGATAAAACACGCGCTCCACGTCGTGAAAATACACAAATCATGTACCTCGACCTTGATGTTAAAGATGAAAAAGCAGGCGTTATTGCAGGCCGCGAACTTCTCGCATCAAACACAGAATATGTGGTTGAATTCATTGAAGGGCTCAGCGATGATGCTGTTGCTTATGACCAAGAAAATGGCGATTTCGAAATTACAACATTTTAATCTTTGTAAAAATGAAAGAACTACTTTAGGTTTTTCTCAAAAAGAGGAAAGGTTAGAGTTATTTTGTTGTACTCTTTTATCAATCTAAAGTCGATCCTCAGGAGTGAACGAAACTCGACGACTTTTGAAATTACTTAATCAACATTTTTGATATTTTTTTGATTAAGAGGAACGCTACAAACTGCTTTTTTCGAGATTTGCCGATGAAGTTTTAAAAATTGACTGAATTTCGCAAAATCTGAGTATTTAGAGCTTCCCTTAACATTCGAATTATAATAACTCCATTCTACGAAAGGAAAACATGCCAAAGCAATTAAAAATAAAATCCAATGAAGTTGCAGTTTACGCCATTGGCGGACTGGGCGAAATTGGTAAAAATACTTATGGTATCGAGTACAAGGATGAAATTATCATCGTTGATGCTGGTATCAAATTCCCTGAAGACGATCTGTTAGGCGTTGACTATGTCATTCCAGATTATTCTTATATAGTGGAAAATATCGATCGCATTAAAGGACTTTTTATCACCCACGGTCACGAAGACCATATCGGTGGAATTCCTTTCTTGCTTAAACAAGCAAATATCCCAATCTATGCAGGCCCACTTAGCCTTGCTTTGATTCGAGGAAAATTGGAAGAACATGGCCTTTTACGTGATGCAAAACTTTATGAAATTCATCCAGATAGCGTCATCAAGTTTAATTATTTGAGCTTGAGCTTCTTCCGCACAACCCACTCTATCCCAGAACCTATCGCTGTTGTCGTTGATACTCCTGAAGGCAAAATCGTTGCCACAGGGGACTTCAAATTTGACTTCACACCAGTTGGTGAACCTGCTGACTTGCACGCGATGGCACGTTTGGGTGACGAAGGCGTTTTGCTCTTACTCTCAGACTCTACTAACGCTGAAATTCCAACCTTCTCAAACTCTGAAAAAGTCGTTGGTGCAAGCATCATGAAAATCTTTGAACGTATTGAAGGTCGAATTATTTTCGCTTCATTTGCGTCAAATATTTTCCGTTTGCAACAAGCGATTGATGGTGCTGTGAAAACAGGTCGCCATGTCGTTGTTTTCGGTCGTTCAATGGAAAAAGCCATTGTCAATGGTCTTGAACTTGGTTATTTGCACGCACCTGAAGGTACAATCATTGACCCAAGTGATATCAATCAATATCCTAGCCACGAACTTGTCATCATGTGTACAGGTTCGCAAGGCGAACCAATGGCTGCCCTTTCCCGTATCGCAAATGGCATGCACCGTCATATCACTTTGCAAATGGGCGACACCGTTGTCTTTTCATCAAATGCCATTCCTGGAAATACCTATGGCGTTAATCAGTTGATTAACAAAATTTCTGAAGCTGGTGCTGAAGTGATCTACGGTAAAATGAATAATATCCATACTTCTGGTCATGGTGGACAACAAGAACAAAAATTGATGTTACGCCTGATCAAGCCAAAATACTTCATGCCTGTTCATGGTGAATATCGAATGCTCAAAATTCACACTGGACTCGCTCAAGATGTTGGTGTACCAAAAGAAAATTGTTTCATTTTGGAAAACGGAGATGTACTTGCAGTAACTGCTGATTCTGCCCGCTATGCTGACCACATCAATGCGTCTGACACTTATGTTGATGGCTCTGGTATTGGTGATGTCGGAAATGCTGTCCTTCATGACCGTCATGAATTGGCGGAAGACGGGATTGTACTTGCGGTTGCAACTGTTGACTTTGAAAACAAAACAGTCCTTGCAGGACCTGATTTGCTCAGCCGAGGCTTTATTTATATGCGTGAATCTGGCGATTTGATTCGCTCAGGACAACGCGTCTTATTCAATGCCATTCGTCAAGCTATGCAAGATGAAAATGCAAACGAAGCAAGTGTTGCTCGTGCCATGCGCGAAGCACTTAGCCCATTCTTATACAAACAAACAGAACGTGAACCATTGGTTGTTCCAATGATTATGACGCCTGATAAATAAAAAAAATCTGTCAGCTCTGACAGATTTTTTTGATTAAGTTTACTTCAAGTCTCATCTAATTTCATTTTAAGATTACGGTGGTAAGATATGTTCATAGAAAAAATAAAGGCAGGACATCAACATGAAAAATCAAACATCATCAACAATTAAACTGAACAATATCCATTTTGAAATGATTAAAGCAAACGAAAAAGAAACTAAAAAAATCAATCCTTTTACATACGGAATCTAAAAAAAAAAAACGAACACTTGTTCGTTTTTTATTTTCGGTATCGTCGAAGCGTGAAGATTGCTGAAGCTAGTGTCAATGCAGCTGCTCCGAGAAGTCCTACGATAGAACTTCGTGTTCCTGCCTGAGGCAAATTGTCATTTCCAGCTCCTTCCTGTGCCGGTGGTGTAGGCTGATGTGTTGTTTCATTGGAATTGGATAATGTTGTAAACTCATAAGCTGTTGAGGTCGGTGGACCCTGATAGAAATTTTGACTTTCAAGCGAAGTCGCTACCACATAATATTTTGTATTTGGGCTTAATCCTGTAAAGTGGCCTGTCGTATTGGATTGAAGCGGTGTTTCCGTCGTCACACGACTGCTCAATGGTGCAAAATTGGGATTTCTGGCATAGAGCAAATACTGTATCCCTGTTTGACCTGGCACATTGATTTCTGTTTGCCAAAGTTGCTGATTGATACCGTTGAGGCTGTCATCACTGGCATTAGCTGTCCAACGAATTTGACGATTATGTTGCCCTGACATATGCAAAGCGATAGCGGGTTCAAGAGTGGCGCTAGTCTGCGTCACATCTGCAGAGATGTCCGTCCACATGAGCTCTGGCCCCGGCGATTTCACAATCGAGGCTTCGACAAGTTCCGTCACGTCTATTGGTATGTTGGCTTGTGGATTAGGATTGTCAGCACTGACAGCTGGCGCTGGTGTCCAAACATTTTTTCCATTGATGGATACGGTAAAGTTTGAGGCTATTGAATCGTGCGACAAAATCACACCCCAAGTGTTAGTGGAACTTTCAGCAAAGGCTTTGTTATTTCCGACAATATGGGGATCATTTCCAATAAAACGCAAGCCGGTCATCGAGGAATCAACAAACTGAGAAAGCGTAATTGCTGGCTGACCGACTGGCTGAGTGGCATTGATTTGAGCTTGGTTGATGATGACTGGTACTTTGAAATTTCCGTTTTCATCAATGGCAAAATCATCGCCATCCATGGTGATGGCATTGTTAAATGGTTTTTGTAAAATTCCTGGACGTATTTGAATGTCCAAAGGTTGAATCGTTCCTGTGAACATTGGTGCATCCAAATTTGAAACATCGACACCATTATTTGTCAAATCATTCAGATATTTTTGGCGGAGAACGATTGTCGTTTGCCCTGCATTTGAACTCTCATAGATAAAGTCAGCAGCCGTAGGTTGTGAAATGCCTGCGGGAAGTCCTGAAATTTGTGGTAGTTGGCTGTTATCTTCTGGCAAGTCAGCAGTGCCATCAAAAACTTTATCTTCGTTATATTGGCCTGCCTCCCAAGTCAAAGCAGGATGTGAAATCGGTAGGATTGTCCCCGTAATATTTGTACGCAGACCGTTTAGATTAAAGGTGATGTCTGGATAAGCCGCCTTTAATTTGGCCAGATAAACACCACTCAGCGTCAAAACCGAACCGACACTGCCATCTGGATCCCCATTGTCACTGACATAAACAAAATCAGAAGCTATCAGTGCTGGCAAGCTTGTAACATCCATAGTGTCAGCAGTCACAGCAGGAATAGCCACACCAGTCGCAAGCGATGATGAACCGTCCCATACTTTGCTGGCATTCAAGGCTGTTGCCAAACTCAGATTGACCGTCTGGGCCTCAGGTGTGGGCGGTGCGAGGACGGTAAAGGTAAAATCAATGGTTGTACCAGGCGTACCACCTGTCAAAACTTGGTTGTTAATCAAACCTTGAACCGTATATGTCCCAACTGGCAAAATGGTTCCTGTTGAATCCGTATCCGTAATCTGAATGCCTGCCCGTCTTTGAACTGCTACAGAAGCCGTCCCATTTCCCGTCAAAGTCAGACTTAAATCGCCACGAATGGATTGAACACTGATATTTGGCACAAGCGCACCAGAACTATCAACAATACTCCAATCATAATTTCCCGTATGTACCAGCCAGTTGGCAGGGGCTTCAGGTGCCTGCGCAGCTACATTTGTCATGTTGTTAAAAATGATACTATTTCCTTGCTCAATCATCAGACCTGACAAAGCTTGTGGTACTTGCAAGCTCATGATGGTTTGACCATATTGAATGGTTCCAAGACTCATGGTAAAGCCTGAGTTAGGGACGGGAATTTCTTCTTTTTGTTGAACAAAATCAAGCACAGGCTCAAGTGGTTCAGGAATAAAATCAGGCACTGGTAGCTTATCGCTTGTTGGGGGTTGATTTATGGCTTCATCTGCTGTATCTTCAGTATCTTCAGTAGTTTCAGCAAGATTTTCATCATCCGTGCCTTCGTCAGAACTGACTTCTAGATTTTCTTCTGGAATAAGTGACTCCGTGCCATTTTCTGATATTTCGTCTTGACCTTCCACCAGTGAAATTTCTGGCTCACGTTCTGTCGTTTCGGCGATGGTTTGAACGAATGTTCCTGTCTCAGCAAAGATCAGCGAACTCAGCGCAGCCGATGTGAGCAGTTTCTTGTGAATTTTTTTCTTCTTGGACATTTGCACTCCTTTTGGTTTTTAATTTTATGTTAATTATTTTCTCATAAATATTTAATCAAACGAAGTGATATACAAAAAAAGCCCTCAGGCTTTTATTTTTTCATAGGATGTTTGAAGTATCTGATGCAGTTTTTCTTTTTCGTCAGCGCTGACAAATGCACCATCAACGGCATAATGATTGATTTGTTCAAAATCAGCAACTGTAAAATCATACCACGAAGCGATTTTTTCATATTCTTTTTGCAAAGTCGTATTTGAAACGGTGCGATTGTCCGTATTGATGGTCACGTGAACGCCAGCATCATAGAGCATTTTGAAGGGATATTCTTCCAGCTTCTGAATGGCTTTGGTCTGAAAGTTGCTGGTCGGAGCCATTTCCAACACCGTTTGATCAGCAATCAATTTTTCGAGTTCGGCTTTGGAAAAATCTCTTGCACAAACGCCATGTCCTAATCTTTTGGCACCTAGCGCAACACTGTCCTTCATATTGGCAGCACAATGTGGACATTCGCCCGCATGAAGTGTCATCGAAATTCCCTGTTGTTGAACTTTTGTCAGCAATGACGCAAAGGTTTGCGTTGGAAAATTCAATTCGTCACCTGCCAAATCAAAGCCTACCAAATGCTCATCAGTCACACGATCAAAAATTGGCAGTAATTTTTCAAGTTTACTCAACTTTTCCTGCTTTAAGCCACAAATCAAAAGGTTAATTTTCAAATCAAAATCTTGTTCGGCACGGACACAGCCTGCCAGCACTGCTTCAACCGCTTCTTCCAATGTCAAATTTTCTTGAAGGTGTTGCATAGGAGCAAAACGGATTTCAATATATTTGATATTATCAAAACTGGCTTGCTCTGCCACATCATATGCCGCAAGCTCCAAATTTTGATAGGTCTGAAGCAAAGGCAGGACGAAGTCAAAACGTTCGAGATATTCGAGCAGAGTCTTCGTCGTTTCGGGCGCTTGCGCTCTTTGTAAAATCTCATCATCTTTCAATGGAATCCACACCTGATCATTTTTGGCTAGCGCCTTGATACATTTCAAGCTCAATGAGCCATCTAAATGGCAGTGAAGTTCAACTTTTGGCATTTGTGCAATGATTTCTGATTTCAACAAAACAATCTCCTAAAAAAATTTCGAGTCAATTCGACCCGATTTCATCAATATATTTTTACTATCATACTTTATTTTGTGGAAAAATGCAAAAAGAACACCATCAGGTGCTCTTTTTTAAACTTAGTTTTCCACGACATTTTCCACAGCGGTATTTTTTAAGGTCAATTTTTCGCTGTCTCTGATAAAGTAATCCACATTTTTGGCATTGATAGGTCAATTTTGGCTCAGAAATGCGCGGAGCATAGCGTGAACCGCCGACTTCTTTCAACAATTGTTTAAAATCTAAGTCTTGATGTTGATAACCTCTGTGCTGCCGAAAAAGATGATAATGAGTCAATTCATGCAAAATAATCTGATCAAATTCAGGTAAATTTGCCATTTTAGGATTGAAATCCAAATGACAATCTTTAGGAAAAAACCGTCCGCCCGTTGTACGTAAACGCGTATTCCAAAAGGCTTTATGATCAAATGTCCATCCAAATTTTTCCTTTGAAATCAGTTGAACATAAGCTGTCAATTTGGAAGCTGTCCAATTTGTTTTATCTTCATTCATCTTAAAAAGTTTTCCACAGTTGCTTATTTTTCGCGCGGATTTATCAAAGTCAAATTGATTTTTCCACGTTGAAGATCAACGGATTTGACCCAAGTTGTCAAAATTTGACCCACTGATACAAATTCATAAGGATTTTTGACGAAATTTTTGCTCATGTCAGAAACATGGACGAGTCCGTCATGTTTAACACCAACGTCAACGAAAGCACCAAAGTCCACGACATTTCTCACCACACCTTCAATTTCTTGTCCAATCCGTAAATCTTTTTCTGTCAACACATCTTGACGTAAAATTGGTGCATCAAAGTTATCACGCATATCACGGCCCGGTTTTTGCAAGTCCGTAATAATATCTTGCAGCGTCTCCATACCAACGGCCATTTTTTCTGTCAGCTCTGACAAGTCTTTTGGTGTCAATGTTGATAATTGTTCGACATCGTATTCTGCCAAAATGGCTTGAGCAATCTTGTAAGACTCTGGGTGAACACCTGTATTGTCAAGGAAGTTTTTACCTTCTGGAATTCTCAAAAATCCAGCAGCTTGTTCAAATGCTTTCGCACCCAAACGTGGCACTTTTTTCAGTTGTGCCCGTGTTTGCAAAGCACCATTTTCTTCACGATAAGCGACCACATTTTGTGCCAGACTCTTATTCAATCCAGCAACGTGTGAAAGCAAGGCGGCACTGGCGGTATTGACATTGACACCGACTTGGTTAACGACTGTTTCCACAACGAAATCAAGATTTTCAGTCAATTTTTTCTCTGCCACATCGTGCTGATATTGACCGACACCAATCGCTTTAGGTTCAATTTTGACCAATTCCGCAAGTGGATCTTGCAAACGGCGTGCAATCGAAATCGCGGAACGTTTTTCAACCGTCAAATCGGGGAATTCTTCACGTGCAAGTTCGCTAGCTGAATAAACTGACGCACCAGCTTCACTAACAATCACATAGAAAACATCCGAAAATTGATTGGTTTTCAAAACCTCAGAAACAAATGCTTCTGACTCCCGACTGGCCGTTCCGTTCCCGATAGCAATCATGTTGACCCCATAAGTTTGAATCAATTCAGCTAAATCTTTCTTGGCTTGGGCAATTTGGCTTGCATTTGCTGGTTTAACTGGATAAATGACTGTTGTTTTGAGCAATTTACCTGTGCCGTCAACAATGGCAAGTTTTGCGCCCGTACGGAAAGCAGGGTCAAATCCCATGACCACACGGCCCTTGAGCGGTGCAACCAACAGTAAATTTTTGAGGTTTTCGCCAAAAATTTGAATGGCTGAGTCCTCTGCTTTATCGGTCAATTCTGTCCGAATGGCACGTTCCATCGCTGGAATCATTTTTTTCTTGACTGCTTCTTTGATTGCCGTTTGCATATATGGATTTTCTTGTGCCTTAAAGCGTGAGGCAAAGAAACGCAAAATTTTATCATCATTATTGTCAAATTTGACAGACAAGATATTCATTTTTTCACCGCGATTTAAAGCTAAAACACGATGATTTGGCAAGTCCGAAATTTTTTCTGAAAACTCATAATACATTTGGAAAACTTGTTTTTCGTCTTCGGCTGCCGCTTTTTTAGAGCTATTGATAGAGCTGTTGGCTTTGATTTCGCTCAACAACCACGAACGCAAAGGCGTTGCTTCAGCAATCATTTCAACCAAAATATCAAGCGCACCTGCGATGGCTTTGTCAGCACTGACAACCGTTTCAGTGACAAATTTTTCAGCTATGGTCTCAATCTGTTTCTCGTTTTTGACCATCAATTCAGCCAATGGGAAGAGGCCGTTTTCTCTTGCAATCGTTGCCTTTGTCCGACGTTTTTCCTTGTATGGCAAATACAAATCTTCAACTTCCGAAAGTTTTTCTGCTGCTTGAATTTGTTTTTTCAGCTGATCCGTCAACTTGCCCTGTTCTTCGATTTTTGCAAGGACTGACGTTTTACGATCTGCCAATTTTGTCAAGCTGTCGTTTTCATCGATGATGGCCTTGATTTGAACTTCATCAAGCGACCCTGTCATTTCCTTACGATAACGGGCAATAAAAGGTACTGTGTTCCCATCAGCCGACAATTCAAGAACCTTCTCCACTTGTGATATTTTAATATTTAACAATTCTGCAATTTTTTTATTATTTTCCATAGCGTTCTTTCATTTTTATTTTATACTTGAGTCCGTACACTCCATTTTTTAATGGCCCCAGCATAGGTATAAAATTATTTTACTAACACTCTATTTTACCATTTTTTACAGCAAAAAAACCTTGTCAGTGCTGACAAGATTTTCTAATGCATTATTGATGGAATTTTTTAACAAAAGTTTCAAAAGCTTGAACTGTTGTTTCATAGAATTTAGCGCTTGTTTCATCAAATGCAAAGTTTCCATTTTCATCAAAATTCTTGTAAATATTAGCAAATGAAATACGTGGTTGTGACATAACGTGTGCCCCCAAATAGTTCAAAATTGAACGTGTTTGTTCTTGAGGAACCATTCCGCCGCTGACACCAGCACTTGTCGTAATAATCAAGACAGGCTTGTTCAATGTAGGTTTTGGAGCACCTTGAACAGTAGCTCTTGATACCCAGTCCAACAAGTTTTTCAAAACACCTGGAACAGATAAATTATATTCAGGCACGACAATCACAAGTCCGTCGCTGGCATTGATTTCGTCCATGATACGGTCGATTGACGCTGGACGTGGAAATTCATTATCGACATTGAATAATGGCAAATCACTATAATTGATTTCGCTTAATTCAACGGCATCTGAAAAATATTTTTCACCTTCCAAAAGAACTTTTCTTGATGTTGAATGATTGCTCAAACTTCCGACAATAGCTGCTATTTTCATATTAAATTTTCCTTTAGTTTTTTTTGAGTCATAAAAACAAAACCACTCAAATCTATTGTAACCTATTTTTATCAAAATAATAAACAATTAAGACGACGCATATTTACGTTTTCATGACAATCATTGCAAAAAAAAACCTGAACCGAAGTTCAAGATTTTTTTCGTCATTAGTGACAGATTACATCATTTTGTTGTAGAATTCGACGATAAGTGCTTCGTTGATTTCTGGGTTGATTTCGTCGCGTTCTGGAAGGCGAACAAGTGTTCCTTCAAGTTTGTCAGCATCGAATGATACGAAGTTAGCGCGTCCTTTAGTAGCTTCAACAGCTTCAAGGATAGCAGGAACTTTAAGTGATTTTTCACGAACTGAAACAACTTGACCTGGTTGGATACGTGCTGATGGAATATCAAGACGTTTTCCGTCAACAAGGATGTGACCGTGGTTTACGAATTGACGTGCTTGACGACGAGTAGTTGCAAGACCAAGACGGTAAACAACGTTATCAAGACGTTGTTCAAGCATCGTCATGAAGTTGAAACCGATAGTTCCTTCTTTTACTTTAGTTGCAGCAACGTACAAGTTACGGAATTGACGTTCAGAAAGACCGTAAGTGAAACGGAGTTTTTGTTTTTCAGCCAATTGAAGACCGTATTCAGAAAGTTTTGAACGGTTGTTTGGACCGTGTTGTCCAGGTACAAAGTTACGTTTAGCAAGTTCTTTACCAGAACCTGTAAGTGAGATACCGTAGCGACGTGATTGTTTCCATGATGGACCAGTGTAACGTGACATTTATAATGTCCTCCAAATATTTTATTTAAGCAAACTAAAGCAGCTTTAGCCTCTTTAAATTGCTTATTGATTTGAAGAATATTGTCAGCCTTGAATTCGTTCATTTTTCCTTCGCCTTACAGCTTCGGTTACTGCTTTGTCTCAAAAGACAAGGAGGCAAGAAAGGAAAAATCCTTCCCTACTCGTAAAAGGGAAAAATGTTGACGAGCTTTCTAGCTGACTGCTATATTCAACCTATCTATTTTATCAAATTTTTGCCATTGCGTCAAGCCTTTTTGTTTTCTTCATTTTCTACCACACGCGCACGAGATTTCTCTCGTCAAAAGTCCTATTCCTCTTTTATTTCTTCTCATTTTATCGTAAAATGAAAAGAGTAATCGTAATATTATTAGCGCATATCAATTATTAGTTAAACAAGAAAATGGAAAAATTGAAAAAATTAACTTATTCTCAAAATATCGTCCTTGCTTTTCTTCTTTTAGCAATCGTCGGAAGCTTGTTGCTCTCCTGCCCGATTGCATCTAAAACAGGACAATGGACTCCCTTTCTCAATAGCCTATTCACTTCAATCAGCGCCTTATGTGTGACTGGCCTCGTTGTTTATGATACTTTTTCTCATTGGTCTTACTTTGGTCAAGCCATTATTCTCATCCTCATCCAAATCGGTGGCGTTGGCTTCATGACCATTATTACAAGTTTATCGCTTATCTTAAAACGTAAAGTCGGGCTCCATGAACGGCAACTTCTCCTTGAGTCATCTGGCTTTTTACATTCGTCTAACCTAATCAAGCTCATTCGGCGAATTCTGCTCTTTGTTTTTATCATTGAGGGGGTGGGTGCTGTTTTACTCTCAATCCGCTTTATTCCAGAGTTTGGTTGGTCAACGGGCATCTATTATGGTGTTTTTCACTCCATTTCTGCCTTTTGTAATGCTGGTTTTGATTTGTTTGGAAATGTGAAAGCAGGTAGTTCGCTAACTTCTTATGTTTCTGATCCTTTAATTTCTTTAACCGTCTGTCTGCTTATTATCTTAGGCAGTTTAGGATTTATGGTGTGGGAAGATTTATTACGCCACAAATTCAATGCAAAGGAATATTCATTCCATACCAAAATCGTCTTATTCATGTCTATCAGTCTGTTGATTATCGGTTGGATTAGCTTTTATCTGCTCGAAAATCAGCAGGCAATGAAAAATCTATCCGATCCAAACAAGCTGATTGCGAGTCTCTTTCTATCCGTCTCTCCAAGAACTGCTGGATTTAGTATCATTCCACTTGATCATCTTTCAAGTCCCAGCTTATTTCTCACATTTATTCTGATGAATATTGGTGGGGCTTCTGGTTCTACTTCTGGTGGGCTAAAAGTTACGACTTTTGCGATTTTGCTCTTTAGTGCCATCAGTAGCGCCCAAAGAAAGCCAACCGTTTCTGTATTCAAACGGCGCTTTGATAATGAAACCATTCAGCAAACTAGCGCCTTACTCACTTTTTATTTAATCATTGGTCTTTCTGGATCATTTGTCCTTAGTGCTTTAAATAATTTCCCTATCGAAAAAATTGTTTTCGAGGTTTTCTCAGCGCTTGGAACTGCCGGATTTTCTCTTGGTTTTTCCGCACATATTCATGGAATTTCCAAGTTAATTATCATTTTATTCATGTTTATTGGAAGAGTGGGCTGGATGGTGCTCATCTTCTCTCTCGTCGGTACAAACAAAAAACCACCTGTCCGTCGTGTCTCTGAAAAAATATTGGTGGGATAAAGGAACACTATGAAAAACAAAATCAACTGGACAAGCAAATCAGTTTTAGTCATCGGTCTTGGTAAATTTGGACGTTATCTTGCTTTGAAAATGCAAGAATTTGGCAATGAAATCATGGTTGTTGATAAAGAGGAAAAAGAAGCACAAAAAGTATCCAATCTCATTGATGATATTTTTATCGGAGATTGTACGAACGAAGCCGTTTTAAAATCACTCGGCGTAACTGACTTTGACATTTGTTTTGTTACCATTGGGGAAGATTTTGAAGCCTCAATCACGATAACCATGCTCCTCAAAAAACTGGGTGCCCAATACATTGTCGTCAAAACAGGGAGTGAATTGCAATCCGAACTGCTCCGAAAAATTGGTGCTGACGAAATCATCTATCCCGAACGAGAATTGGCTGAAAAGCTGGCCCTCAAATATCATTCTAACCATATGTTTGAGTCATATCTGGAGCTTTCCTCAGAATACTCGATTGTCGAAATGGAAGTTCCTGAACATTGGATTGGCAAATCCATGCAAAAACTGGACATTCGCAAAAAGCACGGCTTAAATGTCATCGCCATCAAAAATGACGATGAAATCAAAGTCGTCCCCGATGCCAACTACCTCTTTCATGCTAATGATGTGCTGGTGGTCATCGGCAAACAAGCTGACATTGGCAATTCGGCAAAACACATGTATTAAAAAAAAATTGAATGTGAGTCACATTCATTTTTTTATTTGATTAAAGTGATACGATTTCGTCCATTTTCTCCCAAACAAAAGGAGTATGTGTCGCCACAATCACTGTAGATTTTCCTGTCAGCAATGACAAAATCAAGTCAACAACCTCACGCCCATTTTCTTCGTCTAAACTTGCCGTGGGTTCATCTGCCAAAATAAGCGGTGGATTTTTTATCATAACTTTTGCAATCGCGACACGCTGGGCTTCTCCACCAGATAAAGAATATATTTTCCGCTTCAAATCAGGTTCCAAATTGACCTTTTTCAGCGTTTCAATCATTATTTTTCTTTGTTCGGCTTTTTTCACTTTTTTTCCGACAAAGGCAAGCGCTAGATTTTGCTCAATCGTTTCATTGTCAATCAAACCGTAGTTTTGAAACAAATAGCCGACAAAATCACGGAAATAAACCTGCTCACGAATTTGAGGCAATGGTTTTCCATCTATTTTGACGCTCCCCCCATCTGCTTTTTCAAGTTTTCCGATGATATTCAGAAGCGTTGTCTTGCCTGATCCGGATTGTCCGACCAAGGCATAAGATTTTCCTTCCTCAAACTGATATTCAAAATGATCAAGCACAATCTTGTCATCAAATTTTTTTGAAATGTCTTCTAATTCAATCATACTTATTCTCCCTTCAAATAAAGTATATTCACTGCACCTTGTCTTCTTAGCTGATATGAAAAAATCACACCCATCATCAGTAAGTAAACAAGCAAAATATTAAATGTCACAAGAGGCAAGCCTATCAAAAATGAAATCATCATCATCAAAACTAAGGCAATCGAAATCGTAAGGAGATAGGTCTGATGAATTTTGAATAAATTTTTTCCTGCAAGTTGCTCAATCAAAAATTTTCTACGATTTTGATAGAAATAAACGCTATTTAATAAGGACACCAAGACGCCTGCACTGAGTAATCCCAAAACATTTGCAACAACCATCGTATTCCGCTCAAGCTGAATTTGGTCAACTTTTACTGTTATTTCATTATAACCGTTGTAAAGGCCGCCCATTTTTCCAGTCAGATGATTTTCTGTCATCATTTGGAGGACTTGGCTTGGATTGCTAACCAAAATCTGATTGATATGGGGTTGATAGACACTTGTAAAAGCTTTAGCATCCTTTCCTGTAAAGGTTTTTGCACCATAGACTACTAGGAGTGGCTCCTTAGCAAAACTTTGATCTGAAAGTTGCAAGCCCGTAATGCCAAACATAGAATAAGCAAAGACTTGCTTTTGTGGTGACGTATAAAGTGAGCTTATCGTATGCATATCAGGTGCCCAGGTTTGAAGTGGTTTAACCCACTCTTTAGTCAACTGCTCAAAATTTTGACTTTGACTTTGTGGCACTAGAAATGCTTCCTGTCCTTCTCCAAGATGCATGACTTGCTTTTCGACAGCCGAGGGAAGTTGAATGTGTTCTTTTTTCAGGAAATTTTCATTGACAGTTAAGAGATTTTGGTCTGGGTAAGGGCTGAAATGATAGCCCACACTTGCCAAGTCATTTTGTCCGAAAGTTCCATTGCTATACATGATTTGATTATCAAACTGGTTGGCTACTAACAAGGTATCGGGCTTCTCTAGGAGAGGGAGCAGAAAGTTTATGAAATCTTGATTGTTAACCATATTTGTCATAACCATGCCGTAATAACTCTTGTTTTTCGCCCATGCCGCTTGTCCTTCAGAAAGCGTTTTCAAGGTTTGGTTGGTGGATAAGAGATTAGAGAGCGAAGCTATTGAGACAAAGAGGGTAAGCATCTGGAAAGTAATCATCACGCCTGTCAAAACTTTTAACGGTGCTTTGCCTTTTACTGCAAGATTGATGGGTTGTCTTTGAAAACTGATATAAGCAAGCCATGCTATGAACAGCGTAACCAAAACAAGTAGCAAGCCCCAAGCTGCAATCGGGGTAAAGATCGTTTGAATATATTGAAGTGAAAGATTAGCAGTAATCAAAAAATAAAGCGAGCCAAGTCCAGTACAAAGCACTATAGTAACCAGCACAAAGACAATATTCGACCTTATAGTCTTAAAAGCGAGGTTCTTTCTGCTATATCCTGACAAACGCTCTATACCTGTTTTTTTGATGACAGAGATATATTCAGCCAGAAGCAAGGCAATATAGATAAAAAGCAAAACTAGAAAGATAAACCATAAAGACGGTGTTGCGATAAATTCTTTAAGAATGGTAAAGCTATTGTCCAGTGAAAAAGCAGACACCTGATTTCCAAGTTTTGATAGGTCTGTAGCGGCTTGTCTTGCCGTATAACCTTTCCCTACCACCACATAGTTCGTGGTATCAGGGCTTTCCTTGATGACCGCTTTACTTTTCTGTAAAGGAAGATAGGATGGCAGTTTGATATCCCCGATTTGTTCATAGGTATAGGACATTCCTTCTGATGCTTTTGAATCAGGAAGAACGAATCGTTTAGCGAAACTTACATGATGTGCTTCTGCCAGATTTAAAAGCTCATTTTTGACATTTCCTTTCGTCTGTACAATCACAAAAGTTTGTTGGTTGCCCCCCATCATACCTGGAATTTGCACATTCAGCAATCCAACAGAAATTACCATAATCACCGATAGAGACACGACAATAAAATTGTTTTGAAGTATTTTATACATATAACCTCCTCCCTATAAAAAACGTCCTAGCCTAACTTCTACTAGAACGTTTTACACTATCACTTAATAAGTACTTGTATTTGCGTAAAATGCTGCTTGATCCCAAAGGTCACCAATGCTTGCCGTTGCATATTGTCCGCCCTTTGCATCAAAAATTGAACAAGCTCCATTAGCGACATTGATAATTTTTGCTCCATGTGCTTGATTCGCCATGTAATATTGTGAATAAGCATTTGTGAGAGTATAGCCATATTGCCAAGTTCCACCACTCCATGATTTTGTATTTGTGGTATAGTTATCTCCATAAGTTACAGAGGTGGTTGTAGCAAACGCTGGAGTTGTAGAAAGTCCAAAACCGAGTCCAAATAAAGCAACTGTTGAAACAGCAATTATTTTTTTAACTTCCATAACGAAGTCCTTTCTGATTGTTTTTCTAAACAAACAAAATAAATTTTTCCGCTTTCGGTATTCCTTGAAAATACCTGTAATGACTTATAATCTCCTCCTTTTATGTGTTCTGAAACTATGGTTGGTGTACACCTAACTCCCTTTTATCTAGATAAAATCAAAAAATTCAAGTTTTCTAAAAAAAGTTCATAGTTTGATTGTACTTCTACATAGAAGTTGTAACAAGAATGAGTGGAACAACTTAGATTTCCATTGGACTGTACCTCTACTATATCTATTGTTGGCTGAACCCTTTATTTCGGTTCCTTGATTTCATGAGCTTATTATACACCCCGATTTTTCCATTTGGGTATTTATATAAGCGTTCTTATATTTTTTATAATAAAAAAAAATCTGTAAATAATACAGATTTTTTAGCGAATTGAATTAAAAGCTTTTACAAATTTTTGATAAAGTGCGGTATCCCCAAGATTTTTGATCATTCGAATAACTTCTTCCATTTGATTTACTCCATCGTCATTGTGTTCCTTTTTATAGATATAGTATCCTTTTGTAAATAAATAGCTCAATCTTGAATACTCATCTCTTGGGAGAAGCAAATCTTTTACTCTTTCTAAAATCCCGATAGCAGCCATAAATTCGTCTCTTTCAACTAAAGTAAAGCAAGTCTCTAAAACCGCTTGTGTAACCAGCTTTCTAGCAGTTGGTCTATATTCATAAAAATATGGATGTTTTGTAAAATCTCTTGTAAACGAACGTAAAGCTTTGGTTGTCATGAACTGAGCTACATGGATATAACAATAAATATCTGGAAGAGTCCAATCATCCAATCCAAACAAAAAAGTAGTCACCTCCTCTGCTTCGTTCTCAGTCAATCCTATCTCAAGACAGGCTTTAGCTGCTAAAGAAAAATAATAAAAATCAGGTTGATTTTTCGCTTCATCATATAGTTGTTGGATAAGTTCAAAGTTAGAGTAACAATCAGCATAATCTAACTTGTGAAATAAAGCTAAAATAACTTCTTCAGAGCCATTATTCAGAAAAAAACTAAAATCAGAAAGGGGAATATGCATTTTTTGCAATGCGTCATCTATTTTGTTGAGGGGAGGCATTATTTTCCCCTCCTCAAATAAATCAAGCATTAAAGGTGAAAGACCTAAGTCTGTAAAGTCTGTAGTTTCAAAGCCTCTTTGTTCACGAAGGCTGCGGAAAACTCTGCCGTATCTTTGATAATAATTCTGATTCTCAACCACATCTAAAAAAGAGGTCAAATCAATCCCTAAAACTTTCAAAGCAAACTCTAGCTTATCTAGTTTAGGTAATGATTTTCCAGCTTCAAAAGCTGTGATTGTCTGATAAGAAAGATTTTCTGTATCAAACGCTTTTAAAGGGAGCTGAAGCGACTCTCTCATGTCTTTAAAAGTTTGTCCCATCTTTTTAATATCCATATTTTCCATTTTCCATGGTTTATTTATCATTATACAATAATAATCTTTAGAATACGTATTCAAACTTATCAACGCTCTATTTTTTAGCCATACGTTCGCTTCAGTTTATTTGCACCATCAAAAAAAGGAGCTGAGACATTTTCCGTAGATTATGCCGCAGTTCCCTTTTTATTCGTCTCATTTTTTATTCGCTTTGGAGCGCCAAAAGACGTGCAATATTTGCTGTTGTTCGTTCGACATTGCTTTTTCCTTCTCGCAATGCTGTCTCAAGGTCGCACGCTTTAGATTGAATGCCGAAAATCGCTGTAATTCCTTCATCATATAAGACATCGACATCCTTGCCCACATGACCTGCGAGAGCAAGGCAAGGCACATAATATTTTTGAGCAATCTGTGCCACACCATAAGGCACTTTTCCAAACTTGGTTTGAAAATCCATGCCCCCCTCGCCTGTGAAAACAAAATCAGCCCTTTTGATTTTTTCGTCCAATCCAATCAAGTCGCAGATAAGCCTTATCCCAGACTGAAGCTTGGCAGGTGTGAAAGCCAGCAATCCTGCACCCAAGCCACCCGCAGCGCCGCCACCTTTGACATTTTCCACATCAATCCCCAAATCACGAGAAATAAGTCTGGCATAGTGCTGTAAATTTTTGTCCAGTTGTTCCATCATTTCTGGACTTGCTCCTTTTTGCCCGCCAAAAACATAGGAAGCACCGTTTTTTCCACAGAGCGGATTGGTCACATCACTTGCTACCAAAAATTCAATCTTCTGAACGCGCCTATCAAAGTTTGTCACATCAATTTTCCGCAACTCTGACAAAGCGGCAGCACCCAATGCGATGGAATTTCCGTTTCCGTCAAGGAGTCTTGCACCCAGTGCCTGAGCCATTCCTGCACCGCCATCATTTGTCGCAGAGCCACCAATGCCAAGAACAATTTTTTCAGCTCCATAATCAAGAGCGGCTTTAATCAATTCGCCTGTGCCAAAAGTCGTTGTCAACAATGGATTGCGTTCAGCTTCTGTCAGTAATTCGAGGCCACTGGCTTTTGCCATTTCGATGACTGCCGTTTTACTATTCCCTAAAAAACCAAAATAAGTTTTCACTTTTTGATTTGCAAGTGGGCCTGTTACTACTGCTTCGATTTTTTCACCTTTTGTTGCTTCAATCAAGACATCTGTTGTGCCTTCGCCACCATCTGCCATCGGTGCATTGACGATTTCAGCATTTGGAAAAACGGTCAAAATTCCTTTTGACATGGCTTGACAGACCTCATTTGCAGTCATACTCTCTTTAAAAGAATCTGGTGCAAGCACGAATTTTTTTATCATTTTTCACTCCTCCTTAATCTCGGAAATTTCTTGAGCTATCTTGCCTTCATTATAGCATTTCTAGCCATAGAATAAAGAGTGAAATCTAAAAAAATGCAACAAAAAAACCGTCCCTTAGGACAGTTTAGTTAGTCGGGAAGACAGGATTCGAACCTGCGACACCTTGGTCCCAAACCAAGTACTCTACCAAGCTGAGCTACTTCCCGTAGCATTGTTTTCAATAAAAAAATGACCAATGTCATACTTTAGTGATGCAAGCAGTAGGATTCGAACCTACAACCGTCTGATTCGTAGTCAGATACTCTATCCAGTTGAGCCATGCCTGCAATGTCTTATTCCAAACGACTTATTTATTATATCAAAGACTTCTTAAGAATGCAAGAATTTAGGTCTAAAAAAACTAAAAAACTGAAACAAGGTTCAGTTTTTTACTTTCATATCAAGGAATTTAGCTATGTTTTCCACAGCAAAATCAAGCACTTCTTCATTAGGCGACATTTGATTTGAATGAAGGGCAAAAGGACTGTCAATCCCCAGCCAGAACATGACCCCAGGGATTTTCGACAATAGATAACCAAAATCTTCCCCAGTCATCGCTGGTGCAATATCAATCAAATGAACGGCATCATCTTTACTGAAAAAATCCATCAATTCTTTTGCTAAAATCGGATTATTTTCAACGGGCAGATAACCGCCTTGAATAATTTCAATATCCAGTTCCATATTGAAGCCTTGGGCTACAGCTTTAGCAATCTCAAGGACACGATTTTTTGTGAAATCTAAGACATCAAGGGTCAGAGCACGAATGGTACCGTGAAGAAAGGCTGTCTCAGCAATGATATTATTGGTTGTTCCTGCGTGCATTTCGCCAAAGGTCACAACGGCTGAACCAAGTGGGTCAGTATTTCTAGAAACAATGGTTTGCACCTGTGTGATGAAATAACTAGCAGCAACCAATGCATCATTTGCTTCATGTGGAAATGCCGCATGTCCGCTCTTGCCTTTAAAGGTCAATTTGACCTCGCAAGTTCCTGCAAATAAAGTATGTGTGTTGGTGGCAATATCTCCAACCTTCAAATCTGGCCGAACGTGCAAGCCGTAAAACTCATCTGGTTTCCAATCGCCAAAAGCATTTTCGACATACATCAACTTGCCGCCAGCTTCATTTTCTTCTGCTGGTTGAAACAAGAAAAGAAGATTTTGAAGTGGCTGTTGATCTGCCATTTTTTCAAATAGACCGAGTGCAGTCGTCATGTGTATATCATGGCCGCAGGCGTGCATTTTGCCATTGTGACTTGCAAATTCAAGACCCGTTTCTTCTTCGACAGGCAAGCCGTCAATATCTGTCCGCCAACCGATTGTAGTGGTCGGTTTTGAGCCATGAATCATGACGAGAATTCCTGTCCGCCAAGTTTTCAACTCAATATAATCCTTGTCAGCGCTGACAGCTTTGATGATTTCCAGCAGGTATTTTTGCGTCTCAAATTCTTGCAACCCAATCTCAGGAATACTGTGCAAATGACGACGAATTTTGATTAAATCTAGCATTTTATTCTCCGAATTATTTATCAGTATTATAAATTTCTCAATGCATCTTCAAGAGCTGTTTTTTGTTGTGTTTTTTCATCAATTTTTTTGATAATACGTGCTGGCACACCCGCTACAACAACATTTTCTGGCACATCTTGGGTTACAATAGCACCCGCCGCAACGACTGAGCCTTTTCCTACTTGAACCCCTTCAATGACAACCGCATTGGCACCCACCAAGACATCATCTCCGATACGTACAGGTTCAGCACTCGCTGGTTCAATAACGCCCGCAAGAACAGCTCCTGCTCCGATATGTGCATGTTTACCAACAGTGGCACGTCCGCCAAGTACTGCTCCCATGTCAATCATGGTTCCTTCACCGATTTCGGCACCAATGTTAATGATGGCTCCCATCATGACAACTGCACCGTCACCAATGGTTACCTGATCACGAATGATACTTCCTGGTTCAATACGTGCATTCAAATGACGCGTATCAAGCATTGGAACTGCTGAATTTCTTCCGTCAAACTCAACAATATAGTCTTGATTTTCTGTCAGAGCTGACAAAAGTGGTTCAATGTCTTTCCAGTCTCCAACAAGAACTGTACGGTTTGATAAGACAAGGACATTTTCGCCTGCTGACTCCTCAAATGGTTTCTTCAAGGTCACTTTGACCGTCGTTTTTTTCTCTGCATTTCCGATAAATGCGATGATTTCTTGAGCTGATAATTTTTGTGCGTTCATTTGTAATTTTCTCCTTATTCTGACAATTCTATCTAAAAATTTTTGCGAGATTTTCGCAAAAATAATTTATTTTACAAATTCTGAAAGACTGCTAGTCTTTTCGTCAAAGCTGACAAATTTTCCGTCAGCTTCTATTTTGATAAGTGTGGGAACAATGCTGACAGCATAGGTTTCGCGAACGGCTGCAAGCTCTGGATCGATGTCCGTATTCTCGGTGTCAACATAGTGAATGTTGGCTCCCTTTAGTGCGGGCAACTGTCTAGCAAAATAACGTGTCCAAGGACAAGTGACACGGCCAAACAAGATGAAATCGCCTGCTGTCAGCTCTGACAGCTTTTGATAAGTGTTGACCACTGTTACGTGTTCAATATTGTGGAAAAATTCAGCACGTTTTTGGCTACTGTAAGGTTCTGCCACCCAAGTCCCGATAATGATAACGGTATTGTCCTCTGGCGAGACAAAACTAAACATAAAACGACCATCAACAAGTGGTAAAATTTCGCTGTAAGTCAGCCCTAATTCGACGATTTTATCGAAAACCTCGTCCAAATAAGGCAGACAAATGGTCACTGTTTGAGGGTCTGAAACGACTGTTTCATTAAGTGCTACTTCATCTTCAAGCCCCAATTCTTTCCAAAAAATCTCTGCATTGACTAAACTATTCACATTTAATGTAATCATAAGTTCTCCTTATTGAACAAATTTTGTCCACAATATCAGGAGGCCCGCAACAGCAATAATACTGAGGATGAGCCAACTGTCACACGTGCGCCATTTCAACTGACGGTATTTGGTGCGACCGTCACCGCCTTGATAACCACGGCTTTCCATGGCAATCGCCAAATCATCTGCCCGTCGAAAACTAGAAACGAACAAAGGAATCAATATAGGAATAACAGATTTTATTTTTTGAAGTAAATTCCCTTCGCCAAAATCCATTCCCCGCGCCTTTTGCGCATTCATTATCATGGTGGTATCATCCATCAAAGTTGGGATAAATCGCAAGGAAATCGACAACATCAAGCCCAATTCGTGAACGGGAACTTTGATTTTTTTGAGTGGCGAAAGTCCTGTTTCAATCCCATCTGCCAAAGTCAACGGTGGTGTCGTCAATGTCAGAATGGTTGACATGAAGATAATCAAGACAAATCTGAAAAAGATATACACCGCGTTAATCATTGATTCGATTGACAACTGAAAAATCCAAAAATGGAAGATAACGTGACTTCCAGGTGTAAACAACATCTGAAAAATCACCGTAAATAAGATAATCCCAATCATTGGCCGCAGGCCTTTTAGAAAATAAGTAATTGGAATCTTTGACAGCCAAACACCCAAGAAGGTATAAACCAGCAAGAGTGCATAGCCAAACCAGTCATGTGCCAAGAAAATAACCGCAATGAAGGCAATAATTACCAACAATTTCGAACGTGGATCCATTTTGTGAATCACCGAATTCCCTGGAATGTAACGTCCCATCAACATATTCATCTCAATAGGCCTCCTCGCAGGGAAGTAGATTGACCGTTCCCGTTCCCGTTTTCATTTTTCATGCTTGATAAAACCATGACTAATTCTGCTCGCGTGATTGGTAGTTTTTTAAATTCAATGCCTCGTTTTTGCAGTTGAACTGCAAATTCTGTTGCTTTTGGCACACCAAGTTCGTGAGCTTTCAAAAAGTCAACTTTTTGAAAAACGTCATGAGGATTGCCAGAGCTGATGACATGTCCCTTTTCAATCAAATAAACCTGATCAGCATAATTCGCAACATCGTCCATCAAATGCGTTACTAAAACAACCGTTTGTCCACTCGCATGAATGGACTCAAAAAGCTCCATCATTTCAATTCGCGCTTTCGGATCAAGCCCTGCCGTTGGTTCATCAAGTACCAGCACTTCGGGGTTCATTGCCAAAATTCCCGCGATTGCAACACGGCGCATTTGACCTCCGGAAAGTTCAAAAGGCGAACGTTCCCAAAGTTCTTCTGGTAAGCCGACTAATTTTAATTTTTCTTTGGCTGTTTCCGTTGCGTCAGCTTCCGAAATGCCAAAATTCTGTGGGCCAAAAGCCACGTCTTTCAATACTGTTTCTTCAAATAACTGTGCTTCAGGAAATTGAAAAACAACCCCAACCTTTTTTCGTACCGGTTTGATTGCTTTGGCTTTACTGTCATTTGTGATAACAATATCATCAACAGTGACAGAACCTTCTGTTGGTTTTACCAAACCGTTCAAATGTTGCATCAAGGTCGATTTTCCTGAGCCCGTATGTCCAATGACCGCCGTATAGGAGCCATTTTTAATTTCCATATCTATATCAAACAAGGCTCGACTTGCAAAAGGCGTTCCTACTTGATAAGTGAAATTTACTTTTTCAAATTTTATCATTTTATTTTAACATTCCCGCCAGTTTATCGGCTAATTTTTCTTCAGTCAGATATTCTGCTGGTAAATCAAAGCCTTTGCAGCGTAAATCCGCCATCAAATTGGTCGTAAATGGAACATCGAGTCCGATTTCGACCATGTCTTTATGCGAGCCGAAAAGTTGCTCTGGGCCAGCTGTTTGGACAACTTTGCCCGAATTCATCACGATTATTCGATCTGATGCCGCTGCTTCGTCCAAATCATGTGTGATTGACAAAACGGTCAAGCCATATTTGTCTTTGATTTGATGAATAACCGCCATTATTTCTGCACGACCAGTTGGGTCAAGCATGGAAGTTGACTCGTCCAAAATAATAATTTCTGGACGCAGGGCAATAATTCCTGCAATCGCCACACGTTGCTTTTGACCACCAGACAAACGGGCAGGTTCTTTCATTTTGAAATCCAGCATGTTGACAGCCGCCAAAGCTTCA
Organism: Lactococcus sp. dk101; assembly: GCF_009601055.1. Lineage (GTDB taxonomy): Bacteria > Bacillota > Bacilli > Lactobacillales > Streptococcaceae > Lactococcus. The sequence goes on from NZ_WITI01000004.1 coordinate 110,327, forward strand.
TCAACCCGCTTCATCATCTCATCACGTGGCACACCTTGATTTTCCATGCCAAAAGCCACGTCATCTTCAACTGTGGCGCCAACAAATTGATTATCTGGATTTTGGAAAACCATCCCAATTTTACGGCGTAAATCCCAGACATTTTCAACAGTAAGCACTTGGCCATCTATTTTTACAGTTCCAGTAAATTCTTCAAGCAGACCATCAATCAGTCGTGCTGTTGTTGATTTTCCAGAACCATTTTGCCCGATAATCGAGACCCATTCACCTTTTTCCACGAAAAAACTAACGCCGTCCAACTGTTCGACATCGCTCTCTTTTTCATATTTAAAGTGTAAATTTTCTACTTCAAGAATTATATTCATAGTTTTCATTATATCAAATTTTGCGTACTTCTGCGCCCTTTCGTTTCATATCTGCGCTTTATTTTTTGATTTTTTCATGATTTAAATAATTTTTCAAAATCAATATCATCGTCGTCAATTTTAAAGTCTTTAAGAGCTGACTTTAATGGCAAATGTTTCTTTCGCTTATTCACACTGTGTTTGATTTCATTTGCTGACGCCTCCGTCAGTGCTGACGGCAATTTTTTGGCCTGTACTGTCGCCTTTTTAGGCTTTACAATCCCCGTTTTGCTGGTTTTTATGGCAAAATTCTCTCGCGGAAATTCTTTTTTTAAACGCTCAATTATGGACGCCGCACCAAAGTTGCTTCCCACCCAAAATGGCGTATCGCTGGCTTTTGCCGCTTCTTTGGCAAACCTGACCGAATGATGTGCGACATTGAGATTTCTGATGACCACAAAATCAGCTTTGGCCACCAGTTGGTCGATTTCTTGCCGATTTGGTTTTTTCTTGTCAAAACCCAAAAAGTCACAGCCCACTTCTGCCAATCCGTCTCGCAAATTACGCCAATAACCTGATTCACAAATCACTAAAACTGTTTTCATCTTATCTCATTTCCTTTCGCTCGTGATTGATTTCTTCCAAAGAAGTAAAAAACGCTCAACTGAGCGAATTTCCACTTCATTTTAAGGAGAGAAGGGGATTTTAATACACCTGTATCCATTGTTTCCCCAGCTATTTGACCTAAATTTGACCTAAATAGTAAATACTAGTCAATATTAATTGTTAAATTCATTTGCTATCAAGTACTAATTATTATAGTATATAACATATGATAAAACAAGAGTACTGCCACCAAGAGACAGTTTTTATATTTTTTCCCACACTAAAAAAGCACTCTCACCAAGTGCTTTTCTTCTCTAAAATATTCCGCTGGATAATAAAAGTCACCCCCGATTGGGTGACTAAACTAGTAAGATGGATTATCTCTCGTAGCAACTTGGAATTGTTACAAGTTTATTATATCACAATATAATTTTATTGCAAGTGCCTATTGAAAAACAAAAACCCCTGTTATTGGGGCTTTGGTAAGGAATAAGATTCTACTTACCCTACAAATATAATAACACAAACTATTTTATATTGCAAGCGTTTTCTAAAAATAAAAATTAAAACCGCCCTAATGGACGGATAAGAATAGGAAAAACTATAAATGAGTTAGCCTTGTTAGCTATAATTTTATTGTAACATAATATTTATTTATTGCAAGCGTTTTCTAAAACTCATTAAAAAGAAAAAGCCGCCTCATGGACGGAATTCTCTAATGACGTAAATCAACTTAGTTCCTCTTGGAAACTACACTATAATTATACCACTTTATAAAATCATTGCAAGTATTACCTTGGATTTTAAGCAAAATAAAATAGCACTGGTTAAGGTCAGTGCTAGATATGAAAAACTTAAAACTTATTAACAAATTAAATATAACATTATTTCAAGAATGTGTCAACACTTATCTAAAATATTTCTATTATGGTTCTTGTTGGACTCGAACCAACGGTCGCCCCGTTATGAGCGGGGAGCTTTAACCAGCTAAGCTAAAGAACCGAAAACTGTCCACTCACCAGGACAGTTTTGTAATACCTAAGAGAAATACCATAGTCTCGCTAAAGGCTATAAGTTTATTATACAATCATTAATAAAATATTACAATAATTTATTAATCAAAAAAGCGCCACTGGAGAATGGCACTTGGAAAAGAAAACCTAACGTCGATGGAGCGACGTTACTTTATTATACATCTATTACTAATAGATTTCAATAATTTATCGAAAAAAAAAGCCCCTTTCGGAGCTGTTTGTTTAAATCCAATTCTTGCCACTATTGAGTGCTTTTTGCAGTGCCATGATCATTTGACTCGGTTTTGACTTCACACCATCTACTGGAGTGCCAAGCACTATCTGTAGCCCTTTCCATGTGTTAAAGCCTGCAATACCGTCAATCACAAGATTAAAGTTAACCTTCATCACTTTAAGTTTCGCATTGATGGATTGCTGCAAGGCTGAAATCGTTGCTTTACCTGGAATACCGTCCACGACAAGAGAGTAACCAATCAGATTGAGTGAGGTTTGAACAGCTTTCCATGTAAGAAGACCATCATATCCGTCTACTTCAAGTTGAGTTGGTGTGTTTCCTGTTTCTTCTACTGCCCAAATCTCAGTGTGGGCTTTCAAGCGTGTAACGCCTGTATAAGAAGACCATGGGGCAACTTGTACTGCATTGTTCTTGACAAATATTTTGCCATTATCCCAGTCTGTCGCTGTCGTATTCCAAAAGTTCCCCTCCGGAGTAATCAACCCCACGTGACCACTATTTCCGCCTGAACTTGACATATCTTGACCGATGGACATCAAAGCAAAGCCATACCCCCGCCAATTCTTAGCGCCTGCAGTTGTACCTGAATAAACTTTAGTCAGTCCATGTTGTGAAAACAGTGAAGCTAGATTGAGGGTGGAATAGTTGAGCGCATTGATTGAAAGTCCTACTGCTTTGGCGAATGCCTCTGCCGCAGAGGATGAACAATCAAAGCGTGGATAAATTTGTGAATAAGTATGTTTTCCTACATTTTCTTGATACCAAGCGACTGCCTTACTCCAATTCATCAGTATTCTCCTTCTTATAATTGACTGCACTTACACCTGTAACAGCGCCTAAGAACACCGCTACAGCGTTTAAAGTAAGCACTGCTAAATCTGTACCTCCCCAGCCATATGCTTTGCCTAGAACACTGACAAGCACACTGAGTGCAGGCAAGACTGTAAGGACGGCCCATTTTATTTTCGTATACACTTTATCATTTAAAATCATTTTCTTTCTCCTTTTCTTTTGAGTTAAAAACATCATCTTTAGATTTAATTTCTTCACTTAACTTTTCTTTCAAAGTTCGTGGAATTGGGATGCCCAATGCTTCTAGGTTCCCAACGATTGATGCGACATAGGAAAGACAAAAGAACACCAGTACAGTATCTGTTAGGCCTCCAAAACCAAGTTCTGTAGCCCATGGATAGATGGCGACAATCATACAAAGCAATGCGCCATGAGATACAACGCCTTTTCTTGCGACACTTGATTTGAAAGTACTGGTTGCCCAACCTTTTGCCATTCCCAATGCAATATCAAACAGAATAACAAAGACAAGCAAAGTAAATAGCCAGTGGTCCACAAACTCCAGTGCGTAAAAATCTTGATAAACTCCTAAAAATTCTTTCATATTCTCCTATCTTCCTAATTTGTCATCGCCTTTGATTTTGCTTCTGCTTGATCAAGTGTGAGGTCTAATAATTCATGCAAAGCATCTCTGCTCAATCCGTCTGCGAAGAATGCTGTTGGGTTGTTAAACGAAACATTAAAATTTCCCGAACCATCCAAAGAAATATTTGAACTGGCCGAAGCAGTTTGATGCTCTTCTTGCATGATTGAATAATTGTAGGTTTCGTTCGTTATTTTTGTATTTTCTGACATTTTCCACCCCTTTCTAATTTTTAATATCAAAGTGGAACAGATACAGAACCACTTAGTTTATATCCGTTTGTTACCGAAGCGGAACGTGCAAAATAGATTGAACCGTCCGCAGTACCATTTACATTTGCTGGATAGGAAGCAAACACACCACTTGGAGCGGTTGCCATAACTCCCATTAAATATCTTAAATCTAGTCCTGCAATCTGCGCCATTTTTGTGTTTGTGTTTTCACCCAATGTTGGAACATTGACGGCGTATGCCCTAAGATAAAATACACCATTCAGAATTTGATATTTCAAGTTTCCGCTAAAACCATTTGAGAAGTTAGTTATATCGACCCAACCATCTGTATCTGTTGCCCGTTTCAATGGAACATTTGTAACAATATTTGTCCCGTCAAAATACAATGAACCGTGCCCCTTGTAAGGCTCTGTGGGGTGCATATCTCCTTCACTGTCTACGGTTGCCGTTGCGGAATTTATAAAGCCAATCCCGCTCCCGCTATAAGATGTTTGAACATAGCGTCCGCTTGCATTTCCAATTGCTCCTGCGTTTTGGGTATCTGTGAAAATTATCAGGCCATCTGGCGTTGTTTTAACATATCCCCAATCAATCCCCGCTGTAGATTTCAATCCGATTTTTTGATTGACTTCTTCTAAATCCAAATCAAGTACAGCTTTCGATTGAACTCCTGTTGCTGAGTTGTTGTAATAAGTATAATCAATTAGAGAATATATTTTCCCCGTGTGTACTTCCCCCAAATTTGAAGTGATCGCAGACAAATTATCCGTATTTATATTTGCAGCGACAATTTGATAGGTTTTCCATTTTGATCCGTCATAGATATATTGTTCATTTGGTTTTATTATTACACCACCAACCGTTGTATTGCTAGTCCCTGTGTATTGCCACATCATGCCTGCATATTTGCTAGTTGGCTCGGTTTCACTTTGAGTTACACCAGTTGGACTTCCTGCGGGACCAATCTCTCCGTCTTTACCTTGAAGTCCTGTGTCGCCTTTCAATGCAAGGCTATAAGAAAATATTTGGTTGATGGTTAGTCCGCCAGTGGTTACAGGAATTGTAATGCTCCCACTTTTTGTAGTTAAAGTTGTTGCGACTGTAAAAGTAACCGTTACTTTTGTTGTGCCATTATTTGAGACAACCGCACTCATTCCAGTTGGTAATCCCGAAAGAGTTCCAATGGTAACGCTTAGTGGAGTAACACCTTGGTAAGCTGTAATATCAGTTGCAGTTGTCGTTGCAATAGCGCTTGTTTCGTTAGCCGCTATCGTTATAGCTTCATTTGACAAAAATACTGAAATGCCGTTTTTGCCGTCAGCTCCTGTTTTTCCATTTGCACCATCATTAATATTAGTAATTGTAACTTCCTTGCGACCAACCACTTGCCCATTAATTGTAGCCTCGTAACTGTACACAGCAGTATCTGACGCCGTTGAAGCTTCTACCGTTAAATATTGACCAGTACCGATTGAATTGCCGTTCTTGAACCATTCGTAACTATCTGCGATTGTTTCTGTTAGTGCGGACCCTTTGTAAAGTTGAGCACGAAGCATGGTATTTGAAGGAACCGCATTATTCTTGAATTGAACACCATTGTCCGTTCTCAATTCTAAGCGGTAGGGTGTTGCCGCCTCGACTAGTGCTTGAAACTGAGAAAGGCCTGTATCAGATACTTTGCTTTGGAGTTTGACATAGTTAGAAAGCGTTAATTTATTATTTGAAGGATTTGTCGTACTCAACTCGATTTCTGAAACTCTTGCTTGTAGAAGTAACCCACCCGCAAAGTTATCGTCTTGAACCTTGATGGTATCCCCGATACCCAGTCCATAGTCAGAACTAAGCAAGCTACTTGATGCGATCACATCGTAAGTGAGTTCTGGATAAGCATACTGTGCAAACTGGCTTAAAGCATAAGTCTTGAGCGTATTCACATCCTTAGCCTCAATCGTAAAATCTTTTCTCGTATAATTGGTTCCACCGTCATCTGTTGTTAAAGAAGGGTACATTTGAGCAGAGATCGGATTTCGTGCGGTCATATCACCTGCTTTTTTTATGACTTCGATGTCTCCATTCGCGTTCTTCTTCGTGAAACTCAAACTCTTCCAATTGACTTTGTTCGCACTGTCATAAACAGTTGTCGCATTGAACAGAGTCTCTTTACTGCTGGTTCGTGTAACACCGGTCACATTTTTCCCGTAGGTCAACGTGACATCCGTTCGGATTGAACCGACTCCTTGCGTTGAGAGCCCATCTCCTTCTTGATAAAGATTAAGGATAACTGCTTTCAATGTCCCATCTGAATTAAGCTGAGTGATAAACTCAAATTCCGCATCAAAAGAACTCACCAGAGACAAGAGACGTGCAGTTACCGTTTCCTCACTGTCAAAATGAAGCGTAAGGAGTTTTGAAGAGACTTCATTAACCCCAATTCGTATGCCTGCCCACTCCATAAGACCGAGCTGTTCAATATACCATTTGATAGAATGAGCGACGGTATTGCTTAGTGCTTTTGCCTGACCATTAAGTATCTTAAGTGTCAGGTTATAACAACTTAATGAAATCGTCGTATCATTTTCAACGCATTCTAAAATAGTAAAAAGTTGGTCGTTTCCTTTTTCATCTTTGAAAGATAGAGAACATTGATCTGTGATTAAATCCGCATCGGGATGTCGACTCCCATTCACAAACTTCTTGATTTCAACATTGAACGTTGCGGCGGCTTGCTTTAAATAACGATGCCATAAATCGCTCGTATAATGAAGGGCTTTAGGTAATTCATTATTCAGTACTGCGATATATGTCATGTCTTTTCCGTGAACATTAATTTCCATTATAAATAGCGTTCCTCCCATTCGAGTTGTAAATCCAATGCTGATGTCAGCCAGTCTGAACCTGAAATGAGAAGCTCACTCTCACCAGGGGGGATGGAGAAAAAGCTTGACCCATTGACCTTCAAATCCATAGCTGGGCGGTCATCAAGATAGATTTTCCCTGCTTCCATATCCGCTTGAAGGACAGAACCGGCTTTAAAGCGGTTGGGAATGTCACTCCACATTTGAACGTTCGTTTTTTGAAGCCAAATTCTTCGAAGTGCCATGTTCCCCATTTTAGGCGCTGTTCCATACGCTCCCAGTTCCACATGAATTTTAGTAACTTTGGCATCCTTCAATTCCGGAAGATTAAGGGTGTACTTTTTACCGTTATATAACCACCCGAGCTGTGCACCTTGTTTGGTCATTTCCGCATGGCCTTGGGTATGGAAAAAGCCAGGGTTTAATTTCACATTGACCCCATGCGCTTCAAATGTTGGACGTGTACTATAAGAGATGAACTGCCCCACATTATCAACATCCTGATAATAAAAATTAACAGTCGCCTTATTATTAGTGGCACTCGTTTTAGAAATGGCATACCCCATGACCACATTATCATTATCATCCGTAAGCATGACATGAAGATAGCCCATTTGTTTAATACTTCCTGTTTCAAAGACGGCATTAAAATTAGTAATGAAAGAACTTGCACCTAAATTTCCATTGCTATCTTTCGGAAGAACAAACTCCCAAGCCCCTTGATGCCAACCTGTCCCAGTCCCAGCATTAGCTAAACGAAGTCCATCTGTTTGATAAGCGATTGTACCATTATTTGGACGATTGGTACCGGCTAGGGCATATTGTCGTGTTGTGGCTTTGAAGTCTGCATAGTCAGACGATACATTTTTTACTGCATTCAAAAACAATTCACTTTTAATAAGGTCGACCCCATCAACTTCTGCCACGTTTCCCATTTCAAGAATACCGTTCTCACCAACAATACGAACAAAACCATTTTCATCAGCTGTGGATACTTTAGCACGAAGATAAGCAGGTAATGTTCCCTTATTGTTAATGCTTATTGTCGCAGAACCATTCGTGTTGCTTGTTATTTCCCCAAGCGCTCCGCCTGAATTAGAATTGTTCAGCACATTAGTGAAACTCGAACCCCCATAGCCAGAAGGGACTAAAAAGGTGATTTTTCCATAACCATAATCAAACCCTTCGTCAAAACTAACTTCTCCATCCACAACCGCTTGATAGATAATATTTGGTTCATCACTAAAGCTTAAATCAACTGGCTTATCTTTATTAAGAAAAAAAGCAACCTTTCTACGCAATTCAGCTAAATTTTTGGAAGAACCTTCAAAATAAAAATCAACGCTTATCTTCTTAGAATCAATGGTGTTAGAGATAAAATCTTTATCATCCAGGATATTTGACCATCCCGAACCGATATGTCGTGCAACCCCAGTAAATCCAGTAACAATTTCTGCTAAATCCTCACCATCGTAATAAACAGAAAAATATTTTTTACTCAAGTGGTCCTCCCTTCTAAAATATTCATAATGCTTGTATTTTTAGCCTGTTCCTTAGTAACAAGTGGTGTTGCCCTTTTTGTCACGTCCTGTAAATCAAGGACAGCGACTACTGGACGGTTGGCGAGTTCTTTTGTGGCGCTGACCAATTCATTTAACTTACTTAAAAGAGCCTGTTGGCTATTGCTCATTTGGTTTGAAACGGCATCTTCAACATAGCCCATCAAATCACTTAATGGTGCGACTGCTTCTTTTCCAGCTTCCCCACCGACCATCAATGAATTGCCATTTTGTCCAAAAACGGTAGGTTTTGTTAAGATACCGCCTTTGGCAAACCAATCCACGCTTAATTTAGGAACAGAAGGTGGATTTAAGCTAAAGCTTCCATTCAATTTAAAATGAGGAAGCTTAGGCATTGAAATACTTGGAAATTTAAGCTGTAAGCCACTAAAGAAACCTTTAATTGTATCAATCACTCGTGAAACAGTGTTTTTTGCGGCTTCAATAGGTGTCGTGATTGCGGATTTAACGCCATTCCAAACACTTGTGGTAGTTGACTTGATGCTATTGAAAGCATTTGAAACGTTACTTTTAATCCCATTGAATATGCCTGAAGCTGTGCTGGAAATCCCATTCCAAATGCCACTTAAAGTCCCACTAATACTTTGCCAAATTCCTGAAATAAAAGACGATAAGGCAGTAAAAACAGAGGTCGCCACTAACTTGATTCCATTCCAAATCCCTGTAAGAAAAGAAACAATCCCTTGCCAAATTGAAATTGCGACCGTTGAAATAGAATTCCAAACGCTCGACAATACAGCGAATATTGTGTTCCAAACTTCTGAAACTTTTGAGGAAATACTATTCCAAATCCCACTAAAGAAATCTATAATTGGAGAAAAGATTGTATTTGCCAGTGTGGCTATCGCATCCCAATAAACTTGAAGCAAGGAAGTAATCACAAGCCATATTCCGTCGATTACCGACTGAATGGTCATAAAAATAACCGTAATCACGTTAATGATTGGTGAAAAGATATCTGTTGCCTTTGTCACAATTCCTTGCCACAAATCGCCCAAGAAAGAAGTGATATTATTCCAAGTGTCCTCGGTAACCTGCTTAATTCCATCCCAAAGTGAACCTAACCACTCTGAAAAACCGTTCCATTTGTCACTCAACCACTCTGTAATGGAACCCCAATTTTGAACCGCAGTAATAATGCCTGAAATGACTGCGATAATACCAGCAATAACGCCAATCACAATACCAACGGTAGAGCCAAATAGAGCGAAAATGGCTACAATTCCAGCAATAATCGGTGCAAGAACCGTCACAACTGCAACGATACCACCGAAAGATTCGATAAAGGTTTTGACTGGTCCAGGTAAATCATTAAAAGCACTCATCATGTCGCCTAGAAAATTAATGACGGGCATCAAAGCATTTAAAATATCCGTTCCAATAGGCAAAAGTGCGGTTTGAATTTCGTTCAAGGCCGACTGCCAATCTTGAGAGGCGGTCTTTTTTGTAGCCTCATCGAGTTTCCCATTCACATTGTCAAATTCCTTGCCAATATTAAATAGAGAACTCCCTGCTTTTATCCCCAAATCTTCAAATTGTGAAGACAAGGCAGACAAGGCAGCTTGCTTTTCACTCGGCGTCATCTTATTAAGGTCTTTTTGAATGGATTGTGCCACATCCGCAACGGTTGCTTTGCCTTTTTTCCACTCTTGAAAAGAAGTTTGTGTGGCTTTGCTAAACGTCCCCATATTTGCTTCAAAAGAGCCATCACCCAATCGAATTTGGAGTTCTTTTACGGCATCCGCAACCTTATCGGTATTCATTGCCCCATTATCCAAGCCATTTTTCATAATGGAAAGCATATCTTGAGCACTAAAACCTGCTTGTTGAAAGAGGGGGGAGTACTCATTGAGCGTATCCATAAAGTCATCAGATGAGTTTAAGCCATTTTTATAACCATCCGCAATGAGATCAAATGCTGATTTGGCATCCAAACCAAAGGCATTCATCAGCTGTTGCGTACCCTTGACATTTTCTTTAACATCCGTCCCGGTACGCTCACTAAGTGTAATCACTTGCGAAGTCAGCTTTGCCAAACTTGTATTATCTAGCTCCGAAAAAGCTTGCTTCATCGTTGCAGTCGCATCTGTTGCCTCATCGATGGAATCCGTTACACCCGACTCAAAGACTTCTTGCGCAACGCCCTTAAGTTCTTCAAGTGCTTTTCCGCTTAAATTAGTATTGGCATAAAACTTGCCATAACTCTCATCTGTTTCAAGTGCAAACTCTTTGGCCGCATCTCCAACTTCAATTATTTTTTCGCCAACCGCAGAGATTTGGTCCGCAGCCTCAATGAGCACACCACCTTTGATGCCAGTCGCAACAGTATCGACAGACTCAGATAAATCGTCCATCTTTCCGCCAAGCCCTTTGGTTGACTCGCCAGCACCTTCGCTTTTTGTTTCGACGTCATTTAGCGCGCTAGTATAATGCGAAAGTTTCCCTTCAGTGGCGACAACTTCACGTTGAAAGGCACGATATTGTTCTTCGCCAATGTCTCCATTTTGAAGTTGACGTTCCACATCTGCTTGAGCGCCTTTCAACCCATCAAGCTTTTTTGTTGTGATTTCAACTTGTTTAGAAAGAAGCTGTTGTTTTTGAGCAACCAATTCCACATTACTCGGATTAAGCTTTAAAAGTCGTTCAACATCGCGCAACTCGCTATTAACAGAACTTGACTGTTTACCAATGTCTTTAAGTCCATTGGCGACACCTGTGGTATCTGCGCCAATCGCAATCGTAATCCCACTGATTTTTTTTGCCATGTCTTCTCCTTTCTAGAACAAGTCGAAATCTTTTTGACTGGCTTTGCGTTTCTTTTCTTTTTCTGGATTGTTATAGTCAATCCATTCTTGAATGAAATCAAGACAATCACCGATGTCCATGAGTTGCATTTCTTCACTTGAAAGGCCAACTTGTTTACAAATTAAAAGGAACGACTCTACCGTGAGAATTTCACTGCTAGAGTCTGTTCCTGTTTCTACTTTTTTTTAGATTGAATAGAATGAGCAATCAAATCTTGAAGCTCAGTTGAAAAGGAATCAATAGGAAGGCTGTCTAAACTGTCCAACCACTCCAATGGTTCCGGAAGGGATGCATCCGCCGTTTTTGCATAGATCCACACGAAATTATAGAGCAGGGTCAAGTCAAGTGTCGCTAAGCTTTCCCAACTTACATCAGACAAGTCAAATTTACCTTCTGAACCTGTATCTAATGATTTAGCGAGTTTCATCAAATCCCCAAAATAGTCTGTATGAAATTGCATTTTATAACGCAAGGGCGTTGCGGCATTAGAAGCCAACCGAATTTTTACTTCTCCTGTATCAATTGTTTTTTCCATCTTTTATTCTCACACACTCACTTTCTCATACACTTTGTTAAACCAACCATCATAAACTGAAGCCTCTGTATCAGGGCGTGTTTTGGTTTTAACCGCTTTATCTGATGGACGTGGTCCCGCAGTAAATGTTAATTCAGTCGTGTTAGGGTCCCCGCTGTCTTTTGTCGTTGAGCCTACGGTTGGTCGAGTGGCTGAACAATTGTAAAGGACGTGACGTGTGGCATGTTCATCCCCTTCAAATTGGAACATCAAAGCAAATGGACTGGTCCCTGTATTCGAATATTCTGTTTGTACGCCATCTTCAAGAACTTCCCCAAGAATCGCTGTCGCGAAATCATCAGGGATGAGTGCAGACGTTAAAGTCCCATCATACCCTTGGTTATTGCTGCTTACAAAGTAGTCAATGTTATCTGCTTTGAATTTAATCAAATCACCACTTGGTTCAAGGGAAAGTTCCACTGCCCCTGGCCATTTTTTGGGCGTTTCATAAGTGGTTTTACCACTCGTTAAATCTTGTGTTGCTTTAGCATAGTAGACATTTTCTAAACCAAATTCAACTTTATTTTTTTTCGTTTCTTCTGCCATTCTTTTCCTCCAATGATTAAATATTGATTTCGTAAGCTCTGAGGTACATTTTTTCACTATCTAGATAGCTTTCATACACCTCGTAGACGAGTTTATTTTGATCTAATAAATTTTCTAATTTTTCCTCTTCTCGAACATTCTTCAAATTAGAGTAGAGTTCAATCGTAACGCTTTTATTTTTCGCGTAAATTTGATTATCAGCCTTAAACCCATTTTCTTCATCGATATAATAAAGCAAATAGGGTAAAGCGGGTACTTGACCTGTCGCCCATTGACGATAGCCTACTTTAAGTTTTGTTTGATCGAGGATATTTTTTAATTCTCCTAATGTCACTGACTCAACCTCTTTTCTAGTTTCCGAATGAAATTAGCCACCAAATCTTCTTCGACTGGTGCAATATGGACTTGAGCCGCAACCCGTCCACCATCTCTTTTGGCATGTCCTTTCTCAAGTAAATGTGTGAGACTTGCAGTAGGAGATTTTTGATAGATGATTTGATCATCGTTTTTCAAGGTTTTTGACGTCCAGTTTTTTGCGTAGTCTCCTGTTCGTTGAGGACTTCTTGCTTTCAAGGCTTGTACGCCTTCTTTTGCGACTTCCTTTTTGATGGTATTAACATCATCAATAGCCTCTTTCGTCCAATTGCGAACTTCCTTTTCAATCGCTTTGGATAATTCATTAATGGAAATCTTATTGACCATTAGTATCACCAACTTTCAAGCGACAAACCAGCTCTAAGATTTCATTATTCACCTTGTAATGACGAACAACAGAAAGCCGTTGCCCTTGGTAGATTAAATTTTGCTCACCATTGTATTCAAAGGGATGAATGACTAAGGTGTAAGCCACTTCAATGCCCGACTGCCCTGCTTGATAGAATTCTGCACGGTTCATTGGTTTTTCATAACCTAAAACGATGATCGCTGTTGTCGTAGGGATTTGTTGGCCAAGTTCATCTTCAGTAAAGCCGGACGAAGAAAGCAATGTTATTTCTTCATCCCACATCTGCTTTACCTCGATATTTGATGATGAGATTGCGCAAGCGGTATTCTAAGTTACGAGGAATATCTCCAGCACCTTGGTGGCTATATCTGAAAACCGATAAGTCCACCACAAACATGACGTGCTCATCGTTATCAAGGTCAAGAGAAATGCCTTTGTTTTCCTCTAACTCATCCCAAACCCCACTGATGATTTTCTTTAGTAATTCATCCCTCACCGTTGATGAATAGCCCAGTGACGCTTTCACAAGCGGTAAAAGGTCTTCTTTTGTCATCTCGTCTCCTTTCTAAAAAAAGCGAGCTTTCGCCCGCCTTTCTTATTCTGTGGTTGTCGTTTCAGGAGTGAAAGTCACAAAGTAGCCTGCGGCTGTATCAGTTGCTTTCACATCGTAACGAATAACGCCTGCCAAGAGTTGCCCGTAGATATCATTATCCACCCATTTCACAGAAACTTGTTTGCGATCAAAGAATGCAGCAAAGGCTTTTGCATCCCCTACAAATCCAACAATATCGCCAGCTTTTTTACCAATGACCACATCATCAAGCACGACAACTTCACGTCCAAGCAATTGTTTTCCACTTGCGGCAGTAATTGAATCTTGAAGCAAGTAACGTCCGTTTTTATCTTTCAATTTGTCCAGTTCAGCGTACATTGAAGCAGAGATGATGTATTTGACATCATACACTTTCTTGATGTCCTTATTAACCAAGTCTTTCAAACCATCTACTCCTGTGACAGCTTTGGCAGGGGCAGTTTGAAGAATGGCCGCAATGTCTGCATTTTTTGTATTCAAAGCTTGGTCTTGAATTTCATCCGCAATCAAAGCTGTCACATCGTAAGTCGCATCGTCAATTACTTCTTGTGAAAGTGGAATATAACCACGGCGTGTAGCGACAGAGTAGTCCACTTCTTTCATGGTTGGGTTGGCGAGTTTTGGATTTTTTTCCAATTCTTTTACCGTCAACATTTTAGATCCTGCCTTAGAAATGACTGGGAACTTACCACTGCCTGAATTCACTGAAACAAGACGGACGTATTTGGTCAAGTCCACCACATCTTCTGGAGTCAATTGTGGTTGAAGCAATTCTTCTGGAATCAATGCCCCACCTTCAACAGAGGTAAAACCATCACGTTTTTCCGTTCCTTTTGATTTTACAAACGCATTGATGGCAGAGCGTTTTGTTTCAAGTTCTTCTTCAGTCACTTTAATTTTTTTCATGTTTCGTTCTTCTCCGCTTCCGTTTGAATTGTCTTTACCCGAATCTTCAACTTGGGCCAATTCGTCTTCAAGTTCTTGTTTTTCTTTTTCCAAGTCCGCAATTTCATCATCGATCGCTTGGATGTCTTTTTCCAATTGTTCCGCAGATTCACTGACAGTTGCGATGTCTTCTTCAGTTTCAGCTTCATCCAAAGCACGTTTGAGCTCTGCTTCCTTTTTTTGGAATTCAGAGCGTTTCACTTTTACTTTTTCAAGTTCATTTGAACGTTCTTTGATTTTTTTATTCAAAATAAGTTGTTTTAATGCCATTGAGTTTTTCCTCCACTTGGGCTTTATGCGCGAGTAATTCTCGCTTTTTCATTCCTTCAATTTGTTTGCTTCGTGCTTCGACTGCGGTATCCGCATATGCTGGGAAAGTCACGACTGAGACTTCAAAGAGTTCGATTGCCTTAATTGTGAACTTATAAGTCCCATCGTCTTTTTGTTCCATTTCTTCATCAAGAATATTAAATCCAAAAGAGCACTGGTCTACATCTCCACGTTGCACGCGAGAATAAAGGTTCATGGCTTCCGTGTCCGCTTCGTTGACTGTAATTTCACCATAGATGCCTTTTTTATCCGCCTTGAGTGTCAAAGTGCCTGCCTTTGTCCGTCCAAGTACCTTTCCTGTGTCATGATTGATTAAGGCACGAACATCGGACAAGTCCAACTCTTTTGTGATTTCTTGTGAGACTTCTTCAAAACAGCCTTCGTACAGCTCTGTTTCTGAATTGAACACGATAAAATAGCCACTGATTATTTTACCAGCCGTTTCTTCGCTTGATCTAAGGTCTAAATTTTTAAAGTTTCGAACTTGAAATTGATTGCGTTGTTTCATTCTTCACCCCCTTTCTGGGTATTCTCTTGGACAAGCTTGCCTTGCTTGTTCAAATCTTCCTGTAGCAAGTAATTTTCAAGGACAATCAAATCAGACATCTCCTCGTCTGGTGGCATCCCCACCCAATTTCGCAATTCATTGCGCCTTAAAGCGTTGACCTTAACCATTTGAGTACCCGCATTGACCATGTCTAACAGCGAGTAGTTATAAAGGCTGCGCGGATTAAATGTAAAGTACATATCGTCATCAATAATCAGTTTATTCAAGGTCTGTTGGATGACTTGGGCAATGGACAAAACCTTTGTGTTTACAAAGTTATTGAATTCATCTTTGTTGTAAGTACCCACACCAAGTAAGAAGGCTGGCACACCAAAGAGTCCTGCGACGGTTTTCTTGTCCAACGTGACCGCATCGTTCAGTGCCAAGTCATTTAGTGTCAAAGGTTTTATCTGCTGGATGTTAATCATGCCTTCAGGAATAATCCAAGGCTTTCCTGTATCCTTACGCTTAAGATACATTTCTTCAAATTTTGTACGGCCTTCTTCATCCCCTAATTTATCTGAATCAGAGTCCACCGATACAATTAAACTAGGCATATACTCACTGGACATGAAGCCTTTTTTCGTGATATTGGCTTGTTTCAAATTTCCAACGATGTCTTTCAAAGCCACTTTATAGCCTGTCCCAATAAAAGGATGCTTAATGGATGGATTAATGACAAAATGAAGCAATTCGCTCGGATCATAATCATGGTTATCAAATGAAACAGCATAATCCAAATCATCATCACTAACGTTAAAAGTAACCTTATAAGGCGATATGGGTGTTAATCCGATAACTTCTCCACGAACAACAGTAGGCTTCACTATGGCATTCCCATTGCCCTCTAGGAGCATGGAACGGACAATCCATTGGATAAAGCTTTTTCGTGATAAATATTTATTGGGCTCAATATCTACGACACGAGACAAGGCATTTTTCACCCGTTTGTCGCCCGTCTCTCCATTTTGCATGAGTTGAATGGTCATGTTGGAAACCATGTCTGCGATGGTGTCTACAGCCATTCTAACTTCTGGACTATCCGATAGTTTTGTATAACCTGTCGATAAAAGTTCTTGAAAAGCTGTTGGCAATGTCATGACAACCTGAGATGCACCTGTATCATCACTCCTTTTTTGACCTGTTGGACTTCTTTTATTAAAAAATTTCATTTTTTCCTTTCCATAATCACATACCCCAAGCATCTTTCTTACTCTTTTGTTCTTTTTCTTCAAGCATCCCGCGACTCGCGAATACTGAAGCATCAAACAAGTCAATACGCTGGTTCTTCAAGACCTTTTCAAACTGAATGGCATCATCGGTTTTTTCAATGGCCTTGACATTGCTTACGCAATATTCATAAGCCAAATTATTCACATAATAAAACTCATTGTTTTTAACTTTAAATTCAATTCGTCTAAAGCCTTCAGACTTCTTCCAGAATTGTTGGGGTGCATCTACCATCTTGAATTTTTGTTTCTTCATCATCATGAAGAATTCACGACCAAATTTCTTATCAAAATGTACAGACTTGATTTTAAATCCCTTGTCTCTCATCTCCATAAACCATTTGACAATATCATCATAAAGCACCGTCTCAGTATTGGATAAAGTCGCCCAACCTTCTTCTTGCCATTCAAACAAAGGAATATTATCTTCCTGGGCTTTTTCAATGGCTTTTGATTTTGGGAAAAAAGCATGTGTAATAACAATGTCCACTGATTTTCCCTTATATTCATAATTTCCATAAAGGGCTGCGGCGGTTAAGTCGTGCATTTTAGATAAGTCCGCACCACCATACCACCGGATGGGTAACTTAGACAATTCTTCCAGTGTCCAATTGTATTGTTTATTGGAGTATTTGAACTCATCTACATCGAAATAAGCGTCCATTGAATTGGTAAATATGTTGAGAGACTTATTTAGAAACTCTGCTTTAAGTTGAGGTTCTAACATGGCTTGTCTTGCCTCGGTCAGTAAATCATCCAAGGTGACCGTCACATTTAACGAGGGGGTAACCGAAGCCAAAACATCGGGATCATCCAGTGTCGTGACTGATTTTGTTACTGGATTGATGATGTTTCCTTTTTCATCCTGTTCTGCGGTGCACAGAAAAATGAAATACGAATCATAGGCCTTATCTTTGATGGTGCCAGATAAAACTTTCTTTAAGGTGGTTACCCTTTGCGCTAGAAAACCATTAGCAATATCGCCCGCGGTTGAAATCCCCATGAGTAATTTGTTCCGATACGCTTTTTGAGAGTTCTTCATCAAGATGTACTTCTTCGCGCCAGCTTTTTTCCATGAATGTATCTCGTCAAGGATTAAGGCATTCCCGTTCAACGAGTCGAGTTTGTCATCTTGATTGGCAATGGCAAAGATGTCACAATAACCATCCCCAAAGTCAACATGAACCGAATGTTCTTGATTATTATCTCGAATCCTTAGCTTTGGTACGTCATGTTGAATTTTTTCAACATTGTAAGACAGAAAACCAAAACTTTCTTGTGTTTGTTTCAAAGAGTTGGCTACGATATAGGTTTTACTTCCACTTGCTCGATCGACAATGTTTTTAGCCCATGTTAGTGAGGCTGCGAAAGCTGTTTTTCCTTGCTTTCGAGGTAAAAAAATAAGCGCCTCATTAAACCGCCTGATGTTTGTTCCTTTTTCAAAAAAGCCAAATAAATTCACACAGACAAACTTTTGCCAAGACTGTAAAAGCATTGGCGTATCTTTATAAGAAAGGCCTTCTTTATTCTCTCCTTGAATATGAACGATAGTCTTTTCTATCAAGCCAATGACAAAATCAATTTGGTCATGCTTAAAATCCCAACGGTCAGACGCCAAGTCATCAATAAATCGTTGTGCAGCTTGCTTTTGCTCAATATTGGCAAGTATCTTTCCACTGATAATATCTTTAGACCATTGAACAGCAGTTTCAAAATTATCCACTTCCACCACCGCCACTCTGACTCAAGAGTTGAGCAAATGGGGAGATTTCTTCTTTTTTCTTTGCTTCCTGTTCTTTCTGACTCTTTGGATTAAGCATAAGTTGCGTTGAATAAGACAGAATATCTTTTCTTAGCTTTTCAATCTGATCTAGTGCCGGGTGCTTTTTAACCGAATCTGAACCTGTCATCGTAAAATAAGGAGAGCCATCTTCTTCCCATGCTTTTACAGCATCATAATACTGCCAAACCATCCCCGCATAGATTTTGGCAAGCCTATTAAATGCCGGATTGTAAGTATTCAATGCTTTCATTTGATTGATTGTGTCGCGATAGATTGATTCTTCTTTAGGTAATTTTTTTATTAGGCTTGCCTCCTTTCTTTTGAGGATATTTTTAAAATAGCTCAACCACGGTGTTTGAACACTATCATTCTGTTAAATTTCAAGCTTTTACATCCAAGTTATCCAAGTAAAAATCGTGTTAAGCCTTGATTTTAAAGCATTCTTAATTTGAAAAAAAGTTTTTGAAATTTATCTCACACTTGGAAAAAGCTTAACTCACTCGGTTCTTTTTATTTTTCAAAATTTATTTTTTGAAGTGGGGGGATTAGTTTTGTCTTGCCAGTATTCTCCGAGTTCGGTTGGAATGTCGCTATCACGATTGTGCATCTTGTTGTGGCACTCATTACATAAGCTAATCAAATTCCATGAGCACAGCCACCACTTCGGATGGTCTCGCAAGAACCACACGTGATGAACCGTGTCAGCCTTAACCATCTTCCCATAGCGTTTACAATTTCGGCATTCATACTTATCTCGCCTTAGAATGTTGGCGCGTTTACTTCGCCATCGTTTATCTTTATATGGACTCATTGCACCTCCAATAACAAAAGCCTGTCAACACTGACAGACTTAATAATTATAAGCAAGGCAAGGAGTCGAACCTTGACCTGCCTATGAACATTTTTAGCACTTGATTTATTATTTGTTTGCTCACTTGTTCATGTTACCATTATCTCACTTAATCTAGGAATAAAACGGGAAACTTTCGGGAATAAAACGGAAAGTAAATCAGTCTAAAGTAGATTGCCAAAGTCCGTCTCTAAGTGTTGATTTAAAAGTAGCATATTGCTTTCTTGCAGTGCTTTCTTCCATACTCACTCTCACACCAACTTTATCCCAAGATAGTCGGTACTTAAATCTAGCAATGATAATATCTTTAACAGTTGTCCCTTGTATAACTTCCATTAACTCATCTAGTGTTTTCTTTTGATCTGTTAGTAGCTGTAATCCCTTGTCTTCTTCAATAATTAGCAGCCGCCTTTCTTGAGGTGCTGTGTTGGAACTACTTCCACTGCTGCCAATTCTTTCTGTGTGAGTCTGTCTAGTAATCCATTTTTCTCTAGCGTTAATCTTAACTTGAAGCATACCAGTCATATAGTCACTAATCAATAAATCTAATCTGTCTGCCATTTACTAAACTCTCCTAATTTGTTATAATAGTATTAAGTAAACAATCAGGAGAAGCCCATTGCCGTGGGCTTTTTTGTTGTTTTATCATTCGTATAGTATTAGTAAGACTCCGCCAGTACCAACAGCAATCATGAATAGCATAGTGATTATTGTCCAAGCAACAGGATGTGGTGTATTTGCTTTCAGCTCGTCTTTTAAGAAAACATCTATTGGCTGATTTTTATGCAATCGTATTTGCTTATCCCGTGGTTCATTTGGAAATGCAATTGGTTTTAATCCACTGTCAGTCAAGTCCGCATAGAATGTTGTTCTAACTTTTTCAGAAACTCCTGTCCAAATGGTTCGACTTCCGTTACCCGTAGACTGCACATTATCACTATCATTAGAGCCTTTAATTATTTCTTTTACAGGTATTTCTTGCTCATATTTTTCAAATGCAAACAATGATGTGTCATACACAGAACCAAAGAATTTTACTTGATTAGCAGTTTTTACATCCCGACCAACTGTCTCCCATTCCCAAACAACACGAGTATGTGTTTCAGTTTCACCTTTAGAATTCGTTGTGGTGTATGTTTCTGTATGTGGTAAGTATTTTTGGTACTTGGCTTTGATAACAATAAATTTTCTTTTGGTTGAAATTTGATTCATTGTTACTCCATCTACAGCAGAAAGTTCTGTTTGAATAATAGAACGCCCTAAACCGGTTTCTAATAAATAATCAAAATCCGATTTCGTTTCAATTCTATTGGCGCTCTGATAAAATTCACGGATATCTGCTTTTTTAGCAAAATCCCTGTTGTATAACATTGTTGAACCTATAATGATAATGAGTTCAACTATAGCAAGCCCAATTATCATAAAAATATATTTGTTCTTTTTCATTTTTCCTTCCTAAAACAAGTTTCTTGGATCTTGATTTTTTACACTATAATTAAGATATTTGTAATTTTGGGGCTGGTAACCTTTTAAATCCAAGACAATATTGGCAAAGAACGAACGAACATACCTGTTGTAACTTTGAACAGAAGAATTATAAGCTTCACGATAATTGGCTAGACGATTTTCGGTCAAACTAAATTCTTTATTAATTTGAGAATAGTTGGTTTGTGCTTTCAAATCAGGATATTTTTCAACAACTGCATTCAATTCAGCCATTGCCGCATGCGTATCTCCTTTGTCGGCTTGTTTCCGTGCTTCTGTAACAGCTTTTAGAGTTTCAGACTCATGTTGATTATAGGACTTAACCGACTCAACCAAATTATTAAATAAATCAACACGCCTCTGTTCTTCTTTACTGATATTTGCCTTTGAAGTACTAACAGCTTCTTCAAGAACAACAGTTCTATTATTAACACTTGCGACCACTAGAAAGCTAAATATAGCCCCCACAATTAGCAATCCAAAAAGTGCACTGATAATTATTGTAATTTTTTTCATTTCTTATCCTCCTTAATATCCAAACCATGACCATCTAATAAGCCTTAATAGAAAACCTAATACAACCAGTCCAACACCTGCAATCAATACATAGGCGATGAATTCACCTAGCTTTTCTGCTTTTTTTTTCACTTCTTATCCTCCTTACAGTCCCAGTAGACAATCACGCTAGCACTAAGTAAAGCAATGCCTGCGATTATTAATAATGCTGTCATTCCATTACCTCCTCGATATAAGTTGGTTTAAAAGCCTTACATTCATTAACTAACCAGCCATTATTTTGTTTAATTTCTTTCAATACACTTTCGATGTTTTCTGCTTCGCAAATCCACTGCTGAGAGGTACCGTTAGCCTTATCATTCATATATTGAGAACCTATTACTGAAAATTTTTTCATTGATGCACTACCTTTCCGTTATCTAAATAGTCATTGCCATGCGCTTTGGCTATTTTGTTTATCGACCGTTCAGATTGTCTTATCCAATGTTTAAGCTTAAACAAACGATACTTTAGTTTTATCTTATACTTAATGTTGACTTTATTTGAGGAGTCTGACAAAAATTGGTATATTCTACTGATTTGCTTTCTGCATTGGTCAATAAATTCAAATTCTTCTTCGATTGTTTCAATCATTTTCTATCTTTCCACCAGTCTTTAAATTCTTTTTTGAAAAGGAATATAACAAAAGCAATAACTAGAATCGCCCAAATTGGAGCAGTAATGACCAATACTTTTAGTATTCTTATAATTAAATCTTGTAACTCATTATTCATTCGCTTTCTCCTTAAATGTCCCAAGGGTCGTAATCTGGATTATTAGCCTTTTGCCAGCAAGCTGAACTTTCCCATCCATCAATATGGCATTCACCACACGTATCGCAAGTTAAATCTGGATTGCATTTGTGGCATCCCATACAATCACAATCTACTTTACTTCCACATTTTTCACATTTATAAATCATACCTTCTCCTTGCACTCATCACATAATACATTGCGTGGCACGATCATGCGCTCACCGATGTGCTCATCTTCAACCGTTCTTATATTTGAGCAGTTGGAGCATTTAAATATTAGTTTGCTCAACCTTTCCTCTCAATCCATACTTCTTCATCGTCCTAGGATACTTAGCAACAAAACTCAATCCGTCCTGGTGCAACCTACTTGACCAATGAAACAGTCTATCCATTTCAGCGAGTGTGTCTAATCTGCGGTACATTTCACTGATATAGAATTCTGCATTGCCTACTGACTTCCAGTGAGCTGATGTCTTAACTGAATGTCCATTACTAGCTAACTCATGCGCTTTATTATCGGCTTTTTCTTTATTCAAGATCAGACTTTCAGTTTCTTTGAATATGATTTTTAGCAAGTGAATTTGGTAGTCTCTGACGATTGTTTCAGCTGTCATACCCTCACCGCAATCTTTCTATTTCCTTTATCACGTTTTAAATTAGCTGGTCTTGCCATGAACACTACTGATGACGGTTTGATATTAAACCGTTCAGCCAATTCTTCTGCTGTTCCTTGAGCAATGAAGTCATCGCCTTTATATACTGCATATTCTGTCATTTCAGTACCTCCAGTCGATTTCGCTTTGATAATTTTTCTGCAATATCTATCAAAGCACTCTCCAATGTTATCTTTGCATGCCACTCTTGATTTGCTTCCATTTCAATATCGACTACTGCATCATCCATTGCTTCAACTGCAATTTGCAGTAACTCATCAAGTTTTGTATTTTTTAAAATCTCAAATGCTTCTTTTAAATTTTCGTCATGCTTACTCATTTATTCACTCCTAACTCTGCAATTCTCTTATGAAAATCAGCTTGAAATTCTCGATTAAATTGACTTTCACTCGCTTTTTCAAGTTCTTTCATTCTGATTTCTTTTGGTGCATTTCTACTAGCAAGAATACTTATTCGTCTTGCCTCGTTTCGTCTATCGTAATATGTCATTTACTCTCCCATCCATTCAGCCAGTGTCCTAAATAACTGAACGTGATTTAAGCTCATTAGAGCCGTTTTGCTTTCGTTTGGTATAACTTTACCTGTTTTACATTCAAAGCGTGTGAGCATTGTTTTTTTGACTTGTGAAACGTTTCTGACAATGCAGTAGTTGTCGTATCGTTCAAACATCCATCCACACCTCATACCCATTCTCTACGCTACAGAAATCAAACGTAAGCTCGTTCATGATTTCTCTAAACATTCTATCGTTCATCTCGTCTAACTCTCTTAGACGGCGAAATATTAGCCTGTCGTCTATCGTTACTACTGAACTGTCTCCATGTTGCTTGATGAATGATTTGACAGCTTCATTTAGCTCTTTCATTCCGTCTCCTTTAGTTCTTCAATTTCAATCGTGATCACATTCTTTTCGCTATGAAACTTCTTAGCTTCTAAACAAGCAATTTGACTGTCATCTTCGTAGTAGTTTAGCTTTGTCATGAAGTCCTGTAAATTCTTCATGAGGTTGTCTAGGTCAGGTCGGGTAGTTTTCCATTGCCACCACTTTTTCTTTTGTTTAATCGCAAAATGGAAGGTCACAGACAACTTGATTGGTAATGGCTTTAGAAATGATGTACCAGGCTTGTTATCTACCAACTTTTGAAGCAGTTCTGTGTTGTCCGTTCCCTTACGGTTGTAGAATATCGGCTTGCCATTCCGCCAGCTAATCCCTTTTTGCTGTTGCGTGGTCGGCATTTTATCTAATTCAAACTCAAATTTCAAAGAGCGATACCTCATACTCATTAAGCATTTTTTCTTTAGCTAGTTTGTAAAAATCTTTCTTGATTTCAAAACCATAAGCATTTCTTCCAAGTTCAATTGCAGCTCTAATCGTTGAGCCACTTCCAAAGCATGGGTCAATAACCGTATCCCCTTTATCAGTGAATATTTCGATTAGCCTTTTTAAAAGAGACTGTGGCTTTTGCGTGGGGTGTATTTTTGGAATCTTTTTATTGTCTCTTCCCCATGCCATCCAGTTGAAAATCATTTCCCCGTTGTTATTAAACTTCGGAAGTTTATCACGATAGAGGACCACAGCATATTCTGTGGCGCCCACAATCTTCATGTTCGCTTTCAGGACTTGAGCACTGTAATCTTTAACAAAAACTAGTGGGTAAGCATGTTTAAACCCATATTTCTCTCCATAGTCTATTACCATTTGAATTTGTTGAAAAGCGCAGAAAACAATCATTGCTGGAGCTTTTCCTTTTTCTTTTGGCTCTTTTATCAACATTTTCGAACAAAAGTGCATGAATTCCGCAATCTTAAAATCTTTATCAGTGTCAAAAAATTCTGTATTTGCTTTTTCACTTTCACCATTTTTATTATTACCGTCTATATACCAAGCATTTGAACTCGCATAAGCATTTTTTCCTAAATTGTAAGGAATATCAGCTATTACCAGCTGTGCCTTTGGTATCTGGTATCGTTTATAGTTCTGAAAGTGATCATTATATATTTCAAATTTCATTTATTAAACCTGTTCTTTTTATCTAATTCAAAGCTAAACTTCATCTAATGCCTTTCCCTGTGCTTGACAAGCTAAGTTTTTGAGCTTGAACCATTCTGAACTTGAGTTTTGAAGGAAATTCTTTCAATCGGTCATCACTTTCAGGAATTGTTAAAATCATCAATCTCGCTTTTTCTTTAATGCTTGTCATCATCTTGTTGATTTCTCCCTCATCTCTATCTTCATAGTCTGCGAGAGAGTCGATTATGACCAGGTCAGCCGTTTCAATTTCATATTTAAGTCTCAGAAACTTATTCTTTTCTTCATCGCTCATATATTTATTTTTAGCTTGAATAACATATTTATTTGTATCAACGACCTTCACATTGATTTGTTGGCCCACATTTTGAACAAGCCACTGTTTCATATTATCCACATTGGTTACACTGATTGGGTCTGCATAATCAAACTGCACAATCGTGTCTCGGCTTAATTTAATTCCTTTGCTCTTTTCAAACTGGCTAATATAGTCGGTTTTCTTTTGCTCAAGTGTGCCTTGAGATGAATTCTCGTTCGTGATTATCCCTAGTCTTGCATTAATGCTTGATTTGCGTTCCATATCGCACATCACACAAGCCCTTGGTGCATATTGGTGTCTGCTTGTGATATTGCCTTTAGCATCTCTCACAACAGCCCATACTGGGTGTGTCGTCCCCCAGTAGTCACAGCCATGGATTTCACATTTTCCAAGTCCCTCAGTTACAAGAGGGTATTCTTTGATATAGTTAGGCTCTTGACTCATCGCATCCCTCCTGATCTACGTGGTTTTTGTTTTACTTGAGAAGTTGGCTTTTCAAGGTATTCCGTGAATATCATGTCTTGTAGGAATGATGTTGAATTCTTACTAAATTTAGTATCATCTCCACTTTCTTGATACCATTCCGTGTAATTCTTAGCTCCTGTAATTGCTTGAATTCTTTGGTCGGGTATAAGTTTCATGAATTCTTGTAAGCTCATCGCTCTATTGTTACGGTTTTTATTATCAAGATTGATAAAGTAATTAAAGTAAGAATTGAACTGCTCTTCTATATCTACTCTATTCTTATCTAATCTACTCTTATCTAATCTACTCTTATCTAATCTACTCTTATCTGTGGCAACCACTGGTTGCGGTTTGGTTGCCACTTGGTTGTCATTTGGTTGACATAGCTCTAAAGTATTGGTATCACTGATTAAATCGTGGTAAATACTTTTTGTATATCTATCTTTTCTTATTGTGTTTTGAATTCCAAAGTCAATTAAGAAAAATACCATTTCGTCATTTAAAGGTCTTATCATTCCCTTAACTTCCAAAAGTCCCAAACTATCTTCTGAAGCCCCAATCATTCGCATAATTGGAAAAGCTTCAACAACTCCATCATCATCTGCTTCTTGTGTTAAATGAAAATATAGTGCCTGTGTCTCTAATGGAAGTCGTAAGAATTTTTGTGTATGAGTAAACCTTTTGTCTATCATTCTTCTTTGTGCCACTTAATTCTCATTTCTTTGGTGAAACTGGCTATGAGTGTTTTTCTACTCATTGACTTTACGGCTCGTTACTCCACCCTCCAGTTGTTTAATTAGAACGGTAAATCCGCATCATCAATTTCTACGTCTGTGCCTGGAATATCAGTAGCTTTAGACTGTGTATTATTAGGCTTGTACATTCTCTCAACCGTTGGAAAGACAAAACTGTTATTCAAATAATCCTTATCTTGCTTTTGTTCTACTCGGCCACTTATGGTTAATGTGTCACCAACCTTTACAGCGAAATTAATAAATGCTGAAGCGTATACCCATTTCCCAGTGGAGTCTTTTACAATAGGAACGCTAACGACTTGCTTTTCCCCATTTTTAGTATTGATTGTTCTGGTATTTTTTTCGTTTAATTCTGTAGTTACTGTGATTATGCTCATTTTTTCTCCTTAATCCATGCAGCGATTTGTTTAATTGCTTCCACTTTTGGAAGTTTATTCCATTCCAATATTTTTTCCATTGGAGCGTTTAATTCATTAGCTTTTTTTAATGCTCGCTCAAGTTGTTCGTTTGCTTTTTCTTCTTTTCTATTCCCGTCAGATTTTGAAATAGGAG
This sequence comes from Lactococcus sp. dk101, assembly GCF_009601055.1. Classification (GTDB taxonomy): domain Bacteria; phylum Bacillota; class Bacilli; order Lactobacillales; family Streptococcaceae; genus Lactococcus. Next base: position 137,163 of record NZ_WITI01000004.1, read on the forward strand.
TCTCGTTATTATTGGTATTTTGTAAATCATCTATATCGTTCTCACCAATTGCAAACAAGCCTTGTAATGCATATTTTCTAGCGTAGGAACTTACAGCACCAGTCCATTGCGGTTTTTGCATTTGCTGTTTCCCTGACTTTTCAAAAATAGGAACTTGATCGTGTTCAGAATATCCTAAGGCAGTATAGCTTTCGGTTCCATTTGAAACTATTGCTGTTGATTCTACAAATAGCCGCCCTAAAATTTCATATAGTTTATCACTAACAATTAGCGTCCAATCGCTATTCAATGATTTAAAATGCTCATAAATTTGTTCTGCATTTCGGTAATTGTAGCTCGTCTGCCCACTATAATTTTTAACTGATTTATTTTTCCCAATTTGCATTTCTCTTTGCAGTTCTGGAAAAGCCATTTTTTCTTTTTCCATGTGTGCTCCTAGTTATCCCATTTAATCGCTTGTGCTTTTGGCTTCTCAACAATATATGGCTCAATATCTTGATAAATGGAGTCACCATATTTCTTTTGTAATTGAAGAA
>NZ_WITI01000005.1 GCF_009601055.1 Lactococcus sp. dk101
ACAAAAACGACTTCGAATGAAGTCGCTCGTATTGAAACTTGGATGAATCACTATCCAAGAAAAATGTTCAAGTATCAGACACCTTTTCAGATGTTACAGGGTGGCTAGATTAAATTTGCAATTTGCCGATTTTTTTTAATGTCATTTTTGATACAAGCACTGATAAGACGACTGCAAGTCCAAGCGGGAGAAATGCTGAATAGTCCAAATGAATAATTTCCACCATCATAAACATGGACATCAATGGTGCTTGCTGTGTTGCGGCCAACATGGCACAGGCTCCCAATATAGCCACCTGTGCGATATTTAGACCCGGGATGAAGTTGCTTAAGACGATAGCAATGATTGCGCCTAGACTGCCACCAATCGCTATAGATGGTGTCAACGTCCCTCCACTCGCACCAGACCGAATGGTAAATACAGTAACAGCGGCTTTCAGGACAGCACCTAGCAACAATAAAAGAATGAGATTGTGTCCTTTAGCATTCATCGACAACTGAGCCAATGCACGCCCATTTCCCATAATTTGAGGGAATGATATGGAAATAACACCTGTAATCAAAGCGATAAGAGGCAGTTGCCACAAGATTGCGCGACTTTTGGTTTGATTATTCTCTGCCCACTTGAAACTCTTGCGAAACCATGCACCGATAAAGCCACATAGAGGCGCTATCAGCACTGACAGAAACAAGATGCTCAAAGAAAATTTGCCATCAGCAACCAAATAATAAGGATTAAAGCCCTTAACTGTCGCCCCGATAAGCATGGCAATGATGGACATAGACAAGCTGACAGAAACCGTTTTGATGGATATTTTTTTGACCAGTATTTCGATACAAAAAAGCATCCCTGTAATTGGTGCAATATAGACACCCGCAAAACCGGCACCAGCTGCAGCCGCAATCAATAATTGGACATCTTCTTTTGGTAATTCTGCCAAATGGAATTTAGTCAGTAGCTTTTGCCATTTCTGCGCAATCATTGCTCCTGCTTCACGTGGCGCCAATTCGCGTCCGACTGAACCACCAGTTCCCACGTAAAAAATCTGCGTGATAACATGGACAGCCATCACTTTTCCGGGCATTTGTTTGCCCGTCAGCGCTGACGAAATGCTCACCGTTGGCGAACATTTTTCCCGCAAAAACCACCAGATACCCGCAGCAATAATACCACCAATAAAAACAGATAATAAGCGATGGACTGGTAAAGTTCCGACAGCCGCTGGTTGTAGGGCTGTTTCTTCAAAATTTAAAAATAATTTCTCGACAAAGTCCAGTATCAGACTGAGCCCTGCGGAACTCAATCCAACAAGACCGCCTAAAACGAGACAGGACAGGACTAAAATCCCGTTTTTCTGTGTGTTTTCAGTCATTTTCATAATTTGATTATATCACGATATGGCATTTTCGTGCATTTTTATTGAATAAAGTGCTGGAACTACACCAATAATCACAATTCCAGCCATGATAATTGCCATTCCGACACTTCCATAAAGGCTTGACAATGATAATAAAACACCTGACAGGACTGACGCAATGGGTTGTGTCACTGAAAACGCACCTGTATAAGTTCCAACTTGTTCGCCCTGCATCAAATCTGCACGCAAAGCCTGTGAAAATGGCACCAAAATCATCTCGCCGAACGTTGCCACAATCGCTGCAGCAACTTCCCAAGCCAAATTGTGTCCTAAAAAGGCGATGATAAATCCTGCCCCCTGCAAAATGACACCAATTCCAATCCCTGTACTTCTTGACCAATTTTTAGTGAGCTTATTCATGGTACTCATCAATAAGACAATGATGAGTGTATTGAGCATCAAGAAAATGGTTAGCATCCGTTGGCCGTAGATTTCAATGCCTAAAAAATGCGTGGAAGTAAACTCCCCACTCAAATGAACTGGTAAATAATAGTCCACCTGATTGAAAATCATGGCAATAAAAATGGATGCGAAGAGATAATACATGAAAACTTTGTCCTTAGCAACCGTAAAATATGCCTTGAGCATGTTGACGTTTTTCTTTTTCTCTTGCAATTTTGGAACGAAAGACTCGTCAATCCAGAAAAGTACAACAATAAAGCTCAATAATTCTTCAAGTGTAATTGCCAACAGGAGCCACACCAGATAATCTCTGAAAAACCAGCCCGATAAGCCCGAACCAATCATCATGGCAAAATTGATAATCCAATATTGAAGCGAATAGACAATTCGGCGGTTTTCACTATTTGTCAAATCAACAATCATGGCTTGACTCGCCGTGTTAAAGAAGCCAAACCCAAAATTCAAAATCAAAAAGCCAAAAAAAGTAACCCATGGATTGAAGAAAAAGCTTGAATTTGCAATCGTAGCGATAGCAGCACCAATCGTGGTTACGGCTGTTGAAAAGAGCATGACTGGACGTCTTCCACGTTGGTCAGTCAAATGCCCTGCATAAAGTCCGATAAGGAAAACCATAACACTACTGATGATGAGCAAAATTCCCGTAATTCCAGCACCCATGTATTTGTTGTAGTAGATGGTCATTGATCCGCCTACTGTACTGAAACAGAGGCTCCCGATAAAATTCATCAACAATCTGAGTTTGATTGTATGATGTAAGTTTTTAAAATCTTTCATTTTCTATTCTTCTATTTTTCTATTCATTCACTTGCTGTTTTTGCCAATTTTCTTTGGTGGCGATTGACCGCTATCACACAAAGTGTAATGGCAATGATTTCAGAAATGGCAAGTCCCATACTGACCCCTTTGGCACCGATGACAGGCGAAGCTGAAACCATGCTTGCTGCAATAATATTGGCTAAAGGCTGACGGACTGCACCCAATCCATTGTAAGCACCAATTTTTTCTGAATCCATCAATTCCGCACCCAAACTTTGCACACTTGGCGTATAAATAATCTCGCCAAAAGTATAAATCATTCCAGCAATAAATATTGGCGTAAAGGTCGTTGTCATGAAGGCAAAAATCATACCTGCAGTCATCAAAATACTGCCACTGATAAATCCTTTTTTATGCGACCAAGAATGCGTCCATTTGTTGAGTGTCGTCATCAAAGTAACGACCATCACGCAGGCCAATATCAGATAAATCGTCAACATACGTTGACCATAAATTTCGAACCCAAAGAAAGTAACGGTTTGAAAACTATCCGACAAATGAACAGGCAAGAAGTTATCAAATTGCATGACAATCATGGTGGTCAAAATATTGGCCAAAATAAAAATAACATAAGTTTTATCTAATAAAACTGTCTTATAACTTGAAAAAACACTTTCTTTTTTCTTGTCAGCACTGACAGAAGGAGTGAAACTTTCCTTCAACATGAAAATAACAATAAAAAGCGTCAGCACAATCATGACAAGTAAAATAATCAATAAAAGGAAAAAAGCTGGCTTAAATAGCCATGCACCAAGCGCCGCACCAATAATAACCGATAAATTTTGTGCCCAATAATTCAACATAAATACAACTTTTCGGTTTTCAGGTGTCGAGTCATCAATAATCATGGCAGAACCGGCGGTCACATCAAAGTTAAAGCCAAACGAAATCAGCAAAAAGCCTAAAAATGTCGTCCATGGATTGGCATGACCTGGCACATTTGACAGCAAAGCGATGACTGAACCGAGCACTTGAATGCATGTTCCCCATGTCATGACTGGTTTTCGACCAAATTTATCCGCCCAAAATCCAGCAAGCAGTCCTGAAACAAAGGTTGCCACACTTGAAATCGCCAAAAAAGCACCTGTGATGACGGCTCCGAGGTGCTGATTATAATAAATTGTCATTGATGAAAAAACGGTACCGTAACTAAACGATGCCAAAAACACAATCAAAATCCTGACTTGGATATTGCGTTTTAACTTCCAGAATTCCTTCATTTTATTTCCCTAAATACCTAATATATTAATTTATAATTTATCTTTCATTGTAACACAAAAACAGGCCAAAAACTTGATCTGCTTTTTTTATTTTGTCAGCGCTGACAGCTTCTTATCGTATTTTCCAATCGAAATCATGCCTGGTATCATGGCCAAAAGAGTTACCACAATCAAAATGACACCCATGCCAAAACCGCCGTAAAATGCAGACAAGCTGACAAGCAAACCACAAATGATTTGTGCCATTGGTTGAATTGCCGTAAAAGCGCCTGTATAAACGCCGACTTGCTCGGGATCCATCATGTCTGCACGCAAAGATTGTTCAAAAGGCACAAAAATCAATTCACCACAGACATTGATCAAAGCACCTAGTAAACCAAATGGCAAGGTTTGACTGAAGCAGATAATGGCAAAGCCAAGTCCCATCAAGCCAGCACCAACAGCAAAGCCATGTTTGTTTGACCAGTTGCTCGTTGCCTTGCGGACAGTTGATAAAAACATAACGACCATGACCGTATTTAAGATTGCAATAATGGTCAACATACGCTGTCCATAAATTTGCATTCCAAAGATACTGCTGGTCTTAAAGCTATCCGACAAATGCACAGGAATGAAAAAATCCAGTTGTAAAAAGAGCATGGTTACAAACAAGGTGGCAAGCAAATAAAGCATGAATATTTTATCTTTCGAAACTTGCAGATAGGCCTTAAAAATATTGGTCTCCTGATGTTCAACGTGCTTTTTCGGATCAAATGTTTCTTCAATCAAAAATGCCACAATCAGCATATTGAGCAAGTCTCCACAAACCACTAAGATGAGGAGGAAAAAAAGATGATCTCGGAACAACCAACCTGAAATGGCACTTCCAACAGCCATCCCAACATTCAGCATCCAATAATTCAGTGAGAAAACAATTTTCCGATCGGCTGGAGTCGTAATATCAACCATCATGGCACTCGCGCCCGCATTGAAAAAACCAAAGCCAAAGCCCGATAAGACCAGGCCCACAAATGTCAGCCACGGATTAAAGAGCAGCGGCGAATTAGAGAAAGCTGCCAAAGCCGCACCAAAAGTTGACGCCAAAGCCCCAATTAACATGGTCGGCCTACGCCCCTCAAGGTCCGTAAAGTGTCCCGCCCAAATGCCAACCAAAAATGAAATAACGCTCGAAATAATCAATAAAATCCCAGTTATGCCCGCACCGAGATATTGATTGTAGTAGATGGTCATTGAACTCCCGATAGTGGAGTAAGTCATAATGCCAATAAAAGTCATCAAAATCCGCAGTTTCAGATTTCGATTGAGTTGAAAAAAGTCTTTCATGTTATTTTCCCAAAATTCTAATCAATTCTTTATAATATGATTGATTATAGCACAATCAAAGCCATTTGTACGTTTTCAGATGACACAAAAAGCCCTGTCAGTGCTGACGGGGCTTGGTTTTAGAAAGACTTAATAAGCAGTCCATCCTCCATCTACAGGGATTACTGCACCATTAACAAAGCTAGACTCATCATTTGCTAAGAATACAGCAACTTCTGAGAACTCATCTGGTTTTCCTAAGCGTGGCATAACAACCATTCCTTTTTGGAAAATCTTACTGCCTTCTTGGTCAATGTTTGCGGATGTTTCCATGATATTGGATTCGACACCACCTGGCGCAATCACGTTAACGCGGATGTTTCTATCTGCGTAAGTATAAGCCGCATTTTGAGCCAATCCGATAACCGCATGTTTTGATGCAGTATATCCTGCACCTGAACGCGCACCACCAATTCCTGCTGCTGAAGCTGTAACGATAATGTTACCGCCACCGTTTTCAAGATAAAAGTTAATGGCTTCTCGCATTTGCATCATAGGCCCCTTAACATTGATATCAAAGGTTCTATCCCATATTTCATTCGTCATGTTACCGACAGTTCTAAAGCCGTCAATAATTCCTGCATTACAGAATAAAATATCGAGTTGACCAAATTTTTCAATAGCAAATTTAATCATTTGTTTATTGTCTTCTTCTGAACGGACATCCGTACGGATTGTTTCAATTGTTCCGCCAGCTTCACGCACCTCTTTTGCTGTTTCAGCTAAACGCGCTTCATTGATGTCTGCAATTACAACTTTTGCGCCTTCTTTGATAAAACGCTTTGCGACAGCACGTCCAATACCTGAAGCTCCACCTGTGATTACAGCAACTTTATTTTCTAATCTCATGACATCCTCCTATGAGTTTTGTAAATCGCATCATTTGTATACCCTTTCATTATAAAAAATATAAGAAAATAAAACTATCATAAAAATGATATTTTATACCCAAAAATTGCAAAACGTATTGATTATATTGTCACAAAATGCTTTAATAAAGCTATGCAAGAAGATGAATTAAATACAATCCTAAACCAGTATCTTATGTCAAATAATGACGAAGACTCTTCTCATATCAAATATGAAATAGAGCTTCGGTCGCTGACGTGTACAAGACTTGGTATCTCTCTCAAGCCTTACACGAAATGGCTCAAACAGTTCGACGAGAGTCAACCTCATTTTCCACATTATTTAGAGTACCAGATTGCCTCAGCACTGACAAAACATCGAACCGCTATGATTCAAGGAGGCATTTCTCCTGCCGTTGCCTACTCACTTTGTGACATCTATCTTCTTAAACTGTCTCATTGCAAGGATAATGTCGCTTCGATAAAGTTGATGCGCGAGGCGCAACAAGTTTTTGCTGAACAGGTTGAAAATGCTCAAAAAACATTTCAGCATGGCAGCTGGGCTCAAAAAATTAATTTTTATATTGAGCAACATCTGAATATTCCTTTTGACCTCGATCAACTGGCTGACGATTTGTTTGTTAATAAAGCACACCTTTCTCGGTGCTACAAACTAGAAACAGGAAAGACCATTATGGCAAGCACTCGAGAACGTCGCATCGAAGTCGCTCAAATCATGTTGGCCTACTCAGACGCACCAATTGTGACTATTTCAGAAAAGCTCTGCTTTGCCTCTCAAAGCCATTTCAGTAAAATTTTCAAATCGGTTGTTGGAATGACACCTAAGGAATATCGAAGAGTTACTTAAATACTACTTTTCTATCTCAACAAATAATTAAAAGCCCTGTCAGTACTGACGGGGCTTTGTTATTAAGTCATTATTCTGTCACACGATAATAGAAAGTGTTGATAAGTTCTTTTGAGCGAAAGAGGTCGGCACCGCCATTCGTTCCCCAAATCATTCGATCTTTGGTTCGGTCGGTCAAGTCTGTCGATACAGAATTTGTTTCATTTTCTGGTGATTGGTTCGCTTGCGCCATCATAAAAGCAATCACATTGGGCAATTTGTCACTGTTATCAATCGTTGCCGCATTGACATAAACAATGTTGGAACTCAAAGACGCACTTCCAAGTTCATAGGTCTCGTTGTCCATTCCTGACCCACTGACTTCAGCTCCTGAAAATGTAATGCTTTTACCGTTCGCATTTTTCCATGTGCCTTGAATACTACTAAAATCTCCCTTTGCGACTTGTTCGATATTCAATGCAACTTCTTTTTCTTGCGTTGATGAGCTAGAGCTGGAACTCACTTGACTACTGCTTGATGTCGATTTGCTGCTTGATGTTGAACTTGTTTTTTCTGAGCCACAAGCCGTCAAACTCAAAAGACTTCCCAAAATCAATACCGAAAAAATCATTTTCTTTTTCATTTTCATCCTCCCTCTCATTTTATTTTATCATAGAAAGCAGGTAAAAAATAGCTAAATTAACAAAAAAAAGACCTTGTCAGTACTGACAAAGTCTTTATCTATTCACATCTTAGAGACGAGCGTTAAGTTCGTCAGTGAGTTCTTCATATCCTGGTTTTCCAAGAAGTCCGAACATGTTTGCTTTATAGCTTTCAACACCTGGTTGGTTGAATGGATTGATACCGTTCAAGTAACCAGAGATTGAGATTGCAAGTTCGAAGAAGTAAATTGCATAACCAAGTGTGAATTCATCTTGTTCAGGGAGTTCAACAATCATGTTAGGCACGTTACCGTCAGTGTGGGCAAGCAATACGCCGTCAGCAGCTTTTTTGTTTACGAAGTCAACATCTTTTCCTTCGATGTAACGAAGACCATCAAGGTTTTCTTCAAAAACAGGAATATCAATGTTCTTACGTGGTTTAGCAACACGGATAGCTGTTTCAAAAACAGTACGTGTTCCTTCTTGGATCCATTGTCCAAGTGAGTGCAAGTCAGTTGAGAAGTTAGCTGATGTTGGATAAATTCCTTTACCGTCTTTACCAGTTGATTCACCAGAAAGTTGTTTCCACCATTCGCCAAAGTATTGAAGGCTTGGTTCGTAGTTAATCAAGATTTCTGAGAATTTACCTTTACGGTAAAGAATGTTACGCAATGCAGCATATGCATAAGCGTCGTTTTCACGAATATCAGTTGCAGTATATTCTTTACGAGCAGCATTTGCACCGTCCATCAAGGCTTTGATGTCGTGTCCAGCAGCAGCGATTGGCAAAAGTCCAACTGGAGTCAATACTGAGAAACGTCCACCAACTGAATCTGGAACAACGAAAGTTTCCCAACCATTAGCGTCAGCGTTAACTTTAACAGCACCTTTAGCTTTGTCAGTTGTTGCGTAGATACGGCTGTTAGCACCGTCACGGCCATATTTCTTAACAAGCATTTCTTCGAACACACGGAAAGCAATCGCTGGTTCAGTTGTTGTACCTGATTTAGAAATAACGTTAACTGAGAAGTCTTTGTCTTCAACAAATTCAACCAAATCAGCAAGGTAGTTTGATGAAATTGAGTTACCAGCATAAACGATAAGTGGAGCTTTACGTTGTTCAGGTGTTTGGTAGTTTGCAAATGTTGAGTTCAAGAAGTCGTTTGCTGCACGCGCACCGAGGTATGAACCACCGATACCAAGTACAACAAGTACTTCTGATTCAGCAGCAATTTTCTTAGCAGCTGCTTGAATACGAGCGAATTCTTCTTTGTCATAATCTTCAGGAAGATCAATCCAACCGAGGAAGTCAGAACCAGCGCCTTTTCCTTCACGGAGCAATTTATCTGCACCGTCGATTTGCCATTGGATTTCGTCCAATTCATTGTCTGCTACAAATGGAGTTAATTTTGAATAGTCAAATTTAATATGAGCCATGTTAATGTCCTTTACAGTTTTTCTTTGTCTATTTTATCACTTTCTTCTAGATTTCTCAATGGAGAATGTCTGAGAAAGTATTGATATGAGGATATATTTTCTCTTTTTTGCATAAAGCATGAAAAAGTTTTTCTATTTATTAAATATTAAGCGAACATATCAGCCAAAAACTCCGTCAGAACTGACAGAGTTGAATGGTATGTTTATTTCTTCAATTCATCAATACGTGCTTTTGTAGAGTCAAATTTTTCTTGGTGTGCTACCAATTTGGCACGTTCTTTTTCAACGATTTCAGGTTTTGCATTTTGAACAAAACGTTCGTTTGAAAGTTTCTTGTTAACCATATCGACTTCTTTTTGACATTTTTCAAGTTCTTTTTCAAGACGGGCAATTTCTTCATCAATGTTAATCAATCCTGCAAGTGGCAAGTAGATTTCTGCACCAGTCACGACTGCTGACATGCTCTGCTCAGGCACAGTGAGTTCCTTCGCGATTGTCAGTTCTGACGGATTGGCAAAACGTGTGATGTAAGGCGCAACGCCTTCCAAAAATTCCGCATAATCCGATTTGATAAACATTGGCACTTTTTTGCTGAGTGGTGTGTTCACTTCGGCACGAATATTACGAACAGCAGTGATGAGTTCAATCAAAAGTGCAACGCCATCTGTCGCTTTTTCGTCGTTAAATTCAGGGCGAACCACTGGATATGCTGCAACAACGATAGAACCCGTTGTATTTGGCATTTTTTCAAATACTTCTTCGGTAAAGAACGGCATAATTGGGTGAAGCAAGCGCAAAACGTTGTCCAAAACGTGCAAGAGTACCGCACGTGTGACGTCTTTTTCAGCTTCATCTTCGCCAAACATGACTTCTTTTGTCAATTCGAGGTACCAGTTGGCAAACTCATTCCAAATGAAATTGTAAAGAATGTGTCCAGCCACACCGAACTCAAACTTGTCCATTTGTTCTGTCACGCGCTCAATCGTATCATTCAAGCGAGTCAAAATCCAACGGTCAGTCACATTACCGGCAGTCTTGTCAGCGACTTTTGTCAGAGCTGACGAAACTTGGTCAGCTGACATTTCGCCAGCATTCATCAGAATATAACGTGACACATTCCAGATTTTGTTGATGAAGTTCCAAGCAGCGTCCATTTTGTCATAGCTGAAACGCACGTCTTGTCCAGGCGCAGAACCATTTGACAAGAACCAACGCAACGCATCTGCACCGTATTTTTCAACGACATCCATTGGGTCAATCCCATTGCCGAGCGATTTAGACATCTTGCGTCCTTCTTCGTCACGGATTAAACCATGGATTAAAACATTACGGAAAGGTGCTTTCTTCGTGAACTCAAGGGATTGGAAAATCATACGAGAAACCCAGAAGAAAATGATATCATAACCAGTAACAAGCGTTGAAGTTGGGAAATAACGGAGGAAATCTTCGCTTTCCGTATCAGGCCAGCCCATTGTAGAGAAAGGCCACAAAGCAGATGAGAACCATGTGTCAAGCACATCTTCTTCTTGTGTCCAGCCTTCACCCTCGGGAGCTTCTTCGCCGACATAAACTTCTTCGCCACGATACCAAGCAGGGATTTGATGTCCCCACCACAATTGACGTGAAATAACCCAGTCATGTACATTTCCCATCCATTGCATGAATGTGTCTTCAAAACGAGGAGGATAGAAATTTACTTTGTCATCTGTGTCTTGATTGTCCATGGCTTGTTTTGCCAGTTGATCCATCTTCACAAACCATTGTTTAGACAGACGTGGTTCAACAATCACACCCGTCCGTTCAGAATGCCCAACTTCGTGATGAATAGGTTCAACTTTAACCAAAATGCCCATTTTTTCAAATTCAGCAACCACTTTTTTACGTGCTTCAAAACGGTCAAGTCCGTTGTAGTCAGCCCCACAAAGTTCATTCATGGTGCCGTCAGCGTTCATGACATTTGGCATTGGCAAGTCGTGACGTTGTCCGACAAGGAAGTCATTTGGGTCATGCGCAGGCGTGATTTTAACGACACCTGTTCCCTTTTCCATGTCAGCATGTTCGTCACCAACGATAGGAATTTCTTTGTTAATGATTGGCAAAACAACGGTTTTTCCGATGTATTTTGCATAACGTTCGTCGGCAGGATTGACCGCAACCGCCGTATCCCCAAAGAATGTTTCGGGACGCGTTGTTGCGACTTCAAGCACGATAGAACCATCCGCTGAAGCGTAATTCACATGGTAAAATGCCCCTTCGACATCCTTGTGAATAACTTCGATGTCTGACAATGCAGTCATTGCTTTAGGATCCCAGTTGATGATTTTTTCGCCTTGATAAATCCAACCTTTTTTGTAAAGTTCAACGAAAACCTTCTTAACGGCCTTGTTCAAGCCTTCATCAAGCGTGAAACGTTCACGAGAATAATCCACTGAAATCCCCATTTTGCCCCATTGTTGCTTGATGGTTGCGGCATATTCGTCTTTCCATTCCCAGACTTTGTCGATGAATTTTTCACGACCAAGATCTTGTGGCAAAACACCATCTTCAGCCAAACGCGCAGCAACTTTCGCTTGTGTCGCAATCCCCGCATGGTCCATTCCTGGCAACCACAAAGTATCAAAACCTTGCATCCGTTTTTGACGAATGATAATATCTTGCAACGTCGTATCCCACGCGTGTCCCAAGTGAAGTTTCCCTGTAACATTTGGTGGTGGAATAACGATAGAGTAAGGATGTGCTTTTTTGTCGCCACTTGGCTTAAATACGCCACTGTTAACCCATTTTTCATAGCGTCCTGCTTCAACCTCAGTCGGGTTGAATTTTGTTGATAGTTCTTCTGTCATGTTGTTTCTTCTCCTTAAAAATTTATCTGAATTGCTAAATCAAGCCAATTAGCAATTTTCTTTATCGCTGTACTTGTTCCCTTTTTACTTAAGTTGACATATAAATATAAATTGGGCTCAAGTTGTTTTGTTGCAAGTTGTCCACTAGGAAATACATTTTCTTTAGTCCCTAGATTATTTTTAGCTGTGGCTTTATCAATTACAGCTAAATTTCTTAATTTCGTATTATATTTTTCATTAGATAATAAGCTTTCGATAAATTTAACTTGTAAATTTCGAGCAGAACTATCTACAAGCTGTTTTCCATCAAAATTAACAAATAAATCTTTATCAGAAATTTCATCAATAACTTCTTGGCTGTCATCAAACAAATCAATATTTGCGACATTATATAAAATATCAAAAACTGAATCAAGAAATTCTTCTGCAGAAAGTTGGGCATTCAAGCCAATTGGACTCGAATTTCCATTTGTTTTATTCAAAATAATAAAGCTTGAATTTTCTTTATAAAGAGAAATTAGATTTGCTTCTAATAAATCAGCCTGATCTTTTGAAAATTCCTCATTTTTTCGTCCAAAGAAAATGACCTTAGTAATATTTTCCATCCATATTTCTTTGTGTTGCAGAATTCTCATTTTTAAAGACTGACCGACGGCCTGACCGACATATCTTGTCTTATTATTTCCGATTAAAATATAAATTCCTGGTTGTTTCGCTAATTTTAGCTTATTTAATTTCGCAAAATCCTCATAATTTAATAGTGTCACAAAATTTGCAGCATTTTCATAAACAGAAATACTGTCATTTCCTGATTCCGCTATAGATATACTTCTCATTTCTAGTCCTCTCGATACAAATGATAGTCGCCTAATTCCATAATAACTTCCTTCAATTTTTCCACCAAAAAGTGGTATTGATTTTCAAAATCTAATGGGGAAATATCTAATAACTGGATCACTTTTCCAAGTTTCAGGGTATTATCATATCCGAACGGTACTACAACAACATCATCAACACCGATTTCTTCAAGATGACACGTGTCGTAGAAAAATCGCTTCCCTGCAACTTCTATTTCTGCAATGAGTAACGTCTCTTGATTATCTTCGTTTTCTTCACACAAGCTTGCAATTTTGTCAAGTCCAACTTGTAGCTTTTGCGGCGATGCTGAAAGATAATATGATTTATTCCCTTCTTGATTGAGGCCCATCACAATTCCTGTCACACCAGGCATTTCAAGATGAACCTCCTCTTGAATTAGATTGAACAAATCTAGTTCATCAAGCAAACTCAATATTTGTTCAGCATCATTTTTATTCAGGAGATTTTTATAAAACTGATTTTGAACTTTATTCCATGATTGATACAATACTTTTCCATCATAGACTTCGATTTTTTTAACGACATAATTTCCGCTAAAATCAATCTCTGATAAGCTCTGAGCGATATAACCTTCTGTGTTATACCAGATTATTTCCATCTTAGCCGTATCATCATGAGTTAAAAAATCTTCTTCTATTTCTGTTATTGAATACTTGGGTTGTCGAGCTGATTCAGACAATAAGAAAAAATGAATAATATCTTTTGCATCAATTTCCTCTTCAGAATAATTATCTGGATGATATAAGCTAGCATCCCCTTCGACAATCATTTTTGAAGCGATATAATAATTGCCTTGTTTTTTAAACGAAATTTCTTTATTTTTATGACCTGTCCACGAACGATAAAAATAGAGTGTCTCATTTTTCATATATAAGAACCATTTATCATCCATATCTTGCGGAATATAGCCTCTTTTCATCTTTTCAAATTCATCTTCAGAGAAAGAAAATTGAGCTAGGATTTCTTTAGGTTGAATAAAATCAATCAAATTTCCCCAAGAATCTTCATTTGTAATTTTCATTTTTTGACTCCCCCTTTCTTTATAAATTTGATTATTTCCTCTGATAATACCTCATAGCCGGCCTCACTAAAATGAATACCATCCCGTAACAAAAGCCTATCCGGGTTTTCAACACTAAACATTGCTTGGAAAACATCTATAACTTGTAGTTGATTGTCAGAAGCGAAATCAAGCAAGGCTTGTCTGAAAAGCTGGACTTCTGATAATTTGCTGTAATGTGTAGGCTCTGTTTCGTTGTAATAGGGCGGTGTAAGCAATACTGTGCGATCTAATCCCAATGTTTCTGCAATTTTCAATAGATTATGGCAATATTCGTCAGGTCTTATCAAAATGTATGGTGAAGCGTCATTTGCACCCAAAAAAACAATGTTTAAATCTGCATTTTCTGCTTTAACAGAATCAATGCGGAATTGTGCGCCATAAGTATCATCGCCGTTAATACCATGAAGTTTGACCGTAAGATTTGGCTCTTTACCCTCAATCATCTCTTTTAAGTAGTTACGATTTTCTGTTCCGAAACCATTTGTGATAGAATCCCCAAAAATGGTTATTTTCACCTTAACGCTCCTTTTCACAAAAAAATAACGCACATCACATCCCCAAAATAGGACGCTCACGCGCGGTACCACCTAAATTCATACGTTATCGTATGCACTCTTATATTCTTTATAATTTGAGATTTTCAAGCACCCGCGCTAAAACATTTGTCCGTTTTCTCTAATCGCTCGAAAAGATTTGTCCGTTTTCTCTAGTCGCTAAAGCGACTGATAAAAAGGCACGCGCGGTACCACCTAAATTCATACGTTATCGTATGCACTCATTATTATTAAACTGAAGTCATGCAACCTTCAAAACCGTCGTTTGAAGTCTCGCAGCACCGACTTCTCTCTCGAAAACTATGATTTTTACTCCTCATGAAGTTAGCTTTATTTTATCAGATTTGGCGGGCTTTTGCAAACTTAATTTGTTGTAATTCAAAAAAAATACCCTTCCTTTCGATTTCTGTTATAATCGATGTACTACGTTTTTTGGAGGAGTTATGATTGGTTTAGGAACGTTAATAAATGCAACTGCGGTTATTGTGGGAGGGCTCATCGGCTTATGGCTCAATAAAGGACTCGCTCAGCGGTTTCAAGATACCATTACGCAAGCGCAAGGATTGGCGGTCGTTTTTATTGGTATTTCGGGAACATTAAGTCAAATGTTCGTTGAAAGCCGTGGTACTTTAGATACTCAAGGCACCATGATGATGGTAATTTCACTCGTCTTGGGCGCCGTGATTGGCGAATGGTTTAATTTGGAATTATATATCGAAAATTTCGGAAATTTTTTAAAAAGTAAAATCAGCAGCAAAAACGATTCACGTTTTGTCGATGGTTTCGTAACAGCTTCACTAACTGTTTGTATTGGTGCAATGGCAGTCGTTGGTTCACTGCAAGATGGAATGTCTGGTGACTACACAATGCTAGCAACAAAAGCCATTTTAGATGGCGTCATTATTGTCATTTTTGCAGCGTCTTATGGCGTTGGTGCAATTTTTTCAGTCATTCCCTTGGTTATTTTTCAAGGGTCACTCACTTTATTGGCACGCTTAATTGAGCCTTGGCTCAATGCCACTGCGATTTCAAATTTATCCTTGGTCGGCTCAACTTTGATTTTATGTGTCGGCTTGAACATCATGTTCAACACTAAAATAAAAGTCGCTAACCTACTTCCCGCACTTGTTTTTGCAACTTTAGCAGGTATTATTTTTAAATAAAAGCTCTGTCAGCACTGACAGAACTTTTTTATTTTAGCTCTAAGCCATGACGAATGAAATTTTGTTCAATCACTAGCTGTAAAAGTTGTTTAAACTGAACTTCATCAAAGTCATAAGGAACTTGCAAACTGCCTTTGCCAGCAGTGACGCCATTCTCAAAAAAAGACTCAAATGCGGTCAAATCAATGGCTTGTGTTCCATAAATCCCAAGCCAATTTTTATTTGCCATCAGCAAGAACAGTTGTTGTGTTGCTTTTTTTGCTTTCTGCGGGTAAAAGCCCGGCATCGCATAGCTGACTCGTTCCTGAACTTCTGGATAAATGTCATGCACCAGTTTTCTGGTCAAAATCATTCGACTCAGCTTGTCTGATTCCAGTCGTTCATCATTAAAATAATCGTCAAAAGGTTTTGCTTTTTCCATGATTTTCTCATTTCATTATTATTATTTAATAAGATTCAAAAAATCTGTAGCCAAAACATCTGTCTCAGCTTAATATTTAATTTCCCCAAAATCTGGCATTTCATGAAATGGTTTGCCATTTTTATAGTTTTCAAATTTTCCTTTGATGAAATCATAAGCTTCCAAACGGCTTTCATAACGGACTTCCGCAGTTTCTGCCGCTGGATCTTCGTTTGCCATTGATTGTGCTGTTTTCATCGCCAAATCAGAAACCTGAATTTGTTGATCCACCCATTCTGAGAAATCCTTAAGAAATTCTTGTTCGTATGTCATTTTATTCTCCTTTTTATAAACTTTTCATATTTTTATTATTTTTTCGGTTTTATCAAATCGTAACTTTGCAAAATCATCTGCCGAAGCAAATCATCTGAAACATCTCCACCCACGCGAATGTCATTCCAATGCGTTTTGTTCATGTGCCAAGCAGGGTTCAAATCCTTGAAATGCTCCCGCAATTCTTCACTGAGTTCGGGTTTTTGTTTTACCGCAACAATCAGTTGATTTCCCCGCTCTGAAAGATAAGCAAATGATTTCTGATTTTTCAAGTGACGAACGACAATCGTTGGACTGCCTTTTTCCATTTTTGCAAACGGAGTTGATGAGAAAACAGGGCCCACTTCCTCACAAAAATTTAATAATTCATCTTTATTCATAGTTCTTTTTGGTAAGCTCGACGTAAGCCATCTATAATTACTTGACCGCGATAGATAAAGCCTTCACGTTCAAAAACATGTTGCATGATTTGGTTCATCTCATGCGTGTCCACACGAAAATCACGATAGCCTTTTTCATTCATTAAGCTATAAATATTTGAAAATAAGAATTTCGTGAGAGACTGACCTCTAAATTCATCAGAAAGCGCAATGCGATGGACAGTTACATAATCAAGGCTGTCATTTGACCATTTTCCATCAGTAATCTTAGTATAATTTGGTTCTTCACCTGTGATAACTGCACTATAGCCTGCGACTTTTCCATCAATCTCTAGTACATAAGCCACTTGATTGGCCAAATCTTCTTCTATATTTTCAATCGCTGGATATTCACCTTGCCATTGGTCGCTGCCAGATTTTCCGAGGAAAATTTTGGCTTCGGAAATAATTTGCATGATGTCTGTCACATCTGATGATGTAGCTTGTCTTAGATATAACATGTTTTTCTCACATTTTCTTAATTTAATTAAAATTCTTTCTGATAAGCGATGCAGGTTGTTAAAATTTTCTCATCTTTGTAAACGATAAGTCCGCGTTTTTCAAATCCCATCTTGAGCAAAGCTGCTTGCATAATTTTATTGTCCGCGTGGGTATCTGCACGAAAATCTGTATAGCCTTGCGATTTTCCGACTTTAAAGACAAAGTCCCAGATCAGCTTGTTAATGCCTCGACCACGGAAAGCCTGAGAAACCGCCAAACGATGCACTGTCACAAAATCAGTACTTTCGTTGCTCCAACTGCCTTGGCTAATCGTATGATACATGATGTCATCGCCCATAATAATCGCAAAATAAGCTGAAATCTGTCCGTCAGTACTGACAACATAGGCAGCCTCTTTTGACAAATCTGGCAAAATATTTTCGGCGGCAGGATACACACCTTGCCACTGGTCAATCCCCTGCTCTGCGAGGAATTCTCTCGCTTCTTGCATTATTTTTAAGATGTCAGGTAAATCTTCAACTGAAGCTTTTCTAATCTCGTTCATGCTGTTATTTTATCACAAAAAGAGGCATTCGATACCTCTTAAATCTTTCTTATTTTCGTTTATTAAACTTGCGTTCTAATCTGATTGGTTTGTCCCGTTTGGTCATTTTGACAACAGCTTCTGTACGGGCTGTATGTGGGAACATATCAACGGATTGGATGTAATCAACATTATAAAATTGTGAGAGAACAATTAAGTCTTTTGCCAATGTTGACACGTTACATGAGACATAAACCATTTTTTCTGGTTGGAATTTTGTGATGGTTTCAAGCAAGGCAGAATCCAATCCTGTACGTGGTGGGTCAACAAGCAATGCTGTTGGGCGTTGACCAGTCTTGTACCAATTTGGAATAATTTTCTCTGCACGTCCTGTTTCATAATGACAATTTTTGAAGCCAAGGCGTTTGGCATTGGCACGCGCATCAACGATTGCTTCTGGTGTTACGTCCATCCCATGGACAGATTTAACCTTATCAGCTACCGCAAAACCAATTGTTCCGACACCACAGTATGCATCAACAACAGTATCTGTCTTTCTTGGATGTAAGGCTTTTACTGCTTCGGCATACAAAACATTAGCTTGTGTTGGATTAAGTTGGTAGAAGGCACGAGGAGACAGTTCAAATTCATAATCAAGGACACCTTCAGTAATGGTATCTTTTTCATTGAATAAGATTTGCGTACGATCGCCGTAAATTTCACTGGTTTTCTTAGGGTGATAATTGACAGCAACAGTGACGATGTCTTTAAATTCTTCTGTCAGCTCTGACAAAATTTTATCAAATTTGACAAAGCCCATTTTTTCACGTTTCGTGATTTCTTGATCAGCATAAGGTTCTGGCCAAACTTGACCGTCCAAAACGACACGTGTTGAGCTGACGAAAATCATTTGAACTTGACCCGTTTTTTGACTTCTGCGAACCATTACAGTACGAATACCGCGGGTTTTACGTTCATCATCAACAGGAAGTTTGTATTTTTCTATCAAGCGACAAACTTGATTGACGATGGTTTGCGTCATTTCTTCTTGAACAACACAGCGTTCAAGATTGACCAAATGGTGTGAATTTTCACGGTAAAGTCCTGCAATGACTGTCCCGTCATTCAAACGACGAATTTGGTACTGCAATTTATTACGGTAATGACGCGGATTTTCCATTCCTAGCGTATCGCGCAATTCATAGTTCTTCCAACCTGTTGGTTTGTACTTTTCAAGTGCTTGACGCATCAAGTCTTTTTTGAACTCTAACTGCTGTGGGTAAGCCAAGTGCATGATGTGCGAACTTGACAAGTCAGCATAAACAGAGTCTTCAGGTTTCACGCGAAACTTCGATTTTTTATTAATTGTTACAACTTTGGCACGTGAAAAATTACGTGCATTTTCTGTGATTTCCGCCAAGATTGTCTCACCAGGCAGGGCATAAGGCACGAAAACAAGGCGTCCAGAGATTGAAGCAATCCCTTCACCATTAATTCCCATACGTTCAATATTGAGCGGGACTTTTTGTCCAATTTTAAGAGTTATCATGTTGCTATTTTACCATATTATCACTGATTTTTGGAGTTTATTTATTGGAAAATAAAAAGATTTAATTTTTAAAATTAAACCTTTCGAAAAATCATTTTGAATATTTACCATTTATGAAAGAAACGTCTTCTGTGTTTGAGTATGCACCGCCGTAAACTTTTATCAAAGCAATAATCCAATCTACAAATGCCCATATCCCTAAGGTCATCCAACCGAATAAAAGTTTACAAATGCCAACGCCGACTTGACCACGCATAAAGCGGTCAACCCCAAAGACACCCAGAAGCCATGCCCCAACCCAGACAAAAAGATGTTTATTGATTTTTGTCTCTTTGGCATTGACAAAATTTACAGCTCCGCTCACATTCTCAACAGCATTCACAAGGCCTTCTGTTTTAACTTTTGCAATCACAACTGTTGCTTCATTTTCGTCAACTTTTACCTATTCGTAAACTTTAACTTTGTCGCCAACTCTTACGCCTTGATAATTTAGAGAGCTTACAGGATATTCTTTTGCAGTCCCGTCTTCACTACCAATCATCACTTTTTCATCTGAAATGCTAATCACTTCATTCATCGTCGTTTCCTCTATCCTTAATTTAATAATTAACACAATTATTCAAATTTTTAAAAATTATATTTTCATATATTGTATTCTATAAATTATAATCTTTTTTGAACAATTTTGCAATGGCAAATCTCATCTTTTCCTCTAAATCTTGCGTTACAAACCTTCAATTTTTTCGTATAATAAAGATATGATAAAAATTACGGAACTTAAGAAGCTGAAACGTCTATACAAGATGAGTTTAGAGGGCGCAGAACTTGATAAAGTCTATATTTGTGAAGACACGATTGTGCATTTTTTCTTGACAAAAGACAAAAACATGACTAAACAAGAGCTGCAGGAAATTGTCAGCTATGACCAGTTTGCTCAAGGAAAAGCCTTAGCCATTTATTATCTTTCCTTCAAAGCACGTACCAAAAAAGAAGTCCAAAAATACTTGATTGAGCATGAGATTGATGAAAATCAAATCGACCAAGTCCTGTCAGCGCTGATGGACAATGGCCTTATCAATGACAAAGCTTATGCTGAAAATTTCATTCAAGGAAAAATTGCCATGGCATCATCTGGCCCTTTTCAAGTCAAACAAAAGCTGATGGAAAAGGGACTTGCAAGAGATACTATCGATGACGTCTTGGCCGAATTTTATGATGAGGAAAATCAGATTGAGGTCGCCACAAAGCTTGCTGAAAAAGTCGTCCGCACGAAAGCGAGTAGGCTCACGCTCAATCAACTAAAACAAAAGATTGCTCAAAACCTGACGAGCAAAGGTTTTTCGTATGCCATCGCCAGCATTGCGATTGATAGCCTAGAACTTGAAGCCGATGAAGAAAACGAGCTTGATTTACTCGATGCCGAACTTGAAAAGGCTTATCGGAAATATTCGAGAAATTACGAGGGATACGACTTGAAAAACCGTGTCACCCAAGCCTTAGCACGCAAAGGCTTTGACTTTGGAAGCATTGCAAGCGCCCTTCGGGATTATGAGTTTTAAGAAAACCTCTGCACAACGAATGTCCATTCTCGTTCTATCGCTATAGCGATAAGTCGAAATGACAGTCTTGACAGAGGTTTTTTTTATTATTATTATCTTAGGTTATTCGATTTTATTATTATTATTTTATATTAGGTTATTTTATTTTGATGATTGAAATGCTGCAACAAATGCTTTTGCATTATCCGTGACTGCTTGATAATCATCATGCAAAGCAGGTGCTGTTAAACCGCCTCCTGCACTTACTGCCACTGCTCCTGCTGAGAGCCACTCGCCAATGTTCTGAACATTGACACCACCTGATGGCAAAATATTGATATAGGGAAATGGGCCTTTTAAATCCTTAATCATTTTTGCACCAGTAATATCTCCAGGGAATAGCTTGATTAACTCAGATCCGTATTGCAATGCTTCCTGTGCTTCTCGAGGTGTTAAAACACCTGGAACATAAGGAATTTGATAGAGATTACACATTTTAGCAACCTCTTTACTAAACGATGGACTTACAATAAACTGTGCCCCAGCAATAATTGCAAGTCTAGCCGAAGTCGGATCCAACACAGTACCAGCACCAATAACAACATCAGTCCCTTGATATTTAGTAACCAAATCCGAGATAACCTCGTTTGCTCGCGGAACTGAATAAGTAAGCTCGATTGATTTTATTCCACCATCAACCACCGCTTCAACAATTTTCACTGCCTTTTCTGCGCTGTCAGCTCTGACAACTGAAACAATTCCTGATTCAATGACCTTATTCAATAAGGTTGCTCTTTGCATCATTTTTCTCCTTAATTTTCGTCATAAAAGGCATTCAACTGCTTTCTCGTTGGATAACCGTCATTATCTCCAGGAGCCATCACAGCCAATGCTCCAATCGCACATCCACGTGTTACAGCTTCTTTCAAATCCATCCCTTCAATCAATCCAGTCAATACACCAAGCGCAAATCCGTCTCCAGCACCAACGGTATCAACAACTTTTTCAACTCTAAATCCTGGTACAGTGTAAGACTGCCCTGTTTTCAGTTTTACGAAAGCTCCTGAGGCACCGAGTTTAACAATAACCGTTTGAGTAATATCACTTTGATTGAGATAAAAATCAGCAATTTTTTCTGGACTACGAGTCCCTACCAAAATTTCACCTTCTTCAATTCCTGGCATTACAATTTCACCAGCTTTAGCCAATTCATTAATGGTTTGTCGCATAGTATCTTCAGATTCCCAAAGGCTAGGGCGAAGATTTGGATCGAATGTCGTATGTATGCCTCGTGTTAATAATTGTTCAACCAAATAAGAAAAAGTCTCACGCGCTTGAAGTGAAATTGCTGGAAAAATACCCGATAAATGCGCCCATTTAACTTCAGAAAAATCAATATCATCAATACTTGATTTATTCATGTAAGCTGCTGCTGAACCTTTTCTAAAATAAAACGTTTCTGGATCTCCAGCATTTACAAATTCTTTCAAATAAAAACCTGTCCAATGTTGCATATCTTTACTGATATATCGATTTCCAACACCTTGATGAGCAATTTCTTTCACAACAAATTGCCCAAAAGGATCATCTCCCACCTGAGAGATATACTCAGTCGAATGCCCTAATCGCGAAGCTCCAATCATGACATTCAGTTCTGCACCTCCCATTACTTTTGAAAATTCAGTTGAATTAACTAAATTTTGATTTAAATTATTTGAGGCAAACACGACTAAAGGTTCACCAATTGTAATTATTTCCGCCATAATTCTGTCTCCAAATACGAACAAACCTTCGTCATGTCTTCTTCAATAATTTCATGATTAAATGTTGGATATTCTAATGCTATTGGGATTTCTTTTGACACTTTAAATAAGATTTCCCGCCAAGCTAATGTACCGCAATCAATTCCAACTACATCTACTTTTCCATCTTGGATAACAATATCTTTCAAGTGGATATATCGAATATCATCAATAAAAAGTATCATGGCTTCTTGGGCTGATTCACCAACAAATGACCAATTTCCAATATCAAATACAAACCCTAAATCAATTTTGTCAGCCCTAATTGCTTTCAAAAATCGTTGGATTGGTTGGATTGTTCCATTTTCCTCAGATTGATCGTTTTCAACATTTATTTCAATTCCATAATTAATCAATGGTGTTAATGCATCTGATAAATTTCCCTTAAAGTTAGCAAAATCCCCAATATTCCATTTGATTTTTTTAACCCCCATCGCTAACGCTTCATCCAAATAATGAACTAATTCAGGATTTATTTCTCCATCAATAAACACTTTATCTGGAACGCTGTAATATAATTCAACTTGAGTTTCCGAAACTGCACTATTAATCTCCAAGATTTCTGATTGGATATCAAAGAAATACTCTCGTCTAATTTCGACTGTCTCAAATCCTAAAGCTGCAGCCTCACGAATTAGCTGACTCTGTTTTATACCTGATTTCCATTCTCCTTCGAAAATAAGCAGATTGGCAACGATTTGTTTTTTCATTTTATTCCCCTATACGCAGACAACAGTACTTCAAAACAAAGTACTGTTATCCATACTTCAAATTATTTGTAATTACTCAGGTTGTTTTCCGATGTAAGCTAAAATTCCACCATCAACATAAAGGACATGGCCATTGACAAAATCAGAAGCAGGAGAGGCCAAAAATACTGCTGGGCCTTGCAAATCTGAAGTTTCTCCCCAACGTTCGGCAGGCGTTTTTGCAATAATAAAGCTATCGAACGGATGACGTGAGCCATCGGCTTGTACTTCCCGCAATGGTGCTGTTTGCGGAGTAGCAATATATCCAGGGCCAATCCCATTACATTGGATATTATATTTCCCGTATTCAGAAGCAATGTTACGTGTCAACATTTTCAATCCGCCCTTAGCTGCAGCATATGCAGAAACCGTTTCACGACCAAGTTCAGACATCATCGAACAAATATTGATAATCTTTCCACCGCCCGCTTTAATCATTCCAGGAATTACTGCCTTTGATACAATAAACGGACCATTCAAATCAATATCAATTACCTGACGAAAATCACTTGCTGACATTTCAATCATCGGAATACGTTTGATAATTCCTGCATTATTAACCAGAATATCAATTGTTCCCACTTCTTTTTCAACTTGTGCAACCATTGCATTAACAGCATCTTCGTCCGTTACATCGCACACATAACCGTGTGCATTAATCCCTGCTTCTTTATAAGCAACTGCTCCACGATCGACTGCTGCCTGACTGATATCGTTATAAACAATCGTTGCACCAGCTTTAGCGTATGCGCTCGCAAGAGCAAAGCCAATGCCATATGTTGCACCAGTTACAAGTGCAATTTTTCCGTTGAGTGAAAATTTTTCTAAATATGCTTCTGTCATGTATATATACCTTTTTCTAATTAATGATTGAAAAATAATTTTTGAATTTTAATTTTTTTATATTTTTAGGCTGCTTGATGGTCAACTGGTACTTCTACCGTTTTTTGCTCTTCTGTTGCTGCCAATTCTTTTAAGTATTCTTCTTTTTTCGCTGCAACCTTATCCGGAAGTGCCTTACGTCCTAATCGACGCGCACGTTTTTCCATTTGCATGGTAATAATGGGTGTCAAGATTGCTGTAACCAATACTGATGTAGCTACAATTGCTGTCGCTTGTCCTGCAATTGGTGCGTATTGAGGAGCAAGTTGAGCAATGGCACTTGGCACTGCAACTGCTGCTCCAGCCGTTGATGATGCTGCCCATCCAGCTACACCATCTGATCCAGTAATGAAACGATCCAAGAGTGAAAGCACACTTCCTGAAATAACAACAACTGCTACTGCCATCAAAATACCAACAAGACCAGATTTAAAGATAGCAGTCAAGTCAATTGCAAAGCCGAGTGTAAGTGCAAAAAATGGAATCATAGCAGGCACAACTGGTGCAAGGAATTTACGGAATTCCACATCAAGGGATCCAAGAATAATTCCTAAAACAAATGGAATTAAAGTTGAAACAAAGGCGGTGATTGGAAATGAGGCCATTCCTGCAACACCCATTGTAATCATGGTCATGAAAGGCCCAGATTCGATAGAAATAAATGGGAAACCTGCAGCATCTTCATCACGATTCAAAGTCGTCATAATTCCCATGTACAGTCCGCCGTTTGTTTCGTTAAATGACGCTATTACAGCTAGGGCAGACAATCCAGCAAATGCACCTGAAGTAATTCCATTTCCTGGTAAGAGATGTCCAACAACTATTCCTAGTAAACCAGCTAAAAGTACTTTACCGACCAGCAAAGTCAACCCTTTTTTAGCAACATATCCCGATGTCTTGAGATTAATTGTGGCTCCAACACTGACAAACCATATAAACAAAATTACAGAAGTTCCAGTTAGAAATGTACCTGTAAAACCTGGTAAAAACTCTGTCGGAAGCTTTGGATTAGGATAAATCACACGGATTAGTGCCCCGAGAAATAATGGCACAATCATCATCCCCGCAGGGATTTTTTCAATTGTTTTTTTAATTTGCATTTTAATTACCTTTTCAAAGATTTTCCCAAGACTTATCTCCATATTGTCTTGGACAATACAATAATTCTCACTTCAATTCATTGATTGGCACGACATCCATATCATCATATGTAATGTTTTCTCCAGCCATTAACCAGATAAATGAATAGTTACTCGTAGCAACACCACAATGGACAGACCAACTTGGACTAATGGCTCCTTGCTCGTTGTGTAAAAG
This sequence comes from Lactococcus sp. dk101, assembly GCF_009601055.1. Lineage (GTDB taxonomy): Bacteria > Bacillota > Bacilli > Lactobacillales > Streptococcaceae > Lactococcus. The sequence continues at coordinate 25,509 of NZ_WITI01000005.1, forward strand.
AAGGTGTTTCGTTTCATCTGGTTTTCCCATCATATGAAATACAGCATCTTCTTCTGGTAATTCAAAATACATATAAACTTCTGCACGGCGCTCATGCGTGTGGCACGGCATCGTGTTCCATGCAGATCCTGGAGCAAGTGATGTTAATCCCATTTGTAGTTGACATGATTCGACTTGATTAGGATGAACGTATTGATTAATTTTTCGCTTATTCATATGTTCATCATCACCTGGAGTCAATGGAACAATATTTGCTAAAGCAATTTGTTTGTTAGGGTACTTGTAATGCGCTGGTGCTGATGCAATGTAAAATTTTGCTGGATTTTGCGGATTTTTTGATTTGAAAATTACATGTTGCGTTTCCTTACCAATATAATATCCATCTCGATGAAGCACTTCATCTTCAACACCATCAATTTCGACATAACCGTCTCCACCAATGTTAATAAATCCAAGCTCACGGCGTTCAAGGAAATATTCCACTCCTAGAACTTTATCTAAAACAATTTCTAATGGTTCTTCAACAGGTTCTACACCTCCAAAAATCAATCGATCATTGTGTGTGTAGGTAAGATGAATCCAACCTTCTTCAAAAATTTGCTCAACGGCAAATTCGCGACGTAATTCTTCTGTTGTGAAATCAGCAATATCACTTGGTGCATGTGTATATCGAGTTTCCATAGTTTGATGACTCAATTTCATTCTCCTTTAAAGCGTTTACAAATTATTTTAAAAAAAATATTTTAAACTTTTTCTTACATGCCGGCGTTGACAAAGTTTAGTTTATCGATTTAGTAAACCGATTTACTTTTATTATAAACGCTTTCATTTTATCTGTCAATAAGCAAATTAATTTTTTCACATTAAAAAACCTTTACAAAATATTAAATTTTGTAAAGGTTTTCATAATTTATAACGAATATCTGATATTTAGTTTTGAGTCAATACAAGTTAATTCCACCAGTTGCTTTTCGCCATTGATTTGCGCCAATAACTGGTCTGCTGCTTGGTACCCAATCGCTACTGGATTCTGTTCGATTGAAGTAATTCCTGGACTTACAAGATCAGCCCAGGAACCGTCATCGTATCCCACTACACCAACTTGCTCAGGAATAAGAATGTTTTTTTCTTTCATAAGCTTAATGATGCCGTATAGTAATCCACCATTAAAAGTATAAATGACGGTTTTAATATCATCACGAATATCATCTCTTAGCTGTTCCCATAAATCGTCATCTCTCGCTATGATATCTCTAATCTCTGTTGTAATGACTTGCTTGACCTCGATATCTGAGTCAGCTAAAAGATTCATCATTCCTTTTAGACGATTTACTCGAGGTGTTGCATATTCTATTGGCGGTGAAACTACGATAACTCTTTGATATTGTTTATCTAAAAAAAGCTGAGCAAGGTTTCTGGATTGGACAAAATTATCTGAAACCACAGCTGGCCATAAAAGCGGTTCAACGTAACGGTCAATTTGAACAACTGGATACTGATTTCCTATAATCTGATAATCCGATGAATGCTTAGCTAATGGTTGAAGGATAATTCCGTCAACTTGTTCATCTAAAAGCTTGTTAACGTTTTTAAGCTCTCGTTCGCGATTAATATCTGAATCCATTATCAAAGTATGGTATTCCGTATTTTTCAGTCGATCCATTATGCCTTTTACCATACGTGATGTGTACGGATTTGAGATGTCAACAACCACGATTCCAATAATCGATGAATGCTGAGCCTTCAAAGCTCTCGCTTGTCTATTTGGTCGGTAGCCTGATTCTGTAATTATTTTTTCAATCCTTAGACGTGTTTCTTCCGACATCCCATCATATTTATCGTTCAAAAACCTTGATACAGTTGTTTTTGATACTCCTGCTAAATTAGCAATATCATTTATCGTTATTTTCTTATTCATATTATTTTCATTATACGACATTTTCTTTCGAATTTTATCATAATTATCTTATCTGATTTTTTGGTAATTCTGTCAGTTCTGATAGAATTTTTGTACTCTCTAAAAGCTAATACAAATTATAACAAAAAAAGAGACCGTTTTGCCTCTTTTTTTATTATTATTATTTAACAAATACACTAATCAACATAACCATACCCAACCCAACAACAGCGATGATTGTTTCAAGGACTGTCCATGTTTTCAGGGTTTGTTTAACATCAAGGTCAAAGTATTCTTTGAACATCCAGAAGCCTGCGTCATTGACGTGACTACAAGCAATCGAACCTGCACCAATGGCAAGAACCATCAGAGCTGCCATATTTGGTGACATATTTGCCATCATTGGTTGAACGAGACCTGCGGCTGTCAGTGCTGCCACGGTTGCTGATCCTAAAGCAATACGTAAAATAACTGTGATAATCCACGCTAAAATCAATGGTGACAAGCTTGATCCTTTAAACATTTCAGAGATTTGAGCAGAGATACCGCCGTCAATCAAAATTTGTTTCAGAGCTGCACCACCACCGATGACAAGGAGTAACATTGCGATTGATTTGACTGATTCAACAACTGTTTCCATCATTTCTGATGTCTTTTTATTTTGTTTCCAGCCCATTGTCCAGAGGGCAAAGAGCAATGAAATCACCATGGCTGAAACTGGATTTCCGAGGAACATCATAACATTTTCAATAAAGCTTGTTGGATATGTCGTTGTTGTAACCACTTTTCCAGCTTTAATTGCACTTGATGTTGCTGCGGCAAATGGTTTCCCATTATTGTAAATAATGGAATAAACAGTACTGATAGCCATCAAAATCACTGGCATCAAGGCTGTCAGAATTGACAGTCCGAAAGATGGCGTTTCTTCAAGTTTCCATTTTTTGATTTCACCAAATGCGGACAATTTTGTTTTGATAACAAAGGCTTCAGGTACCCATTTACGAGCAATTTTAGTAAAGACTGGGCCTGCGATAATGACACTTGGAATGGCAGCAATAATCCCGAATAAAAGAACTGTACCGGGATTGGCACCTAAGGCACCGGCAATCGCGATTGGAGCTGGGTGAGGTGGCAGGAAGCCGTGTGTTACTGAAAGTCCAGCGGCCATTGGAATACCCAAGTAAATCAATGGTACTGATGCTTCAAGTGCGACTGCAAAAACAATAGGAATTAACAAGACCATGCCGACTTCAAAGAAGAGCGCAATCCCAATGATAAAGCTGGCAACCATAATAGCCCATTGAATTCGCTTCTTACCAAAGCTGTTAATCAATGTTTTAGCGATACGATAAGCACCACCGGCATCCGCAATCAAACGACCAAGCATGGCACCAAAACCAAAGACAATCGCGAGTTCGCCCAGTGAGCCACCAATCCCATTTTGAATGGAAACAGGGATTTGTCCCAAAGGCATTCCAAGACCAAGTCCAACTAAAACTGAAACAACAATCAAAGAGATAAAAGTGTTCATTTTGAACTTGATAATCATGACAAGAAGTATTAAAACTCCAATTAAAAGTACGAGTAAATCAAGCATTTAAGCTATCCTCCATAATATTTTAAATAATAATACGCTTACATTTTATGCTTAAAATCAATCCCAAATCAATGGGATAAATTTTATTTTGTTTCTTCCAACCAGCGTTGGAAATTCGAGATATTGGTATATTCTTGGTTCATTGTTCGAGCCAAACGAATAAAGATGGGTGTTAATTCTCGGTAAATATCAAAGTTTTGTCCATCTGGCTGATAAGAATGTGAACTTCCAACCATGTCATCAATGACAGAAAGGCTGTCAACAATTCCAAGTGCTTTTTCAGCCATGACAACTGCTGCAAGACAGCCTGCTTCTCTACTTTCAGGGACATTTATTGGCTGTTCAAAAATATCTGAAAGAATTTGTATCCACAGTTCTGAGCTGGTGAACCCGCCTGTTGCTTGAATCTGATTGAGTTCTCCTGTGACTTCAATCAAACTTAGAGCAACCATATAGAGATTGAACATGACGCCCTCTAGGACGCTCCTAGCCATGTGTTCACGCTTGTGGCTATAGTTCAACCCAAAGAACGATCCGCGTGCGTTAGCGTCCCAAATAGGAGCACGTTCGCCACCTAAATAAGGATGGAACAATAATCCATTTGCTCCTGCACCCGCCTTCTGTGCCAGCTCTGTAATTTCATCAAAGCTTAATTTGCCATCAAAAAGCGAATCTCGTACCCAACGATAAACGTCTCCGCCAGAGTTGACCGGCCCCCCAACGACCCAGTGCTCTTTATCCAAGGCGTAGGTAAATGTTCTCGCCTTGCTGTCTGTTTTCGGTTGATCTGTAACCACACGAATGGCACCAGATGTCCCAATCGTAATCGCAGCAACACCTGGTTTTATGGCATTTACACCCAGATTTGAAAGTGGCCCATCTGCAGCACCCCATACAAATTTAGTATCCACTGGAATTCCCATTTTCATGGCAAATTCATGCTTCATTCCTTGTTCAATTTCGTATGGTTCTACAACTTGCGGAAGCTGAGCTTTCTTGAGTCCTGTAAGTTCAAGTGCTTCTTCATCCCAGTCCAAATTAAAGATATTGAAAAGTCCTGTTCCTGTCGCAATGGATAAGTCCATCTTATTGACATCAAACAAGCGTCCAAAAATATAACCTTTGATGTCTAAATAATGTTTGGCTTGTGCAAAAATGTCTGCTTTTTCATTTTTCAACCAGAGCAGTTTAGACAAGGGTGCCATCGGATGAATGGGTGTCCCTGTCCGCTGATAAATCTCAAAACCTTTCCCTGATGCTTTCAACTCTTCTGTGTATTTAACCGCACGCGTATCCGCCCACGTGATGACTTCTGTCAGCTCACACCACTCTTCTGTCAGTGCAATTAAGCTATGCATTTGTGAGCTAAAAGATACTGCTAACAGCTCATCTGTTTCATTTAGATTGATCGAAACTTCCCGAATTGTCACAAGTACCGCATCAAAAATATCTTGGTAGCTTTCTTCTGCCATTCCTGACAAATCACGGTGCAAATCATACGCCTGACTGCTATTTGCAACAATCTCGCCGTTCACTTTAAACAAAACAGCTTTGGTTGCAGTCGTTCCTAAATCAACTCCGATAAGATACTGCATCATTTCTCCTTTACACCACTGGCTTCACTAAAATGAGTGATTCCACTTATTTTAAATTCATTGTACCGCTTACATTTTTCTTGTAAAATTTCATCGAACTTGCATTCGATGAGCTTTTTTATTATTTACTTTTTGTTACGTCGTGTCCACCAAAACCATTTCGGAGGGCAGCAACGACTTTTCCAGTCATTGTATCGTCTTGAAGGCTACGATTACGCATCATCAATGACAAGGCAATAACAGGAGCTGGAACAGCTAAATCAAGGCTTTCTTCGATTGTCCATTTGCCTTCACCTGACGCTTGAACACGTCCTGCGATTGCATCAAGTTTAGGATCTTTAGCGAATTGTTCTTCCGCAAGTTCCATCAACCAGCCACGAATTACTGAACCGTGGTTCCAAAGTTTAGCAACAGCTTCATAATCATAGTCAAAATCTGAAGCTTCAAGGATTTCAAATCCTTCAGCAATGGCTTGCATCATGCCGTATTCAATCCCGTTGTGAATCATTTTGAGATAGTGACCTGAACCAAGTTTTCCTGTATAAAGATAACCATCTTCTTGTGCCAAAGCTGCAAAAATAGGTTCAATCACTGTCCATGCCGCTTTATCATCGCCACCGACCATAAAGTTTCCGCCATTACGAGCGCCGTCCATGCCGCCTGAAGTTCCAGCATCAAAGAATTTTATTCCTTTTTCGCTCAAGAATTCATTTTGAACAAGATTGTCTTTGTAATTTGAGTTTCCGCCATCAATCAAAATATCGCCAGCAGTTAATTTTTCTGAGAGCATTTCAATTGTTGAGTTGGTTGCCTTTCCAGCAGGAACCATTACCCATACAATTTTTGGTGTTGGCAATTCTGAAAGCATTGCATCAATCGTCGTCACACCTGTAATGTGTTCTGAGTATTGATTTGCTTCTTGCACGGCAGTTTCATTGAGGTCGTAAGCAACCACATCAATGCCATTGTCCGCTGCATTTTTAGCAAGGTTCAATCCCATTTTTCCAAGACCAATAATCGCGAATTTCATTTCTTTGTTTCCTTTTTCGTTTATTCCTAAAAATATTATACGTAAATTATTTTCATTTGTCAAATAATTTGATGTAAAAAATTTACTCATAATAAAACTCTTCTTTTACATTGTCCAAAAGGGCTTCTGTGATATAATATAAAGCAAAGGAGCACACTGTATGAGGACTTTAGTATCACGCATCAATAGTTATTATGACGGTTTGAGCAAGGCAGACCAAAAAATATCTGACTTTTTACTTGAAAATATTGATTCTGCTGCGCGCTTGTCAATTCAAGAATTCGCTGAAGAAATCTCTGTCTCCACAGCAACAATTTCGCGCTATGCGAAGAAAATAGGCTTTAATTCGTTCCAAGAATTAAAATTGGCCATTCATGCGACTGACCAAAAGCAAGAAAACAACTTTTTCAGCGAGCTTTCACCCGATGATAGCAATATGGATATTCTCAACAAGAGTTTTAAGAGTAACATTTCCTCACTCAATTCGACCTTGCAACTGATTTCTGAAAAAGATTTACAAAAAGCCTTGAATCTTCTCTTAAAAGCAGATACAGTCGGCTTTTTTGGACTTGGTGGTTCAAATACGATTGCCAATTTGGCATTTCACAAATTCATTCGAATGCCTGTGAAAACAGTATTTCACCAAGATTTTCATTATCAACAAATGCTAGCAACCAAGCTGACAAAACACGATTGCGCCTTTGTCATTTCACATACTGGCCGCAACAGAGATACCATGCGTATTGTGGAAATTTTAAAAAATCACAAGGTTCCCATCATCGGCATTACTTCTTTTGCAAATTCAGCACTTGCTGTCAGCTCTGACATTGCCTTGGTTTCTGTTTCTGAGGAAATCTCTTTCCGTCCAGAAGCCGTCGCATCAACAGTTTCTCAAATCAGCATTCTTGATGCGATTTCCATGATGTATGGCATGCAAAGTCAAGACCAAACTGACCATACTATTCAAGACATTCGAGAAACAATCAAAAAATCACGTCTCTAATCATATCTATGTTAAGCTTTTAGAACGGAGGTAAAATATGGCATTCACAAATTCACGTCAACGTTTTGCAAGTTTCAGCACCGTTGCTTCTATTCCTGGCGAAGTAATCGATGCATTTTGGTATATCATTGATTACCAGCTAAAAAATGTATTTCCACTTGGCGAAGTGATTGATTTTCAGCTCATCAACTCTGACGGACTCTTGTCCATTCGCTTCAGTCAAAAAAATGACCCAACGACAATCACAGTTGATTTCGATTATCCATTCAACCATGATTGGCCAACACTTTTTCACGCCGTTGATAATAAAGGACGCGAAACAATCGTCACAGATAAAGAAATATGAAAAAAATGTGAAATTACTTTCACATTTTTTATATTTCATAATAAACTATTTCTGGGACAACACCAATTCTGATGGGTAAGAAAGTCAATCCAATCCCGCTGTTAACATACAAGCTGGTTTTTTCATTGATTTCATACTTTCCTTTGTCAAAATATTTTGAGCCTTTGTTATGCAAACGGAAATTGCCGATTCGAATTTGTCCACCATGACTATGCCCCGCAATGATCAAATCAAATGCCTTCAGTTGCTCTAGCTGGATCAACGAGTCTGGTTCATGAACCATCAGCAGTGAAAAATCAGCTTCTTGCGGATAAATCGCAAAATCTGGGACTCCTTCACGCATATCATCAATGCCTGAAATGCATATTTTTCCAGTCGGCTGAGCGTAGTTCGCATTGTGTGATTTGGATAAGACTTCAGAACGGTTGTTGACAATCGTGAAGCCTGATTTTTCTAAAATTTCTCTCACAAAATGAGAATTATTATCTTCAAAATCATGATTACCAAATATAGCAAACTTTCCGAGAGGTGCTGTCAGCTCTGACAAGACCTCGATATAAGCCGTCAAATCCCGTTCCTTTGCCCAAGACACCTTATCAAAAAGATCCCCTGTAAACAAAATAATATCTGGCTGATTTTCTTCGATATTTTTGGCAAATTTTTTCAAACGTCTGGCAGTGGTATGCCAAGTAAAATGGGTATCCGTAAATTGAGCAATTTTCAGACCCTGACCTCTGTCATAATCAATCGTCCGCACACGCATCAAATGTGGCTCAACAAAGATACCGTAAAGCAACAATAGCACAAGTGCTATTAAAATTATAATAATCCAAGTCATTGTTCTATTTTATCACAAATGCAAAAAAATTAAAGAAATACATTTTTGTCAGTGCTGACAGCACAAAAAAAGACATCAAATAATGTCTTTTGTTCATTTCTTAGTTTTCGCTTGATGCTACGAATGGAAGCAATGCCATTACACGAGCGCGTTTGATAGCTGTAACCACTTTACGTTGGTTTTTAGCTGAAGTACCAGTAACGCGACGTGGCAAGATTTTACCACTTTCAGAAATAAAGTGTTTCAAAGTTTCAACGTCTTTGTAGTCAACAACTTCAATTTTGTTAGCTGCAATAAAGTCAACTTTTTTACGACGTTTGAAGTTATTACGTTTTTGGAAAGCCATATTTTTTCTCCTTATATTATTCTTTGTTTTCTAATTTTTTAAATTAGAATGGAAGATCATCATCCGAAATTTCCATTGGTGAGCCACCAGCAAATGGGTCTGCATCACGAGAGAAATTTGGTGTTGAATTTGTTGAATTATTTGATGTATTCGTTGGGCGGTTTTGTTGTGGTGCAGAATATGAACCAGTATTTCCACCTTCGCGTACTTGACGACTTTCAAGCATTTGGAAATTATCAGCAATCACTTCAGTAACGTAAACACGTTGACCTTGTTGATTTTCATAATTACGAACTTGGATTGAACCCGTTACACCAATCAATGCGCCTTTTTTAGCCCAATTTGCCAAATTTTCAGCAGATTGACGCCAAATCACACAGTTGATGAAATCAGCTTCACGTTCTCCATTTGCATTTTTGAAACGACGATTGACAGCCACTGTAAATGTTGCAACAGCAACGTTTGATGGTGTATATCGAAGTTCTGGGTCGCGCACAAGACGACCAACTAAAACAACATTATTTATCATCTAATCCTCCAGTGCTTCCTTTAGGAAGCGACATCCAGTAGTAGTTAATTAAGCTTCTACTTTAACAATCATGTGACGAAGAATGTCGTCGTTGATTTTAGCAAGACGGTCGAATTCACTTGTAGCTTCTGAAGTTGTTTCAGCTTCAAGAGTTATGACGTGGTACAAACCTTCGCGGAAATCGTTGATTTCGTAAGCAAGTTTGCGTTTTTCCCAGTCTTTAGACTCAACGTTAACGGCACCATTGCTTGTTAAGATTTCATCGAAACGTGCAACAAGGGCATTTTTTGCTTCTTCATCAATGTTTGGACGAATAATGTAAAGAATTTCGTATTTTGTCATCGATTTTTCCTCCTTTTGGACTAATGACGTAGGTTGGAGCCTACGCAAGATGTGATATTTTTACCACAATTAGTAATTATATCAGAATTGTCCTCTTTTGGCAAGTTTTTGCCTTGATTTTTCGCCTATTTCATCCAAAAAATATAATTTAGTTTTCTATGATTGCATTTTCGCTAACTAATTTGCTTTATTGTTACCTTAATGATATATTTGAAATATAACAAATAAACAGTTGAAGGAGACTGCTATGAAAAAGATTATACCGTTAACAATGATTGGATTGTCAGCACTGACATTATCTGCCTGCTCAAAGAAAGATGACGCTGCGGCAAAGAAAGCTTATATTAACAGTATTGTCGAAGTAAGTAAGGATGATTACAATCAACAGGAAGTAAAACTTAAGGTTGACAAACTTGAGGTCAGCTCTGACGATAAATCGGATGCTAGCATTGCTAAAATGTTCAAAGATAGTGAAATGAACATTACCATGAATACAAACTATGAAAGTCGCGTCCTTGATTTTGATGGCTCTATCAAAGTAAGCGGACAAAAATATGGGCTCAATATGTTGATGAGTGACAAAGGCTTTTATTTGAACAGTGATGACTTGAAGAGCATTTACAAAGTCGCAAAACCACTCGTTAATGATAAAGTTGGCGATTACAGCAGTATTTTTGACAGTATGGTTGACGGCATCGACAAACCTTACTTGATGATGGATAAAGCAAGTATCAACAGCTACTCTGATGAGGCTGACAGTGATGAAAGCTGGTCTGAAACCATCGATGATATTTTCAAATCTCAAGAACTTTCAAAATCAGACATTGAAAAAGAGTATAAGGATGTAGATAACTCTGCCTTTACTCAAAAAGGGAATGAAGTAACATTTAAGATTTCTGAAAAAGATGTCACTTTTGATGCCTTGCTTAAAAAATTGCCTGGTGCAACTGCTGAACTTTCAAAGACACAGTTGAAAGACTTGATGAGCCAGATGAAAGATTATAAAGTTGAACAAATGGAATTTGTCTCAACGAAAAATATCAAGACCCAAGAAACAAAATCAACAATCACAGCTAAAATTACTGATGATGACAAAAACAGCATTGATTTGAAACTTTCAACGGATGCCAAAGCTTCAAAAGCAAGTAAAAAAGCAACTGAACCTGCTACCTCAAAAACAATGACACTCGAAGATTTACAAAACAAAGTTATTGAAAGCTTAACCGCTTCAACGGAACAAGCCAGCTAATCAAAAAAGCCACAAGATAACTTGTGGTTTTTTTGCGCAGACAGCGAACTCTGACTCAACTATATTTAGATTAGCTCAACTAAAATTTGTAATCGTCGTGAGATCGTAAAGTGTCGTCGATTGTTGACCTCCAGGCCCGCCTGAACTTTGAGTGCTACTTGCGGAAGTACTTGAAGTGCTTGAGCTTGTCGTTTTGGCACTACTTGATGCTGTTGGTGCACCTGATGGGGCTGAACCTGTTGGAGCCGTCCCTGTCATTCCTGTTGGGGCAGTGCCTGTTGGAGCTGTTTCTGTCATTTCTGATGGCGCTGTTCCTGTTGGGCTGTACTTGACGCACTTGTGGTCTTGCTGCTTGTCGATAACGCGGAGGTGCTAGAAACCGAGGTTACTTTTTTCGCGTTAGCTTCAATCCAAGATTCTATGGCCGAGATTTGGCTTGAGCTTCCGCCACCAGCTCCCATGCCTCCACCAGCAAGGAAGTATTTTACCTTTCCTTCTTTGACTAAAGTTTTGAATTTAGCCAATGTGATAGATGGGTCAGAGCCTGAAAATCCTCCCAGCGTCATTACTGCTTTGCCGGATTGGATGATATAAGGCTCTGAGGTTCCAGCACTCACTGTTGCAAACAAATAAGTTGCCGAACCTTGATGGGCTTCCGTATATTTCAAGACATTGGTGTCAAGATTTGACCCCATTCCGCCGCTTGCACCTTGGCCGCCGGACTGATAAAGACTTGGCCCAACTGTTGGTGTTTCAGCAGATTCGCTTGACAATGTAGGAGTCAATGCCCACCAGAATGTAAAGATAGATAGAACGGCAATACTTGCTGCAGCACGCGCCTTGAGTCCATGCTTACTTGGAATAAGCCAAGCAAGTGCAATAGCAATCGCCAGAACACCGACGACAAGCGTTGGTATCTTATAAGTTGAATAAGTAAAGCTAGCTTGCACGCCGTATGTTGCAAGGACAAGCAAGGCGCCAACGATATTTGCCCAATTTAATTTTGCCTTACTGGCTTTTGCAGAGCGCACTAATTCGACAATGGCAATTCCTGTTAATGCTGCGATAGGCGCACCCATCATGTCCAAATAATAACTATGGAAGAAACCTGCAACACTGAAGAATCCTCCAACAGGAATTAACCAACCTGCCCAAAGCAATGTTTCTTTCTGTTTATCTGTCAGCTCGTACCATTTTGATTTGCGTTTACGTGTTGCAAAGAAACCGATAAAGAGTCCAAAGAGAGCGGTTGGAAGGAACCAGCTTGACGTTGGGCCAAGTTCTGCATTGAACAGACGGAACAAGCCGACACCACCGTTATTAAATAAGCCACCACCTGCAGAATTTCCGCCGGAGCCGCTTGGGCCACCTTGATTAAATTGGCTAGATTGATTACTTTCGAGTGCTGAAGCAAGTTGACTTGTTGTGATACCTGCCTTACTGAGTAGACTTGTCAGTTGCGTTTTCTGTGTGCTTGTCAAACTTTCAAGACTTGTCAGTTCTGAGCTAGTCAATTTTTTGCTGGCTTGAGTCAAAAGACTGCCACTCAGACCGGTCATACTGCCAGAACTTGTCGGTGCCGTTGAAGATTTACTCATTGATGTTGTGTTTGACGTTAAACTGCCACTTGGCATACCGCTTGGTTTAGTTGAACTAGAACCACTCGGCGCACTTGAACTACTTCCTGAGCCACTTGACATTCCAAGTAAACGCTCGACACCATTGTAACCAAATGATAAGGAAATTTCGCTATCATCCGAAGTTGACCCCACCCAAGGACGTTGACTTTGCGGAATGGCATCCACCACCACCGAATAAGTCAAGCTGGTCACACCCAAAATGGCAAGTGCAGCAAAGAAATTAACCAGCAATTTCTTCCAAGGGAGTTTAATAGCAATGAAGTAATAAAGGAACATGCCAGGTACAACCATCCAAGCTTCCATCATTTTTACATTGTAAGCAACACCAATGGTTGCCATCGCAATAAAGACATAACGAATTTCTTGTTTTTTGCCTGCCTTAAGCATGAAATAATAGGCAAAGACACACAAGAAAACCAGCGTTGCATCCATATTATCAACCCGATTGTCAGCGACTGCCATTGGAACAATCGTCATCACAAGGGCAGAAATGCGTGCTGCCCATGCTCCCCAACGAGGTTTGATCATAAGATAAATCAAATAACAGGTTGCCACACCAAATAAAGCAGAGGGTAAGGTAACGGTCAGTGCATTAACACCAAAGATACGCCCGAGTAGCTCTGGTATCCAGAGGGCAACCGGTGGTTTATCCACCGTAATATAGTTTGCGGGGTCTATTGAGCCAAAGAAAAATGCTTTCCAGCTAAGTGTCCCTGATTTAATGGCTGCTGTATAAAAGGCATCCGCTGTGCCTGCATTCCAAAGATTCCAGATGTTCAGAAAGCCAGCGAGGAACAAGATGCTAACTAACCAATAATCCAGCCGCTTATACCAAGACAAATTGTCCTGATGTCTGTGCTGTTGTTTCATAATAAGTTCGCCTTTCGATTTGAATAAACTTATTCTAAAACTTACACGATAAAACAAGCTTAACCGCGTAATAAATAGAACTTAAATGTTTAAACAATTCAAATAGATCTTTTGATTTTCTTTCTAACGAAAAAACAACAAAAAAAATCACAAGCTGCACTTGTGATTTCTATATTATCAAGAGAAAATGGCACGAAAGCCTGCATAAATCAATAAAACGACACCGAGAACAATTCGATATTTACCAAAGAAAGTGAAATCGTGTTTTTTAACATAGCCCATCAGCCATCTGATTGCAAGCATTGATACGCCAAAAGCAACCAAACAAGCAACAAGTAAAATTCCAATTTGATTTAAACTGATGCTATTGTGAGCAAAGAATTTCACCATCTTCAAAAGGGACGCGCCAAACATGATTGGAATTCCCAAGAAAAATGTAAATTCTGCTGCAACACTACGGCTAACGCCTAAAAGCAAGCCTCCAATGATTGTAGCACCTGAACGAGATGTTCCTGGCAGCAATGACAAGATTTGGAAAACACCAATCAAGAAAGCCGTTCGGTAGGGCAGGCGATCAATGTCTGTCACCGTAAATTCGTGTTTTGGTACCCATTTTTTTTCGACATAAATAAAGATAAAACCATATAAAATCAGCATCAAAGCGACAAAGACAAAGTTATAAAAGTGTGCATTGAGCCAGTTGTCCAAAGCCAGACCTATAATCGCTGCTGGAATACAAGCAATGATAATTTTTGCCCAAAGACGCCACGTATATTTTACTTCACGTTCTGATTTTGTTTTTTCAAAGGGATTGAGCTTGTGGAAGTACAAGACCAAAACGGATAAAATCGCACCAAGTTGGATTACGACGTCAAACATTTCTTTGAATGCGGCAGATTGATTGAGTTTGATGAATTCGTCAGCAATGATCAAATGCCCTGTAGATGAAATGGGCAACCACTCCGTGATCCCTTCAATAATTCCGAGAATAATCGCACGAATATAGTCCATGTTTTCTCCATTTTCTATTTTTTATAAAATAAATTTCGTTTTAACACATTCCACGATGCACCACTTTTTAGATAAGGTATCGTGAAACATACCTATTATAGCACAAATAATTCTGTCAACTCTGACAATTTCTTTAAAAATAGATTGCATGATTATTCATGCTTGACAAGTTATCTAAATTGTTTTAAGATGTACCTTATACACATCGATAGAGGTTGCGACCAATATGAACTTACGTTGAGCTAAAAGCAAGCATTGACACGTAAGCCGGAGCGGTTGCCGAAAGGTTAATGTTGGCTTTAAACATTGACTTTGGGACAGCTCGAAATACGGGCTGGACTGTCGCGAATATATCGCGGGGGGCTATTCGTATTATAAAAATTCTATTTTTTATACGTTTAGCAATCTTCTGTTTAGTAGATTGCTTTTTTATTTTTTATTGATGTAGAAATTTTTTATTTAAGGGAGAGAATAATGGAAAATTCTCAACAAGAACACACACAAGTCAATCGTGGCTTGAAAAAAAGGCATTTAGAAATGATTGCCCTCGGTGGAACAATCGGAACTGGCTTGTTTGTCGCTTCTGGTGCTACCATTTCACAAGCAGGGCCTCTTGGCGCTCTTGTTGCCTATGCGGCAATCGGACTGATGGTCTTCTTCCTGATGACTTCACTTGGTGAAATGGCATCTTATTTGCCAATTTCTGGCTCTTTTGCTTCATTTGCTGACCGTTATGTTGATAAAGCATTTGGATTTGCAATGGGCTGGAACTACTGGTTTAATTCAGCCATTACCTTTGCTGTTGAAATGGCAACCGTTGGCGTTGTCATGCAATTTTGGCTTCCTAATGTTCCAACATGGATTTGGTCAGCCATTACTTTAGTTTTGATTTTGCTTGTCAACTTAACTTCTGCTCGTGCTTATGGCGAGACTGAATTTTGGATGGCAACCATCAAAGTCATTGCCGTCATCGCCTTTATCGCGATTGGACTTCTGTCCATCTTTGGTGCTTTCTCAATTCACACGGATGTCGTGCATAATCTGACTGCTGGTGGACAATCTGGCTTCGTTGGTGGATTTGGTGGAATGGTTGCCGTCTTTATGGTTGCTGGTTTCTCTTTCCAAGGAACAGAAATTGTCGGTATTGCAGCTGGTGAATCTGAAAATCCTGAAAAAGCAGTTCCTGCAGCGATTAAAACGACTTTCTGGCGTATCTTGCTCTTTTACTTTGTATCTATCTTTATCATTGGCGCATTGATTTACTATAAAGATCCTAACTTGCTTCGTTCTGCAAACACCGGCGATATCACTGTTTCTCCATTTACGCTTGTATTTGAACGTGCTGGACTTGCAGCAGCTGCTGCTGTTATGAACGCTGTTATCTTGACTTCTGTTATTTCAGCTGGTAATTCATGGCTTTATGCTGGTTCTCGTATGCTTTTCGGAATGGCACAAGAAGGACACGCTCCTAAGATTTTTGCCAAAACAAACAAACGCAATGGTATCCCACTTTATGCTGTACTTCTTACAGTAGCCATCGGTTTATTAACCTTCTTGACAAGTATTTTTGGTCCTCAAATGTACATTTACCTCGTTGCAGCATCTGGTTTGTCTGGTTTCCTCGCTTGGATTGGGATTGCCATTTGTCACTATCGTTTCCGTCGTGCTTTCATCAAGCAAGGACACAAACTTTCTGAACTTGGTTATCATGCAAAATGGTTCCCTGTAGGGCCAGTCTTGGCACTTGTTTTGTGTGTTGTCATTGTTATCGGCCAAATCACAACAACAAGCAACTTACAATCTGTTATTACAACTTATTTGGCATTGCCACTTTTCTTAATCTTGTATCTCGGCTACAAATTTACCAAGAAAACGAAACTTATTCCACTTGATGAAGTGAATTTGGATCGAAATTATAAATAAAAAAAGCTGCTCATTGAGCAGTTTTTTTATTGAAAAGTTAGTTCTCTTTTGGCTTTCTTTTCTGAGTAAATTTCCAACATTCCTAGAGGAGATTGAACAAGATAATCGCCAATTTTCCCAAATACTGGAACCCTCGGCTGATTGACTACCAAATAAATATTTTCTGGAAATGCATTTGAAAAGGAACCTATGTCAGCATAAAGGAGCAACCAGCTCAATGCTGCTTCCGTCGGATTAGCAACTTTTCCCTTCATACCTTGCACTTTTAATTTTGCTTTGTCTTGGGCATCCATGACGAGTTTGCCACTCCAAGCCAGTTGATGCATTTGAAATGCTTCAAGAAGCCAGTCCTCATTTTCTGGTTTATCCATCGAAATCTGCCAAACGTTGACCTTATCATTTCCTAATTTTGCTCTCATTTTTCCCCTTTCTAATTGCTTTTGCTTAAGTTCATTATACCCCTTTTCTGTCAGTCCTGACAGCTTTTCTCAAAATAAAAAAAGCATCGCATCGATGCTTTTAATCTTGTATTTCTTTCACTTTGTCGCCAAACAGTTCTTTCGCACGCGCTAAGCTTTCATTTTCAACTTTTTCAGGTTCTGCTTCAACTTGATTTTTCTTGGCCTTATATTCTGCAGCGTATTCGCTACGAATTTCTTTCCAATCTGTTTCAGCTAAAGCAATAATTTCTGGTGAAAACCCTGCTATCGAACTGAGCAAATTGCCACATGTTAGCTGTAAATCAGCGTTTTCCGTGACCCGTTTTGCTAGATTGACATGAGGGAAAGTGACCACCAAATAATTTGCACCTGCTGCGGCAGGTTTCGTGTTGTTGAGCAAGGCTTTTTCGGCAGGCATACTAATGCTGGCAACCAATTCTGGCCACGCTTCTGTAGCTGCATTGAGCGCTTCTCGCGTCGCTTCTCCTAAAGCCTTATAAATCAATTCGCGATTGATTGGACGTGCCTTTTCAGTCGCTTTTGGCGCTTGTTCTGCTTTCGGACTTTCTGTCAGTCCTGACAGACTTGCTCCGTTAGCGAGTTGCCCTTTCAAAGCCGTCATTTCTGTACTCAAAGCTTGGTATTTCTGCGTTAATTGAGCCAGTTCCTGAGATAAAGCTTGAACAGCTGTATCGTCAACGCTGACAGACGCTGAAAATTTACCAACTTCTGCCAAACGCATGGTCATCACGTCTGCTGCAATCTTAGTTTGCGTTGTTTCTTTGATGTTTTTCAAAGAATCAATCGCAATATCAATCCAAGCAAAAATTTGTGTGCGGTCTCCTTCGACAGCTTTCAATAACATGTCTCGGAAATAAGCCAGCAAATCTTCTGTGAAGCGCAGCATATTTTTCCCCTCGAGGAAAATATTATCCAAAGCGGTCAGCGCTGACGCTTCATCGTTTTCACTCAGGGCATTGACATAAGAAACCAAGGCTTCATTGGCAATCGATCCAGTCACTAACAGCGCATCTTTTTCCTGCAAATCCCCTTTAGAAAAGGACAAAGCTTGGTCAAGCAAAGACAAGGCATCACGCATACCACCTTCGGCTGATTTGGCAATAACATCTAAAGCTGATGCTTCGAATTCAATGTTTTCATCTGCCAAAACGGTTGCCAAATGACCTTTAATATCAGCTGTTGTGATTGATTTGAAGGCAAAACGTTGCACACGAGAAATGATTGTGGCTGGAATTTTTTGTAATTCAGTCGTTGCCAAAACAAAGACGACATTTTCAGTTGGTTCCTCAAGTGTTTTCAGAAGTGCATTAAAAGCACCTGTCGAGAGCATGTGAACCTCGTCAATGATATAGACTTTATAAGTGGCATGCGTCGCAGCATAAGTTGATTTATCCCTGATTTCACGAATTTCATCAACACCGTTATTACTTGCCGCATCGAGTTCGATGACATCCTCAAGCGTTCCCTTTGTGATTGAATCACAAATAAAACAGTTGTTACAAGGTTCGCCGTCAACTTGATTGGGGCAGTTGATTGCTTTCGCAAAAATTTTCGCAGCTGACGTTTTTCCCGTTCCACGAGGGCCACTGAAAAGATAGGCATGTGAAATCTGATGGTTAACAATCGCATTTTTAAGCGTCGTCGCTACAACCTCTTGCCCGACCATCTCGTCAAACCTCTGGCTGCGGTATTTTCTATATAATGCTTGGTATGACATGAATGCCTTTCTGTTTTTATGTGTTTATTATGATACTTAATACTGTTTCATTTTAGATGAATTCTTGCTCAGAAATGCCGCCGACATCGTAACCGTCAACGCCACCGATATAATGATAATCTTCTAAGATTTCTGTTAAACTATCACGCGATTGAATCAATTCGTCGATATCATCAGAATGGTACAAGTTCAAACCATTGCGAAGCGCCAAAAGACGGGCTCTGTCAATGCTCGCCTCATCTGCATCTGCTGCTGAGAAGAAAATTTTTCGTGCTTTTTCATCAAAAATCAGCCATGCGACTGCCAAATCCCACGCAGGGTCAGCAATAACTGCTTTGTCAGTGCTGACAATATTGGCTAATTTTCCATCAGTAGTGACTAAAATGTTTTTTGGCAAAAATGAGCCATGAACCCAGACTTTGTCAGCTGTCCAAGGCTTTTTAGCTGCCTTGTCAAACTTTTCATGTAAAAATTCTGCAGGAACGAGCTTTTCGTTTTTTAAGAGTAAATCATCAAATTCAGCTTCGAAAAGCAACAAATCGCTTCCGATAAATCCATTGTCAACGTTGGGCAATGGCGCATCCGTCGTATCAAGTTTATGAAGTGCCGCAAGGAAACTTCCTAACTCTTGTGCAAATTTTTTTGCATCTTTCATATTTCCGGGGTTGACTGCTTGACCAGTTGCATTTTTAAAACGGTTTTCAATAAATTCATGAATAGATTTTGACATCTTTTTCTCCAATTTTTATTATACTAGTTAACCTCTAAACGACTTTTTAGTCGTTTAGTAGATTAACTGCAAATATACTGCCTTGCGCTAGCGCAAGAGGTGGTTTGCGTAAGACGCAAACTTTAACTTCTATGCTTTTTAGAAGTTAAACAGTATTAATAATTTTTTATTTTCCGACCTTGAAAAACTCAAAGTCTGTTAAATCACATAATATTTGTACAAATTCAGTTAAATATTTTTGATCAATTTCATCATAAAATCCAATTTCGGTGCTGTCTAAATCAAGGACACCAACGAGTTCGCCATCTTTAAACATAGGCAAAACAATTTCTGACATGGCCTTGCTATCGCATGAGATATAATTTTTATGATTTTTGACATTTTCAACAATAATTGTCTGACCTTCTTCGGCTGATTGTCCGCAAACGCCTTTCCCCATTGCAATTTCAACGCAGGAAACAGACCCTTGAAAGGGGCCTAAAATCAACATTTCGCCATTAAACAAGTAAAAACCTGTATAAACCTGTTGGGGCAATGTTGCCCAAAGCAAGGCAGCAGCATTGGAAAGATTGGAAATCGTGTAATTTTGTTCACTCAAAAGTCCTTTGAGTTGCAAATTTAACAATTCATAAGCGTCTATTTTTTCTTGTTTATTCATTTTTCTCTCACAATCTCATATAAAACTAAGTTTTTTCACAAAATAAAAAACTCCCAATGATATTTACATTATTATACCATTTTTTAGGACGAAATTTATGGCTGGATTGACCAAAAATAAAAAGAGAAGCAATTCTCTTTTGAATATCATAACCAAAGTTCTAAGCCACGGCGTTGCGTTTTGAAGCCATTCTCTTCGTAAAAATGTAAGGCAGAGCCTGGGAACTCCCAAACATTGAGCTCAATACGGGAGCAGTTTTCTTCTCTGGCGAAGGTTTTGATGGCTGTCATCAGCTGGCTGCCAATGCCTGATTTTCTATCCTTTTCATTGACGCACAAATCATCCAGATATAGCACGCGAAACGGCACAAAAACAGAATGATCCTTTCGTTCACGGATTTGGCACATGGCATAGCCTTGTACATTATCAAGGGCATCAACGGCGACAAATATGGGTTTGTCAGTACTGACTAGCATTGTTTTGACTTGTTCTGCTGTATATTTTGAGCTGTTCGCTGTGAAAATGTCCGGCCGTGCTTCAAAATGATAGTCGGCAATCGTTGTCAGCAATGACAAAAGCTCTGGAATATCCTTTTCTTGTGCTTTTCTAATCTTCATTTTAGTCACACTTTCTTTTTTAATATTATACACTTTTAAATAAAATTCTGATATAATAAACACATGAATTTAGAAGAAATTAGAAAGCAAATCGACAGTACAGACAAAGCTTTGACTGCCTTGATTGAACAGCGAATGGCACTCGTTTTGCAGGTTGCCGAGTACAAAAAAGCAAGTGGAAAAGCGGTGCTTGATCCCTCTCGTGAACAAATCGTTTTGGACAAAATCGCTACTTACGTTGAAAATCCCAATTATACGCAGACCATTGTCAGTACTTACAAAGACATTATGGCGCATTCGCGTGAGTTCCAAACAGCTTATCTCAAAAAATAAAATCTTGCCACAAGTGCAAGATTTTTTTAATCAGCTGAGAAAAGATAAATTCTCGCATGAGGCGATTTTATTTTAATGAAATTCGATTATGCCAGAAAATGCGTCGCGCAAGGTCATGAATTCGATGGTTGGCAAGTCAAGTAAAACAAGTTTCGTGTCTTTCAGCAAGTCTTTTGCCAATAAAGTATTGACGAAAACTTTAATTTCTGTTGTTCCCAAGAAAAGACATTCAACCAAAACCAAGTGTTTTTTGGCTGTCATTTGATTGACATACCAGTCAATGTCAGATTGTGTCATGGCTTCATCTTCGTCTTTACGGCGGACAATCAGCAAGTCTTCATCTTCAGCCTTGATTTCAGTCGCAAGATCTGTGAACTTACTTGATTTGAACTTTGAGGCACAAGATGTTTCATCTGCTTCTGGCTCTGCGACGTCTTCAGGTTCAGCATAAGCCCCGCGTTCAACCATTGCTAAGGTTGCAACTTTTCCGTATTCTAAGCCCAAAAGTGAGGCTTTTATGTTCTCCATATTATCCATATCATTGATCCGCTTTCTTATGTTTTTCTTATTTAATTTTAACGGATAATAAACAAAATTACAAAGAAATAGCCTGTTAAATTGGCAAAGTAAGCCATTACAAGTTTGTTCGCTTTTTCTCTATTTTTTTATAAAGAATGAAGGAAATATAAATAACACGGTCATCAGCATCATTACCATCAGCGCTGACAGATAATATCCGATTTGGAGTTCAAGCCTTAAAACCACGGGCAACTGATTCCTCAGCACTGAAAAATCGTTAAATTGCAAGGACTGAAACGGTAAACTATAAAAATATAACAAAACAATGCTAATCAGACTCGCTAACAGAAGCTTGATTTTTTTGCTCTCAAAGCGTATCCAAAGAACAAGCAAAAGAACTAAAATCATAAAAGTAACCCAATGATATGAAACAATCGTCCATCCCGAAAGCGAAACTTGACGATAAGTTTTCATGCTAATCGTACGACTAAATGGCAAAAACAGCGTTAATAAATATAAAACAAGTGTCAGAAATAGCCCTATTTTCTTCATGTGTTGGCCCTTTCTTATTTTAATTGAGTGTTCACAAGCCTATGGATTTCTCTTTAAAAAATTATATTTTTTACATGCATGAATGACTAGAAGAGTAAAAAGAATTGTCATTAGTGACAAATTTAGATAAAATCCCCAAGTAAAGCTAGGTGCAACATTCCTCATGTACCAAGTGAATTCTTCAGTATTCATAGTCAAAGCACCACTAAAAAAAGAGGTTTGCTAAGAAATAAAGGTAGGCAAAATATGTGCATAGGAGTAAGAGAATTGAACCTTTATTTCTTAAACTTAAAATAAGAGTTAAACTGAACAAGAATAAAAATGGAAGAAGATAGAGAAAACGAATTTCAACAAATTGAAAACCAGAAAAATAGAGTGTCTTTGTAGCCTTACCTGTTTCTGTAATCACGCTTGACGAAAAAGGAAGAAAAAAACTGATGAGCGCCAAAATAAATAAGGCGATTGGAAAAGAGAAATAATGAATTTGCTTTTTCATGTTAAGTTCCTCCCATCGATTTTATAGCCGATTGAAGCGCAGCACCACCAAGCCCTCCGCTCCATAATGTATTGTCAATATGCATTGACCATGTAGAGCTATTTCTCTTCAAATTTGCATAATAATATGTGTACCCTACACTTCCATTTGTCGTTGTATTAGGGAAGTTAGTAGATTTATTCCATGAACTTCCTGTACCACTATTAAAAGCTAACGCGTTACAAGCACTAGTCATTGGAAAGCCCTGTTTCGCTCCAGCACTTGAACCTACTACTGAAATAGATAAATCTTGTCTAGTATATCCTCCTGAAATACTAGTGATTTTTTCCTGATTGCCTTCTACTTGCCAATGAGAAGTTAGACTGAAATTAACACCTAACGTCGAATCGCTTTTACCATATGTACTCGTTTGATAATTTGTATCAGCAAAAACCTTATTACCAAATAGCAAATTCTAAAATAGGTAACCAACACTCAAGCTTGGCAAGCTTTGAGAATCATCTGGTACTGCTTGACTCAAATCAGCAGTAATTGTTGATGTTCCTTGAACATTTCCAGCTGTATCGTTGTTTTCTTGACTATCAACTGTAATAGGTGCAGTAAAGGACTGCCCCTTGCTATTTTTTAACTTCACAGCATTGTTTACCGTATATTTTACGTGATTTGAATCATTTTGGCTTATGCTACTCGCATTATTAGGAACTGTTAAATCAAGTTTATTTTTATTTGAATCAGCGTATGATGAAAGTGTGGTTACACTAACAAAACCAAATAATACAATTGTTCCAAAACATAATTTAGTTAATTTATACATATTTCTTCTCCGAATTTTCTAATCAGCTCTCCTGACTCATGTGATTATAAGCATTCAGATTTTTATAACCACCGCTACTTGCAACATTTCATTAGTATGTTGTTCCTCCTCGTTTTTTTCTATATGTTTATCTTACATCAAAATTTCTTTGATTTAAAAAAAGCACCGATTTTGATTGCTATTTTTTGAATTAAAAGGAGAAATAAACTATAATATATTTTATAGAATACATAATAAAAATTGGAGGTGTTGTTATCGTTTATTATAGATATGGTCGGATTTTTCGCTTCTTAAGAGAAGAACGGCAGCTAACACTAAATGATTTCAAAGCATATCATATTAGTAAATCAACGCTAGAAAAATTTGAAAATGGGCAAGGAAACCTTCCCTTTGATAAACTTGATGAAGCCCTTCAAGCGATGAATGTCACGCTTCATGAGTACAGTTACTTGCTCAACAATGGAACGAATGATTATTTTATTGAAATTTTTGAAGAAATCGACCGCGCCTTTTATTTAGAGGATAAAAGTACGCTAAAACAAATCTATGACGATAACATTATTTATCCTGAAGGTTGCTATTATGCGCTCTGTGCAAAAGCGTGCTACACTGCTTTAGAAAAGGAAGAACAAGAAAAGATAGCCGACCTCCTAATCGGCACTGAATACTGGGGCGCTAAGGAATTATGGATTTTCACAGACACCATCGATCAGCTTTCTAATCCACTACTCCTCTCACTTTTAAATGAATTTTTAGCCAAGTCGAATTATTTCCATCGTATTGTTGACTACAACCGCTTAATCACTCAAGCAATCAATACTGCTGTTCTAACCTTAATCAATCGAAATATGGGCAAAGAAGCAAAAATGGTATTGGACAAAACAGCTCAAGACTTGTGGGAGGTTGACCTTTTTTCACGAAATGTTCATCTTTTTTTACTTGGATTGTGGCTTTACTCTTTTTCCAATCAGACAAACGGCGAAGAAAAAATGAAACATTCTATTCAAATATTCAATATGCTCGGTTCTACTCATTTAGAAAATAAATATCAAAAAATTTATGACACGACATTAAAAAAACACGCCTAAGCGTGTTTTCATTTTATCTTAATAAAGTTCCAAGTAGTTGTCGATTTCCCATTGGGTAACGAATTGTGCGTATGACGCCCATTCGATTTTCTTTGCTTCGACAAAGCTTGTGAAAACGTGAGTTCCCAAAGCTTCAATGACAACTTCATCTTCGCGCAAGGCTTTAACTGCATTGTGCAATGTTGAAGGCAAATCAGTGATACCATGCGCTTTACGTTCTTCTTCTGTCATCACATAGATGTTTGATTCGATTGCTTCTGGAGCTTCCATCTTGTTATTGACACCGTCAAGACCTGAGGCAAGCAATACTGAAAGTGCAAGATATGGGTTAGCGGTTGGGTCAACTGAACGAAGTTCAACACGTGTTGAAAGTCCACGTGAAGCAGGAACGCGAATCAATGGTGAACGGTTGCGACCAGCCCAAGCCACATATACAGGTGCTTCATAGCCAGGTACCAAACGTTTGTATGAGTTAACTGTTGGGTTTGTGATAGCTGTAAAGTTATAAGCGTGTTTCAAGAGACCAGCGATAAAGCTATGTGCTGTATCTGAAAGGCCCATGTCGCCAGCTGCATCAGCAAAAACATTTTCACCTTTATCATTGAAAAGTGACATGTTGCAGTGCATTCCTGAACCGTTAATTCCAAATTTTGGTTTTGCCATGAATGTTGCATGAAGTCCATGTTTGCGTGCAATTGTCTTAACAACAAGTTTGAAGAGTTGGATATTATCGCAGGCTTTCAAAACATTAGCATATTTGAAGTCGATTTCGTGTTGACCAACCGCAACTTCATGGTGTGAAGCTTCAACTTCAAAGCCAAGTCCTGTCAATACATTAACGATTTCACGGCGTGTATTGCCGGCAAGGTCTGTAGGAGCAAGGTCGAAATAGCCACCTTTATCGTTAACTTCAAGAGTTGGTTCGTTGTTTCCGTCGAGTTTGAAAAGGAAAAATTCTGGTTCTGGGCCAAGGTTGAAACTTGCAAAGCCAGCTTCTTCCATTTTCTTAAGGTTGCGTTTCAAGACGCCACGTGGGTCTCCAGCAAATGGCAAACCTTCTGGTGTGTAAACATCACAGATAACACCCGCAACTTTTCCATATTCGTCTCCCCAAGGGAAAACAATCCATGTATCAAGGTCTGGGTAAAGATACATATCTGATTCATTGATACGAACAAAACCTTCGATTGATGAACCGTCAAACATCATTTTGTTTTCAAAAAGTTTGTCTAATTGTTCGTCTGTTGCTGGAACTTCAACGTTTTTGAGAGTTCCAAGAATGTCTGTAAACATCAAACGTAAAAATTTAATGTCTTTTTCTTTAACATCGCGACGGATGTCAGCTGCTGTGATTGTCATACAAAATGCTCCTACATTTTAAGTTTAGCGATGAAAGAAAATTCTTACATCCTATGTTGACTAAAGTTATTGTGGTCAGAATAATTATTGAAGCGGCCTTGTTGAGCAAATTCGCGCTCCAAAGCAGCGTGAACTTCATTGAGCGACAATGTCTGTGCTCTTTTAGCTTGCTGCTTGGTGAAAATTTGCTTGATTTCAGCGATGTTGTTTCCTTCAGAAAGTAAATCACTAATCTCAAAAAGAACGTCAATATTATTGAGCGAGTACATTCGTCGATTTCCCTCATTTCGTTCGGGATAAATCAGGCTTTGTTCTTCGTAATAACGAATTTGTCTGGCTGACAAGCCCGTTAATTTCATGACGGTTCCAATCGGCAGAACTGCCATTGAATGTCGTAATTCACGCTCTCTCAATATTCATTCCTCCATGTCGTTTATTATATCCCTTGAATGTGCAACTGTCAAGCAACGATGTTATAAAATCTAACATCAGTTATATTTTATTTTTGTGTCAGCGCTGACAGCACAAAAAACTGCTCAAAGAGCAGTGATTTTATTCTTCCGTTGGATAGGCGTAGCCCAAATGCTCATAAGCACGGCGGGTCGCTTTTCGACCTTGTTTGGTTCGCATGATAAAGCCTTTCTGGATCAGATAAGGTTCATACATATCTTCCACTGTTTCACGATCTTCAGCGATATTGACGGCGATAGTTGACAAGCCGACCGGCCCACCATTGTACATCTCAATCATATTGCGCAGGATTTTTTGGTCAATATAATCAAGCCCTTCATTATCCACATCAAGAATGGTCAAAGCCTTGTCTGTGATTGCCTTATCAACAATACCATTTCCCATGATTTGAGCAAAATCTCGCACACGCTTGAGCAATCGATTGGCGATACGTGGCGTCCCACGACTCCGAAGTGCAATTTCAAGTGCCGCTTCATCAACGGTCTCAACCTCAAAAATGTCAGCTGTTCGTTTGATGATTTCTTCCAAATCTTTTTCTTGATAATACTCCATGTGTGCCGAAATTCCAAAACGTGCCCGCAATGGATTTGACAACATGCCTGCTCTTGTTGTTGCTCCAACAAGCGTAAATGGAGGCAGCTCCAAGTGAACCGAACGTGATCCGTCGCCATTTCCTAACATAATATCAATATAAAAATCTTCCATCGCCGAATACAAAATTTCTTCAACCTGCATCGGTAAACGATGGATTTCATCAATAAAAAGGACGTCTCCAGGTTCCAATTCATTCAAAATTGCGACCAAATCGCCTGGCTTTTCAATCGCGGGACCAGCGGTCTGCTTGATATGAACACCAAGTTCATTTGCAATCACAAAAGCCATGGTTGTCTTCCCAAGTCCTGGAGGGCCAAACAAAAGAACGTGATCCAGCACTTCTTCACGCATTTTTGCAGCTTTAATGAATATTTCTAGTTGTTCTTTAACTTTGTCTTGACCAATATATTGACTAAAAAGTTGAGGACGGAGCGATTTCTCCATCGCCACTTCATCGTTCATTGGTTCCTTATTTAAAATATCGTTCATCTTACATTTATTATACCAAAATACCAAAGATTTGGTATTTTGGGTGCTAAAGTATTGAACTATGCGAAAAGAAAAAAGCACGGGAAGTGCTTTTATTTTCTTTATTTTTGTTTGCTTAAAATGCGACTAAATAGAACAAAGTTCAAGAGACCAAGCACGAGGAATAAGATGAAGACATTTTGAGTTCCTTGCATCATGTTTCCTGTTTTGGTCACAATCAAACTTGAAATAACTGTACCTGCTGAAGCAGCAAATTGTTGCGCTGTCTGGAATACAGCATTTGCAGAGCCTTGTTCTTCACGGCTGACTTGCGTTACTCCGTGTGTATTTGACGTTAAAAATCCCATGCTTCGTCCTAAAGTAAACAGAATATAGATAAGAATAACACTAATCAAGCCTAGATTTTTTGAGAAAATAACAAACAAGAGCAGTGACAAAACGTACAGGCTATTCCCAGCCCAAAATCCAATTTTTGGCCCTTTATTATCATATAGCGATCCAATCGAGTGATTGGATAAGGCACCCACCAATGTCCCTGGCAGCAATGACAAACCAGCCAAAGCACTTGTCAGACCAACTGACAACTGCAAGAAATTAGGAATAATCATATTTGCCCCAATATTTGAAAATTGGAAAATGGCGTAAGCAATGACAGAAAGTGTAAAAGCTGTGTTTTTAAAGACACGAATGTCCAAAAATTCTTTGTCACTGTGCAAAGCACGGTAAATAAATGCAACGAGACTCACGACAAAGACAATCAACCAAGCCCATTCAAAATGAACGGCGGTTAAAGAATTGAGGGTCAAAAGCAAGCTCACTAACATCAATGACATCAGCACAAAGGCAATAAAGTCTAATTGAGCAGGAGATTTCTTTTCGGAATTTTCAATGGATTTGGCACCCAGAATAAATGAAATCACTGGCACAATCAAAATGAAAGCAAAAATTGCGCGCCAACCTAGATTTCCAATCAAAAGTCCACCATAAGTTGGGCCAATGGCTGGTGCAATACTCATAATCATACCACCCAAGCCCATCCAAGCACCAACGTGACTGCGTGGAACACGCGCCAAGATAATGTTAAACATCAGGGGAACTGCAATCCCCGTACCCACACCTTGAATGAGACGCGCAACAATCAACATTGAAAAATTGACCGATAGCATGCCGACAATGTCGCCGACTGTGAAAAAGAGTAAGGCCGCAAAAAAGAGCGGACGTTCACGAAATCTTCTGTACAGATACGAGCTGGTTGGCATAACGATGGAAACCGCCAATAGATAGGCAGTCGTTACCCATTGGATACTAGCTAGCGGCACATTGAAAACTTCCTCTAATTTTGGAAAAGTAACATTCATGCTGGTTTCAGATAAAATTCCTGAAAAGGCAACTAATGCGAGTGCGATAATTGAATATTTTGTTTTTGATGAAACAGTCTGTTCATTCATTTTTTTCATTTCCTCCTTGATGATTGATAATACCCGTCAAAAAGCTCTGAATTAAAACAGCTTCATCTTCTGTCAGCCCTGACAGAATACTGTCATCGTGATGTTGAATAAAGGCCTTGATATCTGAAACCAATTTTATTGCTTTTTCTGTTAATTTCAGGACTTTTTGACGTGCGTCTTTGCTCCCTTGGCAACGGTCTATCAGTCCATTTTTTTCCATTCTTTGTAAAATAGCAGTTGTTGCAGAGCGCCGGATATTGAACTCATATTCGACTTGATTTTGTATAATGTCTTGAGTGTTGTTATTGTAGAGAAAATCAATGATCAGCATTTGCTGACCAGTCAATTCAAACTTTGCGGCAAACTTATCAAATTCTCTTGAAATTTGATTGTTCGCTTTCTTTAACAATCTTCCGATTGGATCATATTTTGTTCGCATACGAACTATTATAACACAACAAAAAAAGTTCGTCAACGAACTAATTTTGTTATTTCATCATTTGTTTCAATGCAGCTTTAATATATTCCTCGCTCGTCATATTTGGTTCAGTTTGTAAGCTCTTTTTAACTTTTGTCAGCTCTGACGCACGATAACCCAGTGCTTGCAAGGCTTCCAAGGCTTCGTCAAGAGCAATATTTCCAGCAGGCGTTGCGTCCAATAAAGAAATCCCGACGCTACCTGATGCATCAAATTTACCAGCCAAATCCAAGATCATTTGCATGGCTGTCTTTTTGCCAACCCCTGGGAATTTTGTCAGGTATTTAATGTCGTTATTGTCAATCGCATTGATCAAGCCTTCATTATCGCTAGCTGCAATGATTGCAAGGGCAGACTTTGGCCCAATGCCCGAAACACTAATCAGGCGCAAGAACAAGGCTTTTTCTGCTTCATTAGTAAAACCATAAAGCGTATGCGCATCTTCACGAATGACTTGATGCACATAAATCGTGATGACCGTATTCATCAATCCTGACCAAGCGTAAGGATTGGCAACATTGATAAGATAACCAATCCCATTTGCTTCGACAACAATATAGGTTGGTGTGATTTTTGTTAATTTTCCATTAAAATATTCGTACATCTTATTTTTTCTTTTCTATCATGCTCATTTAATTGTAATCTTTCCAACTTGCTGCTTTGGAGCGGTGATTTTCCTGAATACGTCTAAACATTTTTTGAACATCTTGGTCTGAAAAATGAATAATCGTTGGACGACCGTGCGCACAAGAATAAGGATTTTCGCATTGTTCGAGTGATTTAATCAGTGTCCTTGCGGACTCATCATCAAGTGGATAGCCAGCTTTGATTGAACTCTTACAGGCAACCATTGCCGCCAAATCATGCCTATATTGCTTAAGTGAAAATTGATTTGATGAGAGAACGATGTCAATCATCTCATAAACAACTTTTTCCAAATCAGCTTCTTTTAACCAAACTGGATTTTCTCTTAGAATAAATTTATTTTCTCCGTATTCTTCTAAGAAAATTCCTGCTTCATGCAACTTGTCTTTTTGTTCATTGAAAAGGAGTGCATCATTTTTTGGCAATTCGAAATAATAAGGAGTCAACAAGATTTGCTGATCAATACTAACTTCTCCAATTTTTTCTTTCCAATATTCATAATTCACACGTTCCTGAGCAGCGTGCTGATCAATCAAATACAACCCTTCAGGCGCCTGACAAAGCAGGTATGTCCGATGAAGCTGAGCCAGATATTCCAAGTGTGGAAATTCTGAAATTCCTTCTTTTTCTTGAATAGGCGCAACCTGATCAGCTACAGAGCTGTTCTCTTTTACTGGATTTTCAAAAAGATTTACTTCTTCTTTAACAAGCATTGAAAAATCGTTTGTTTTCTCATTTTTTTCTTCTTTAATAAAGAAATCTCTTTTTTCTTTATCATAATAAAGTGAACTTGATTGGAGAGGAAGTCTTGTTTGGCTTGCTTTTTCGACTGGCTTTGCGGGGCGCATCGACGTCGGCGTGAAATTTTCCAAGGCATCTGGAATCAAAACGCCTTCTGAAAGTGTCTTTACAATCGCTTGTGAAATCAAAGCCATCAGTTCTTTTTCTTTTGAAAGTCGGATTTCTTGCTTGGTTGGATGAACGTTAACATCAGCTAATTGCGGATCAATTTCTATGGAAAGCACGGCAAGCGGATAGCGGCCAACCATAATTCGATTGCCGTAGCCTTCAAGAATGGCTCTTCTCAATAAGAAATTTTTAATGTATCTGCCATTAACTAATAAAGTCATGTAATTTTGGTTTGAACGTGTCAGCTCTGGCAGACTGATGTAACCTGTCACTTTAAAATCAAGGTCTTCTGCTTCGATGTGACGCATTTTTTTGGCTTGACCAATCCCATAAATGGCTGCAATCACTTGACGTAAATCACCAGAACCAGTTGTTTTCAGTAGTTCATGACCATTGTTGAGCAAACTAAAGGAGATTTCGGGATGAGCCAAGCTCAAGCGGTTAAGAATGTCCGTAATGTGTGACAGTTCTGCCTGCAATGAGCGAATGTATTTCAGACGTGCCGGCGTGTTGAAAAATAAATTTTCCACACTGATTTTCGTACCCGCGCGTTTAATGGTCGGCTCTAATGTAGCAATCACCCCACCATGTGCCACAAGCTTGGTTCCTGAAGCCTCAGTATCAACACTTGTTTCGAGTGAAAAATCACTGACCGAAGCAATAGACGGAATGGCTTCGCCACGAAAACCGAGCGTACGAATTCGAAACAAGTCATTTTTGTCTTTAATTTTACTCGTAGCATGTCGTTTCAGTGCAACAGAGACGTCTGATTTTTCAATTCCCGTTCCATTATCGACAACTTCAATGCGTTTGAGCCCCGCTTCTTCAATCTTGACCGTAATTTTAGTGCTTCCTGCGTCGATTGAATTTTCGACCAATTCTTTGACGACACTGGCTGGACGTTCAACAACTTCTCCTGCAGCGATTTGATTGGCAAGTGCTTCGTCAAGCTCAATAATTTTACCCAATTTTATGTCTCCTTTCTCATTTTTTCTAGCATTTCCCGTTCAATTATAACATAAAAAAAGCGGTCTCCCGCTTTTATATTTTAAGCAAAATCATCGATAAATTTCGCATCAAAGGACATGAATTAGTTGAAACTTTGTGAAATTCCGTATTGGAAATCAGGACTATTGACGACAAAAGTAAGCATGATAATAACCAGCAAGATGAACAATAATACTACCGCAATCATAACGATGAAACCAATTAGCCCTGCACGGTTCCAGCTGTCCATGATTTTGCGGAATTCTTCCTCATCGCGATAATGATTGTCTCGATTTTCAAGCGCCCATTTTTCGCCGTGGAAACCAAAGACGATAGACCAAACCAATGCAAAAATTGGGCCAATCCATGGAATCATGCCGAGCAAAATCAACAAGCCGAGGTAAGCACGATGTCCGACACCAAAGAACAATGGAAAGGAAAAGGCTCCCCAGTTCCACTTGGCCTTAATCGGTTCTTGGCTGGCAGTGTCACTATCATCTGTCAGCACTGACGAAATCGTTGTCGCCGCAATGACAGGCTCAGCAATATCAGCCTCAGAAATAATAGGTTCGGAAATAACAGGTTCAGAAATCTCAGCTTCTGCAATTTCAGGTTCAGAAACTTCTGATTCTTTTGCTGCGAAATCGCCCCATTCTGGTTCAAAACCAGTGACATCTTCTACTTTTTCAGTTCCTAAATCAATCTTATTTTCTTCTTCCATTGTTATCCCTTTCTCTGTTTCATTGATAGGTTAAGTATATCAATTTTATAGCCTAATTCAAAATTTTTTATGTCTTTTTTATAATAAATCTTTCAAATCCCAAAGGAAGTTCATGGCTTCTCTAGCCGTCATGCTATCAACATTCGCCGCTTTCAATTTTTCAATGATTTCTGATGACGTTTCATCGAATTCAAATAAACTTAGTTGTTCTTCATGTTTTTCTAATGATTTAACAGGGAGAGGTTGATGTTCTAATTTTTGCAGGATGACATCCGCTCTCTCTAACAGTTCTTGCGGTAAACCTGCAATTTTAGCAACGTGAATCCCGTACGACTTGTCAGCAGCGCCTTTTGCAATCTTGTGCAAAAAAGTAACATCGCCGGCTTGCTCAATGGTTGCAACATGGACATTTGTCAGCCCTGACAGCTTATCTTCAAGCGTTGTCAGCTCATGATAATGCGTTGCAAAAAGCGTTTTTGCTTTTATTTTGTCATGAACAAACTCAACAATGGCCTGTGCCAGCGCCATTCCGTCATAAGTCGCTGTCCCGCGACCTAATTCATCAAAAATAATCAGTGAATGACTGGTTGCATTTTGAATGGCATGATTTGCTTCAGACATTTCAACCATAAAGGTTGATTCACCAGAAATCAGATTGTCGCTCGCACCGATACGGGTAAAAATAGCATCAAATATTGGAAGTTCAGCCACTTCAGCCGGAACAAATGAACCAATTTGCGCCATGATTACAGTCAACGCAAATTGACGCATATAGGTTGATTTACCTGACATATTTGGCCCTGTAATCAGCTGAATGGATGTGTCTTGGTCAAGGTCAATATCGTTTGGTACATATTCTTGCGCACCCATAACGGCTTCTACAACTGCATGTCGTCCATTTTTGATGTTCACTTGTTTGCCATTTTCCGTTAAAACAGGACGAATGTAGCCCCCTTTTTCCGCAACAGTAGCAAAACTTTGCAGGCAGTCAATCTCAGCAACTGCTTTGGCAACTGCTTGGACGCGTGAAATATATTGCTCCGTCTGATTTCTTACTTCTAAGAAAAGGTCATATTCAAGAGCGCTTGATTTTTCCTTGGCTTCAAGCATGATTTCTTCAATTTCAGACAATTCTTTCGAGCCAAAACGTTCCGAATTTTTGAGGGTCGCTTTGCGATAAAAATGCTCAGGAACGCTATTGAGCTGACTTTGCGTGATATGGAAATAATAGCCATCTTTCCTGTTGTAATCAATACGAAGGGTTGGAATGCCACTTTTAATCTTCTCATCTGCTTCTAATTTAGCAATCCAAGACGTTCCATTTTCTAAAGCTTCACGATACTTGTCAAGTTGCTCATTGTATGCTTTCTTGATGATCCCGCCCTCAGTAATCGTCCGACTCGCCGTGTCATCAATCGCCTTTTCAATCAAAGCAATCAATTCTGGAACTTCATCCAAACGCTCTATCAGCTCTGACAAAACAGGTTCTTGCATACTTTCTAAGATATTTTTAATCAAAGGAACATTAGATAAGGAATGTGCAAGCTGTAAAAAGTCAACCGGTACAGCTTTCCCGAAAGAAATCCGTGAAGCCAGTCTCTCCAAGTCATAAACACCTTTGAGCGACTCAATCAAATCCGCACGTTCAAAGAAATTGTCAATGAAAACTTGAGTAATTTCCGCACGTTTACTGATTTCATTTGCTTTGAGTAAGGGACGTTCAATCCAAGAACGAAGCATTCGCGTTCCCATCGCCGTTTTGGTTGCATCCATCAGCCAATACAAAGTCCCGTGTTTCTTGCCTTCACGCTTGTTTGTTGTCAATTCTAAAGATGATTTTGTCGCAAAATCCATTTGCAAAAAGTCTTTAATTTCATAATGTTCGAGTTCTTGAACATGGCTCAAATCACGCATCTGCGTCCGTTTGACATAAACTAATAATTTGCTTGCCACCTGATTTTCAAGTTCTGTCAGCTCTGACAGGTCAATGCGTAAATTTTCATCAAAATCTAATTGTTCGGAAAGAAGCAAATTCAACTGTTTAGACAATAAATTTTGCTCTTTTTCAGCCAACTCATAACCAACAACGATTTCCCTCGATTTGAGCGAAGCAATTTCACCGATAAGATCTGAAAATGTCGTCAAGCTTGTGACTTTAAACTCGCCAGTGGACAAATCCATGTAAGACAAGGCATAAAGATGATCAAAATCGATTGCAACAAGGAAGTTATTTTCCGAACTGTTTGAAGAATCGACTGCTGTCCCAGGTGTAATCACTTGTGTGACCGCCCGTTTAACAATCCCGACAGCTTTCTTCGGGTCTTCGATTTGGTCAGCAACAGCGACTTTGTATCCCAAATTGACTAATTGATCAATGTATTCTTGAATGGCATGGTGAGGCACGCCTGCCATTGGCACAGGGTGTTCCGAATTTTTATTACGTGAGGTCAGCGTCAACTCCAAAATTTGAGCTGCATTGACGGCATCCTCATAGAAAAGTTCATAAAAATCTCCCATGCGAAAAAGTAAAAAGGCATCAGGATAGTCTTTCTTGATGTCCAAATACTGTTGCATTCCTGGTGAAATTTTCTCAGGCATTTCTTTCTCTTTTCTTATTATTTAACCTTTGTCAGTACTGACAAAGGCTATTTTTCATCATTTTCTAATAAATGGTTCACTTTTTGTTCAATTTCATGCGTCACATACTGAACTAAGTCATTGACATCTTTCAACTTGATAAAATATTGTTCAACGAGCGGGTCTTTCTTCAGTTTTTTTTCAATTTTTTGTGCAGCTTGTGACGTTTCTTTAAAGGCCTGCATTTTGCCAATTTTTTTATATAAGACGGCATCTTTCTGGAGTTGCTTCATCTCATTTTGTAATGAAAAAAGCTCAGTATTGGCACGCAATTTTGCTTCTGTTTTTCTAAAATCTTGAACATAATCAAGCTCAGAGACAGCTTTTGCCAACTGAGCAACTTTCTCATCGTAAGGCATCTTTTATCTCCAAAACTAGCGTTTTTGCAGCAGTTTCTGAAGCACATGTAATCAGCAAGGTGTCCGCACCCGCAATCGTTCCCAAAATGGTTGGACGGTTTTCAGCATCAATCGCGTTAGCAAGTAAATCTGCTTCCCCAAGATGCGTATGAACCACGACCATCACGCTCGCAGTTGCTACTTTAACTACGAAGCGAGCAAAATGAAGCTGTAAATTTGAACGGTTTGCACTTTTCTCGTCAGTCAAAAAAGAGTAAAAACTTTTGCCATTTTCACGTTTTTTAATGATATTTAATTCGCGAATGTCGCGTGACAAAGTAGCCTGTGTAATTTCGATGCCTTGTTGCTCCAAATAAGATTGTAAATCTTCTTGCGTCGAAATTTGATAACTTGAAATAATTGATGTGATTAGTTTTAATCGTTCCGCTCTCTTCATGTGTATAATTATAACATATTTACTACAGTTTTTTAACAAAAAACATACCGAAAATCAGGAATTAGCGGGAATTTTCTGCTTAATTTCCAAGAAGAAGAATTATCATGAAAAATGGATATTTAATAGCTTTTTTTACTGCAAAATATGATAAAATAAAAGCATGAATGAAAAAAATTTAGTATCGTTAGCTCTTTTTAACGCACTTGACGGAGCGTTAGAATTAGAACAAATTGAAAAACTTATCGAGAAACCAAAAACTTCTGAGCTTGGTGACCTTGCTTTCCCAGCTTTCCAACTTGCAAAAATCATGCATAAAGCACCACAGATGATTGCAGCTGATGTAGCTGAAAAGATTGACACAACAGGCTTCGAAAAGGTCGTTGCAACTGGGCCTTACGTCAACTTCTTCCTTGACAAAGACGCCGTAGCAACTACCGTCATCAATGAAATCACTGACAAAGAAAATTATTATGCTGATCAAAATGCTGGAAATGCGGCCAATGTAACGATTGACATGAGTTCACCAAACATTGCAAAACCTTTTTCTATCGGTCATTTGCGCTCAACTGTCATCGGTGACAGCCTGGCAAACATTTACCAAAAGATGGGCTACAATCCTGTCCGTATCAATCACCTCGGTGACTGGGGCAAACAGTTTGGTATGCTGATTACGGCTTACAAACTTTGGGGCGATGAAGCTGCTGTAAAAGCTCATCCTATCGATGAACTCTTGAAACTTTATGTCCGTATCAATGCCGAAGCCGAAGAAAAACCTGAACTTGATGAAGAAGCACGTAACTGGTTCCGTAAACTTGAAAATGGCGACGAAGAAGCTCTTGCCTTGTGGAAATGGTTCCGTGACGAATCACTCGTTGAATTCAAACGTATTTACGACAAGTTGGACGTTGATTTTGATAGCTACAACGGTGAAGCTTTCTATAATGATAAAATGGCTGAAGTTGTTGAAATCCTTGGACTTAAGGGATTGCTCAAAGAGTCTCAAGGCGCAACCATTGTTGAACTTGAAAAATATGACTTAAATCCAGCATTGATTAAGAAATCTGATGGCGCAACGCTCTACATCACGCGCGACCTTGCTGCTGCTATTTATCGCAAACGAACTTATGATTTTGCGAAATCATTGTATGTCGTTGGTGGCGAACAAACTGGCCACTTCAAACAACTCAAAGCTGTTTTGACTGAAATGGGCTACGAATGGGCAAAAGACATCGAACATGTTCCATTTGGTCTCGTTACACGTGATGGCAAGAAATTGTCCACACGTAAAGGAAACATCATCCGCCTCGAACCAACGATTGACGAAGCTGTTGAACGTGCTTTGAGCCAAATCAATGCGAAAAATCCTGACCTTGCCAATAAAGAAACAGTTGCTCACCAAGTCGGTACTGGTGCCATCAAGTTCTATGACTTGAAAACTGACCGTACAAATGGATATGACTTCAATCTTGAAGAAATGGTTTCATTTGAAGGCGAAACAGGGCCTTATGTACAATATGCTTATGCGCGCATCCGTTCAATCTTACGTAAAGCCAATTTTGCACCAAGCCAAGTTCAATTTACTGAACTTCCTGCTGAAGCCTGGGAAATCGTTAAAATTCTCCAAAACTTTGGCAATACCATTGGACGTGCTGCTGACAAATATGAACCAAGTATTATTGCTAAATACGCCATCACATTGGCCCAAGCATTTAACAAATACTATGCACACGTTCGTATCTTAGAAGCCAATGAAGGCTTGCAAAGCCGTCTTGCACTTGCCAATGCAACAGCGATTGTATTGAAAGAAGCACTGCGCTTGCTTGGAGTGGAAGCCCCTGAAGAAATGTAATTTCTCAAGCGCTGATAAAAAACTGTCCTTATCTGAGGACTGTTTTTTGTTGTCATTTTTATTTAGTTGCATAACGCTTTAACATTATTAGTCTTTTTTCGTAAGAAATATAACTAATAAAACAATGAGCCACAAGCCTCCTGTGATAAAAATTAAAAACAAGTGAAGTAATAACTTTCCCATATTTTTTATCCTCTCTGTCTGATTTCATAAAACTAGAAAAATTCATATCTTTAATTTATCATATTCAACACGCCCATAGGTTCATTCTCTATACTTCACGGGTGTGCTAGTTGTCATAAACTATAGAGAATGAATTCGCAAGTTTTACATCGCGTACAGTAGGAGGATTTCATATCATGAAAAAAATTACCTCCGCTGGAGGACAAATGTCAACTGAATTTATTGCAATGCGACTATCCGGATTACGTAAATCCCGCAAGTTAACACAAGCAGAACTTGCCTCAAAAATTGGATGTGCTGAAGGAACAATCGGACACTACGAGCAAGGGACTAAGCTTCCCTCAATGAATAACTTTGTGAAAATTTGTGAAGTATTAAATTGTAGTGCAGACTACCTTTTAGGCCGTACGGATGATTTAAATTTCTACCTGAACGGTGGTTTACCAAATGATTTAGGTAATGCACTTAATATAATTGTTGCTGCGTTGGAAAATCAAATCTAGTTATAAAAAATAGGAGAATAAATTCAATTCTCTTATATTTTTCTAACTTTAACCATATCATGTTATAATTAAACCACTATAAGCTGTCAGCGCTGACAGTCAAAATCAATAGAGGAGCATCAATGAAAGCATTGGGAAAAGCTTTAGCAAATAAAGTCGCAACCATTATTATCGTCGTCCTTGTCCTAGTCATTGGATTTTTTGTCGCAAAGTCGTATTTTAAAGGACTTAATCCATTTTCTGGTACTACAAGCGCCGAATACACGAGCGTTGTCAATAAATTTTCACAGAAATCAGAACTCGTTGTTGCTGCTGCTGAGTCTGACACTACAACCACGCAGACCTTTACCAACAATGCTATTAAAGACTGGCCAAGCTGGTCTCAACCATTAACTTCATTTTTCGTTAGTCGAAACTTGACTGTTGAAGTCCCTGTTAAAACGGAGTTTAAACTTGCGCTTCAAGACATTACGGAGCAAGACGTCAACATTAAAGACAATGTTTTGACCTTCAAAAATCCGATTACTGTCAATGTTGATTCTCAGCAAAATGGAACAATCACGACGGTAAAAACAGGCGCAGGACTTGTGGATCGAGTGGTTGATGCCGTCACAGCTGGAGCCGAAGCTCAAAAATTCTTCAGTGAAAAAACACAAGAAACAGTTTCAAAAACGACAAACACTGTCATGAATGACAAAGATCGCCAAGAAAAAGTGCGTAAATATGCTCAAGAGGACCTTGAAAATCTACTCAATCTCAAATCAGGAGAGCAACTCACTGTAAAATTACAAGCCAGTGATTTAAAGTTCGTCAATAGTGACAATTAACCCCGTCATTACTGACAAAAATAAAAACGACTGATGTTCAGTCGTTTTTATTTTTAGAAAAGTTCACGCAAGATTTTACAATATATTATTTTGCTTATTTTTATCACTATTATTTACACAATTGTATTATTTACATGTTTTTGTTACAATATATACGTATTGAAAAGAATAAATATTTTTATTTTCTCGGAGAAAAATTTATGAAAAACACATCAGATGGCAGAGCAAAATTTGGCTTCTCAAAGATTAGGAATTTTTTTAAAAAATATCTACTCATTGGCATTCTTGCCCTTGTACTCATTTTAGTGGGTCCCTTATTATTGAAACAATGGATGAGTGTCATGATTGACACCTTCAATCCATTCCACGATCAACAAGTTGCTGTTGCAAAACATAATAGATCTAACGATGCTTTTTCAGCAATTCAAGGCACTTCAGTTGATAGTATACCTCTCAATGGCATTGAAAAGATGTTTAATTGGACAAGTAAATCTAAAGATGAACTTATTATTTCCATTCCAAAAGTTAACAACACCAGTTCCCTTTTTTCAGACGATGCCTATAGCAAGGAACTCAAAGAAGCCTGGATTAACTCTATTAACTCAGACGAACTGGAAAAGGAAGCAAAAAATTATCAGATTGATTATAATGGTTCACCAGTTAAAACCTATAACGATGGTGTTACCACAACTTATGGAGATATCACTAAAAACCAAGAAAATGATCTGACAAGCAAATTCAGTAAATATCTACACAACAACACAAAATTGGAATTTGGAAGTTGGGAAAAAGTTGACAAGACTCCCAATGTAGAATTTACACGCAACAAAGATAAAAGCATTACGGTTAAAGGAATTTCATTGTAAAACACAATACTTTAAATCTTTTTCGTAAGATCAAAAATGACATCAGACACGTCTCGATGACATTTGACAAAAAGGATAGTACTTATCTCCTTGATGAAAAAACAGTAGAAATCAAAGGAGTAGAATGAATGAAAACTTCAAAACGAACACACGTCATACAAATAAGTATTGTCTTACTCGCTCTTTTCGTAACAATTTTCATTGCTTATTCCAAAGGGAAAGATGATGTCGTCAATCGCTATAATACTGAGGAAAAAATTGAATCTGAGCTTTTTACAAATGTAAAAGGGACAACGGTCACTGGAACACCGCAAAGTAGCTTTAGTTCAAAAAAGACTTTCAAAAATCTGAAAATCGAAATTCCTAGTTTCGCTTCTGTTTACGATGATAAAAAAGCAGAATCTGTCAAGGCAACACAAATTATTAGTCGAGAAGATTTAGACCGCGATATCACAAGCTGGTTAAAAAAATCATATAATAAAAAAGAAGCTGCAAAAATTACTGACCATGTTGAAGTCTGGTATCGTGACAACAAAATTATCGATGAATCCTACAATTAACCCCGTCATTACTGACAAAAATAAAAACGACTGATGTTCAGTCGTTTTTTATCATTTCCCGTTACGAAAATAAATTCACTTCACAATTTTACTTACAATCAGGACGCTTACCGTCCAGCCACCACAATTTAATCAGGGCTTGTGTGCCATCATTTTCGAAGCCTTTATCTGCCAACTGATCATATAAGCGCTTCGCTCCAGCAGTAGCAGGAAGATCAAGCGACATTTTCTCCGCTTCGGCAAGTGTAATGCCTAAATCTTTGATGAAATGTTTGACGAAAAAGCCAGCCGTGAAATCCTCTCGCAGGATGCGAGGGGCATAATTTGTCAAGCTCCATGTAGCCGCAGAGCCACCACCG
The DNA here is from genome assembly GCF_009601055.1 of Lactococcus sp. dk101. Lineage (GTDB taxonomy): Bacteria > Bacillota > Bacilli > Lactobacillales > Streptococcaceae > Lactococcus. The sequence continues at coordinate 66,390 of NZ_WITI01000005.1, forward strand.
ACAGTGGTCAAAACAGTATCAAGATTGAGTCCTGCTTTATCTGCATAAACCATCAGTTCAGTCATGGCGGTCATCGTTCCAGCAATCGCAATTTGATTGGCCATTTTTGTATGCTGTCCGTTACCAGATTTACCTTGATAAGCAATCGTTTTTCCCATGATTTCAAACAGAGGTTTGACTTTTTCATAGACTTCTTCGTCCCCACCAACCATGATGGTCAAACTTGCATTTTTTGCACCAATATCACCACCAGAAACTGGCGCATCAAGGCTGTCAGCGCTGACGGCTTTTGCTTTTTCAAAAATTTCAACAGCAAGAGCTGGTTCTGATGTCGTCATATCAACAAGAATTTTGCCAGTCACATCAGCTTTAAAAACACCCGCCTCGCCAAAGTAAATTTCGCGTACGTCTTTTGGATAACCTACCATCGAAATGACAACTTCTGCTGCCTCAGCTACTTCTTGAGGGCTAGCGCAATAGGTTGCACCACGCGCAACCAAGTCATCTGTCTTTGCTTTTGTTCGATTGAAGACAAAAAGTTGATGTCCACCATCGAGCAAATGCCCCGCCATGCTAGCACCCATAACGCCCGTGCCAATAAATCCAATTTTCATTTTTGACCTCCGCCAATTTTTTTATATTAGCAAGCACGAATCGTATCAAGAAACAAGAAAACTTCTTGATGACAAAGCGTCCATTGCAAAAAAATCAATTTTATCGTTCTACATTATCTTTGCGTTTGCGTCCTTCTTTACGACGCAATTTCTTAATTTTTTCTAATCTGTAAGCATCTAATTTATAAGTTTTCATCAATTTTTCGATGTCTGCTCTTGATTGACCAACCGTCTCACCGATATTACTGAGCGAGCGGAGCGGGTTCTCATCTATCAATGCTTGCAATTCTGTTTTACTAATTCTCATCTTTCCCTTTCTACACAAAAAGCGACCAGCTTTCCAGCCAACCGCCTTTCATTATGATGGGGAAGAGGGGATTTGAACCCCCACACCCTAACGAGTACATGCACCTGAAGCATGCGCGTCTGCCATTCCGCCACTTCCCCAATAGGTCAAATGTCAAGCTTTTGAAAACTCAAACATTTTATCAACCTCTCTATGATACCAGTTTCATGGGAAATTTGCAAGAACTTTTAAAGCAGAAGCTTAGTTAAACATGAGTTTAAATACCGTTGCGGCAATGACACCACCTAAAAGTGGAGCAACAACAGGAACCCAAGCATACCACCATTTTGAGTCTGTTTTTTCGCCCAAAACAGATGTTGGCATGAACTTATAAACCAAACGTGGACCGAGGTCACGCGCAGGGTTAAGCGCTGCACCAGTTGGGCCACCAAAACAAGTGATAAGACCAACGAGCAACAAACCGATTGCCAATGCGCCAACCATTTTAGAGGCAGATGCACCTGAAACAGAAGTCCAGATTTGACTTACAGTGCTGCTTGATGTAATGTCTGCACCTTGTTCTTTAGCGTAATTCATATACCATTTGATTGATTCTGCACCGAAGAAATTGGTTGTGAATCCCATAATACCAAAGACAAGAACAAATGTACCAATCATTTCGTTAACAAAACCATTGATCATGGCTTTTGTACGACCTAAATCTTCAAGGGCATTTGTTGTAGCAAATGTGCCTAAAGCTAAGTCGCCATCGTTTGTTTTAAGGTAATATTGGTTGTAAATCGCAACAACGAGTAACTGACCAACAATAGCCCCCAAAAGTTGCGCCAAGATATATTGTGCAACGTGTGCCCAAGGGAAAAGTCCTGCAGAAGCAAGTCCGAGTGTCAACGCTGGGTTGACATGTGCACCTGAAACATTTGCAAAAACCAATACAGGAAGCATCAACGCAATCCCATATCCCCAAGCGATAGACAAGCCGCCCATCCCTTTGTTCTTAGATCCTTTCAACGTTACTGCAGCAATGGTCCCATTACCAAGCAAAACGAGAAACATTGTACCGATGCCTTCAGCAAGGTACTTAATCATCCATGAATCTGTCATAATAAGTTCAATATCCTTTCAAATTGAAATATACCTTTATTTTATCATATAGAACTTAAATATAACTAATTTCATCATCTTTTTTTAATCTTTTTTTAATTTGTCGATGAGTTGTTAACAATACTCGTATTGCCTCTTGATGTGATATAATTAACTTAACTTATTTTAAATCATCAAAGGAGGCGTCATGACTAAAGAAGAACTTGAAAACCGACTGAGAAAAGAACTCAATTTGCCTTTTTATAATGCAAAAATCGCAAACCGTGATTACACTGAACTTGAGTATCAAGATTTTAAAGCCACTCTACAAAAAGAGTATCTGGATTATGTCGATGAATACATTGATTATGCTGAAAATGATGTGTAATACTGTTTAACTTCTAAAAAGCATAGAAGTTAAAGTTTGCGTTTTACGCAAACCACTTCTTGCGCTTAAAAGATTTGACCGTTTTCTCTAGTCGCTGAAGCGACTGATAAAAAGGCAAGCGCAAGGCAGTATATTTACAGTTAATCTACTAACCGACTTAAAAGTCGTTTAGAGGTTAACTAGTGTAAACTTGAGCATAAAATGTGTAAACTTAGTTTACAGTGATTGATTTAAAGATGGAGAAAAGGAGAAATCATGAACGACAGTCAAGCTGTTTTATTTACTATTTTTGGAGCAACAGGAGATTTGGCAAAGCGTAAACTTTACCCCTCCTTGTTTAGACTTTACAAAAAAGGAGAGATTGCAGAAAACTTTGCAGTGATTGGTACAGCACGTCGTCCGTGGACAGATGAGTTTTATCGTAGCATCGTCCTTGATTCGATCAAAGACTTGATGCGTTCAAAAACTGAAGCCGAAGAATTTGCAAGTCACTTCTTCTATCAAAGTCACGATGTTTCAGACGCTGAACATTACATCACTCTGAAAAATTTAGGCGAAAAATTAGCTGCGGAATACAAAACCAACAGCAATCAGGTCTTTTTCTTAGCCATGGCACCACAATTTTTTGGAACCATTGCAGAACATCTGAAATCTGAACAAATTTTGACTGGAAAAGGTTTCGAGCGTATCGTTATCGAAAAACCATTTGGAACAAGTTTTGAAACTGCCAAAGCACTCAACGATAGCTTATCAAAAGTATTTACTGAAGAACAAATTTTCCGTATCGACCATTATCTTGGTAAGGAAATGATTCAGTCTGTCTCTGCTGTTCGCTTTGCAAATCCTATTTTTGAAGCCTTGTGGAACAACCAACACATCGACAATGTACAAATTACATTTTCTGAATTCATCGGTGTCGAAGATCGTGGAGGCTACTACGAAACTTCTGGTGCTTTGAAAGATATGATCCAAAATCACGTCTTACAAGTCTTGAGTTTGATTGCAATGGAAAAACCTGTCAAATTTGACGAGCAACATATTGTTGAAGAAAAAGTAAAGGCGCTCAAAGCCATTCGTCAATACTCACCAAAAGAAGCACTCGAAAACTTCGTCCGCGGACAATATGCAGTGGGTAAATTTGATGGCGAAACTTACATTGACTACACGAATGAAGACTCTGTCAGCACTGACAGCCGCACAGAAACTTTTGCAGCAGGTAAATTCTTGATTGACAATGAACGTTGGGCAGGCGTACCATTTTATGTTCGTTCTGGAAAACGAATGACTGAAAAAGGAACACGAATCAACATCGTCTTTAAGAAATCTGATGATAATCTTTTTGACACTTCATACGGACAACCCGTCCAAAACGTGTTGACCATTTATATTCAACCGACTGAAGGATTTTCTCTTTCAGTCAATGGAAAGGCTGCTGGTCAAGGCTTCCACTTGGATCCCCTGCGTTTGAGTTTCCGTCACGATTCAGAGTTTTTGGGAAATTCTCCTGAAGCTTATGAAAAATTGTTCTTGGATGTGCTTCAAGGCGATGGAACGAACTTTAGCCATTGGGAAGAAGCTGCTCGCGCTTGGGAACTGATTGACGTGGTACGTCAAGCTTGGGACAATGAAGAAGGATCATTGCCAACATATCCTGCTCGTTCTATGGGCCCTGTCGAAGCGTTTGATTTGCTCGCTCGTGACGGTCGCGAATGGGCATGGCAACCAGATATTTGGTACCGTGAACGCGGTTATTTCGATAAATAATATAAAAACACCCTTTGTCAGTACTGACAGAGGGTATTTTTTTATGCTTATCTCTCAAAAAGCATGATATGTATAATAAATAGAATTTAGCATTTATCTATTAGATTTTTTATCTGTCAGTTAAGCGCATGCCAAGGAACAGATTGGGTGCCTGCGTAGAATGGAGGTGCCATGATTTTTCCTAAAATATTGATATAAACTGTATTGTAAGTATTCCTTGCATTTGGAAAAGCGAGGTAGAAATTTGGATTTGAACATCCAATATAAACTTGATATTGTTGGAAATTCATTTGAGGATAGTCAACCGCAGCAACACGCTTTAATTGGTCAAGCACATTGAGTGTATAGCCTCCCATACTACCTGCAAAATAGTAAGAAAGTCCCTTTGTTTGGTCATGAGTTAAGCTGTATTCCACAAAATTGTACACAACAGCTCGATAATCAATCGGCGCAATAACTGTGTTTCCTGAAGCATACCAAGCAATGGCGTTGCTTCCATCTGCTTTCCAGCCTTGCTTTAAAAGGGCATTCTTTTCATTAACATCAGCCGTCTGAAAATGAGAACCAATCCCTGCTTTTGAATTGTACAAGCCGTAAACAGGAATGCTTCCATTGGAATAAAATACAGGATTTCCACCGTTATCTTTAGTCCAACCTTCTTGTGTGGTTAAAACACGGATTTGATTGAGGTCTTTCGTATAAAGATGTTCGCCTGAAGCTGGATTATAGACACGATAAATCGGTGTTCCAGTTGATGAAGTCTCAAATTTGACACCTTCTCCTGTCCAACCATTACCATCTAGCGTCATGTATTCATTGGTATCTGAGGTGTAAAGATGTGCACCTGTCGAGCTTGATAAACGGTAAATGTTAGTGTCAGCTTTGACCGAAATACTTATTATTCCAAGTGCAAAAACAGTAGAAATAAACATGAGTGTTTGTGATAAGATTTTATTCATGAAATCATTCCTTTAAGTTTTAATTAAGGACATTATAACATAAAAAAAGAATTTTGTCTTTTTTTTATTACAGTTTTTTTGTTTTTTGAGCATAACTAGCTTATTTTATCCACAGTTTTCCACATTTTTGTGGAAACTACCCTAAAAACTGTGGATAACTGTTAATAACTTTTAACAAACCGCCTAAAATCAAGCTTTAAACTGTGAATTACTTTTTGGGCCACTTATCAACAGAAAAAAGATTGGAATTTTCCAATCTTAAAGTTTCGTTTTCCACACTGGTTGTCCATCTCGAGCAATGATTTTTTTCCATGTTCGACGCTCGCGCCAACGATTGAACTGAGTGTTCCATGCGTCAGAGCTGACAAGTGGCTGAACCAAGATACTTTTGACGCCTGCACGGTGAGCAGCACGAATATCGGTCATCAACTGATCGCCAACCATGACAACTTCTTCTGGCTTTTCGCCAAATTGTTTGAGTGCCTTGTTAATCCCAAAAGCAAAGGGCTTCATTGCCCGCCAAATATAATCAACGCCAAACTTTTCCACAGCACGCGCCACACGCGCCTGCTTATTATTTGAAACAACGATGACTTTGACTTCATTTTCGCGCATTTTTTTGAGCCAGTCGAGTAATTCTGGTGTTCCGTCTGGATTGTTCCAAGCAATCAAAGTATTGTCCAAATCAACCATGACCGCCTTAATTCCCAATTTTTTCAAACTTTCAGCATCGAGCTGATAAACAGCTTCAATCATGTAATCTGGTTTATAATTATCAATCTTCATAAATTCATTATACCAAATTTTTGTGTATTTGTTTGAAGCCTTGACAAGCGTTTTTTATTAAATAAAAAAACCTGTCAGTACTGACAGGCTCTTATTTTATTTAAATTTGTCAAAGAAACCTTTTTTCCCGTTCGAAACTTCGATACCACTTGCTTTAGCAAAGGCTTGAAGGGCTTCTTTTTGTGCATTATTCATGTTCTTAGGCGTTGAAATCGTAACGATGACATATTGATCGCCGTTTCCTGAACCACGAAGTTTTGGTGCTCCTTTTCCTTTCAAGCGGAAATTAGCACCTGTTTGTGTTCCAGCAGGGATTTTCAATTTGACATTGCCATGAACTGTTGGCACTTCGATTTCATCACCAAGCGCAGCTTGTACAAATTCGAGTGGCATCTTGTAATAAATTTCAGAACCATCACGTTCAAATTTATCTGAAGCAGCAACTTGGAAGATGACATACAAATCGCCGTAGCCACCACCATTTGTACCAGCATCACCTTGACCTTGAAGTCGCATCCGTTGACCAGACTCAACACCAGCAGGAACATTGACTTTGACAGTGTGAGCTGATTTTTCGTGACCAGTTCCACGACAAGTTGTACAAGGTTCCTTGATTTCTTTACCTGTTCCATGACATACATCACACACTTGTGTAGATTGCATCCGGCCAAGTGGTGTATCACGAACAACGTTGACTTGACCGCGACCATTACATTTGCGACAAGTTTCAGCATGTGTACCAGCTTTTGCGCCCGAACCATCACAGGTGTGACACAATTCTTCACGATTATACTTGATTTCTTTTTCAGTTCCAAAGATTGCTTCTTCAAACTTCAAATTAACGCGATACTGGAGGTCATCTCCTTGACGTGGAGCGTTTGGATTGACTTGACTTTGGCCACCACCAAAGAAACTTGAGAAAATATCCTCGAAGCCACCAAAACCACTTCCGCCACCGCCGAAGCCTGAGAAGCCGCCGCCTGCACCGCCACCAAAGCCAGCGTTGGCACCAGCAGAGCCGTATTGGTCATAAGCGGCACGTTTTTGGTCATCAGAAAGTGTTTCATATGCTTCTTGAACATCTTTATATTTCTGTTCGGCACCCTCCTCTTTATTCAAGTCTGGGTGATATTTTTTAGACATCTTCCGATATGCTTTTTTAATTTCATCTGGGTTGGCATTTTTATCCACACCTAATCGTTCATAGTATTCTGTGTTATCCATTTATATTCCTTTATCATCATTTTTTCAATAGCACTATTTTAACACTTTTTCTTCAATTTGGCAAAAAAATTAGCACTCTTTTTGATAGAGTGCTAATTTTGCTTGTTTTTTAAGTCGCTGGCTTGTAATAAACATTATAATCAAGCTCAAATGCACTCAAAATTGATTTCGATGCATCATCAAATGCAATTTCTTTTGTCAAATCACCCTGTACAATAATACGATCATCTGATCCACGTGTTTCACAGGTTACTAAAGTAATCATCTTGCGATTTGCCACGTCATCAATCACTTCAACGTGAGAACGATTGACCACTTTGACACTGGTAATTTTATACTCATAAATATGTGCTTTATCAGTAATATAAATCATCATGCCGTCTTTCGCATTTTGCAGTGGCGTAAACAAGTTATTCTGATTGATACCAGCAAAGCCACTTGAAGTATGACTAGCAAGGGCGTAATTGCCTTTCCCCATCACTTGATCAGCTTTCATTGTGCCAGCACCATACATGAGTGAAGTGTTGTTGACCCCTTTAAAAATCGGAAGATTAACCTTCAAATCAGGGATTGCAATTCCTCCAATAACTGGAAGAGGTTGACTATCCATCTGCGAAGCCAAGACCGACTGAATGCTTAATGACTCAACCGCGTCAAAATCAAAGGAAACATCCTTTTTCGTGTTTGCTTCAATCTGTTTTGTTGTAACGTGTGCAATCTGATAACGATTTGTATTTTGAGAAATGATAAAATCTCTTATCTGAGCGTTAAAAATCAACGCCAAACCTGCTAAAAATAAGAATACAATCGCTAGATTTATCGGCCATTGCCGTTTTTTCTTTTTTTTGTCCATATTTTATCCTTTGGTAAAAGTATAACATATCTTGCTAAAAGCACAAAATACCATCATAAAAACTTCTGACTTTCAGAAACTTAAAAGCCTGATTTTGTAAGTTTTGGATAAAATGTTCTAAATTTCTTGATTTGTTTTAACATGGCAAGATATTGATAGATCACGCGTTTCAAACTTTTATCATTTTCATTCAAAGTAGGATTGATTACATTACCATCACGATAAAGGGCTTTGATTTCTTTGCGCATCGTAGGATTATCAATATAACGCAAGAGCAAACGCTTTGGAATAATCGTATAAAGAACTTTTTTAGAAGCAATTACGCGTTTCTTTGGGTCATTTTCAATGATGTCAGAAACCAAAAATTCCATTGGATTTGCACCAGCACCAGTGATATAAAAATGATTGCGCCCAATACGTGGATTGACTTCGAAGAAGTAAAATTCGCCCGTTTCCTCATCACGTTTAACATCAAAATTAGCAAAACCAAAATAAGTAAAGCCTTGCTTCTTTAATTCTGCAAAGAAGCGTTGCACTTGCTCAAAAAGCATCGGATAAGATGTCGTAATCATTGAACAAGGAATTCCAAGCGTCGCTGGTTGATGTTCCTGCAACAATACGTGAGCTGAGCTCAACAAAGTAACATCGCCTTTAGAATCCACATAAGTGGTAATCGAGTAAAGTGCTGTTTCGGCACCTTGTACAAATTTTTGAACGATAAATTTATCATCAAATCCTGCTTCGAACAAATCATTCCAAAGTTGTAAGAGCTGACTTTCATTGTCCAAAACATAAACTTTTTTGAAGCCATGATTGAGACGAAGTAAATCATAAGCCGAACTGTTAGCTGGCTTTGCTATCAATGGATATACAAAATCAGCAGATGGAAGTTGGGTCATCAATTCTTCTTTGGTCATCTTGTCAAAGCTGACATAAAAGCTGCCTGGAACTTTCATTCCAACAGATGTCGCTAATTCATCGAAAGATTCTTTATCAGCAACTTTTTCGATTGCATCAAGTTCAGGTACGGGTACGATGAAATATTTTTCCAAATCTTTACGATGATGAGCCAATAAAACAATCAAATTGTCCGAATTGGCAAGCAAGAAAAGCTTTTGAGCTGGATCTTCTTTTTTCAATCGTGAACCCAAGAATAACAATTCTTCAATCGTTTTTTCATCTGTTGAAGTATCTGCTTGATAAGTTGTAACAATCTGTGAATCAATCAAAACAGTCTGCGTAAAGCGACTGAAAATGATTGGTTTGATGCCATAAGCGTCATTTAATTCGCGCGCAAATGCGTAAGCACTGATATCAGAACCTACAATTACGGCTTGAAATTTTTCTGTCATAGCTGATTTCTTTTCTCTTTTTATCACACGTGCTTTTTACGCATCATGTATAATTTGTTAACGATAGGATACATCAATGGATTGACAGCAATGTCAAATTCGCCAACATATTCTTCAATTTTTGGATTGAAATTCTTTTTAAACTTCAACAAGCCATTTGTTTCAAGCAATGAATTTTCAAGTCCACCCATGTTTACTGTTTCAGCGCCACGGTCAAACATATACTGAATTGACTCAAACCAAGCCAAGTAGGCAGTATAATATTTTTGGTAAGTCGTATCGGTTCCTGCATATAAATGCTCCGTATGTACTCCAAAATTCACTGTCAGTGCTGACGAAACCGGGATAACATCGCCGTTAATTAAAATCAAATCTGTCAGCTCTGCCACATCTTTTGTAGCCTTGGCAAGTGCTGCTTCAAGCTGTTTGATTTTCTTTTCATTCGTCGTTTCTTTGGAAGCCAACGCTTGTTTTGCCTTTGCAAATGCTTCTTGAGCATCTGCAAGTAAAGCCTGCAAGTCCAGATAAACAATTGTGATATTGGCGTCTTCTTCATAAGTGTCCACCAATTTTTCAAAATAATCACGATTGCGCAAACTAATGCCTTTTCGACTTTCAGTCTTAGCAATCATATTGGCAAAATCATCTAGCAATTCATCGCGGCCAAATTTGACAATCGTGTGCGAATTTCTTGCTTTTCTGAGGGCTTGTTTTGTCTTTTTATTGAAATTTTCTTCAGCAAAATCGTCTTTATAAACGACAGCATTAAAACGAGGCTGAATCGTATCGTGCATTTCAGCAGTCAGGCCCATCCACTTTGCCCCTAATTTCTTTAATTTTTTGATAATGTTATCATTTTCTGGTTTATTCTCAATGGCTGGATCAAATTTGATGAAAACAGCTTTTTGAGTCTTACCGTATTTTTTCAACTCTGAAAAAACATAGGCCAATAATTTCTCATCATTATAATCCATCGCAATGCCACGCGGAATGTAAAGCATGGTATAACCAAGTGGCAAAGGGCGTATCAAGACTGACACGCTGGCTACTAATTTATCATCGTCAAAAAAACCGATAAGCTCGGAATTCCAGTTGTCCTTAATTTGATGCCATTTTGAAGATTGCAACAAATGGCTTAATGGTTCTGATTTAATGTAACTATCATGAATAGCTGGCTCTAAGCCAATTTTTGTCGTGTACATGGTTACAATTATAGCAAATTTTCAAGCAAAATTAAAGCCTCCTTTTTCAAGGAGACTTTTATAAATTCTTTGATTAGATACCACCAGAAACGAATGTTGCTGGAGTACTTGCTGCAACGTGATATGAGAACACACCAGCAGTTGAACCATTATAGATTTGGTAAGAACCATCAGCATAAACGGCTGTTACAACGGCAACGTGTCCATAAGGAGATGACGTTGTAAATCCGCCACCACCAACGAATTGGATATATGTTCCACCTGAGTATGATACAAGCGCACCTACGTGTTTGCTTGTTCCAGGTAAGCTGTATGCCCAGTCTCCACCATTACCAAGTGATGCTGGAAGCTTGATGCCATAATTGTTATACATATAGTTCCAAGCGTACCAAGTACAGTTGTAAGGCGCATAGTTATTATAACCATTACCAGTAATTGTACCAGAACCAGAACCTGAGTTACTGTTACTGTTGCTGTTTGAGTTCGAATTGCTGTTATTGTTGCTATTGCTATTTGAACTATTATTTGAGCTTGAGTTGTTTGAGCTTGTGTTGCTAGATGATGAGCTTGAGCTTGAGCTTGAGCTTGAGCTTGAGCTTGAGCTTGAGCTTGAGCTTGAGCTTGAACTTGAAGCTGCATTTGAAGTTGAACTTGATACAGCAGCAGATTGAATTGCTTTTTGTTCAGCTGCATATTTAGCTTTAGCTTCAGCAGCTTTCTTAGCTGCTGCTTCTGCAGTTGCTTTTTCAGCAAGCAATTTATCTTTTTCACCTTGAGCGCTTGTGATTGTTAATTGATAATCAATCGTTGCAACGCTAAGTTGTGCTTGTTGATCAGTCAAAGTTTTAGCTTGTTCAGCCAAATCTGAATTCAATTTGTCGTATTCACCAACGTTTTTTTGCATTGCAACAAGTTTTGTTTGTAATTCTTTTTCTTCTTGTTGTTGTTGTTCCAACATTTGTTGGCTAGCTCCAGAAACTGTTGCCATTGCAACAACTTTTTGAATAGCATCAGTCAATGATTTTGAATCCAAAAGTGTTGTAATGTTGTTTGTAGCTGAAGTATTTACCTGTGCACTACGCGCTTGAGCTTGAAGTGAGATATTTCTTTGTTTAATACTATCACGTAATTCCGCTGTTTGAGTATTGAGTTTCTCAGCCTCTTTTACAGTTGCATCAAGTTTTGCCTTGGCATCTGCTTGTTGAGACTTCAATTTATCAACAGATGATTGCAAGCTTGACATTTTTGCTTGAGCCTGAGCTTTAGCACTTGTTGCACTTGCAATTGTTTTATCTTGTTGAGCAATCTTAGAATCTGTAGTTGCAGCGCTGACAGAAGTCATGCTTGCACCAGCAGATAGGATAACTGTAGATAACAATAGAGTTGAGATAATTCTTTTTTTCATAACGATAATTTTAATTTTCCTCCCTGTTAGGTTCGGTGATTGATTTAAGTATAACACTCTAGGATAGAATGAATGTTACAAAGCAGAAACAATTTCATTTCAGTTTATAACGAGGATGACTTTTTCTTAATTTGTAAAAATACTCTAACGGATATTGCAACACTAATGCGAAAAAGATATTTAGAATTAAAGTTGGTGCCAATTGATAGACAACAAAGTTAATAAAATTCAGGCTTGAGAAGCCAAATGCACTTGTTATCACTGCACTTGCAACCTCAAAACTACTGATAATTATGATTATTGTAAAAAGTCGAGTCCAACGGTTTGTAAAAACCGTACTTTGTATATTATATACAAAAAGAGCGATTAGAGGAAACAATAAGGTTGCGATGCCGTAAATTCCGACGTAATAACTGTCGTAAATAATCCCTAAAAAGAGGGCTACAATCACCATATAACTGTGACGATGTTGAGTGATTGAGTACACCAGAAAAATCAGCATTAAATGACTGACTGGTGTCAGAGTTCCGCCACTCAAACTTTGAGCAACACTTGTAATTTGTCCATCAAGCAACATCAATAGAAAGAGCAATATTGGCGTAAAAAATTGAAAAGTAAAGCGGCTCATCAATTTCCTCCAATCATTTGTTTAACAACAAATACAAATCGGATATCATATAAATTACTTGCAGGTTTGATGTAAATTTGACGATCAAGACCATCATTGGAGTTCTTTTCACCAATCACGGTACCAACGAGTAAGTCGCGGACGCTACCCACACCACCACCAAGACCAGATGTAAATACTTGGCTGCCTTTGGCAAATTTGGTTGTTGTCGTTACTTGGCTGACAACATAAGCGTTTTGAGTGCTATCGTAGCTTGACAAAATACCATATGAAGGCGATCCATTTGAGCTGAGATAAACTGGAATTTTATTTTCAATTCCTTTTGATGAGCTCAATAATGAAACTTTGGCTGTGCTTTTATTGACTTGGCTGACACGACCGATGAGGCCACCGTTTGCCATTACTGGCATATTGTTCTTTATGCCGTCATCAGAACCGCGGTCAATCACAAGGGTGTCATTCCATGAAGCAGGATTTCTTGTAATTACATTAGAAGAAACTGTTTCATAATCTGTCAATGTTTGTTGCAATTTCAATGCTGTTTTTAATTCTTTATTTTCTGACTCCACACCTGTCAACTTATTCTTTTCGTCTGTCAGAGCTGACAACTGAGTCTTTAAGCTTTCATTTTGCTTGTAAGTGTCCATCAAATTGGAAATGACATTGACTTTATCCTGTACAAAATGAATTGGTGCAGAGATGACTTGGTCAACAAAACCAGTGCCATCATTGATGGTTTGAGTCATTGCCGCAGGATTTTTGTCTGTTTTAAAGTTTTTCGCTGAAACGATAATGGCTGACATCGCTGCGATAACAATGATTAAAGCAATAATAATCAATTTACTCAGGTTGAATTTTTTCAATTTTTATATCCCTCTCGAATCAGAGCAATTTTGCTCTCACTAGTACTTTATTTTATCAAATTTCAGCAATTTTTGATAGAATAGTGATAAATATTTTTCGTGTAAGCGGTTTTCAACCTGTAAAGTCACGATTTTATAGGCTTTTATCGCAAACGAAACTTGATTTTCAATAACAAAAATGATTTGGAGAAAAAAGATGAGCGAAATCCCTTATTTTGGTGAAAAATTAACTAACGTGACTTATGTGGAACGTCTTGGTGTCTATGGCATTGTTTCTCGTTTTGATAACAGTGAAATCTGTCTCATTCAAGCCCCTAATGGTTCATTTTTCTTACCTGGCGGTGGCATTGAAAGAGGTGAAAATCAAGAAACTGCACTCAAACGCGAACTCATTGAAGAACTCGGCGTTCATGCAGAAGTCGGAACTTATTTTGGACAAGCTGATGAATACTTTTATAGTTCACATCGCGATACTTATTATCACAATCCTGCCTTTATTTATGAAACAACAAACGCAGCATTTGATCAAGCACCACTTGAAGACTTCAACGGAATTTTCTGGTTTGATGTCGAAACGGCTATCGATAAGCTCAAACGTGGCAGTCACAAATGGGGCGTTCAACAATGGCGCTCACAACTTTAAGCAGAAACAAAAACGAATTGACTTAACAATTCGTTTTTTCTATTATATTGTCTTGATAAGCTCGACAAATCGGAAGCTCTTGTTTTTTTCGTCATATGTAAAATGCAACAGATCCAAATTGTGCAGCCCTTGAAAAGTAAGTGGCTCAAATGCTGTTTTTTCGTGCATGAAATACCAGATAGCAGCGCCATGACTCAAACAAAAAACATTTTGATGACTTTCATTTTCCATCAGCGCTGACAGACAGTCAGCCATGCGGTCAGCCACCTGATAATGTGTTTCTCCACCATACTGACCAAAAAATGTTGACTTGCCCTCTGTTGTCTGAGGTTCCAGATACTGCTGGTGGCCCTCAAATGCCCCAAAATTGGCTTCTTTAAGTCCTTTGAGTCGATCATAGCTCACACCTGGAAAAACAAGCTCAAGCGTGTCTGAGGCCCTCTCCTGAGTCGAGCTGTAAAAATGATCAAAAGCCACGGGATATTGCTTCATGAAGTCGCCTGATTTTTTTGCATCAGCAATCCCTTTTGCAGTCAATGGCGAATCCGACCAGCCTTGTGTTCTTCCTTGAACATTAAATAAAGTTTCTCCATGTCGCATCAAATATAAATGTTTCATCTTCTTCCACTTTTCTATTTTTCAAGTTTGTCAGCACTGACAGCCTTATTTTGAGATGACACGCACGCCATCTTTACCTGCTACAATCACTTTTTTGACCATGTCAATAAATAAACCATGCTCAACCACGCCAACCATCAAATCAAGTTCACGCGCCAATTTTTCAGGAGCATCAATTTCATCAATGTGCAAGTCAATAATATAATGATGCATGTCAGTTACTAATTTGTCATTGCTGTCAGCACTGACAAGACGCCAAGTAGGCTTGTATCCTGATGCTTCAAACTTACGAAAAACCTGTTCAGAGCCATAAGGAATCACTTCAACTGGCACTTTGAAAGAACCAAGCTTTTCTGACAGTTTGCTCTCATCAACAATCCAAATATAATCATGCGAATAAGTAGCCACAATTTTTTCCATCAACAAGGCAGCACCGCCACCTTTAATGCCATTGAGCTTGGCATCAATTTCATCTGCGCCATCAACCGTCAAATCCACAGATTCGACTTGGTCGATTGATTTGAGCGGAATGCCTAATTGACGTGCTTGTTCACTTGTAACACTTGATGTGGTTACACCAGTGATTTCAAGACCTTCTTCACGCACACGGCGTCCCAATTCAGCCACAAAATAATAAGCCGTTGACCCCGTGCCAAGTCCTACAGTCATGCCAGATTCCACAAATTCTGCTGCTTTAATCCCAACTTGTTCTTTTAAATTTGTCATTTCATCTCCAATTTTGTAAACGTTAGCTTTATTATAGCAAATAATTCAAACAAACTCTGCAGTAAAGACGATTTTTCTATTAAAATAATTTCCCTGTAGCTTTTTTACTTTTTAGCAATCATTAATCAAAAGATAATAAATAAAACAGTTGTTAAAAATGAAATCTCATCTGCTAAATGAAGTTACTATTTTTCAACGCCCATTATATCAAATTTTTCATTACACACTTCTTTGAGATTTGTCCTTTAGAATAAAAATAATAATCAAAACAAGCAGGCAAACTAGAGCAATCATATCAAAAGTCCATCGCACACCAATAAAATTCGCAAGAAGAATAAAAAAAGAACTCCCAATCGGAACAATAAAAGTAAATAAGGAATTAATTCCCCCGCCAATTTGCCCTAGATTCTCCTCCGATACATTTTCAACAATTAAGCTATTAATTTTAGGAACTATTTTTGCCGCAACATAAGCCATCAATAAAATCACAACTGGTGCAAGAAAGCTGATATTCACGATGAAAAAGGAAAATAACACAATTAAAATAAAAGTGATTTTCAATAATTGCTCAATTTTCAAATTTGTAATTTTATCTTTAGTGTTAAACGATCCCAAAATCATTCCAACTGAGAGTGCGCTATTAAAAATAAGTACAGAAACTCCATATTGCCCCACAAGAAGTGGAAAACGAATCATAAATAAATCCGTAAGCGGACCAATTCCAGAAAAAATAAAATTTGCAAAAACAATCATGAGTAAAATGACCACAAAATAAGAGGAATTTTCTCCCTCAAAAACTTTCTTTATTTGCCCAAAATTACTTTTTAAATTAAACTTTTGATTGTCAAGTCTTTCGAATACTAGTTTCTCTGACATTTTCACCAGAACAAGTCCAGAACAAAGATATAAGATAGCATTTATTATTCCAACAAAATAAGCTGACGAGCCTAAGAAAGTAAACACTGAAACCCCTAGTGGCTGTCCGATAAGTTCCATAATTGAATTTATTCCTTGAAGTTTTCCAAAGGCGCTCGATATTTCATCATTTCTTAAAATTCGTTTCAAGATTGGCAACCTCAAACCATTTTTGAATGTTGCTAGAGTATCAGAAATAAGCTTGATAAAAGCAATCAATGCAAAAGTAGTAATACTTCCTTGTTGAATGATTAAACTCCCAATTCCCAAGAATAAAAGGCTTTGTATCCAACTCGTCCATTTCAACAATTCTATTTTTTTTGAACATTTATCTGCTAAATATCCCGTATATACTGACAAAATAAAAGGCAATAAAATAACAAACTCAGCAATGGAAACAAAAATCGAAGAATGAACAAATCTTGATGCATAGACCAAAAATACAATATTAAAAAAGCTCATTCCTAGTGTATTAAATGCACTATTTATGAGAAGTAGATTGTAACTTTTATTTTTATATATCATCACTCTCCAATTTCGTAAGTAATAAGGTTTTGTCTTTCAAGAAGTAGTACCATGTCTTTAATCCTATTCATATCATATCTTTTATTTTCTCTTGTAGAATCAATTTTATTAAGTGGACATCTATTATTTAGACAATATTCCATTATTGAACAGGTTTTAATTTTTTTTCATCAAAATCTTGTAACCAAAGCTCTTCTTTCTTATTGTTGATTCTAAGATTTCCCTCCTTATCGATTATACCCAACAAGTTTTTCGCATTATAGAGTGCCACTGTACATTTATATACACATCCTGTTGAGCCTATTACATAGTGATTCTTTTTCGAAGCATAGCATATACTCTCGTTAACCATATTCCACAAAATAGGAGCAGAGTTTCCTCCTTTATCAATAACTTTATTTAACAGTTCTATTTTTATGTCTTGCTTTATAATATCTGTCTGGTTCTGACCCCAGTTACCAATGTTATGAAA
Source organism: Lactococcus sp. dk101 (assembly GCF_009601055.1). Classification (GTDB taxonomy): domain Bacteria; phylum Bacillota; class Bacilli; order Lactobacillales; family Streptococcaceae; genus Lactococcus. The sequence continues at coordinate 83,714 of NZ_WITI01000005.1, forward strand.
CGATAGATAAATTTGCTCGCTATCTCCAAATAGTCTTATTAGGTTATCTATATGTCTATCCATATCATTAAAATTGTCTTTTCCAACATTTGTTCTAACAATAATGCAGGTTTCACTAGGAATTACGCTTTTAAACGATTGAATATTATTTATTATTCTGTTAAATGTTCCATGACCATTTTTTAATATTCTTTGCTTATCATGGTAATCTTCTGTACCGTCAATTGTTATTTGAAAAGTATTTATGTTGAATTTTATCAACTTACTGAAAACTTTTTTATTTAATAAATATCCATTCGTTGTTATATCTGAGCTATATTCAATATTGTTTTGTTTGGCTATATCCATAAATTTTAAACTCATATATTCAATCATATTTAAATTTAATAATGGCTCACCGCCAAACCAAGAAATTTGAATTCTATCATAATCTTCCTTATGATTCTCTATCTCATTTGAAACGTATCTTATAACTGAATCACCAGTTTCTTTTTTCATTGCTCCACGCTCAAACTTTTCATAACAATACGTACATCTAAAATTACAATCTTCATGTACAAGTACTATTAATTGTAAGGTTCTGGACATTTCCTTTTGCAAATCAAACACTTTTAAATCCAAAAAATTTTCTGATTCCAATAAATCAAATACTTCTTCTTGACTTATGAAACTACCCACATCTTTAAAATCTATTTTTGAATACTTGATAGAAATACCATTATAATAATTGAAAAGTATAACCTTATTTCCATCCTCGATTTTTACAACATATTTATTTAATTTCACCATATTATTTTTCCTTTGAAAAAGAAGGCCCAAGGCCTTCTTTGGAGTTATCAGCAAATATTGATAACGTGTTTATGATTAGAGTTAGATTTTGGGTTCTTTTTAATCGTTACTTTCATGATGCATCCCCCTTTCAATAAAACTATTTTATCACTCAAATTTTATAATTCTGTATCGTCACTTATTTGTGACTTTGTTTCATTGATTTCATTAGTTCCGCTGTTTTTGGATAGTCTAGTAAAGTATAAATTTGATATAATTTATCAAAAATTTTTTCTCCTTTGCTCATATCTCCAATCAAAAAATAATATTTTCCTTCCACAACCATATATTCTTTTCGATTATAAATATCAACTGTTGTTCTAGCGATTAGATTTTTATAAATTTCTAGCATAATTTTAGCTTGTTTTTGCTCTGATTTTTCAATGAAATAAAGGACACAATCTCTAATTGTTAAAATTACTTGCTGACGATAATACGATGATTTACTATTGAAGTTTGTTCGCTTCACAATCTCTTGAGAAAATTCGAAGACTTGAAAAATCGATAAAAAGGGAATAAATTCACCAAATAATGATAATTCTGTTTCTCCCCAATTTAGAACAGAGAAAAGATAATCGCTTACCTCTTCAATATCATCTTCCGTAATATAATAAGACTTATATGATTTTAAAGCTAAATATGATTTATATTTTAACTTATCCCATTTTTCCGAGTCCTGAAATTTTAAATACCACTGTTCTATCATTTCTAGATTATTCAATTCTTGATACTCAGAAAGGAGCAGATTTATATTTTTTTCGTGTTCGAGCTTAAATCCTCTCACATGGTAAAGATATTCTTCAAAAGAAACCCCAAGATTATTGAGTAAAGCTGATATTTTAGTTAATGTAATATCCGATTCTCCAAGCTCAAATCTTGATACTTGCTGTTTTGAAGTAATATATTCTGACGCCCCTTTATAATCTCCAGCTACTTTTGAAAGAGATACATTTTTAGATTCTCTAATTTCTCTAAAAATCGCCCCCCAATTTTCATTACTCATTATTTTTCAACCTTTCAAATTTTTTAATCATGCGCCGTGTGGCAGGAATTAGAACGGCGGTGCTTCCTATCCAAGCGACACTTTCTGAGATAAAAACAATCCAGACATTTTGGAGCATGACTCCGATAATAGCGAAAATCGTGCGAAAAACAAGTTCCATCGTTCCAGCAAGCGTTGGTGCCTTGATGTCGCCGAGTCCTTGCAGCATATATCGCGTCACAAATAAGACGCCCAAAAGCCAGTACAAACTGCCTGTTGAGATGTAATATTGCATGGCCACATGATAGATTTCAGGATTACTTTGTGCGTTGAGGAAAAGGCCCGTGAAAGCGCGATTAAAAATGAGCAATACACTCGTAAAAATCACACTATAGCCAATCGCAAGGGCAAGTGCTTGTTTCATTCCTTTTTCAATTCTTGAATAAGCGCCTGCGCCGAGATTTTGTGCCGCAAAAGTAGCCATCGCAATCCCCAAACTCGATGTAACCATGCCTGCAAAGCCATCGTATTTTTGTCCAATCGTCTGCGCAATAATTACGACAGTTCCCATTTTATTTAGGGCTACTTGTTGAATGATGGAGCCAAGCGAAATTACACTGGCTTGCAGGCCCATAGGCAAGCCAATCCGAAGATGTGCTTTGATGTCCGTCCTCGAAAAATGAACCAAATGAAAACTCAAAATCTTTGCTTTAAATACGATATAAACAACTAAAAAGACAACAGAAACAAGCTGAGCAGCCACCGTTGCAAGTCCTGCACCTAAGACACCCAGATGAAAATGCATGACCAAAAGTGCCGAAAAAGCTGCATTAAACACATTGGCAATGATTAAAGCTACAAAAGAAATCCGAGAATTTCCCAATGCCCGAATACTAGCAGAAAGATAATTGTAAAGATTAGTAAAAATCATTCCAGCAAAAATCGTACTCAAAAAAGTCCGACTCAAATCAAAAATAGACGATGGTGTTTGCATCAATAGCAATAAAGGATTGATAAAAATTAAACCCAAACTGGTCAGCACAATGGAAATACCAACTGAAAAACAAAGCCCAATAGTAAATGACCTTTGAACATTTTCCTTGTCTTTAGCACCAAAATAACGGGAAATAAGCAACGACATTCCCGTTGTGACACCTTGTCCTGAGCTAATGATTAAACTAGAAATAGAACCCGTCGCGCCGATTGCACCGACAGCTACTGCTCCAATGGTCTTGCCAACAATCAAAGCGTCAACCGTTGTGTAAAACATTTGAAAAAAATTCCCTAAAAGTAAGGGAATGACAAACAGCAATATGCCTTTTAAAATCGAGCCTTTTGTTAAATCTTTCATGAACTGACTTTCTTGTATTTTATTGATTTGATTATAGCATTTAAGATGTAAAAAAACCGCCAAAAGAGCGATTTTTTCTGATTTATTTTAACTTTTTTTGCAGACGTTCAACAAATTCATAAGTTGCAGGACAATAAACTTCATTTTGAATGGTTAGATGATTGATTTGATAGATTTTTTTACGATCCGTATGTGGAAAATCACGACAGGCTTTCGGCCGAACTTCATAAATGGTGCATAAGTCGTCAAAGCCCAAAAATGGACAAGGCATACTTTGGAAAACCTTGTCGCCGTCCTCATCGACGCGTAAATATTTCGCCTCAAAATCAGAAACTTTCATGTGTAAATATTTGGCTATCCGCTCAATATCTGCTTCCTTAAAATCTGGCCCCAGCGTTTTGCAACAATTGGCGCATTTGGTACAATCAATCTCACGAAAAACTTCATTGTGGATTTCTTGTGTTATTTTATCCAAATTCTTAGGTGCTTTTTTCTTCAATGTCCCTAAAAACTTACTGTGTTCTTTTTGTTTTTGGAGCGCAAGATCTCGATAATGCTCCACATCTATCGTGTATTTCATGGTAATTTTATTTTATCAAAAAAGTCGCCTATTAGCGACTTTAATTATCATTTTTTAGTGGGCACCCATGGACATGATTTCAATTTTCGGATTTTCCTTATCCATGCGCTTTTTTGCCGTTGCCATCATCAGACGGATACGGTTGAGTTGATTGACCGCAGAAACGCCTGGATCATAGTCAATCGGGCTAATATTAGCGCCTGGATATTGACGACGCAACTCTTTCATCATTCCCTTGCCAACGATATGATTGGGCAGACAGCCAAAAGGTTGGAGACAAACGATGTTCATGACGTCTTTTTGAAGAAGTTCAATCATTTCGCCTGTAAGGAACCAGCCCTCACCCGTATGATTACCAACTGAAATCACTTCTTCAGTATTTGCTGCAATGTCATAAATACTTTCTATTCCGTCAAAACGTTTCGAAGCCTGAAGTTGCTTGTTCATTGGCTTTTCCATCATATTGATAATCCCGATAAATGTCTTAGCAATCAGTTTGTTTTTCTTGGCAAATCCGATTTCGTCTGTGCGCCAAATTTGATTGTACAAGGAATAATTCATGAAGCCAATCAAATCAAGCACAACAGCTTCGCCACCTTCTTCTTCAATAATACTGACAATATCATTATTTGCCGTTTTACTGTATTTGACTAGGATTTCCCCAACAACCCCCACACGTGGTTTCGAACCATCGTTGGTCAGGCTAATTTCATCAAAATCACGAATGATTTCTTTCATGTTTTTGTTGAATTCGAAGATACTTGCTGATTTGACATTGTGCTGCGCTTTCTTAAGCCACTGGCCATGGAGCGCGTCAACAGCCCCCGCAACCGATTCATAAGGACGCGTCCGATAAACCACACGTTCAAACAAATCGCCATAGAGTACCGCAATCATAAACCGTGTCAGCAATGGCACTGTAAATTTAAATCCTTTTTCAGTTCCCTGATTGCCCATCGACAGACTGACAACAGGAACTTGAGGGAAGCCAGCGTCAATCAATGCTTTTCTAAGCAGTGGAATATAGTTTGTCGCACGACAACCGCCACCTGTCTGAGTCATCATAACAGAAGTGTTATTGACGTCATACTGACCAGATTGGAGTGCTTCAATCAGCTGTCCAATCGTAATAATGGCCGGGTAGCAGCTGTCATTGTTGACAAAGCGTAAACCATTGTTGACAGCTCCTGTCGTTTCAGGCAAGCTTACCACATGGTAGCCGGATGCTTCAAAAGCACCATCGAGCAATCCTTCTTGATGAATTGGGCTGAGCATTGGCATCAAAAGTGTGTGCGTTTTTGCCATTTCTTTGGTAAATTGTGGCGTTTGAGCTGTCACGATTTCTGTCAGCTCTGACGGTTCGATATGATGTTTGGTTCGCTCTGCGACTGCTGCCTTGAGACTTCTCAAGCGGATACGTACCGCACCCATATTGGAACCCTCATCAATTTTTAGGACCGTATAGAGCTTGTTATGGGCACGCATGATTTCTTCAACTTGGTCAGTGGTGACAGCGTCAAGCCCACAGCCGAAACTGTTGAGCTGAACCAGTTCCAAATTCTTATTTTTACAAACAAATTGAGCAGCAGCGTACAGGCGTGAATGATAGACCCATTGATTGACCACACGCAAACCTGCTACATCTTCAAGATGTGAAATACTATCTTCCGTCAGAACGTGAAAACCTTCTTGCGTGATAATATCCGCAATGCCATGATTGATTTCAGGATCAAGATGATAGGGACGACCAGCCAAAACAATCGCTTTTTCTTGGTTTAAATTGATTTTTAAAAGCAAATCTTCTGCCTGTTTGCGTAAGTCTTGCTTAAAAGCTTCCATCTCTTCAAATCCGTGATTGACAGCAGCTTGTACTTGCTCCAATGACAAATCAAATCCCGCTTTTGTCAGTGCTGACAGAACATTTTGCGCAACTCCAATCGGATCTGCAAGATTGATAAAGGGATGAATATAAGCCACTTGGCCATTTCTAATTTCATCAATATTATTTTTGATGACTTCTGGATAGGACTGAACTATCGGACAGTTGTAATTATTCTGTGCTGCTTTTTGTTCCTTTTGTTCAAATAAAACCGAAGGATAAAAGAGCGTTGGAATTCCCGAATTGATCAAACTCATAATATGCCCGTGTGCCATTTTTGCTGGATAACAAACGGTATCAGATGGAATTGTCTCAATCCCTTGTTCAAATAATTCTTTATCCGACTTGGGAGACAAAACTACCCGAAAACCAAGATCTGTCAGCATGGTGTGCCACAGTGGATAGTTTTCGTACATGTTGAGCACACGAGGAATGCCGATCTCGCCAAGCGTCTGCTTTTTCTTCGTCAAACTGCGATATTTGAACAATTTTTTATATTTGTAATCAACTAAATTAACTTTTTTATCTTTGCGATCAATTTTGATTTGCGTTGCTTTTTCGGCACCGCGTTCACAACGATTTCCTGTGACAAATTTTGAGCCATCATTAAAGACCGTCAATGTCATCTTACAGTTATTTTCGCAAAGCCCACAAACCATAAATTCTTTATGTGTATTGAATGCTGTCAGCTCTGACAGGGTCAAAAGATTGGATTGCTTGCCGATTTCTTCCTTATCAAGTGAAATCAAAGCACAGCCGTAAGCACCCATCAATCCAGCAATGGATGGACGGACAACTTCACGCTCCGAAATTTTTTCAAATGCCCGTAGCACGGCTTCATTATAAAATGTGCCACCTTGAACAACGATTTTTTCGCCCAATTCTTCAGGCCTTTTCACTTTGATGACCTTGTATAGCGCATTTTTGATAACACTATACGACAAACCAGCCGAAATATCTCCGACAGTTGCCCCTTCTTTTTGAACTTGTTTTACTTTGGAATTCATGAAAACAGTACAACGAGAACCAAGATTGACAGGATGTTCAGCGAGTAATGCTTTTTGAGCAAAATCACGCACATCATGCTTCAAGGAATTGGCAAAAGTCTCGATAAATGAGCCACAGCCTGAACTACACGCTTCATTGAGTTGAATGCTAGACAGGGCACCATCACGAATACGCATGGCTTTCATGTCTTGACCACCAATATCAAGGATAAAATCAACACCAGGATTAAAATAATCCGCAGCTTTATAATGCGCCATGGTTTCCACTTCACCGTAATCAACGTGTAAACCTGACTTTATCAAATGCTCTCCATAGCCCGTCACCGTTGACTTTGCGATGTAAACTTCAGCTGGCAACTTACTGTAAACGTCTTTTAAAATCTCAATAACAGACTCCAACGGTTCTCCATTGTTTGAACCATAATGGTCATATAAAATATTGCCTGCTTCATCAATCAAAACCAGTTTTGTCGTTGTTGAACCAGCATCAATTCCAAGAAAAACAGCTCCTGAATGTTCGGACAGAGGCTTATAATTTGCGGTTGCTTTTGCGTGTCGCGTACGGAATTCATCAAGTTCATCTTGATTTTCAAACAGTTTGTCCATCGTATCTTGAGGAATTAAACTGTCACTATCATCATTTTCAAGGCTATGAATTAATTCATTTGCCGTTTTTTCAGTCGTTTCATCAGCTAAAGCAGCTCCCATAGCGACAAAAAGTTGCGGATTTTCTGGGAAAATCACATTTTCTTCAGCTAAATCAAGCGTCTCAATAAATCGTTTGCGAAGTTCCGACATGAAAAACAATGGGCCACCTAAAAATGCCACATTTCCTTTGATTTTACGTCCTGAAGCGAGTCCTGCAATGGTCTGATTGACCACTGCCTGAAAAATAGAGGCCGCAATATCTTCACGCCGAACGCCTTCATTTAAGAGTGGCTGCACATCTGTTTTCGCAAACACGCCACAACGTGAAGCTATGGGGTAAATTTTTTCATAGTGCTTAGCAAGCTCGTTGACACCATTGGCATCAACCTTTAAAAGAGCTGCCATTTGGTCAATAAACGCTCCAGTCCCACCGGCACAAGTCCCGTTCATACGAAGTTCTTGCATGCCGTTATCAAAGAAGGTCATCTTGGCATCTTCACCACCAAGTTCAATCATAACATCTGTTTGTGGAATAAATTTTTCAATCGTAATTGAGCTTGCAATCACTTCTTGAACAAATGGGACATCAATCACCTCAGCCAGCCCCATACCACCTGAACCTGTAATGGCAAGTGACAAATTTAAATCGCCCATTTCAGCTACAAAGTCGTTCAGAACTTTAATCGTCGCTTGTTTGACATCAGAAAAATGGCGTTCATACCGCGAAAAAATGAGTTGATAGTGTGCATCAAAAACAACGAGTTTGACCGTTGTTGACCCGACATCAATTCCTGCTTTATAGATTTGTTTCATGTGCGTCTCCTAGTTATGTGAGAAAAACATCATATTTTAGACATTCTGTTGCATATCTTATTCACTGTCTATTTTATCATGACAGATTTTTATTTCAACCAGCAAAAAGGCTGATTTTGTCCAGTTAGACAACATTTGGCAACAGCTTGTCGCTTTTGGAAAAGTTGTTTGACATTGATGGAAAATAGATTTTACAGCACTCTTTTGTGAAATAATTATCAATAAAGTTTATAATTAAGACAACAAATAGATTTAAAACGTTAGTTAAAAGACAGAGTATGGAGATAAATGATGGCTAAAGTTGAAGATTTAAGAGTAAAACGAACGCGAAAATTGATTACCATGGCTTTTTTCAACCTGTTGCGCACCAAAAAGTTTGAAAAAATATCCATTCAAGAAATTGCAGACAACGCCATGATTAACCGAGCGACCTTTTACGCTCATTATGCGGATAAACAAGACTTATACGATAGTTTGATTGAGTCATTTTTCCTTGATTTTTCAAACATTTTGGACGAAAGCAGCCTTGTTGATGGCCATGATGTTCATGTGCTTGAGATTGAAGGTATTCTGTCACGCTTTTACGAATTCGTCCGTATTAATCCTGAAGTGGCTCAGATTGTGATTGATAAGTCTCAAGATCAGGTTATTCTTCAACGCTTTTTGCAAATTCTAACTGCAAGATATGCCGAACTTTTTGAAAAACTTGAAGTACGGGAGCAAGATGTCCTTATCCCAAACAATTTTGTCATTAACTATATCACTGCGCTCCTCGTTGGCACTTTAAAATGGTGGGGCACCGACTCACAAGACATGAAGCCTGACGATTTTGCCCATCTAATGATAAAACTCATCTCAAACGGACATTTGACCGTACTGGGAGTAAATATCAATAGAGAAAAATAAAGCACTGTCAGCTGACAATGCTTTTTATTTTTCTGTCAGTACTGACAGTTTAAGTGCGGCGGAGCGATTTGAGTGCAACAACATTAAGACCATATAAAATGACTGCGATAAGCACTAAAATCAGCAAATCAAACCAAATCATTGAAAAACCAAGTCCCTGTTTGACAACTTTTGTCAATGCATCAATTCCGTAATACAGTGGCATGATATGTGCAATCCATTGGAGTGGTTGTTCCATTGTGTCAACATTGATTAGTCCACTAAACAAAACTTGTGGCACAAGTGCAATCGGAATAAACTGAATGAATTGAAATTCATTTTTGGAAACAGCAGATAAAAGTAAGCTAAACATTAAGGCAATAATTGCCAAAACCAAATTGATGACGATAACCCAAACAAAGTTCCCCACAACTTCCATGCCCAAAACGTAACGGACAAAGAACAAGACCAATAAAGTCTGCAAAATCGCTAAAATCCCATAAGCAACCGTGTAACCCAAGACTATTTCTTGGCGTTTGACTGGCGAAATCAACTGCCGAGTCAATGTCCCTGAACTTCGTTCGCCCACCAAACTAATGCCCGAAATTAAAAAGACAAAGAAGAAAACAAAGACGACGACGAGGACTGGAGCCAAGCTATTAAATGGGTTCAATTTTGAATTGCCATAAAGATAATGACTTTCGATTGTTGGACTCGATAAAGTGGGCAGTTTAGGTGTTTCAGATTGATTAAGGTCAATGGCAACACCTGCTTCTGCTGCTGATTTGACGACAGATTGGACTGTCTTTTCTGACGAAGTCAAAATCGATTCAATCGTTGCTTGCACGCTGGCTTGCGATTTTTGACCTTCAACTTTTTGCACCGTTTGTGCTAACAAACCGCTAACAACTTGCGTTTTCGAATTATCCGTGTTGGCATAAGTAACGCTAATTTTTTTGTCAGTAATGACAATGGCAGCAGCCAAATTTTTATCATTGATGGTCTGACGATTGGCGTCTGAAACACTGATTACATCTAGCTTGTCTGATTTTTTGAGCTGATCAACTAGGGCAGTACTGTTGCTTTGATTATCTACACCAACACGATAAGTCAGATTACTAGGGATTTGCAAGAGAAAATACAACAAAGTCAAAATCAAAAGTGGAGCAATAAACATCAAAGCTAAACTCCGCTTATCTCCCTTGCGTTGCAACAAAATTCGTTTAATAAGGGCACGCGTTCTCATTTTTCTGCCTCCTTGTGTAAGCTCTGACCAGCCTTGATGAAGGCTTCTTCAATCGAATTGACCCCATAAGCTGCTTTCAAGTCTGCTGGACTTCCTTGAGCCACAAAATGACCTTCTCGTAACATCAAAACACGATCACAACGCTCTGCTTCGTCCATAACGTGTGTCGTTACCAAAATTGACTTCCCTTTTGTCGCCAAATTTCTAAGTTCTTGCCAGATTTCTTGCCTTAACTCTGGATCAATCCCAACAGTCGGCTCATCTAATATGATCAATGGCGCATCAGTTTGGAGGGCAATCGCCAATGACAAGCGCCGTTTCATACCACCAGAATATAAACTTGCAGCTTGATCCAAATCATCTGTCAAATTGACCATTTTAGCAACAGAAACACTCACTTCAGCGCATTCTTTTTTGGAAAGACCTTGTAAGCTCCCAAAAAACTCCAAATTCTGTCGTCCGGTTAATTCACCAAAAAGTGCATCTGATTGACCCATAAAGCCAATTTTTTCCATCACTTTTCGATTGGGCATGGTTTTTTCAAAAACCTCCACTTTGCCCCCACTAACTTTCAACATTCCCAAAATCGCATTGATTAAGGTTGATTTGCCAGCTCCCGATGGCCCGATTAAGCCAACGATTTCGCCCATTTTTAACTCAAGTGACAGTTGATCTAAGATTTCTTTCCCATCAAATTTTACTGTCAACTCTTTCACAACAACTGCAGTATCCATATGAATTCACCTCATTGCTTATTTTCAAGTAGTGAGTGAACACTCACTCACTTCAAAAAACATTATATGCTTTTATTTAAAACTTGTCAAAAAAAACATGTTTTATTTCTGTGGACGAAAAGCTAGCAGTAATAACTGGCTACTCTCTTCGATTTCTTTTTCAACATCTCCTGCAAAACCAAACAACAACTTCCCAAAATAACTAATAAGAGTGCCGAACACCAACTGAACAACATTGTCATAAGATATTTTATTCATTTCTTGATTTGTTTGATACTGGCTTAAAACTGGAGACAGCAAATGTTCAAACTGTTGCGCAAAAAATGCTTGAACTTCTCCTCTGAAGTCTTCATTAGTTAAGATTTGGCTCAATAAAAGCTGAATGGCCGGAAAATTATCCTGAATAAAATAAAAACGGTCTCTCACAACTGCCTGAACAAATTCGTCTAAGCTTGGATACTTTTTATTTAAGGTTTCATCAGCCAACTCATTTACGACTGTTTGCAGAGTGCCTTGAAAAAGAGGCGCTAACACCGCTCTCAACAATTCTTTCTTATTTTTAAATTGCTTATAAACAGAGCCAGAAGCAACGCCTGCTTCTCTGGCGATTTGGCTTGTCGATGTGGCCTCAAAGCCTTGCGATGAAAATAATTTTAGCGCTGCTTTAAGGACTGATTTTTGTAGCTCTGTCAAATGCTCCTGTTCACTCAAGGTTTTTTCATACAATGTCACTAAATTTTGCTCTGTCATTTTTTCTCCTTATGATGCCATATAAAAAAGTGAGTGCTTACTCACTCACTATTATATCACTTTTTTAAACTTTCAATTTCATTTTCTGTCAGTGTTCGATATTGGCCCAAAGCTAAATCATCATCCAGCTGCAAATTTCCCATGCGAATGCGTTTCAGATACAGCACATACATCCCCACAGCCTCAAACATCCGTTTGACTTGATGAAATTTTCCTTCATGTATAATAATACGAATTTCACTCATCATGCCACTCTGCGTCTGACTTTCCATTGTTTTTTCAACAAATACTTCACCAGGCTTAACTTTTTCTCCATTTTTCAAAGTCAACCCATCAGCAAATCTTTGTACAATTTCAGCTGTAACCTCGCCATCAATATGCGCAAAATATTCTTTTTCCACATGTTTTTTTGGCTGTGTCAAATCATGCCCTAAAGCACCATCGTTGGTCAAAATCAACAAGCCTTCTGTATTTTTATCCAATCGGCCAACTGGAAAAATATCTGATCGAAAATCTTCAGCCGCTAATAAGTCAACAACCGTGCTATCCAGATTGTCTTTCGTTGCAGAAACAACCCCCTGCGGCTTATTGAGCAAATAATAATAGTATTCTTGATAAATCAAAGGTTCCCCTTCAAAAGCAACCTCGGTCGAATTTTTATCGACTTGAAAACGGCCGTCTTTGATAACGAGCCCTGCTACTGTTACTTTTCCCTTTTTCAAAAGTACTTTTACTTCACTTCTAGAACCCAAGCCAGCTTCTGCTAAAAATTTATCTAATCTCATGTTCTTATTTTACCAAAAAATAAAAATAATACACCACACAAAAGCCATAGCAATCACTATTATTGGAGAAGATGATTGAAAAAACACCTAATAAATGTTACAATTTGTATCAATAGTTAGTAACTTAAAACAAAACTTAAGAATCTTTTAAGGAGTATTATCATCAATGAGCAAATACATTATTAGTTGTGAATCAACTGCCGATTTAACAAAGAAACATTTAGAAGAACGTAATCTTCAGTACATTTGTTTCCATTTTGAATTAGATGGCAAGCAATACCTTGATGATTTGGGCGAATCACTGCCATTTTCTGACTTTTATCAAGCCATGCAAGACGGTGCCGAAACCAAAACTTCTCAAATCAATGCTGAAGAATTCCAAGATTATTTCGAACCATTTTTGAAAGACGGCTATGATATTTTACACCTTAGCTTGTCATCTGGACTTTCTGGTGTTGTTAACTCAGCAAACATTGCAAAAACAATGCTTGAAGAAAAATATCCAGACCGCAAGATTTTGATTTCTGACTCTTTGGCTGCCTCATCAGGTTTTGGCTTATTAGTTGATAAAGCTGCTGATCTCCGCGATTCTGGCATGGACATGGACGAAGTTTATACATGGATTGAAGCCAATAAACTGAAGTTGAACCACTGGTTCTTCTCAACGGATTTGACTTTTTATATCAAAGGCGGACGTGTTTCAAAAACATCTGGTGCAATTGGTAATATCTTGAATATCTGCCCTTTGCTTGACATGAATAACGCTGGGAAATTGATTCCACGTTTCAAAATCCGTGGCAAACGTAAAGTCATTCAACAAATTGTCAAAAAAATGCAAGAGGGTGCTCAAGACAAGCTTGATTATTCTGGAAAATGCTACATTTCGCATTCAGCTTGCTATGATGATGCCCGTGCAGTAGCTGATTTAGTTGAAGCTTCTTTCCCTAAATTAAATGGAAAAGTTGAAATCTACGATGTTGGCACAACAATCGGTAGTCATACTGGACCTGGAACGGTGGCCCTCTTCTTCTGGGGGGAACAACGTGGAGATGAGTAAAAGTGATTTACTTGCCAAAATTATTCGCGTGGTTTCTATTCCACCATTGATGGTAATTTGGCTCCTTCTTGTTCTTGCTTTAAAAAGACCAGATATTTTTAGCCAACCAAGTGAGATTTTTCTTTGCTTTTTAATGCTTGGCATCGTTCCTATCTTGGCTTATCCATTGCAAATGCTTATCCCAGCCTTGAAAAAAGGAGGACGAGACAGCCAACGTAAATTGGCTTTTGTCCTCAGCTTAGTTGGATACACTGCTGCTTTAATCTGGTCTATCCTGGCTCAAACAGCAATCGAAATTAAACTTATTTGTTTGACTTATTTTATTTCTGTCGTTATTTTGACGATTTTTAACAAGCTATTTCATATCAAAGCAAGTGGCCATGCCTGTAGTTTTACTGGCCCACTGATTTTCTTTGTTTATCTAGTGGATTGGAAATTGATTATCCCTTGTCTTATTTCTGCTGTGTTGGTCATTTGGTCTTCATTGCACCTCAAACGACACAGTTTAAAAGATTTGAGTTTCGGTATTTTGACTTGTTTACTCGCATTTGTTATCGCAAGACTTATATATTAAAATAAAAGCTACTTCTTTGGAAGTGGCTTTCTTGTATGAAAAGAATAAATAATAACATTTGCTATCGCACCTCATTTTGACTTATAATAGAACTAAGAACTGATGACTGTTTGAAATAAACAGATATAAAGGATTATTAAATGACATTAACACAAGAATTCGATACAATCGCGGCAATCTCAACACCACTTGGTGAAGGAGCGATTTCGATTGTTCGTTTATCAGGAACAGAAGCTGTAAAGATTGCGACTTCTGTTTTTAAAGGGAAAGACTTAACTCAAGTCAATTCACATACCATCAATTATGGTCATATCGTTGAAAAGGAAACTTTGATAGATGAAGTCATGGTTTCTGTCATGCGTGCGCCAAAAACATTTACGCGTGAAGACATTGTCGAAATAAATACCCATGGTGGTATTGCGGTAACACAAGAAATTTTGCAAGTTCTGCTCAGAAACGGGGCTCGATTAGCTGAACCTGGTGAATTTACCAAACGGGCTTTCTTAAATGGCCGCATTGACTTAGCTCAAGCCGAATCAGTCATGGATTTGATTCGTGCAAAGACAGACAAGGCTGCAAACATTGCGATTAAGCAACTTGATGGTTCACTTTCAACATTGATCAATAACATTCGTCAAGAAATTCTCGAATCACTGGCTCAAGTTGAGGTCAATATTGATTATCCGGAATACGACGATGTTGAAACGATGACTTCACAAATGTTGCTTGAAAAGACGGCCCATTTCCAAAACTTGTTGGAAAATCTTTTGTCAACGGCTAAACGTGGTAAAATTTTGCGTGAAGGTTTAAAAACGGCAATTATTGGACGACCAAATGTCGGAAAATCAAGTTTGCTCAATCAACTTTTGCGTGAAGAAAAAGCGATTGTAACTGATATTGCTGGAACAACGCGTGATGTCATTACAGAGTTTGCCAATATTGGTGGCGTGCCACTCGAATTGATTGATACAGCAGGTATTCGTGATACAGAAGATATTGTCGAAAAAATCGGGGTCGAACGTTCTAAAAAAGCGCTCAACGAAGCTGATTTGGTGCTTTTAGTGCTTGATGCGTCGTCAGAGCTGACAGACAAAGATTTGGAACTTTTGGAGCTGTCTGCTTCAAGCAACCGCATTGTCCTATTGAACAAGACAGATTTGCCAGAAAAGATTGAATTGGACAAGCTTCCAGCTGATTTCATTCGTATTTCTGCTTTGAAAAATGAAAACCTTGATGCTGTTGAAGAAAAAATCAACGCCATCTTTTTTGCTGGCGAAATCGAAGCCAAAGATGCTACAGTCCTTTCAAACGCCCGTCACGTTGGCTTGGTCGAAAAGGCATTGTCAGCATTGACAGAAGCAAATGAAGGCCTTGCTGCAGGCTTGCCTGTTGATTTAATCCAAGTTGATGTAACGCGTTGCTGGCAAATTCTTGGAGAAATTACTGGGGACGCCGCTCCTGATGAGCTGATTACGCAACTCTTCTCACAATTCTGTTTGGGAAAATAAAAAAAGAGCGTTTTTGCTCTTTTTTAGTTTAAAAAATTTGTTAAAATACCCCATATGGTATATAATTTGATTATCAAATAAAACTTATTGGAGAAAACAATGAAATCTGTCAACATGCAAGAGCTTATCGAAGCAATGAAAGATGACGCTATAGTCATCGACGTCCGCGAATCATTCGAATATGAAGCAGGTCATGTTCCAACTGCTAAAAATATTCCACTTAGTGAGCTTGACAGCCGCGTTTCTGAAATCAAAGACGGTAGCTACATCATTTGCCAATCAGGTGCGCGTTCAATGACGGCCTGTCAATATTTAACTGCTCAAGGTAAAGAAGTCATCAATGTACTTGGTGGAACTTCTGCTTGGGACGGTTGCTTGGCGGTGTAAGATGTTTGGATTTACAAAAATAGACAGCGTCAGTACTGACGAACTTTCTCAACTCTTACAACAACACAAAACTCAGTTAATCGACGTTCGTGAACCAAGTGAATTTCGTGCTGGTCACATCAAAGGGGCAAGAAATATCCCACTTGGTCAGATTGGTCAATTTTCAGCACCATCAGACACTAAAGTTTACACCATTTGTCAATCTGGTTTACGTAGTAAAAATGCTTATAAAATATTAAAAAAGAAAAACATGAATGTTGTCAACGTCAGTGGTGGCATGAATTCATGGCGAGGTAAGGTTATTAATGGCTCATAAATATCTCATTGTTGGCGGTGTTGCTGGTGGCATGTCAGCTGCGACACGTTTACGTCGTTTACAGCAGGATGCTGAGATTATTGTCTTCGAAAAAGTCCCCCATGTTTCATTTGCAAACTGTGGACTTCCCTATTATGTAGGTGGCGAAATCGAAAAACGGGAGAAATTGATTGTCCAAAGTGCTGAAGCATTGACAAAACGTTTTGATCTCGATATTCGTGAAAACTCGGAGGTAATCGAGATTCATCCAGACAATCATGAAGTAGTTGTCCGTGCTGACGGAAAAGTTTATACGGAAACCTATGATCAACTCATCTTGTCTCCTGGGGCAAAACCAATCGTTCCAAATCTCGAGGGTCTGTCAGAAGTGACAAATGTCTTTACGCTGCGTAATATTCCTGATGTTGACAAGATTGTTGCACATATTGAGCAACGTCCTTTAAAAACTGCGGTTGTTGTTGGTGCTGGATTTATCGGCTTGGAAATGGCTGAAAATCTTGAAAAACGTGGCATGAAAGTTACCATTATTGAACGAGCTGATCATGTCTTACCAACATTAGATATTGAAATGGCAGCTTTAGTTCGAGAAGAACTTGTTAAAAATCATGGCTTGATTGTTTTAACAGGTAAATCAGTCGTTAAAGTTGCGAAAGACCGTGTTTTTCTTGATGATGGCTCTGAGATTTCAACTGATTTGACCATTCTTTCTGTCGGAATTCAACCTGATGGAAGCTTAGCCGAAAAAGCTGGTGTAAACCTTGGTTTACGCGGGGGTATTTTGGTTGATGAAAACTATGAAACTTCTGTCAAGGATATTTATGCTGTAGGTGATGCCATTGTGGTTAAAAATCAAATTTCACAGCAAGATAGTTTGATTTCTTTAGCAAGTCCTGCAAACCGTCAAGGTCGGCAGGTTGCAGACATCCTCTCTGGATTGCCTGTTAAAAATAAAGGAAGTATTGGGACAGCCATTGTTCGTACTTTTGATTTGGCTGCTGCTTCCACAGGACTTTCTGAACAGACTGCGATTCAACTGGGATTGACACATAAAGTGGTTCACATTACCGCAAATAACCACGCTGGTTATTATCCTGGAAGTAGCTCTATTTTGTTAAAATTGATTTTCAATCCTGAAAATGGTGAAATTTACGGTGCTCAAGCGGTCGGAAAAAATGGTGTTGACAAACGAATTGACATTCTCTCAACGGCTATCAAAGCTGGCTTGACCATTTACGACTTGCCTGAACTTGAATTTACATATGCTCCTCCATTTGGCTCTGCAAAAGACCCTGTCAATATGATTGGTTATGCCGCAATGAATATCGCAATGGGAATTTCTGATAATATTCAATGGCACGAATTGAAAGCTGAGTTGACAGCCGGTAAACTTTTGCTTGACGTCAGAAATCCAGGAGAAATCAAACGCGGAAGTTTCAAAAATTCAGTAAATATACCACTTGATGAGCTTCGCGGTCGTCTATCTGAACTTGACAAAAATCAGGCTTATATCGTAAGCTGTCAATCTGGTTTACGCTCTTATAATGCCGAACGCATTCTTAAAGCGGCTGGATTTGATGTGAAAAATCTTGACGGCGCTTTTGGACTTTACAGCAAAGTTGACAATGAACTTCTTAATAAATAAGATTGGATAAAAATGAACCATAATATCACAGATGCAACATTTAAAGATGAAACACGAAATGGACTTGTATTGATTGACTTTTGGGCAGAATGGTGTGGCCCTTGTCGTATGCAATCCCCTATTCTTGAACAACTGGCTCAAGAATATTCAGAAGACCAACTCAAAATCGTCAAATTAAATGTCGATGAAAACCCAAATACGCCATTTAATTTCAATATCATGAGTATTCCAACTTTGATGTTCAAGAAAAATGGACAAGTCGTTAAAAAAATTGTTGGCGTCCATACAAAAACACAACTTCAGGAAATCATTCAACAACTTTCCTAATATAGAAAGGGCATCACATGGAGATTTATGACAAAAAAATGGTCAACCGACTCAAGCGAGCTGACGGGCAACTTCATGCCGTTTTGCGAATGATGGCGGAAGAACAAGACTGTATCAATGTCATTACTCAGCTGACTGCGGTTCGCTCAAGTATTGACAATTTGATTGGGGTAATTGTGGCAGAAAATCTCAAGAATTGCCTTTTAACAAGTAATCCTGACAATCAAGATGCAAAAATTGATCAAGCAATAAAAATGATTGTCAAAAAATAAAGCTGTCAGTTCTGACAGTTTTATTTTGCATTTTTTTAAAAAGGTTGTATAATGACGCTATCTGAAGTAAAGAAGGTTACTCATGAAATCTATCCTACTGGTCGATGATGAAAGTCGGCTGCTCAATTTACTAACTTTGTATCTCGAAGACGCTGGTTATCACTGCGAAAAAGAGCTGTCAGCTCTGACGGCCATTGAACGTGTGAAAAATGAAGCATTTGATTTGATTTTACTTGATGTGATGATGCCAGAAATGGATGGCTGGCAAGTTTGCAAGCACATTCGGGAATTTAGTCAAATTCCAATCATCATGCTAACGGCTAGAGATGCTGCTGATGACATGGTTTTCGGTTTGGAAAATGGTGCCGATGATTATATTACAAAGCCCTTTGATGAGAAAATATTGCTGGCTCGGGTTGCCGCTTTGCTCCGCCGATCAGACAAGACTGATGGACTCAACTTTCAAGGTATTTCTCTCAATCCGACGACTTTTCAAGCGCGCGTCAATGCTCAAATTCTGGTTTTTACGCCAAAAGAATTTGAATTATTGACTTTGTTTTTGGAAAATCAGAACCAAGTTTTCAGTCGTGACCACTTGATAGAAGCCGTTTGGGGATATACTTCAGATGTTGACAATCGCACGGTTGACTCGCACATCAGAAATCTACGTGAAAAATTGCGCGACACTGGTTTTCAAGTCGATAATTTCCTAAAAACAATCTATGGAGTGGGATATAAATGGGAAAGTTAAGAAATTTATTTGTAAAAAATGATAAAACGCACCGCTTCCGCGATAAAATATCTGTCAAAATTAGTTTTCTTTATTTAATCCTCATTTTACTGATAGAATTATGGCTGTTTGTCGGATTTTATCTGTTCATTTTCAATTCGGTCATCAACAACCAGGTTAATTCATTGGTCAATCGTGGTGAAAATTTTTCTTCCGTTTTAAGTATGGAATTTGATACAAATATGGTCAAACACGCCATTATGCTTGAGAAAAATAGCAGCCAAGAAATTGTCATCCAAAATGAAAATCACGACATCATTGGAAGTTCGAATGCTGTCACTGCTCAAATGCAAACTCACATTAAATCCTTAGAAAATGTTAATTCAAGTCAAAAAGTCCTCCATTATCAGCTTTTCAAAGATGATTATATCGTTTCGATGAATCGAATTGAGAAAGATGGAAAAATTTTGGGGACGGTTTACTTATTCTTAGAAACGAAACCAATCCGTCAAACACTGCTTCAAATTGGTCTTGTTTTCCTACTTCTTCTGTTTTTAACATTCATTTTGACTGCCATTTTGACATATTATCTGTCTCGAAAAATCACAAAACCTTTGCTCGAATTGAAAGATACGACCGAAAAAATAGCCAATGGTGCGTTTGATTTGACAACTGACATTCATTCGCAAGATGAAATTGGAGACTTGGCTCATGCCATTGAAAACCTGGCTTCACGGCTCAATCAGTTACAAAAACAACGCAACGAGTTTTTGTCAGCTGTTGCCCACGAATTGCGAACACCGCTCACGTTGATTAAAGGCTATGCTGATTTTGCTAGCCGAAAAAATGTTTCAGAAAATCAGCGTTCGGAGTACTTGTCCATCATCAAAGAGGAAATCGAGCGTCTGACAAAGCTCGTCGAAAATCTAATGACGCTGGCAAGATTAGAAGAAAATGAATTTACCATTAGTAAAAAAGAGACCAATCTGGCAGAACTTATCCAACAAGTTGCGACCGACATTACGCTTCTCTTGAAAGACAAACAAATGCTGCTAAATATCCAAGGTAACGCCAATTTTTCTGCCCAAATTGACCCGGTTCGCATTCAACAAGTTCTGACCAATTTATTAATGAATGCTTACAAATATTCACCTGAAAAATCAACCATTACGCTGTCTGTCAGAGCTGACAAAGCTGATTTTTCGATTGTCATTCGTGATGAAGGCCCCGGAATTTCTGAAGAAAATTTGCCTCATATTTTTGACCGTTTTTATCGGGTAGATTCGTCTCGAACACGAAAAACGGGGGGATTTGGTCTCGGTTTGAGTATTGTCAAAGACATCATTTCTCTTCATGGCGGACAGATTTCAGCGGAAAGTATCGAAAATCAAGGTACCAAAATTAAAATAAGATTGCCTTATCATTAAAAAAAAATCAGTAGTACTGATTTTTTTTATTTTATTTTCAAATCTGCACAAGTTCTGCACATTTGAGTTTTATAATGAATTTATCAAGAAAAAGAAAGAAGAAAAGCAAATGGGACTTTTTGGATGTGGAAGTATTTTCCGCGACATGGCGTATATGGGAGAAGCCAGTCATCATCAGCATAATAGCATAATGACACAAGGATCTCGGATGACTGATCAAGAATTACGAGATGAACTCGCGCGACGCAATCAAAATCTTGCCTTACAAGATGAAATCGCAGCCCTCCGTCAAGAAATTGCCGACATGAAACAAGCAAAAAATGACAACTGGTCAAATTTTTAAAATTTTTTTCAAATCTGCACAAGTTCTGCACATTTAAAATTTATAATGAATTTATCAACAAAGGAAAAAGGAAAAATTTATAATGAACACTCAAATGACAATCGAATATCTCGTATCACTCCTCGCAATCTTAGCTGTTGCAATCGGAGGATTTGCACTCTATCGTGCAACGCGGCCAACAAGTCAAACTGAAATCGACAGTCTCAAACATGAAAACGAAGCATTGTTCCAAGAAAATGTCATGCTGAAACAGAATCTTTAAATCAGCAGCTCAATGAGCCAGCTGATTCAGCACAAGTCCCCCTAATCAAATAATAATAATCACTACTTGTGTTGAACCAACTGACTCAACATCCACACATTCACAAATGAAAAGAGAAACTAAAATGAAAAAAACACTCCTTATCGGCGCAAGCCTCGTCGTTCTTACTGCAGCTGGCACATTTGCCCTTTCACAAAATGCCCAAAAAGTTGAAGCTCAAACAACAACCAGCAGTTTTAACCAAGAACTGTCAGCAATGACACAAGCCATGAAAGCTGGAAATTTTGCAGGAGCGAAAGCTGATTATACTCAAGCACAAAACGCAATGGCACATATTTCTAGCAAAAAATTGCAAAACACAAACTGGATTAGCCAAATGACAAAAATCATGAGCGAAAATCAAAACACCTTATCAGCCATGATGACCAATAAAACGGCTCTGTCAGCTATGACAACGGCTATGAAAGCTGGTCAAACGGTAAATGCTTCGACTGACTACAAAAATGCTGTCAATGCCATGACAACAATTATGCAAAATGCTAATCTTAAAAACTCAACTTGGGTCAACCAAATGACGCAAGCCATGACCACATATCACAGTCAGCTCGGCTCAATGATGACGGGCACAACAGCTTCAAATGCTACAACTTACAGCAATATGATGAGTGGACGCACGACTGGAACTGCTTCAACTTATAGCAATATGATGAACGACACTTACACGTCAGGAGCAACTTCAAATGCCACTTCAAATTATAATTCAATGATGGGAAATAAATAATATGATGAGTTCAAGTTACGGTTATGGCGATATGATGGGCAGCTTTGGTATCAGTACTGGCGCCATACTCATCTTAATTTTGATTGGGGCGGTGGTTTATCTGCTTTGCAAAAATTCACACAATGGTCGCTCGAAACACAATGAAGCACTCGAAGATGAAATCAGACAGTTGAAAAAGGAAATTCAAGACCTAAAAAAAGATAAATGGAAGGACTACTAATCATGATGTCAGGTTGGTTTAACAATAATAATGCACAAAATTTCCGCAACTTCTGCGGGTCAAATGGAAATAATGGATTTACTGCAAACAACGGCTATACAAACTTTTTTTAACGGAGGAATGATTATTATGATGATTGCTATTTTTGCATTGCTGATTGGCGCAGCTTACTTGATTTGGAAACAGACTCGGTCAAACACAAGTGGCCACCAAAGCGTGTCAGCACTGACAGAGCAAGAGTTGCGCGATGAATTAGAACATCGCAAATCGAGCAAAGATTTAGAGCAAGAACTCGCTGATTTGAAACGTGAAATCAAAGCATTAAAAGAAAAATAAAAAGCTAGCGCAAACTAGCTTTTTATTTTGAGTACAAAAAAATGAGCCTTAGCTCATTTATTGATGCGGTGGAAGGGACTTGA
The DNA here is from genome assembly GCF_009601055.1 of Lactococcus sp. dk101. Lineage (GTDB taxonomy): Bacteria > Bacillota > Bacilli > Lactobacillales > Streptococcaceae > Lactococcus. The sequence continues at coordinate 106,467 of NZ_WITI01000005.1, forward strand.
ACCCTTACAGCCTAAAGCGGCCACAGGATCCTTAATCCTGCGCGTCTGCCAATTCCGCCACCACCGCAAAACAGTACTCAACTATAATACCATTTTTAAGCCTCCAGGTCAAGAATTAAGTCATTTTTTAATTCTTTTATGCGAAAACATTCGGTTTTGTCAGTACTGACAGCCTTTGTTTCATGAGAAACATCAGTCAAAACTTCCATTCACATCGATCTGATCCAGCAAATCTTTGAAATCTTCACTGTGTTTAAAAATCCCCACAGCTTCTGCTCTTGCGACTTCCAAAATATTGTAATCATTAACCAAATCTGCTGCAATAAATTCTGGGATCCCCGATTGGCGAACGCCAAATATTTCACCAGACCCACGCATTTTCAGGTCTTCTTCTGCTAAAGTAAAGCCATTTTGCGTTTCGGTCATGATTTTCATTCGCTTCTTACCTGTGTCTGATTTGGGATTTGCAACCAAAATCGTAAATGATTTCTTACTTCCACGTCCGACACGACCACGGAGCTGATGGAGCTGAGAAAGCCCAAAACGATCAGCATCCATGATGACCATGATTGTGGCATTTGGCACATCGACACCGACTTCTATTACCGTTGTTGAAACAAGGACATCAAGCTTTTTCGCTTTAAAATCCTGCATAACAGCATCTTTTTCATCTGCCTTCATTTTTCCGTGCAAGAGCCCAATCTTTGCAAATAAACCAAAATAATCCATCAGTTCTTCATACAAAGCGACTGCATTTTTTAAGTCCAATGCTTCAGACTCTTCAATCAATGGCGAAATAAAATAAACTTGAGCTTCATTATCAAGCTCTGTCTTTATCCATTTCAAAACTTCACCGAACTGCTCATGCTTGACCCAACGTGTCGTAATCGGCTGACGGCCTTTAGGCAATTCATTGATGATTGAAACGTCCATATCACCAAAAGCAGTAATCGCAAGCGTTCTTGGAATTGGCGTTGCTGTCATCATCAAGACATCTGGATTTTGTCCTTTTTCACGAAAAACCTTACGTTGATTGACACCAAAACGGTGTTGCTCATCTGTGACAACCAGTCCAAGCCGATAATAATCCACATCGTTCTGGATTAAGGCATGCGTCCCAACAATCATATGACTTTTTCCACTTGCAATATCCTCAAGTGCAAGGCGTTTCTCAGCCGTTTTCAAACCACTAACCAGCAAAGTAATGTGCAATTCTGGAAAGAGTTGACGCAAGTTTACCACATGTTGACGTGCCAAAATTTCCGTTGGAACCATGATGGCTGCTTGAAAATTTGCCAAACAGGCTGCATACATGGCAAGACTTGCGACGACTGTTTTTCCTGAACCCACATCGCCTTGCAAGAGGCGATTCATGTGATACGGACTTGCCATATCAGCCAAAATTTCTGTCAGTGCTGACGACTGAGCCCCTGTCAATTCATAAGGAAGCTCTGCCATTTTGGCATTGACCTCTGCTTGTTCGAAATCAATCTGTAAGCCCGATTGACCCACTTTATCTTTGTTTTTAAGTGCCTGAAGCTTGAGTTGGAAGAGAAACAGCTCTTCGAATTTCACGCGCCGTAAGGCCTGCTTATGAGCCTCCATGTCTTTCGGGAAATGCATGGCTTGGACAGCTTCTTGACGTCCCATCAACCGATATTTTTCAAGTAAATACTGAGGCAGATTTTCCGAGAGTTCATTTAGCAATCCAGCTTCCAAAACCTGCTGAATGGCCTTGACCAACGTTGACTGTTTCAGGCCAGCCACCAGATGATAAACAGGTTCAAAACCCAAATCATCATCTGTTTCTGTATTTGTTTTGCTGGCAACAATCTTCATTCCTGAGAGTTGCTGTTTAGCCTGTTCCCATTTGCCATAGACGGCAATTTCGCTTCCAACTTCGACTTTATCTGCTAAATAAGGCTGATTGAAAAAGCTGATGCCGACAACAGCTTCATCTTGTTTTATTTTAAAAGTCAACCGATTGCGTTTAAATCCATAATACTGAACATTTGCTGGCGTAACCACCGTTCCCGAAATCGTTGCTTTTTCACCATCAAGCAAGTCAAAAATACTTCGACTGGCAAAGTCTTCATAGCGAAATGGAAAATAAAGTAATAAATCTTGCATGGTAAAAATGCCTAATTTATGAAAATTTTCCGCAGCTTTCGGCCCTACACCTTTCAAAAATTGGATACTATCTGTTAGTTTCATAACTTTATTATATCAGAAAATGCAAGGCTTTTTCTGACATTCAATATTTAAAGTCAAATAAAAAAGCATGATTACCACGCTTTTTAATTTCGTCTTGATTTTTTATTTTTTCAATTTCACAACATTGAGCAATAAAGAACTCACAACCACTGTAATCGAACTCAAAGCCATAGCAAGACCGGCAAATTCAGGAGATGCTGTAATTCCCCAAGCCACGAAAACACCCGCTGCAATCGGAATTCCAATCACATTGTAAATGAAAGCCCAGAAAAGATTGAGCCGAATCCTGTTAAAAGTCTTTTTGGCCAACGACAAGGCGACCACAACATCTTCCAGATCATTCTTGACCAAAACAATACCACCAGATTCGATTGCAATGTCCGTTCCAGATCCCATTGCAATCCCCACTGTTGCTGTTGTCAGTGCTGGTGCATCATTGATTCCATCGCCCACAAAAGCAACTGGTGCTTGCATTTCTAAACGGTGAATGGCTTCTGCCTTTTCACTTGGTAGCACGCCTGCAATAACTTCATCAATGCCAACTTCATTTCCAATCGCTTGTGCAACAAGTTGATTATCCCCAGTCAACATGACCGTTCGTAAGCCACTTTCCTTCAAGGCATGAATTGCTTTTTTCGAACTGGCTTTTGCAATGTCTTGAATACCAATCAAGGCAATAATTTCGCCATCAAAGCCGACAATAACAACCGTTTTTGCTTCCGACTGCAGACTTTGCATTTTTTCAACAGAGGACTTGTCCATCTCGAAATCTTCAACAAGTTTATCATTTCCAATAAATGCTGGCTTGCCGTCAATCAATGCGGAAACACCTTTTCCTGAAATGGCTTCAAAGTTTTCGGCTGAGTAAGCGGCTACATTATCCTCTTTAGCTCGATTCATGACCGCCAAAGCCAATGGATGCTCAGATGGCTCCTCAAGTCCTGCAGCAATCACCAGAATTTCAACTTCAGATTTACCACTCACACTGACAATATCCGTAACCTGCGGTTTTCCCACGGTGATTGTCCCCGTCTTGTCAAAAACAACCGTTTTAACATTGTGCGTTGCTTCGAGAACTTCTCCATTTTTAATCAAAATCCCAAGTTTTGCTGACCGACCTGTCCCAACCATCAAAGCCATCGGCGTTGCAATCCCCAAGGCACACGGACAAGCAATGATCAAGACAGAAACAGCATAAACCAGAGCATTTACGAAACTATCGCCGATAAAGACATACCAGATGGTAAAGGTCAGAATGGCAATAATCAAAACAATCGGAACAAAAATATTAGAGATTTGATCCACTGTTTTTTGGATTGGTGCGCGCGAACTTTGCGCTTGACGAACCATTTCAGCAATATTTGCAAGAAGCGTGTCGCCACCAACTTTCGTTGCTTCAAAGCTAAACGTCCCTGTACTATTTACTGTGGCGCCAATAACACTGTCCCCAACTGACTTTTCGACCGGCATTGATTCGCCAGTTACCATTGATTCATCAAGCGTTGATTTACCTTCACGAATGATTCCATCGACAGCAACCTTTTCGCCTGGCTTCACACGAATCAAATCGCCAACTCGAATTTCATCAAGTGGTAATTTGACATAGTTGCCATCACGAAAAACTTCTGCATCTTTGGCTTGCAAATCCATCAATTTTTCAACAGCACTAGAGGCTTGTGCCTTCATCCGTTCTTCAAATAAGCTTCCAAGCAAAATCAAAGTGATGACGACAGCAACAGCTTCAAAATAAGTTCCTTTATTGACCGTCATGGCGTAAAGACTATAAAGATAAGCAATACTTGTACCTAATCCAACCAACGTATCCATATTGGCATGGTGGTTTTTAAAGGATGCCCATGCTGATTGTAGAAAGGGCAGACCTGATCCAAAAAACACCAATGAACCAAGTACAAATTCAAGCCAAACAGGAAGCATCAATCCGACAAAACCTGTAAACATACTGATAACTAACGGAATTGATCCAATCAAACCAATAACAAAACGTTTTGTGATTGACATTTATGACCTCCTTATTTTACTGTGTAGCTCCCATGAACCATTTCCATTCCACAAGAAAAGCCAAATTTTCCTTTTTCTTCTGGTGTAAAATCAAATGTAACTGGTGTATTCAAGGGCAATTCCCGTTTTTCTCCGTTGAAAATTACTTCATCAAGACAGCCTTTTTCGCTCATTCTCTTAAATGTAACTTTTGCAGCTTGATTTGCTTTAAGTTTGAAATCTTTTGGTTCATACCCACCGTCAACAATGACAGTAACTTCATTTGATGTTTTTAATCCGAACATTTTAATTTTCTCTTTTCTTTTTATAAATTTATTTGACAATTATTTTCCCGTGAAACATATTCATGCCACAGGCATAATTGATTTCACCATCTTTTGATGTCTCTAATTCAATGACATGATCTTCATTTTGTGGCAAGAAATCATTGATACCAAAATCTGGAAAGACCACATGATCCAAACAACTTGATGGATCTTTACGATTGAAGGTCACGCGCGCTGAAATGCCTTTTTTCAAGGTTAGCACTGCCGGATTGTAGCCACCATTGACTGAAATGACAGCTTCCTGAATGCCATCATGAATTTCTGCTTGTGCCGTACTTGCTTCGTGATTTCCAAAAAACCACCATAAAATAAAAGCAATCAAGGCAAGCGCTATAAGTACGATAAGTACTGACACCATTGTTTCTCCTCCATTATTCTAGCATGAGCAGATATCCATCTTACTCATACAATCACAAGTGACTTGCTCAACACTTTCCTTTTGAGCAAGTGTCTGCTCAAGCAAGTTTTTATCAGCTTTAGTAAAATCACTTTCTTGAACGGCTTGAAGCAAAACGGAAATATGTTTTTTTGCGCACACTTTTCTCAAAAATTCACTGGTCATGGTGTGAATGGCTTCATCTTCTGTGCAAGTGGGCGAATAAATATATTTGCGTCCATCGCGTCGAGTAACCAATAATTCTTTTTTGACCAGCCTTGCTAAAAAGGTTTTCACCGTCGATATTGACCAATCAAAACGTTGCAAAAGCGAGTCGTTAATTTGATTTAGACTTCCCTCACCGAGTGACCAGACCACGCGCATGACAACCAATTCGCTGTCTGATAAATTGAGTTCCATTTTTTCTTCCTTTCTTTTTATATCTACAAGTGTAGTTTAACATTAATTTTTTTGTTTGTCAATAATGAAACTACGTTTGTAGATTTATTTAAAAAAAAAAAAAAACAGTGCTGATTGACATTCATCGTTTGTCAGCACTGACAGTCTTATTCTATTCAATTGCTTTATCAATAATCGATCTGACAACAGACTCTCGTTTTTCAAGAGAACCAATTTTATCCTTTTTCTCGTAGTATTTAACAAGCATTTCACAAATAAAAAGTTGTGAAAACTTACCAGAAAGTGAACCACCATCAAAAAAATCATCCGTTGCCGTTTGCAAAACAACATCAGATAATTGAGCAATCGGAGACAATAAATAATTGGTAATGGAAATTATTTTTGCCTCATTTTTTCTTGCGATTGATAGTGAATCGATAATATCTTTAGTTTTACCCGAAAGTGAAATCCCAATGACTAAATCATCAGAGCGTAAGATTGAAGCAATTTGTGCCTGAAAATGCGGATCTGTAACTACTTTCAACTGAACACCTATTCTTAGAAACATCGCTTCCAAATCACGACCGGTATTTCCGCTACTTCCAACACCAAAAATATAAGCAGGTTTTGCCGTCGGAATAAGGTCAACAGCTTTTTCTAGTGAATCTTGATTCAGCATTTTTTTAGTGATGCTAATTGTTTTATGCAGGTCTAACTCACTCTGATCAAACAAATCATTATTGGTAGAATGTGTTTCCTTTTCGTAGTAATCATCTTTCGCAATATCAATTTTCAAATCTGAATAACCCGAATAGCCCAATTTTTGACAAAAACGAATGATTGTTGCATCTCCAACATTCGTATATGTCTTGATATCATTCATTGTACCGTGTACAACGCGATCACTTGCAGATAGAACGTAATTCGCCACTTTTTTCTCAGACTTAGTCAATGTATCATATTTTTCTTTAATTAATTGCTTAACATTCATATCTGTTTCTTTCCTTCTTTTCATTTTTTATCTAACACTATATTTAGCATATATTTTTTTTTATTTCAACTATTTTTCTTATCTTATTTGTTTAAAGAAAATCCCGTCAGTAATGACAGACTCTCTCTTTTGTTTTTAACAAAAACATTTTATTTTTAATAATGTTATAAAAATAGCAAAAATGAGCTTGACAATAATGTAAGCGTATGCTATATTATTTGTGGAGAAACAATCCGAAAATAATAAATTATGGAGAAAAACTGAATGGTGAATGAAAAAGCGTTCTTGGAAAAAGTTAAATCTGGCATCATTATTTCTTGTCAAGCACTACCTGGAGAGCCATTGTACACCGAAGAAGGTGGCGTAATGCCTCTTATGGCAACAGCTGCAAAAATGGCTGGTGCAGTCGGTATCCGGGCAAATTCCGTTCGAGATATTGAACAAATCAAAGCCGTTGTCGATCTTCCAATCATTGGAATTATCAAACGTGATTATTTGCCGGAAAAACCTTTTATCACGGCAACTATGAAAGAAGTCGATGAACTCGCTGCAACAGGTTGTGATGTGATTGCCTTTGATTGTACCCTTCGAAAGCGTCATGATGGCCTTAGTATCAACGCATTCATTGAACAAATCAAAACTAAATATCCCGACCAACTGTTAATGGCTGACTGTGCAACATTTGAAGAAGCTGTCAATGCTTACAAGGCTGGAGTTCATTTTGTTGGTACAACTCTCAGCGGATATACTGATGAAAGTATCAAACAAGAAGGCCCTGATATTGAACTTATTTCAAAACTCGTCAAAGAAGGAATTCCTGTCATTGCTGAAGGGCGTATCCATACTCCTGAACAAGCACAAGAAATCAAAAAATTAGGTGTTGTCAGCATGGTCATCGGGGGTGCAATTACACGTCCTTTGGAAATTGCCAGTCGCTTCATCGACGCCGTTAAATCTGTCTAAGTATTTCATGATTTTATTTTATAGAAATCAAAACCATCCTATTGATACGGTCTTCCAATCTATCTTCTAGATAGAAAGCAACAAAAATATTTCACTACCAATAGGTCTTTTTTTAAGTTTTAAATGGAAACGCTATCACAAGTTGTATTCTCGTAAACAGCGCTGACGAGGAGCTTCCAATTTTTGTGAACTTCGTTTCAAATATTTGCATCTTGGCGACTTGATTCGTTTACTTTTTAGTAAGTCCCAATTTTTAGTTTTAAAAATATCGTTTAAATCATGAATAAATCAATGATTTGAGCAAGGAGATTAGAAAAATATGAGAATAAAAACCAAAAACACGAGTGGTTCTCGAAGTATTGACAATCCATTATCAGGCTATGCATTTATTATCCCCCAAGTCCTTTTGATGGTTGTGTTTATCATCTACCCTGTCATCAAAGGTTTTAAAATGAGTTTCTTCGCAACTTACGGCATGGATTCGTATTTTGTTGGATTCGACAATTTTAAAACACTGTTTTCAGATCCTATCTTTTTGAAATCAATCGTCAATACCCTGCTCTTTGTTGCAGCTATTGTTATCTTAACGATTGTTTTTGCTTTATTTGTTTCAACAACTGTTTACGATAAAAATCCCAAATACATTTCATTTATTAGAGCAAGTTACTATCTACCTGTTATGGTATCCATGGTTGTCATGAGTATCATCTGGAACTTCTTACTCACACCAACAAGCGGATTAATCAGCTATCTGATGGGAAATATGGGAATCCACAATGTTAATCTTCTAGGAAGTCCAAACATTGTCATGTGGGTCATCATCTTCGTTACATTTGTTGGGAATGTCGGACAAGCAATCATCTTGTACTTAGCAGATATGATTGGAATTCCTGAAGATTATTTTGAAGCTGCTCAATTAGACGGCGCTTCAAGATGGGAAAGAATTCGTTACATTTTAATTCCACTTTCAAAACCAACAACAATCTATTTAGTAGTCATCAATTTCATTGCTGTCTTAAAGATTTTCGTTGTTATTCAATTATTGACTGGCGGTGGACCAAACAATGCTTCTGTAACAATGATGTACTACTTGTATCAAAATGCGTTTGTTTATAACCATACTGGAATTGCCGCAGCCATTGGTGTATTGATGTTTATCATTGCACTTGTTCTCAGTATTCCACAAATGAAGTCATTCTTAAAAACAAAATAAGGTAGGAAATAAAATGTTGAAAAAAATAAGACGGTTAGAAAAATTTGACCTTGTCACAAGTATTATTGTCTTTGTTTTAGCCATTCTCTTCTTGTTGCCCCTCTTTTGGCTCTTAACAAATACCTTCAAAATGTCTGCTGACATTTACAAAATGCCACCTGATATTTTACCTAAAACATGGTATTTCGGTAATTTAACAGAATTATTCCAAGGTCAACCGACACTCGAATGGCTCAAAAATAGCTTCATCGTGTCATTTCTGACAGGGATTTTCTCTGTTGCCATTTCAGCAATGGCAGCTTATGGCTTTGCTAAAATCAAATTTAGAGGAAGCACATTCTTGTTCTTGCTCGTCATTGCATCCATCATGGTTCCCAAAGAAACTTTCATCGTTCCACTTTTTAAAGTTATTGTTGATTTAGGTTGGGTAGATTCATACTCTTCAATGATTGTTCCCAACTTAGCCACAGGCTTTGGAACATTCCTTCTCTATGCTTATTTCAAAAAGATTCCCGACTCAATCCGTGAATCTGCTAAGCTTGACGGCGCAAACGAATGGACTATCTTCTGGCGCTTGATGCTTCCAATCGTTAAGCCTGGCTTAGCTGCCTTGTTTATCTTGAACTTTGTTAGTACATGGAATGACTATCTCTGGCAATTGTTGATGGCAAGAAGTAAAGAAATGAAGACTCTTACTGTCGGTGTCGCAAGTCTCCAACAAGATGTCAATCCTAATGTTGGTCTAAAAGTTGCTGGTGCTGCTCTGGCCGCTATCCCTATGATCATCATCTTCATTTTGTTCCAAAAATTCTTTACTAAAGGAACAACAGCTGGTGCGATTAAGGAATAAGGGAGAAAAAAATGAAAAAATTTATATCAATCTTTATCGCAAGTTGCATTGCCTTACTCGCATTGACTGGTTGTGGTAAAACTGAAAAAGCGCAAAATGAAATCGAAGTTTGGCTCACGCCCCAATGGAAAGGGACATATAAAGCTACTGAAAAAGGGGCTGATTATGACAGTTTCATGAAAACAGCGGCATCAATGTTTGAAAAAGAACACCCTGGTACAAAAATAAACATCCAAGTGGTTCCCGGAACTGAGCGTGATAGTAAAATGAGTGTGGCTGTCCAAACGGACACCCTACCAGATATCTTTTTTGACTCATCATTTGTTTTATCAACTTATGCCCACCAAGGCCTCCTTGCTGACTTTAATGATGTTGTCAGCGATGACAGTAAAAAAGACATCTCGCAAACAGTTTGGGATAACGTATCAATTAATAATGATATTTATTTCTACCCATTCTCTCAAAATCCAGGAATGCTCGTCTATAATGCTGATATGTTTAAAAAGGCCGGTCTTGAACAATATATTTCAGGGAAAACAAGTATTGCCGATTGGAATTTAAATGATTTTGAAACAATCCTGAAAAAACTAAAAGCTGCAAATCCAAAAGTTGCGCCACTCGGATTTTATGCCAAAGATAATCAAGGAGACACATGGAACATGATGTACCTTCGCATGTTTGGTAGTACTTTCTTCAATAAAGCTGGTCTCCTTAATATCAACGACAAACAAGGTGTTGAAGCAATGAATTTCATCGAGAAATTGAATAAAGAAAACCTGATTACTGCGGGTGCCGAATCTCTTTCAAGTAGCGATGTTAACACCATGTTCCAAAACCAACAAGTAGCAATCAGTTTTACAAATGCTGTTTCATATCAAGGTATCCTTTCAAATATGGATAGTGGTGCGATGACTAAATTTGATGCTCGTCTTGCCAACATTCCAAGTACAACAAATCCGATGTCATTCACTTATATTTTAAGCTCTGCTGTTTTCAAGACAAATGGGGAAAAACGTAAAGAATTGGCACAGGAATTTGTAAAATTCTATTCAGAAAACAAAGATTTAATTCAAGCTAGTACGAACTTCCTCCCAGTTCGTGCAAGTGTTGCAGCAGCAGAATCTAAAGAAAATCCTTTGATTAATTCTTATCTCAAAAATGATAGTACAGTCGTCAATTTCTCAAACAATACACCTGGTTATGCAGAATTAAGAACAGCTCTTTATCCTCAGATTCAAGCTGTACTGACTGGTGAAAAAACATCGCAACAAGCCTTGGATGACTTTGTTGTTGCGGGAGACAAAGCGATTGAAAGTGGCCTAAAATACTCGAAGGCTCTAAAAAATAAGTAATAAATTAGAAAATGTCTTGTCAGCAATGACAAAACATGAGGGAACAGTTAAAAATGATTATTGATTCCATAAATCAAATGCAGCGATATTTGGGAATTCATCCCAACCTTGATCAAGCAATACATTATCTTGTCAGTACGGATATCCAAAAATTAGGAACTGGAAAATTTGATATTGCAGGCGAGGATGTTTTTCTGATGATACGCGATGCAGAACTTTCCAAAAAGACAAGTTCCATCTTTGAGTATCACGAAAAATATATGGATATTCACTTGATGATTAAAGGCACTGAAACATCCAAGTACGGTCAATCCGTGGACAATTCAACAAAATCATACGATGAAAAAACGGATTGTGGTAGCATTGTCAGTAACAGTATGCAAATCAATTCAATAGATGAGCAAACATTCATCATGTATTTTCCTGACGAAGCTCACCAACCTGACAATTATTTTTCGGGAAGTGAACAAGTTATCAAAGCTGTCATGAAAGTTCGTTTAAAATAAATTTTAGAAAAGAAAGGTCTTTAAAATGAAAGATTTAACAAAATATCAAGGAATTATCCCAGCATTCTATGCATGTTATGATGAAAATGGCGAAATTAGCCCAGAAGCTGTCCAACAGTTGACACAATATTTTATCGATAAAAAGGTCAATGGTTTGTATGTTAACGGCTCTTCTGGTGAATGTATTTATCAAAGTGTAGCAGACCGTAAACTCGTTATAGAAAACGTTATGAAGATTGCTAAAGGAAAATTGACAATCATTTGTCACGTTGCCGCAAACAATACAAAAGACAGTATCGAGCTTGCGAAACACGCTGAATCACTTGGTGTTGATGCAATTGCTTCTATCCCACCTATTTATTTCCGATTACCCGAATATGCTGTTGCGCAATATTGGAATGACATCAGTAATGCAGCACCAAATACAGACTTTGTCATTTACAATATTCCTCAACTTTCTGGAACGACACTGACAAAATCACTCTACACTGAAATGCTCAAGAACAAAAATGTCATCGGTGTTAAAAATTCGTCAATGCCTGTTCAAGACATTCAAGAATTTAGCGCCCTTGGCGGAGCTGATCACCTAGTATTTAATGGCCCAGATGAACAGTTCTTAGGCGGACGTCTTATGGGGGCGTATGCTGGTATTGGTGGAACCTATGGTGCCATGCCTGAACTATTTGTAAAATTGAACGAACTCATTCAAGTTAAAGATTTAGAAACCGCTAAAGCCTTGCAATATACTATCAATGACATCATTGCTAAACTTGTCTCTGCACACGGTAATATGTACGGCGTAATCAAAGCTGTTTTGAAAATCAATGAGAAGCTTAACATCGGTGGCGTACGTCAACCATTGACACCTGTAAGCACTGACGATGAAGCTATCATTGAAGAAGCCGCTAAAATGATACGTGATGCAAAAATTAAATTCTGTAAATAAGACGTGAGGTTTCCGATGAAAAAATATATCGCTATTGATATTGGTGGTACTTCCATCAAATATGGGCTAGTAGATAGTCAAGCAAATATTGTCAGCACTGATGAAATGGACACTCAAGCAGATAAAGGCGGCCCTGCCATCCTTGAAAAAATTATTTCAATTATTGAAAGATTTATAGCTGAAAATAATGATATTGCAGGCGTTGGGATTTCTTCGGCTGGTATGATTGACCCTGTAAAAGGAGAAGTCTTTTACTCAGGCCCGCAAATTCCAAATTATATAGGAACACAATTTAAAGCTGTCATCGAGGATAAATTCAACCTTCCTTGCGAAATCGAAAACGATGTCAATTGTGCTGGATTGGCTGAAGCAATTTCTGGTAGTGCTAAAGATAGTAAGGTTGCACTTTGCTTAACAATAGGAACTGGGATTGGTGGCGCATTACTTTTGAATTCTACTATTTACTCAGGTTTTAGTTATAGCGCCTGTGAAGTTGGATACATTCGAATTTCTGATGGAGCATTCCAAGATTTAGCTTCTACGACTGCTTTAGTCAATCGTGCCGCTGAGCTTCACAATGATGATGTAAGTTCATGGAACGGATATCGCATTTTTGAAGAAGCAAAACAAGGAGATTCTCTTTGTATCCAGGCAATTGATCAAATGGTTAATTACCTTGCTGAAGGAATTGCAAACATCTGCTACGTTGCTAACCCAGAAGTTATCGTCTTGGGTGGTGGCATCATGGCTCAAAAAGAATATTTAGAAGCAAAAATTGATAAAGCGCTGAGAAAAAACTTAGTTTCAAGCCTAGCTGACGTAACAAAAGTTAAATTTGCACACTATCAAAATCAAGCTGGCATGCTTGGTGCTTACTATAATTTTAAAATTCGTCAACAAATTGATTAACTAAATGAGGAAATAATAATGATTGAAACAATGTCTCTCGAAGAAATGAAAACATATCAGGGAAGACAAGATATACCTAAATATTTCACTGATTTTTGGACAAAACAAAAAGAAAATTGTTCGAGTTTAGAAAATTACCAGCTTGAAAAAAAAGAATTTGGAATTGATTTTGCAAATTTTTATGAACTGACCTTTGAAGGCACGAATGGCTCAACTGTTTATTCAAAATGTATCTTTCCAAAGACGAGTAAAAATATTCCTTTAATTTTCTACTTCCATGGCTACCAAGGCCAAAGTCCTGATTGGACAGAAAATTTAAAATTCGTAGCTGCTGGCTATGGCGTTGTCTGTATGGACGTTCGGGGTCAAGCTGGACATTCTACTGACCATGGTGTTTTCGATGGAATTACCGTCAAAGGACAGGTCATTAGAGGTGCAGTTTCTGGGCCTGATCAGCTTTTCTTTAAAGATGTTTATCTCGATGTTTATCAGCTCGTTAACCTTGTTTCTAGCTTCTCTTTTGTAGATAGCAATAAACTTTATAGTTATGGTGCCTCTCAAGGCGGTGCTTTAGCACTAGTTGCTGCTGCCCTAAATTCAAAAATCAAAAAAGTTGTTTCAATTTATCCATTCCTTTCTGATTTTAAACGCGTACTAGAACTAGGAAATCATAGTGAGCCCTATGATGAATTGTTTAGATATTTTAAATTTTCAGATCCATTTCACGAGACAGAAGATGAGATATTACACAATCTATCTTACATTGATGTCAAAAATCTCGCGCATTTTATCCATTGCCCTGTAACAATGGTTACTGGACTAGAAGATAATGTCTGTCCGCCGTCAACACAATTCGCAATCTATAATCGTATTGAGTCACCCAAAGAACATAAGATCTTACCAGAGTACAGTCACGAAGCAATGAATGTCAAAATCAATGATTTTGCTTTTGATCAACTCATCGGCTCTAAGATAATATAACAAAAAAAGAACAGTTTCCTGTTCTTTTTTATTGTCAGTACTGACAAGTCTAAGACATCACTCGTTATCAAAAATCATCAAAAGTGTCATCGATCCTTTGATGTCGTGTGTCAATCCTTCTATACTTTCACGATTATTATAAAGCAAACTCTGATGGTCTTTCTCCCGAATTTCAGGGATTCGCAGTAAGACTTCTAATTGCTTTAAGAAAGCCTGCTCCCCTTCTTCAATTATTTGCATCTCTTTTTCCTTCCTTTACTATTATATATTGAAATGGAGCTTATGGCAATAGATTGCTCGGGAAAAACAAAAAAACTGGCCTAAGCCAGTTTCATTTCGTAAATTTGATTATTTAGCGATTGAAGCGAAGTATTCAAGAGTACGAACAAGTTGTGAAGTGTATGACATTTCGTTGTCGTACCAAGCAACTGTTTTAACAAGTTGGAAATCACCTGCAGTTGTAACTTCAGTTTGAGTTGGGTCGAAGATTGAACCGTGGCTTTCACCGATGATGTCGCGTGAAACGATGTTATCAGCGTTGTAACCGAATGATTCGTTTTCTGCAGCTTTCATAACTGCATTAACTTCGTCAACAGTAACTTTCTTGTCAAGGATTGAAACAAGTTCAGTCAATGATCCAGTTGGTGAAGGTACACGTTGTGCATGTCCAGCAAGTTTACCGTTAAGTGCAGGGATAACAAGACCGATAGCTTTAGCAGCACCAGTTGAGTTAGGAACGATGTTTTCAGCAGCAGCACGAGCGCGACGGAAGTCACCTTTACGGTGTGGGCCGTCAAGAAGCATTTGGTCACCAGTGTAGCTGTGAATTGTAGTCATTGTACCAACTTCGATACCGAAAGCTTTGTTCAAAGCGTCAGCCATTGGAGCAAGACAGTTAGTTGTACATGAAGCACCAGAAATTACTGTTTCAGTACCGTCAAGTTCAGTGTGGTTAGTGTTGAAAACGATAGTTTTAACGTCGTTTCCACCAGGTGCTGTGATAACAACTTTCTTAGCTCCGCCATTAGCGTGCAAGTGTTTTTCAGCAGCAGCTTTTGAAGCAAAGAAACCAGTTGCTTCAAGAACGATTTCTACACCAGCAGAAGCCCAGTCGATTTGTTCAGGGTCGCGTTCTTGAGTAACACGGATGAATTTACCGTTAACGTTGAATCCACCTTCAGCAACTTCAACTGTACCGTCGAATTTACCTTGAGTTGAATCATATTTCAACAAGTGAGCAAGCATAGCTGGATCTGTAAGATCGTTAATTGCTGCAACTTCTACACCTTCAACATTTTCAATACGACGAAGTGCAAGACGTCCGATACGTCCGAAACCGTTAATACCAACTTTAACTACCATGAGTAGTTTCCTCCTTATAGGATTTTAGATTTTATAAAGCAAACCGCTTTAAAGTGACTAAGTTAATTATTTAACTTACATACTTTATTTTAACACTTTTTGAGATTTTTGCAAGGGCAAACAACTATTAAATCCACTTGTTAAGCGGATGTAACGTATTTACGCCAATGAAAATGTTTACATTTATTTTTCTGAAAATTGTGTGTTTTTTAATATTCGCTCTGTTTTTTACCCAAATAATAAAAATTGACTAAGAATATTTCAATCGACAAAAAAACTGCTCAAAGGCAGTCATAAAATCAAATATAATAACGCATTTTTACTTTCCAAAAACTCTTGAGAAGAAACCTTTATTTTTATCCGCACTGATTTCTTTTTGGATTTCAGCCAAAAATGCTTTTTGATCCGTCAATGCTTTATCCATCAGCTCTTGTTGCTTCTTGATTTGAAGATCTTTCTCAGCAATTTGAGCATCTTTTGTAGAAAGTTGTTCATCTTTTGTGTTGAGCTGTTGTTGAAGGCGATCAATCTCGGTGTTTTTGTCTTTCATGAAGTTTGAAAGCATCTCAAAAACAGCGCTATCGTCAGCTTTGACAGCAACTTCATGTTGTTCAACCACTTCTGCTTCAGCGGTGACAACTTTTCCATAAAGGCCTTCCAGTTCATGAATCCCAAGTAAATTCACGACTGTTATATTTTTCTCATTTTTCTCAACAAATTCACTATCAAGCGACTTGACACGTTTATTCATCGCTTGTCGGGTTACTCCAAAGAGTTCTGCTAATTCACTTACTGTTTTTGTTTCCATAATGTCTATAATACCACATTTTTAGCGTTTTTTGTAGATTTATTATAAAAAATGTAGCTCGCATATCATTCTCATATAAATGAGAAAAATATTATAATTAAATTAGAAAAAGAAAGGAAATGGCATGGAATATTCTACAGAAAATTTACAAAAATTAATTTCATTTTATAAAAGTGATATACAAAATGGCTTATTATTAAATTCAGTTGAAGAACATCGACAAAAATGGGGCGAAAATCGTTTCGCCGAGCCAAAAAAAGAAAGTATTTTAGCAAAAATAAAAAATCACCTCTTGGAAATGATGAATTTGGTTCTTTTATTTGTGGCTGCTCTGTCAGCTTATTTGGCCTTTCTCAACGACCAAAATTACATCACGTCGTTTTATTGATTATCATCATCAATATTACAGTTTCCATGTTTCAGGAAAATCGTGCGGAAACCTCACTAGCGGCTTTAAAGAAAATGGCATCGCCAACTTCAATAGTCATTCGGGAAGGCAAGAAATCAAAAGTCCCCTCAACTGAACTTGTCTGCGGTGACATTATCGCCATAAAGGCAGGAATTCAAATAGGAGCCGATGTTCGACTGATTGAGGCCTCCAGTCTTCAAATGGACGAATCATCGCTTACAGGCGAATCTGAGCCTATCAGCAAAGACGCCAACTTTGTCAGTACTGACAAGCTCCCTCTTGGTGACCAATTAAATATGGTATTCTCAGGAACAAATGTTCTAAATGGAACCGGGAAAGGTCTTGTTGTCGCTGTCGGAAATCAGTCACAGATGGGACAAATAGCTTCACTGCTGGAAAATCAAAGCAAAGAAAAAACGCCACTCCAAAAACGAATTGATAGTTTGGCAAAACGATTAACCATTATCGCTTTTATTGCAGGAATTATCATTTTCATCGTCAATTATTTCCTCAATGATATTCCTGTTCTTGATAACCTGATGACTGCAGTTGTTCTTGGTATCGCTGCGGTGCCTGAAACGCTCCCGGTTATCGTGACCTTGAGCTTGATTTATGGCGTCGAAAACATGGCGAAACAAAATGCCATTATCCGAAATATTCCATCTGTTGAGACTCTTGGAAATGCCACAATCATTGCTTCTGACAAGACCGGTACGCTAACCCAAAACAAAATGACCATCAAAAACATCTGGCATAAAGCGCGAAATGAATGGACATCAGGCCCACTTTCTGACGACGAGCAAAAGCTAATACAGTACTTTGGCTACGCCTCAAATGCCAGCGCCCAAGAAACCAATGGCAAATGGGAAGTTTATGGTGAACCAACAGAGGCCGCTATCATCAATTTTTTGATTGACCATCATCTTTACAAACCAGAAACCGCACCGAAACGATTGATTGAACTCCCTTTTGACTCAACACGTAAAAAAATGACTGTTGTCCTTGCTGACAAGATTGAAAATCAGTATTTGGTCATTACGAAAGGTGCATTTGATCGCATTGTCAGTACTGACAAAAAAGCCCAACGCATTCATGACCAATTTGCCGACAAAGCCCTCCGTGTTCTCGCCTTATCTTATAAAAAAATAAATACTATTCCCGAACAACTTTCTGAACTCGAAGAAAATCAAAATTTTCTTGGTATCATCGGTATGATTGATCCCCCAAGACCCGAATCAAAAATTGCTGTCAAAGAAGCACGACAAGCAGGCATTCGTCCTTTAATGATAACAGGTGACCATGCGCTTACCGCCAAAGCAATCGCCCAAGAGCTAGACATTTACCGCGAGGGTGACAAAGTTATTGATGGGCCAAGTCTGTCAGCGCTGACAGAGGAGCAACTTGACAGACAGCTCGACAAAATCTCAGTGTATGCCCGTGTCAGCCCTGAGGACAAGCTCCGTATCGTCAATGCCTGGCAAGCGAGAGAAGAAATCGTTGCAATGACAGGCGATGGCGTCAATGACGCTCCTTCATTACGTGCAGCAGATGTTGGAACTGCCATGGGCATTGCTGGAACTGAGGTCTCAAAATCCGCCTCAGATATTGTCATTACTGACGATAATTTTGCAACAATCGTCGGTGCCATCAAAGAAGGCAGGCGTGTCTATGCCAATATCAAAAAGACTATCTATTATTTACTATCCGCAAATATCGCCGAAATTCTAATCATGCTCATCGGAGCTGTGGTAGGCTGGGGAATGCCACTTAGCGGCATGCAACTGCTTTATATCAACGTCATCGCTGACGGAATTCCAGGATTTGGATTATCCCGAGAAAAAGCAGACCCAGATCTCATGCAACAAGCACCTATTGGAGTCAAAGAAAGCCTATTTTCACGCGGTACCAGTAATAAAATCATTGTTGCCTCAAGCAGTTTCGTCATCCTGTCATTAATTGGCTATTACATTGGTCGATTTGTCCAAGTAAGTGAGCAGACACCCTCTCATCTCTTAGGACAGACAATGGCCTTTATGGTCTTAACCATCGCTTCAACCATCAACGTGTATAATGCTAAAAATGATACTTCCATATTTAGTAAAAAATCACAAAAAAATAAATTAATATTTTTAACAACAACTTTATCATTAGCGTTGACAGTCATATTTTCTCAAGTTCCCTTTTTTATGGACATATTAGATGTCGTACCATTGAGCCGGAAGCATTGGATTATAGCAATCTCTTTAGCAATCCTAAGTATCGTAGTACTAGAAATATACAAACAATTCATCAAAATAAAAACAACAAAAAACCTACTAGCTAACTAGTAGGTTTACCGTTTGATTGATTAACAATCGTTATGCCGAAGGCCGGGGTCGAACCGGCACGATGTTGCCATCACCAGATTTTGAGTCTGGCGCGTCTGCCTATTCCGCCACTTCGGCGACAGAACTGGGATAGCTAGATTCGAACTAGCGCATGAGGGAGTCAAAGTCCCTTGCCTTACCGCTTGGCTATATCCCAAAAATAGGCGGATGATGGGAATCGAACCCACGCATGTCGGTACCACAAACCGATGTGTTAACCACTTCACCACATCCGCCATATTTTTAACACGGGCAGTAGGAATTGAACCCACACTAAAGGTTTTGGAGACCTTTGTACTACCTTTATACGATGCCCGTACAAATTATGGAAGGGAGAGGATTCGAACCTCCGAACCCGAAGGAGCGGATTTACAGTCCGCCGCGTTTAGCCTCTTCGCTACCCTTCCAAATATTCGATTAAAAATCAGATTATATAAAATAATCTAATGGGAGTTAACGGGATCGAACCGCTGACCCTCTGCTTGTAAGGCAGATGCTCTCCCAGCTGAGCTAAACTCCCAAAATAACTTAGCACCGACCCTATCTCGCAGGGGGCGACCCCCAACTACTTCCGGCGCGGAAGGACTTAACTGCTGTGTTCGACATGGGAACAGGTGTATCTCCAACGCTATGGGCACTAAATTATTTTGCAC
>NZ_WITI01000006.1 GCF_009601055.1 Lactococcus sp. dk101
AACAAAAACTTTGGGAAGTGTGCTATAATCGTTCATATCAGTCATGCCCTTTCTAAACTTAGTTGGTTAAGAATAGAATAGCATGGCTGGTTTTATTTTGCATTAAAATCAACTAGCAATTCGGGTAATTTAAATAAAACATTATATTTCGGATGTTAAAAAATGAGAAAAAAAACAGCTTTTAAGCTGTTTTGATTTTTAAAAGTTAATGCTATTAAATTGATTGCTTTCCAAGGCAAATTCTTGCTCCATTTGTCCAACCATACCAAATTCCACGGACACATTCTTTGCTTCAAAATCAACGAGGTGCGCGCCAAAAGTTCTGTCATCGCTGATAAAATGCAGATGGAAGCCATCACCATAAAGGCTTTCAAGATGTTTCGGTGACCAGACACCAACGATTGTTCCTGAGACATCTTTTTTTGTAAAATGAGGTTGAGTGGTCATAATTTCGGCATAAGGCGCTGTATTATGTGCTGGTTTTGAACTGATTTCAACAGACTTAAATTGACCAGAAATGACTACAGTATAAGGAACATTGGCATTTTCAATCCGTGAAAGTAGGCCAGCTTTAAGCGTGCTTAATGTCACATCAAGGCTGTCAAAGCTGACAGAAACTTGGTGATCCACAACGGCAACATAGGACATGGTTTCGTCATAGCTGACCAGACGCACTTGGTTTTCACTTGAGCCATGATAGACATGACCGTTTAAAATAATGACTTCGCCATCTGCTCCGTCAAGCGTTCCAATCCCATTTAACCCATGTTTTAATACTTCTTTTGCGCTGATTGTTCCTTCGTAAAAGCCGCCATGAAGGGTGGTGTGTGAATTATGTTGAAATATTTTACTCGTTTTCATAAATTTCTAATCTTTCTAATCTTATTTGTTTTATTATAGCACAATCTTTCTCATCCCCCTTAAAATTAGTTTGATATATCTAGCTAATTTTCGTGGTCGTAGATTTCAAAATGCTTTTGATTTTGCTATAATAGGAACATGACAATTAAAACTTCATTTGCGAAAATGGCTGGAAAGTCGTCACAATTTGTTTTGGAAAAATTTTTCAAACGTGGCTCAACTTTACCAGGTAAAATCGCCCTAAAATTTGACCCTGAAATTCTATCAGCGCTGACAAAAAATTATGAGATTATCGTCGTTACGGGAACCAACGGAAAAACGCTAACTACTGCACTGACCGTTGGTATTTTGGAAAAGGCCTTTGGCAAAGTAGTGACGAATCCGTCTGGTGCAAACATGATTACCGGTATCGTGGCTACTTTCTTGAAGGCACCAAAAGCAAAAGCTGGCAGTAAAAAATACGCCGTACTTGAGATTGATGAAGCGAGCCTGCCTAGGATTACACAATATTTAAAACCTAGTCTTTTTGTTTTTACCAATATTTTCCGAGATCAGATGGATCGGTATGGCGAAATTTATACCACTTATGATTTCATTGTTAAAGGGGCAGCAAATAGTCCTGAAGCAACGGTTTTACTCAACGGCGACAGTACTATTTTTAATAGTAAAAAGCTGGTAAATCAGGTCAAATATTATGGCTTTGACCACGAAAGCCACCAGCCAAAACGTGCCCATTACAATACTGAAGGTGTCCTTTGTCCGAACTGTCATCGCATTTTGGATTTCAAAATGAACACTTATGCCAATCTTGGAGATTATGTCTGTTTAAATTGTGGCTTTGGAAGACCGGAGCTTGATTACAAACTGACTGCCTTGACAGAGATTACCAACACTACTTCGCATTTTGTCATTGATGACAATGACTATAAAATCAATGTCGGTGGTCTTTACAACATTTACAATGCGCTCGCCGCTGTCGCTGTTGCTGAATATTATCATGTTCCAGCAGAAATTATTAAAGCAGGTTTCAATGAAAGCAAGGCTGTCTTTGGCCGTCAAGAAACCTTCCAAGTGGGTGATAAAACAGCAACGATTGTGTTGATTAAAAACCCAGTTGGAGCCAATCAGGCACTTGAAATGATGAAATTAGCTCCTTATCCATTTACGCTGATTTCCCTGCTCAACGCCGATTATGCTGATGGAATTGATACCAGTTGGATTTGGGATGCAAAATTTGAACTCATTCATGACATGGCCATTGATCAGATTTTCACAGGCGGCGTGCGTCATAGCGAAATGGCAAGACGTTACCGTGTGGCTGGATTTGACGAAGCTAAGATTAAGGAATTAGACCAAATGGCAGACGTTGTTTCGGCGATTGAAAATCAAGCAAGCGACCACATTTACATCTTGGCGACTTACACTGCCATGCTCCAAATGCGTGAGTTATTGGCAAGCAAGGGTTATGTTCAGCGAGTTTTAAAATAAAACGGATTAGAATAGGAAAAAATGACTTATACATCGATACAATCACATTTAGAAAATCCAACCTATGAATTGCGTGTGGCTCATCTCTACGGCGACTTGATGAATACTTACGGCGACAATGGTAACATTTTGATGCTCCGATATGTCGGAAGTAAACTGAACTGCGAAATGATTTTTGATATTGTCAGTCTTGATGACCATTTCAAAGCCGACGATTATCAATTGGCCTTTTGGGGTGGCGGACAAGATTATGAGCAAGGCATCATTGCTGAACATCTGTCAGAGCTGACAGACCAACTTCGCACGTTTATCGAGGCAGGAAAACCCATGCTTGCCATCTGCGGAGGCTACCAAATGCTCGGCAAATCCTATACCTTGGCTGACGGACGTCCCATTAAATGCACGGGTATTCTTGGCCATGTTACTGAAAATCCAGGCAATGACCGTATCATTGGCGATGTCAAAATTTACAATGAAGACTTTGATGAAACTTATTATGGCTTTGAAAATCACGGGGGCCGCACCTATTTGGCGGCAGATGAAAAGCCTCTCGGAAAAGTCATTTATGGCGGTGGAAACAACGGTCAATCTGGCGAAGAAGGCTTTATTTATAAAAATACCTTTGGTTCTTATTTCCATGGTCCATTGTTGTCACGAAATGCACGAATTGCTTACCGTTTGGTAACAACAGCACTCAAACAGAAATACGGCGAAGCCATTGAATTGCCCGCTTTTGAGGATATTTTAGCCCTTGAGGAAGCTGGTCAAACCATTAGCGATGCCAAAAGAAAAGCATAAAAAGCTGTCAGAACTGACAGCTTTTTTTAATCGACTGATTTTAATGCGCCTAGCATATCGACATGCTTTAATTTTCGGTGAACCATCAGGCTAAGTGCCAGAGTGGTAGCCATCGTAGTGGCGGCAGACAAGGATAGATTAGTCGCTGTTAATGACGGACTAAACATAACCATATCGGTCGGCAGCATGGTTATGATGACATGATGGAAATAAGCACCTAAACCAAAGCCACAGACAATCCCAATCACACTTAGCAAAATGGTCTCACGATAGATATAGAGCGTCACTTCACGGTCATAAAATCCTAAAACTTTGATGGTTGAAAGCTCGCGAATGCGTTCAGACACATTGATGTTCGTCAAATTGTAAATTACCACTACTGCCAACAAAATCGCACAGATAATCAAAACAAACATGACCGAATTGATACCGTACAAGAAGGAATTGATGGTTGCTTGAAGGCTAGTATTTTGAGAGACCGTCAGAATACCTCCCGTTTGCATCAAATCATACGAAAATTGATTAACTTCTTTTGAGGTCGGATTTTTCAAACTGACCAGTTGCGCATTGGTGTCATAGTCCTTTTTAAAGGCACTTTCATAAGCAGTCGGCGACAAATAAAGGTAATGTCCCATATACATCTCGGTAATAGCCGAGATTGTCACCGTAACAGTTTGATGATTTGCCGTTATCAAACTGACTTTGTCACCCACTTTTTTATCCAATAAACAGGCAAGTTTTTCCGTAATAATGGCGCCGTCGTCATTAAGTTTCAAGCTTTGCTTGCTTTGACGGTTTTGGAGGCGAATGAATGTTCCTATATTTTGTGGTTCTTCTGGCACAATCAACTGCACTGTTTGCCGATTTTCATTGTCTTCTGTCAGTGATGACAGCTGTTCGAAATGAACGGCGGTATGATTTTTCACGGCTTCATCGGATAAGCGTGCATTTAAAGCTTCATTCTGTTGGCTCGTCAAATCATCTTTTTCAACCGCAATCAGATTGTAGTGCATCAAATTGCCAAATTGTTTGCTTGAAAGACCCGCAATCGAATCTCTAATCCCAAATCCCATGACCAGCAAAGCGGTACAGCCCGCAATTCCTATAATGGTCATCAGCATGCGTTTTTTATAACGAAAGAGATTTCTGGCCGTCACTTTGTAATTAAAGCTCATGTGTTTCCAAATAAATGGAATTTTTTCAAGAAGAATTCTCGACCCTGCCTTAGGTGCTTTGGCGACAAATAATGTGGCTGGCTCATGGGCCAAAACCTCACGACTGGTCCAAGAAGCAGGCAAAACGGTGCAGGCAATGGCGATAAGTACGGCAATCAGCGTCCATTTTACAGAGAAAATCAAGCTTAAATTACTGATGGTCGAGGAGGCCGTATAAGCATTAAAGACCAGTGGTGGCAAGAGATAATGGCCCAACACAACACCAACCAGTGCGCCTAGCGTGCTTGAAACCAAACCATAAATGATAAATTTACGTCTGATTTGTCCATTGGTATAGCCTAAAGCCTTTAGAATGCCAAGGTTGGTGCGTTCTTCTTCGACAAAACGGGTCATGGTCGTCAAACTAACCAGTGCTGCAATGGCAAATAAAACTACCGGGAAAATATTGGATAACTGATCAATCCGTGTTGAATTATCGACAAAGTTTTGATAACCAGGATTAGAGGCATTGCGGTCACTCACCGTATAAACTGGCGCTGAAAGTTGATCCAGCGTTTTCTGTTTTTCATCTAATTTTTTTTGATTTTTAGTCAGTTCATTTTGTGCATTTGAAAGCTTTTCTGCCGCCGCTTCAATTTGTGCAGATTGACTTTCTGGAACAGCCATACCAGCAGCTTTGGCTGCTTGCATTTGTAACTTTTGATTTTCTAGATTATTTTTTTGAAGGGTCAATTCCTGCTGAGCTTGCGTGAGTTCGGCTTGTCCACTATCAATCTGTTTTTGACCTTCTGCCTTCTTCTCCTTCAAGCGTAGCAGTGCTTCTTTATCAAGGACCGCCTGCAAATGTGATTTGTCAGTGCTGACCCTTTCTTTATAACGGTCATCATAAGGTGATAAGTTGGTCAGATTGTCAAAAGTCACTCTCGCAATGGTACTCATTTGACCATTGAATGCGGACGGACTGACCACTGCATAGCCAGTTAATTGACCAGTACCGACAGTGGTTTGCCCAAAATCATTTTTATCGACATATTCGCTCGATTTGACAAAGCCAACAATTTTAAAGTCCGACGACTCAAGAAGATTAACGGCATCCTTTTTTTCAGTCTCCAAAACAAAGTTCTGGCCCAGTTGGTAGTCCCCTTCAAAACGATAATCCAGTGCGATTTCGTTTTTATTTTGAGGCATTTGACCTGACATGACTTCATAAGTAGACAGGCTTTCTGGCTGACTAAAAATGCGAATGGCTTTTTTATCCTTTTCAATCAAGACATCTTGAAAAGTTCCGAGCTCTACCTTTTTGACATTGTCAGCACTGACAAGCGCCTTTTCATCGGTTTCATCAAGCCCCCAGGTTGAGGTGACCGTTAAATCTGCCAGTTGGTGGGTGCGATAAAACTTGTCTGCAGTTTCCCTCATGTCTGGTCCAGCTACTTTTAAGCCAATAAAGACAAAAACGCCCAGTAACATTAAAGAGAAAATTGACAGAAAACGTCCCATTGAACCAGTAATTGACCGCTTGATGTCCTTGTTTAATTGGCGGGTTCGAATTTTTTTTGTCATCACTTACCAGTCAATCCTTTCAATATCTGTTGGCATTGCATTGCGTACAATTTTACTGACAGAGCCGTCATGCATCTGAATGACACAATCTGCGATTTGGCTAATGGCAGCATTATGTGTCACGATAATGACTGTACTGCCTTGTTTTCTTGCCATGTCCTGCAAGATTTTCAAGATATGTTTTCCAGTTTGGTAATCAAGCGCTCCCGTTGGTTCATCGCACAGTAAAATTTTGGGATTTTTGGCAACGGCACGTGCAATTGCCACCCTTTGTTGCTCACCACCTGAAAGTTGTGAAGGAAAATTATCCAAACGCTTTTCCAAGCCAACGTCAGCCATGACAGCCGCTGCATCTTTCGCGTGCGCTACGATTTCTGATGCCAATTCGACATTTTCAAGCGCCGTCAGATTATTGATTAAGTTATAAAATTGAAAGACAAAACCGACATCATTTCTGCGATAAGTGATGCGCTCTTTTTCGGAAAATTGAGCAATATCGACTGTATCAATGATGACTTGCCCTTCATCACAAAAATCCATGCCTCCTAAAATATTGAGCAAGGTTGATTTACCAGCCCCAGATGAACCCAAAATGACGACCAATTCCCCTTTTTCAATTGAAAAATTCACGTCTTGATTGGCGTAAATCATCTGGTGGCCCGTCTGATAACGCTTCGTCACATTTTTTACTTCAATATATGCCATTTTATCACCCATTTCTAGTCATTTGTTTTCATTATAACACATTTTTGTGAATGGAAAAACAAAGTTACAAAGCTGTTGAAGACAAAAAAACTGACTTGAAAGGTTCAAGTCAGTTCGTGGGGTTTATCACATTTCAGGTTAAACAATGTGCTTACCAACCTCCACTGGTTGGTACATTGCCCCAATCACCACCAAAGTAATCACGCACTAAAGTGTCCGCTAATAAATTTTGGTGAGCGACTGAGAAATCAGTCGTGCTTGTTCCGGTAACTTGACAAAGTGCAATCCATGTACTTCGAGCAAAACCGTAGCCTCCGATATAATCATAGCTCAATGAAAGATGAATGTTCATATTTCCACCTTGCTCAATCATATTTCGGTGCGCACGCGCTGAATCAATTGAAGAATAACCGGTATATTTTAGTCCGTAAGGGTTATTTGAAGAGGTAGATACGCTCATTTCCTGTGCGCTCGCTTTTGTAGCGGCTGCCTCTTCTTGTGCTGCTTGCTTAGCTGCTGCTTCCTCGGCTGCCTTTTGAGCGGCTGCCTCGGCTTCTGCTTGAGCTTTTGCTTCTGCTGCTTTCTTCGCTGCTGCTTTTTCTTCATTTGCCTTAACAACAGCATTTACACGACTGGTAAATGTTGACTTGTGAGCGACTTCTGACGAAGGTAACTCGGCAATTTGAGTTTTTGCAGCATCGATATCGCTTTGAAGTTGTGTTGTTTCAGCTTTTTTAACTGAATCTGTTGCTTCATTATAATCTGCGATAAATTGATTCAAATGCAATAAACTTGCTTCAACTGGCTCATGATAAGCTGTCCCCGAAAGATCGGAAACATCTTCTGAAATCTCTTTGACCAGTTCGCTCGATCGCGTTTGATAAGCTTGAGTGAACTTGATATTGACTTGGTCGTAAAGATTTGATTGAGCAACAGTTGTGGTTTCAGCAGCTGCGACAGGGCCTGAGCTTAAAGCAAATGCGGTGAGAAGTGATGCTGAAACTGCGGTAAGTTTTGATTTAAATTTCAAAAAATAATTCTTTTATTTTCGTCTCTGGCAAACATGGCGTGCAAGGGATTTATCATTTAAGAGGTTTAATTCTTTGAGAAATCCGATGGCGTTTCACGTAAGGTCATCAAGATTACTTGCCGTCGATCATATAAGAACCTGAACTTTGACAGACGGATTAAACGTAAGGTGGTAAGGCGGTCTCCGTTTACTGCGCCTATATATAGCATAACAAGCTTTCTTAACCTTGTCTAGCCAAAAGCTCAATCATGCGCTTTCATTGGGCGATTTAACCGAAAAAAAAACTCAGCGTAAGCTTACGGTAATTAAAACGTAAAAAAAGAATTAAGATTTCTTTAAGATTTTCTTAATTCTTTTATCTGTTTTATTTCCAAAAATCATCAAAAATTGAGATTGGTAAGTGGCGTTTATGCTCGGTTTTAAGGTACCAATTTTCAATTTTTTCTTTAGCTTCTGGTGCAATATTTTTGCCTTCTGTATAGTCGTCAATTTCTTGATAAGTTACCCCAAGAGCAACCTCATCAGCAAGGCCTGGTTTGCCATCTTCCAAGTCTGCAGTCGGTACTTTTTCGTAAATGGCAGGATCTGCGCCTAATTCAGCTAAAAGCATTTTTCCTTGACGTTTATTCAAACGGAAAATTGGAATCAAATCCGCTCCACCATCACCAAACTTGGTAAAGAAACCGGTGATATTTTCAGCCGCATGGTCAGTCCCAAGAACTGCCCCTTTATAGTCGCCAGCAACTGCATATTGTGTAATCATGCGTTGGCGGGCCTTGATATTTCCTTTATTAAAATCAGAAACCTTGATTCCAGCTGCTTCAAGCGCTTCAACTTGACCATCTACGGCAGCCTTGATATTAACAACGATACTTTGGTCAGGTTTGATAAACTTGAGCGCAGCTTGAGCATCATCTTCGTCAGCTTGGACACCATAAGGCAGACGAATAGCGATAAATTGATAGCTTTCATCAGCTGTTTCTGCACGCATTTCTTCAATGGCAAGTTGAGCCAAGCGACCGACAAGCGAGCTATCTTGTCCACCCGAAATTCCCAAAACATAAGATTTAATAAATGGATACTTTCTGAGATAGGCCTTAAGAAAATCAACTGATTTACGAATTTCTTCTTTTGCATCAATTTCTGGCTTAACGCCTAATGTTTTAACAATTTCATCTTGCAATGTCATTTTTATCTTCTTTCATTTTTGCTCATAGCTGACAAAATTGTCATCCTGCTATTGATTAAGTAATTTGTCTTTTATTATATCACTTTCTCAGTCATTTTTGAACTTTCCTTGTATGCATCATTAGGACTTTTGAGTTGGCCAGATAATAAAAAAACGATGGAGAAAGTCTCCATCGCCAGTATCATTTTTAATTTTTTATTGCTGTGTTGAGATTTCCTCTGCTTAAAAAGAGAGATAAAAAGCCAGTAAGCAGCAAGATAACTGCTGACACATAATAAGGAAAAACATGATTGAAGTCAAATAAAGCACCCGCAGCAATCGGACCCAAAATATTCCCAAAACTTGTAAATGCGGAATTCAATCCATTGATTGCTCCTTGTGCATGGCCCGCATGTTTAGACAGGTAAGTCGTTACCGCAGGTCTGAATAAATCAAAGGCCAAAAAGACGATGAATGTCGAGAAGATAACGACCAGATTTGATTTTGTAAACGCAATCGCTGCGATAAAAATCGCACTCACAAAGAAAGTCAGTTGAATAAGCCCAATTTCTCCAATGTGACTAATGATTTTATCGAATAGAAACAGTTGGAAAAACAAAGCCAGCGCCCCACTAACCGTCACAATCATGGCAATTTCGCCAGAACTAAAGCCAAAGTTAATGCTTGACATGATGCTATAAATCGACTCAAAAGCCTGTAAACCAAATGAAGAAATCAAAATGATGACAAACAAAGCACCGAACATGGGATTTTTAAGAATTTTCATCATAGAATTTGCTTCGGGGTCATTTTCATGGTGCATTTCCGCTCTTTGAGGCTCTTTGAGCATGGTCAAAGTCAAAATAAAACCAAGCAAGGATAAAATTGCCGCAAAATAAAAAGGAACACGAATGCCAAATTGTGCGATAAACCCACCGATACCAGGGCCAATGATAAAGCCGCCACTAATGGCCGCTGAAACAATGCCCATGGCTTTGGTTCGTTCTTTTAAAGTCGTCACGTCTGCCACATAAGCAGTAACTGCTGGCATGACCATTGCTGCCGCAATTCCCCCTAATGCTCTAGAGACATAAAACCAGCTTTTGACCTCAGAAATACCAAATAAAAATTGCGAAAAGGCAAAGACAAGCATGCCGAGCGCAATCAATTTCTTGCGTCCGTATTTGTCTGATAAGGCCCCTGTAATCGGAGATGCGACTAATTCAGCAAATGCGAAAATGGAAATCATCAACCCCATTGTTGTGCCAGTAAAATTCATCTGCTCTTTTAAGTCAGGTAAAATCGGAATGACTAAACCTGCTCCAAGAAAGACCAGAAAAAGATTAGATATGACCAAATACATTGAACTTTTTTTATGCATATTCCCCCTCAAAAAAAGATAAAGCAGGCACTCTTTCATGTTAACTGGAAGATTGAAGTCTGCTCTATCGCTATTCTCTTATCCTAAAAAAGCGATTGATTGACAAAATGTATCAACAACCGCACTACACATTTTAACATGATAAAGCAAATAATGCCACCCCTATGCTTTTGTAACCTTTATCTGAATTCTTTTCATTTTCCTATCCCAAGTAAAATAAAAAGCCCACATGTGAGCTTTTTTAATTTCTAGCATAACCATTGCTACGGCCTTCAACCGCTCCAGCATTTTGGGCTTCTGCAAGTGTCAGGTAACGATAATTACCTGGGTTTAAAACTGAACGATAGTAACGATCACTCTTGCTGACATAGACCATGCCAGATGCCGCTGTTGTCCAACCATCACTTGTTGTGGCTTGTCCAGTCGATGCTGTTGTCGTACTTTTTTGAGCAGGCGCGGCTGCTGCTGTTTGTGACGACGATGAACTGCTAGCTTTTACGGAGGACTGAGCAGTTGCCTTGTTGCTACCGCTCGTATAATCGATTTTATTTCCTTCAGCGCTATTGATCACTACAATTTCAGTATCAAGAACTCCGTCAGAGGATTTGATGTCCACAAGCGAGCCACGAGGAATTTTCTCACTTCCTTGATACAAGGGCGTGGTTTGATATTGAACCGTAACCGACGTATTTGGATGTGCTTTCCAATAATTTTCAACTGTTTCTTCAGCAAAGCGCATGCCACCGTCTTGATTGGCACCAACATTTTGGCTACGCGTTCCTGTGGTGAAGTTATAAGGAGAAGTGTAAGAAGCATTTCCTAACAGACTATCTGCAATCGAGTGACTTCTATTCCACAGATAACCGTGATAAGTTCTCCCAGTCAAAGCATAGCTGATGGCCACTTTTTGATTGCTTGGCCAGTAAGGTGGATCTAGTGGTTCTCCCTGTCTTGAGCCTTTTGATGCCTCAAATTGAGCATAAGTCAATACTGCTCTTGCTGTCGCTGATCTGCCCTGAGCGTCGCTCACAAATTTTGTCTGTCCAGCTGAAAGATTTTCAAAAGAACTGAGTTTAGCTTTGCCATTTTCATAATAATAATTTTTTGTTGGGCCAGCTGACTCTGCATTCGTATATTGAACTAATTGTGAGAGAATTGTCGCTTGATTGGCTGTTATACTCGCTTGACTTGCTGTGCTTGATTGACTTGTCGAAGACGTACTTGACTGACTTGTCGAGGACGTGCTTGATTGGCTAATGCTCGACTCAACACTACTGCTTGATTGACTTGACGATGTGTTTTCGGTTGAACTACAAGCCGTCAGTGTCAATGCAGCAAGAAGACTTGTTCCCCAAATGAGTATTTTTTTCATTATTTTTCTCCTTTTTAAATTATAACATTTAAAAATGCAGATTTGAATTTAATTATCATGCTTCGAACTCTTTTTGAAGTGCTTTAATTTTTATACTTGCAATAAAAAAAACGACAGCCTAAACCTCGTTTTCTTCGTTTGTTCCTTTATTATTTTCATAGATTTTACTCATGTAAAATTCATCAATATAGCAGCCATCAATACACATGGCGTCTTTTCGAACGCCCTCAATCGCAAAACCATTTTTTTGGTAAAGGGCAATCGCTTGAGTGTTGTTAATCATGACGGTCAACTCTGCGCGATGTATTTTTTCTTCTCTTGACCATTCATCCAAGGCCTTAAAAAATTGGTGGCCTAGCCCCTGGCCTTGATAAACTTTTAAAATTCCGATAATTACGTAAGCTGTGTCTTTCACACGGTGATAATGTCCACGCTCGGCACTCAAATAACCAATGAGTTGTCGATTGTCCTCAGCACCGATAATGAAGTCCGTATGTGCAACTTTAGCAACTGCTTGCCCAAGTTCATATTTTCGCTCGTCCGGTTCTAACATCATGAAAGACGTTTCTTGATCCAGCTGTTTTTGCAGTTTCCAAAAGGCCTCTGTATCGCCAATGTCAATTCTTCTTATTTTCATCATTTCGTACACAAATTGATGACTCACACATGAAAAACAGTCTATCGAATTTGCCTTTCTCTAATCCAATTTTTGTTGAGAAACTCTTGCTCTGACTTCTGAAATCAGGCGCATTTTGTGATTCCAGAGTTCTGTTGAAAGATCTACTGGATAAGGTTGCGGATTCAAGTCACGTTTGTATTCGTCCCAAAGTTCAATCAAGTTTTCATTAGAGTAGGCTTTGATTTCTTCGAGACTCGGACAATCGTAAACAAGTTGGCCTTGGTCAAAAATAAGATGCAACAAAGGACTTGCCTTGAAATCACGAACATTTTTATTGATATATGTATAAAGTGGATGGAACATATAGATTTCTTCTGCTAAATCCGGACGTTCTGAATCAAATGTGATATAATCCCCTTCAGATTTGCCATCTGACGCTCTTGTAATGCGCCACACTTGTTTCTTCCCTGGTGTTGTTACTTTTTCAGCATTTGAAGAGATCTTAATGGTGTCTCGCATGCCTTCTTCTGCTGTTTCACCTTCGATTGATACCAGTTTATAAACGGCACCTAATGCAGGTTGATCATAAGCAGTGATGAGTTTTGTTCCAACACCCCAAACATCGATTTTGGCTTTCTGCATCTTCAAACTCAAGATGGTTGATTCATCAAGGTCATTTGAGGCATAAATCTTGGCATCTGGATAGCCTGCATCGTCAAGTTGTTGGCGCACCTTTTTCGAAATATAAGCCATGTCGCCTGAGTCAATGCGGACGCCTTGGAAATTGATTTTTTCACCAAATTCACGTGCAACTTTGATGGCTGCAGGAACACCTGAACGTAGTGTATCATAAGTATCAACTAAAAAGACACAATCGCGGTGGGTTAAAGCATAGGCTTTAAATCCATCATAGTCATTACCATAGCTTTGAATCAAGGCATGCGCGTGCGTTCCGCTGGCAGGTATGCCAAACATTTTGGCAGCTCTGACATTTGATGTGGCATCTGCACCACCAATATATGCGGCACGTGTTCCCCAAATGGCAGCATCAAGTTCTTGCGCCCGACGACTCCCAAATTCCAACAACGGATCGTCACCAATGACAGACTTGATACGGCCTGCCTTGGTTGCAATCAAGGTTTGGAAGTTAACAATGTTCAAAAGCGCTGTTTCAATCAATTGACATTGGGCAAGTGGGCCTTCGATTTGAACAATCGGCTCACCCGCAAAAACCAAGTTCCCTTCTTTGACCGAACGAACGGTACACGTAAATTCTAAATTTTCAAGATAGGTCAAAAAGGCTTCTGGATAGTCTAATGTTCTCAAAAATTCAATATCAGACTTGGAAAAACGCAAGTCCTTTAAATAATCAACAATTCGCTCTAAACCAGCAAAAATCGCATAACCATTATTAAAAGGCATTTCTCTGAAGAAAACCTCAAAAACCGCACGTTTATTATGTCGTCCGAGTTCAAAATAGGTCTGCATCATGTTGATTTGGTACAGATCAGTATGTAATGTCAAGCTGTCATCTGGATATTGATATGGCACTTGCTCACCTCTCTCATTTTATTCTCACTCTATTTTACCAAAAAAACCAGCTAATGTCAGTAGGCCTACATGACTTCTTTGACTTATGTTATAATTTGAGTATGAGAAACGAAAAGAAGAAAAAAATTGGGATTCTAGGTGGCAATTTTAATCCAGTTCATTTTGCCCATTTGATGTTGGCCGATCAGGCGCTTCAAGCCTTAAATTTGGATCAGGTCTGGTTAATGCCTGAGTATTTGCCCCCTCATGTTGATGAGAAAGAAACCATTGCTGCTAGTCATCGCATTGCCATGTTGGAACTTGCAATCGAAGGCAATCCGCATTTGGCTTTAGAACTTGGGGAAATTGAGCGCAAAGGCAAATCTTTTACTTTTGACAGTCTGTCAGTGCTGACAGCTGCACATCCCAATATGGAATTTTACTTTATCATAGGGAGTGACATGGTTGATTATCTGCCCAAATGGTATCGGATTGATGAGCTAATGCAGATGGTTCAGTTTGTCGCCTTCAAGCGTGAAGATGTGGTCAACGAAAGCCCTTATCCAGTGCTTTGGATTGAGGCACCAGTGATGCCCCTCTCATCGACTTTAATTCGCCAGATGTTCAAAGACAAACGGACACCCAATTATCTTTTGCCAGCTTCTGTCATTGCTTACATCAAAAAAAATCAGCTCTATCAATAAGCTGATTTTTTATTTTGCAAGCATTAAGCCGATGACAAGCGCCACAAAGCCTAATCCGTAACTGAGCAAAAAATATTCTGCAAAATGTCGATAATCCTTGTGGTCAATCAAATCAAACAGTTCAAAATTATAAGTTGAAAATGTAGTCAAGCCGCCACAAAAACCAGTTGCGAAAATCTTAAACGTGTCTGATTGATTGCCAAAATGGCCAAAAAGCCAACCAATCAACAAACATCCGATGATATTTACCAGATAGGTTCCGATTGGAAAACCGATTTTTTTAAAACTGACATTGAGTTGACTAAAAAGATAACGTACAACTGCGCCCAAGGCTGCAGAAAGTCCAATAAGTATGGTCTCAACCATGTGACACCAGCTTTCTTCCATGCGCCATTCCTAACATGGCCATGCCCAGCCCACCAAAGATAGATAGGAAAACATAAAGGGCAAGCGCCAGATAATGCGCATTGAGATAAAGAATTTCGCTGTCTAGCATAAAGGAGCTAAACGTTGTAAATGCGCCGATAAATCCCGTTCCAATCCCTAAAATCAATTTTTGATGGACATTTTTTGCGGCCAAGACGTTCTTAATTAAGAAAGTAAAAAGATAGCAACCAGCAAGATTGATAAGCAATGTGGCAAGCGGAAAATCAGCGATTTTTGGCAGGTATTGATTGAGTTGATAACGAGAAATCCCGCCAAAAAAGCCGAAAACAAAGACAATGATGATATTCATAATAATTCCTCAAAAGAAAACGACCTTACGGTCGTTTACTTATTCGCGTAAGCCACGTTCTTTTTGAAGCTTTTTAAGTTTGTCAGGAGTGATGTCACGCCCATCATCGTCCACAAGTTTTACATTTTCAACTTGTGAGCGGAAGTTTTCTTTGACAGAGTCAATGTATGCACGACGCAAAACTGCTTGTTCCTCTTGTTCTTCTGGAGAAAGGCCACCGTCTTTTTTCTTACGAGCCAATGCGTTGATTCTTTCGATTTGTTCTTTACTAATCGCCATGTTCATTCCTTTCTGATTGCTTCTTTTTATTTTGTAATAATTTTTGTGAAATCACCTAGTTGGTTGGTCATTGTTACAACTTCTGTCAGCAGTGACAAGCGGTTGTTCTTAACCTTTTCATCGTCAACCATGACCATGACATTTTCAAAGAAGGTTGAAATTGCTGGTGCCAACTGATGAACAATGCTTCTGAATTTCATTTCAGTTTCAAGACCGTCCCATTCCAACTTGAGATTTTCAACAGTTTCATAGAGACCTGTTTCAGCTTCATTTTCCATAAGGCTGGCATCAACTGGTTGGCTTGTTTCAACTTTTTTAGCCAAATTGATCACACGGGCCACATTTTCAACTGCTGGTTTAAATGGTGCGTGTTCTTGGTGTGCTGAAATCACGTGTGCTGCTTCCATGATTGCAGCAAGGTCAATCGGTTGCGCTTCAACAACGGCATCCACAATATCGTAACGCACGCCATCTTCGAGCAACAATTTTTGAATTCTTGCTTTCATGAATTCACGTAATTCTGCCTTGTTTTCAAAGTCAAATTGGTCAATAAATTGAACAAAATCAAAACGCCAATTCATTTTTTCAATGATTCGGATTAAACCTTGAGCTGCACGACGTAAAGCATACGGGTCGTTCGAACCACTTGGAATCAAGCCTGCATTAAAGAAACTCATCAAACTATCCAATTTGTCACTTGCAGCAAGCAAACTTCCTACTTTTGTCGCTGGTAATTCGCCATCGGCAGAAGTTGGCATGTAATGTTCACGAATCGCAGCAGAAACTGCTTCGTTTTCACCTGCAAGGCGGGCATATTTTTCACCCATCACCCCTTGAAGTTCATCAAATTCGCCAACCATACCTGTCAACAAATCAAACTTGTAAATCTCACTCGCGCGCGCCAAATCAGCTTTTTCAGTCGCTGAAGCACCAATCAAATCCGCTAATTTATGACCAACTGCTTTTGTTCTTGCCATGTGTTCTGTAATGCTACCAATTTTAGCGTGGAAAGTAACTTTTGAAAGTTTTTCAACCAAATCTTCAAGTTTCAATTTTTGGTCTTCATTCCAGAAAAATTCAGCATCTTCAAGACGGGCAACGAGAACTTTTTCATTTCCTTCGATCACTTTTTCCATGTGTTCGCCGTTCCCATTTCGAACAGAAATGAAGTGCGGTGCGAGCTTGCCATCTTTGGTATAAACTTCGAAATAACGTTGGTTATCACGCATTGACGTAACCAAAACTTCTGCTGGCACTTCCAAATATTTTTCGTCAAATGAACCGACAAAAGCTGTTGGATATTCAACGATATTGTTGACTTCTTCAAGCAAGCCTTCGTGCAAAATCACGTCCCAGTTGTGTTCAGCAGCCAATGTCAAGATTTGTTCAGAAATAGCTGCCTTACGCGCTTCGCTGTCAGCCATGACAAAGTGTGCTGTCATCGCTGACAAGTAATCTTCTGCTGTTTCAATCGTAAATGTTGCGTCATGGTCAAGGAAACGGTGACCACGAGATTGATTGCCAGCAGTCACATCAAGCAAGCTAAATGGCACCACTTCATTGTCAAGTAAGCTGACCAACCATTGAATAGGACGAACAAACAAAAAGCTGTTATTTGCCCATTTCATGTAAGTTGAAAACTGCATTTTTTCAATCACATCACGACTGACAGCTGTCAAAATGCTGCTTGTAGCGACACCTTCGATATGTTTTTCAGCGTAGTAGTAATCGCCTTTAAGCAACAAATCGTCAGGATTAACCCCTTGTCCACGCGAGAAACCTTGAATGGCTTTTGACCAGTTGCCTTCTTTATCTTTGGCAATTTTCGCAGATGGCCCTTTGACTTCTTCATCAGAAGAAGCTGATTGTTCCGCCAAACCTTCAACCAAAAGCGTCAAGCGACGAGGAGTTGAAAATTTAACAATACGGTCAAAGCTGACACGATGTTCTGTCAAAAACGCTGACATGCGTTCTTCAAGCTGATTGATACTTGGCGTCACCAAGTGTGCTGGAACTTCTTCCAGACCAATTTCTAATAAATAATTCATTTTTGTTTTTCCTGTTCTAAGTATTTTTTTATGCTTACTTTTACTTTTTCTAAATCATTATCTGTCAATAATGGAATCAGTCGATTGATCTCGTAAATGGGTTTTTCCCACCATTTCAGCTGCGCCATCAAGTTTATCAATACCTCATCAAATCGCATTCTGATGAGCTTGGCTGGATTTCCAGCCACAATCGAATAAGCTTCAATGTCGCTTGCAACAGTAGAATTCGCACCAATCATAGCACCGTCGCCAATGTGAACGCCTGGCATAACAGTCACATTTTGCCCTATCCAGACATCATTGCCAACTCGTGTGTCGCCTTTCAGCGGCATTTTATCAAGGCTAGGTGCTTCTTGCGTCCAGCCATCAAAAATGTAAAAAGGAAAGGTCGATACTGCATTCATTTGATGATTTGCACCATTCATGATAAATTCGACACCCTTTGCAATCTGGCAAAATTTGCCAATCACAAGCTTATCTCCGATAAAATCATAGTGATGGGTCACGTGCGACTCAAAATCATCATCTGAAAAATAAGTAAAATCTCCAACCTCAATCTTTTTATTCTTGAGTGTCGGTTTAATGTTGGTCATTGAAGTGATAGACCTATTGGAATAAAGCGCGTTTGGATTTGGAGTTTTTTCCATTTCAATCCTCTTTTATTTCAAGATCTGAGTAAAAATGCTCTTTTCAAATATTATATTATTTTTACTTTTTTAATTCTTTCACATAATAATATTTGTCATCATCACCTATTAAAACTTGAGTATCTTCTGACAATGCTATTTTTATTTCTGTCAGCGCTGACGGAATCGGTTGATTCTGTGCTATCAGCTGCATGGGTTTAATAATCTCTTCAGTCACTCGTTTGTCAGACATATTAAACTTCAAACCATAGTCCACACGTTCATCAATAAAATTTTTGACGTTCTTAGCAAGATGATGAATATGTTTATCCACTTTAATTTCACCAACTTTAAAGTTAATCAAAGGTAACCCCAAATTAACATCAACTTTTTCAAAGAATTTATCATTTTTTTCATTACGTGCTTCCGCTTTTTTCTCAGAAAGTTTCAATTTTTCTTGAAGATTCTCGAAATAAGATTGAATTTTTTTATCAGAATTGATAAAACGTTCCTGCACTGTTTTAAGCAAATCATCCGAGTAATTTTTCGACAGTATTCCTTGACCAAAAATAAATTCCAATTCAGAAGCTAAAATCATCAAATTCTGACTAGAAACGGCAACAAATCGCCATTCTGATAGCTCTTTGATATCTGAAATTTCTTTTTGTTCGTCATCAACTCCATTTTCCGAAATCGTAATAATATTATTTGTTGCTTGGTTATTTAGTAACATCAAATCGTGTTTAATTCGATCAATTTTTTGTAAATTATTGTTTCTAACTTTTTCATTAGCTAATAACTCATTCTGATAACTAGATAAAATATTAAGCTCATCATTTGCTGTCTGTAACTCACTTAATATTTTTGATTGATTAAAATGGTCAAGTTTACTCAATGACTGATTCATCATTGTTAATTTTCCACTAATTTCAGTCATATTAATTTGACCAACAACGACATTAGCAATTTGTAAAGAAGCTGCCCCTACTGTAGCAAGTTTTGCTCCCTTAGAAACAGTAGTTTCAGTTGTTTTAACAAGTGAATTTGGATCAACTTCTTTGATATAGCCATGTCCTCCAATCCCATTCTTACCTTTAAATATATTCCTAAACAAATCAGCACCTGATTCACCCTTAGCCTGAAACATCTCCGTAGTATCTCTAATTATATTTTTATTGTTATCTAAAGCAATGAATAATTTAGAGCCGTCTTCACTGGCAAGTTTAGTAACAGTATTCGTTCCAGATTGGACTATCTTATCCAATCCTAGTTTTTCAGCATTCTGAATTGAAAGACCAAGGTTTTGCGAAATGGCGAGTTTATTATTTTCTGAACTAATTGTAACTAAGCTATCTTCCAAAGCTTTGGCAGTTAATTCAAAGCTTTGGAGTATCTTTTTTTGTAATTCTGTTAGAATTTCTTGATTAGTTATTTCTATTAATTCAAACTCTTCATTCTCGGCCATTACATACCCTCATCAACCTTCACAACATCCGCATACTTCCCACCGTCGCCCAAATACTTAATGCGCAAGGCTTCATCTTTCAACAATGGGAAGCCAAGTTTGGCACGTTCTTCGATGAATGTTTTGGCTACTTTACGTGCCATTGCACGGACGCGGTGCATGTAGCCTGCGCGTTCGGTTACGGAAACAGCGCCACGTGCATCGAGCAAGTTGAAGGTGTGTGATGACTTCAAAATGTAGTCATAAGCAGGGTGAACCAAGCCTTTGTCAAGCAAGGTCATGGCTTCTGCTTCGAATTCGCCAAATAATTTGAGCAAGAGTTCTTGGTTTGATTCTTCAAAGGCGAATTTTGAGTGTTCGTATTCAGGTTCTGTGAAAATATCACCGTAAAGGACGCCATTGCCCCATTCCAAGTCATAAACAGAATCGACTTCTTGAATGGCTGTTGCCAAACGTTCCAAACCGTAAGTGATTTCTGACGTAACAGAGTCCACTTCGATTCCGCCGACTTGTTGGAAATAAGTAAACTGCGTACATTCTTGCCCGTCAATCCAAACTTCCCAACCAATACCAGCACAACCCATAGATGGATTTTCCCAGTTGTCTTCGACAAAACGAATATCGTGTTCAAGCGCATCAATACCGAGTTCCGCCAAACTTTGAAGGTAAAGTTCTTGAATATTTTTTGGAGATGGTTTCATGACCACTTGGAATTGGTGGTGTTGGAACAAACGGTTTGGATTTTCACCATAACGACCGTCAGCTGGACGGCGTGAAGGTTGCACGTAAGCGGCTGCCCAAGGTTCTGGCCCGTTTGAACGCAAGAATGTGTAAGGACTCATGGTTCCAGCTCCGACTTCGTTGTCGTAAGCTTGCATCAGGTTTGCGCCTTGTTTTGCCCAAAAGCCTTGCAAAGTCAAGATAATGTCTTGAAATGAAAGTTTGTTGTTCTGTGTCATTTGATCTCCTTTTGTTTGGAAAAATGGTTTTTCCAAAGGTTAATAAAAACCGTCCAGCTACACCTGTAAGCATATTGCTTACAAAGGGTGCATCTGCACGGTTCCACCTTTATTTTTTACTTTTGTATAGCGTTCAGTTGTTAGGCCATTTTAGATATTGGGCTTTCACCATCCCCAATTCGCTATAGTTTTATTATAGTCCTTTTGCTCAACTTTTGCAAGAAACTATTTTTCTAGCTCATTCATTTGACGGCGATAGCCGAGATAATAAAATCCAGCCACAAAAACAACGCCACCTATGATATTTCCTGCATAAACCAAGACAAAATTTTGAATAAATTGGAGCCAGCTGACATGACCCGCAAAAATCGCTGCCGGCAAAACAAAGGCGTTTGCCACACTATGTTGAAAACCGATTGCGACAAAGGCCATGGTTGGAAACCAAATGGCAAGTAACTTTCCTGCGGTATCTTTCGCACCAAAGGATAACCACATGGCAATCCCAACAAACCAGTTACAGCCAATTCCAGAAACGATGGTTTGAAGCCAACCCATATTTAATTTGGCATCCGCAATCGCAAACAGTTCTTCTTTATAAACACTGACCTCCGTCAATCCAACGAAATGCGCAAAGAAAAAGGCGACAAAAATGGCTCCAAGCAGATTGAACAAGGTGATAAACAACCAATTTTTTAATAACTGATTGAATTTAACCTTCTTGGCAAAAAAGGACACTGAAACAGCAGTCATATTTGACGTAATCAGCTCTCCGCCACCCATTAAAATCACGATTAAACCAATCGGAAAAACCGCTGCCCCAATAAAACTCGCAAGACTTCCCAGCTCGTCAACAACACTTGACACTACCCGAATATAAAGCAGATAACCCATTGAAATCATTGCTCCCCCAATGAAACCAAGAACTGCTTTTTCTAGCATGGGTCTTTTGACCTTTTCTGTCCCGTGGTGAATGGTGGCAGATAATATTTCTGCTGGATTCATCATAATAACTACTCCTTCTCCTAAAAACCGAATTTCGGTATTCTTTTGAGTGAGCCAAATAAAAATGCGTCCACTTGTAAGCCAAAGACCTACAATATGCACGCACATTTCTATCTTTATTTCATGGCTTTTTAAATCATCTAAGGGATTGAGCATTCATTTTGTGAAAACACTCACTATAAGATGATTATATGCCATTTCTAAAATTATTGCAAATTTTTAATGAACAAACTCATTTAAAGGAAACAAAGTCATGAACATCTCGGCGGAAATGATCATGGCCAGGTTCAAGGGCCTTTCCAATCGCTAAAAACATGACTGGCACAAAACGTGTCGCATCAATATTTAAAAGCGCACAAATCTTATCACGATCAAAACCACCAATCGGATTAGTATCATAGCCATGCTCACGTGCCACCAACATCAAATTCATGGCAACAAGGCCACCGTCAATGTTGGCAATGTCAATCCGCTTTTGTGCCGTATATGTGGCATATTCTGCTGCATTTCCGGCAATGTATTTGTCTTGCATTTCTTTAGGCAAGGGCAGCTGACGGTAGATTTTTTCATTGTTTTCATCAGCTTGCGTATCCCCAAGAATTAAAATCATGGCAGCCGATGTTTCCGTTTGTTTGCCATTAAAACGCATGAAAGGCAAGATTTCTGCTTTGACTTGGTCAGAAGCAAGCACCATGAATTGCCAAGGTTGCATGTTGACAGAACTTGGTGCAAGGGCTGCTTCTTCAAACATTTCAAGAAATTCTTCGTTTGAAATCTTTACGTTTTCATCATAAACTCGAACGGACTTTCGTCCTGTCATGATTTCACTAAAATCATTTGTTATTTTCATTGGATCCTCTTTTGATTGATTTTCACTTGGTAGATGTATCATAAAAGCGTCACTTTGCCAAGTGAAACGCTATTTAGTTGGAAACTCATTATATGTAGAAATCAAGAGTTTGTCAAGAAAAAATGATTGGCGAATAAATTAGTGATTTCTGTTGTAAATAATACTTGAAACAAAGGAAAGCAGAATGATGATGCCACCAAGTACGCCAGTAATGACATCATTGATTTCCATGTGAATGCTCAAAAGCAACAAAATAGCCAAGGCTAAGATTGCCCAGTGAGCGCCATGCTCGATATAAACCAATTCATCAAGCGTGCCTTTTTCAACGAAGAAAACAGTCAGCGAACGGACAAACATGGCACCAATCAAGCCAAGACCAAGCATGATAATGATTGGGTCTGCTGTAATGGCAAATGCACCAATGACGCCGTCAAAACTAAAGGAAGCGTCAATGACTTCAAGATATAAGAACATGACAAAGGCTGCATTACCAGTCAATTTGGTTGCTGTATGTATTTTTTTACCGGTCTGATGTTCTGCTTCAGCGAGCGCACCATGATTACTCATGACCTGACCGAGTCCGTCAACCAACAAGAAAGTAATAATCCCAAAAACACCTGATAAAAGAACAGTATAAGGATTTTCAGCGAAAAATTCTGCGGTTACGCCTAGGGCAATCAATGAAATCAAAGCCGATGCCAATGGGAGTTGTCCCACTTTATAGAGCATTTTTTCTGGCAATTTGAGCCAGTGATGTTCCATTTCATTGAAGAAAAAGTTAAGGGCAAGCATGAGCAAGAACAAGCCACCAAAGGCTGCAATAGAAGGATGAGCCGCTTGCAAGATATAGCCGTATGTTCCTGGTGTTTCAGGATTTCCTTTCGCCAATGCCAAATGAACTGCCTTCATCGGACTCATGTCAGCAGTGACAGAAACGACCACCAATGGAAAAATAAAACGCATTCCGACAACCGCAATCAAAATACCGACCGTCAGGAAGATTTCTTGCCAGAATTTGCTCATTTTTTCAAGAATTCTTGCATTGACAATGGCATTGTCAAAGGACAAGGAAATTTCCAAAATGGCTAGGATAGTTGTGATAAAAACGGCATTGAAACCACCGTAAATATAAGCAATAATCAAAGCGACCGCTGTCACAATGATTGAACCATAAAAATTTTTCAAAATTAAACTCTTTCTTTTTCGTTTTGCTCTCAAGCCATGGAGAACACTCCTTTTATCATACCATAAAAATGTTTCGTCTTAATTAAATTAAATTAAAAATTTGTTCAATTTTAATTTTCAATATAATCGATTTCGACCGTCTGTTCCTGACCTTTTTGAGCTGTGATTTTTCCTGAAAAGGCTTCTGTCAGCTCTGACAGAAATGTCTCGATTTTGGCTTCGTCAACAAACACGCTAACCGTCACATCAGCTAAAAATTCTGTCTCTGAAATGGTCAATTTTTGACTGCCAATGAAACGTTGTAACTGATCAAAAAGACCGTATTCCAGCTTCAAAATAAGTTCTGTTTGCTCAACAAATTGAACCAAGCCTACTGCTTCGACAGCGTGATTGACCGCGCCTGCGTATGCCCGAATGAGACCACCCGCTCCCAATTTAATGCCTCCAAAATAACGGGTCACAACGGCACAAACGTTAGTAATTTCCTTCTTCTTCAAAATTTCAAGCATGGGAACTCCTGCAGTACCTGACGGTTCCCCGTCATCACTGGTACGTTGGATTTCTTGACGGAGGCCGACCGTATATGCCATGCAGTTATGATTGGCCGTTCGGTTGTCTTTTTTGACTTGCGCGATAAAATCACGTGCCTCTTCTTCATTGGAAATACGCTTTAAATGGCAAATGAAGCGTGACTTTTTGATTTCTTCTTCACTTGTGAAATCAGTTTTTATGGTAATGGTCATATGAAGTCCTCTATTTTCTATGGGGATCTCTTAAAACTCCTTTTTTCGAGATTGGGTCGATTTTATATCTAACGAATGCCGACCATATCCCGTCAAGAGATTAGTTAAAGCGGTTTAGTAAATCGGTCAACTTTCGGAAAATCTGAATTGTTAGAGTTTCCCCTAAGAATTTTCTGAAAAAAAAGAGTGCCATAGGGCACAAATACTGGGATAGTAGGATTCGAACCTACGCGTAAAGGAACCAGAAACCTTCGCCTTACCGCTTGGCTATATCCCAATTTCAACTTCTTTATTATATCACTTTCAGAAACGATTTCCAAAAATTTTTGACGGAGACTGTTACATTTGACCTCTAATTACGTATTTTAAATTATGGAAAACTATCAAGGCCGTCTCCTGTTAGAGACCGAATGCACAGCTATTACTGATTTTAACAACCTCACAAAACTGTCAGCGATGACAGAAGTCTCGCGCTCCAAAATAATATGTAATCGCTGTGGCAGCAGTCACTCAAAGGCAGATGTTTTACTGCTGATTGGGGCTTATTATTGCCCCAGTTGTATCCAACTTGGCAGAATTCGTTCTGACCAATTTTTATACCATTTCCCACAAGGTCAATTTGAGAAAAAG
The DNA here is from genome assembly GCF_009601055.1 of Lactococcus sp. dk101. GTDB lineage: Bacteria > Bacillota > Bacilli > Lactobacillales > Streptococcaceae > Lactococcus. Next base: position 24,918 of record NZ_WITI01000006.1, read on the forward strand.
TCCTGTCTTTTGTGGGCAGGAAAACTCAGTCCCCAACAGGATGAACTGGCAAGCCAATTGCTTCAAGCAATTGCACTGAAGCAAGAGCTTTTAATCCATGCTATAACTGGGGCTGGCAAGACAGAAATGATCTATCAGGCCATTGATCAGGCCTTGCAAAATGGGCAAGCGGTTGCGATAGCAAGTCCGCGGGTCGATGTCTGTATCGAATTACACGCCCGCTTGTCAAGGGATTTTTCTTGCCGCATTCCCTTATTACATGCTGACGGCGATCCTTATTTTCGGTCAGCACTGACCATTTTAACCACGCATCAACTGATGCGATTTAAAGAAGCTTTCGATCTCTTAATTATCGATGAAGTTGATGCCTTTCCATTTGTCAATAATGCCATGCTTCATCATGCGGTCGCACAAGCCAAGACAAAGACGGCCTGTAGCATTTATCTGACGGCAACTTCGACAGCGGAACTTGAAAAGGAAGTTCAGAAAGGAAGGATGAAAAAGCTAGAACTGGCCCGTCGTTTTCATCAAAACCCATTGGTCGTCCCACAATTTTTCTGGCAAACGCAATTCATTAAACAGCTTAAACAACAACGAAAATCCGGTTTTCCACTGTTGATTTTTGTACCTGAGATTAAGGAAGGACAAGGGTTGACTGACCAGTTAAAAATACAATTTCCTAAAGAAAAGATAGGATTTGTTGCTTCGACGACTGAAAATCGACATCAACTCGTTTCTGATTTTAGGCAAAATAAATTATCCATTTTGGTCAGTAGCAGCATTTTGGAACGTGGCGTTACTTTTCCAAAGGTAGATGTTTTTATTGTTCAAGCCCACCATGCTCACTTTTCAAGCTCTGCTCTGATTCAAATGGCCGGTCGTGTGGGCCGCAGTACCAGTCGCCCAACTGGCTTGGTTTTCCTTTTTCACGAAGGCAAAACGAGAGCCATGCTTAAGGCACGAAAAGAAATAAAAAAAATGAATCAAAAAGGTGGTTTTTAATGTCATGCCTCCTCTGTCACAAGCCTTTGGCTTTTCGTCCGCTGTTCTCACAACTGCTTATCAGTGCTGACAGATCAGATTTTCTCTGTCACGACTGTCAGGCGACCTTTATCAAAATTAAAAATCATTGTCCGCGTTGCTACAAACCTGGCCCATCGGACCTTTGTCAAGACTGCAAAAATTGGGAGGCTCAAGGCGTCATAATTGAGCATACTGCCCTTTATCACTATAATTCAGCAATGAAAGCCTTCTTCAGTCAATACAAATTTATGGGCGATTACCGCTTGGGGCAGGTCTTTCAGTCCGACTTTCGTCAGCTTCCGAAAGATCGCGTCCTTGTCCCCATTCCAGTCTCTAGCGCGCGCATGCAAGAACGAGGCTTCAATCAAGTGTCTCATTTATTAGGGAAGCTTCCCTTTCAGGAACTTTTGACAAAAACCGATAGCCTTAAACAGTCGAGTTTAAGTCGGACTGAACGGCTCAAAACCAGCAATCCTTTTCAACTCGTCAGAACTGACAAGCTTCCTGATAAAATACTGCTTGTTGATGACATCTACACGACTGGGGCGACTCTTGTCCATGCCAGCCAAATCTTCAAAGCAGCAGGTGTCAAGTCTGTTCAAACTTTTTCCCTTTGCAGATAAAAAAGACCGTCTGGTCTTTTTTAATTCCTATTTCATACCATACCAGGCAATGCCTTCATAAGTCCAGCCTTTAGCAACGGCAGCTTGCATCTCACTCAATGTCGAACTTTCAAAGTGAGAGCCAACGCCGTATTTGGCATTATAGAGGCGGTAAATCGGATAGTTACCAGCTGAATAAAAGGCAATTCCTTCACTCTTCCAGCCATTTTTTGAGGTCAAAACAGCCACCTCATTTTTATCTAAAGTATATAAATGTTCACCTGACTTCGGATTATAGACCCGGTAAATTGCACTGTCAGAAGTCGCTGGTGCAGTCCATGACACGCCTTGATTGACCCAGTCTGGTGCAATTTTGGGAAGTGTATTGGCCTCGTTAGCGTCTTTAGTATAAAGATAACTTTGATTTTTCTTATTGTACAAACGATAGATTTTAACAAAATTTGAAGTATCAATCGTTGAAAGTTGCGTTTGTGCGTCTAAGTAAAAGTTAGATTGGCCAGAAACAGACTCGTGTGTCCATAAGTTATCTTCATAAAGCCAAGAATTGGTCTGATTCAAGATAGGATAGAGACCCGAACTTTGTGTTTGTGGGGTTTGTACAGGAATCTGGAAATCCGAATAGGAAGTCATATTGGTAACCTGAAAAGCAATCGTGTATTTGGTATTGCGAGGCAAAGTGACAGGACTAAATGGAATGGTCTGATAACCTGCCTGCGTAAAGGTATAAGTTCCCAAGACTTTAAAATCACTTAACTTGGTCGAATTACTTATACCGTCTGCCTTATAAAGTATTTTTACCGTCGCACCGGCTTGTTCAATATCCGTCGAAACCGAATTTAATTGTTCAATTTGATTGCTGCTTGTCGTTTGGCTGGTATAAGTATTTGCAAAAATGGCACTGTTTGAGGTGGTCTGCTCTGATTTATTGAAATCAAGATAAGTGCCTGCTGAATTTGGTGTCGTATTTGTAGCGCTATAAATGGTTTGATTTGCCTGTCTTGCGACAACGCTATCTGCATAAATATCCGAACTTGATAAAAATAAATCCGCATAAGACAAATAAAAGTAACCCTTGTTTCCCCAACTTGAACCCCAAGAATTTTTTACGATAAAGGCCCCATTGATGGCTGGCTTTTCTTTAAAATTACTAGCAGAATAAGCATCGTCATAGCCAACAATTTCCATTTCATGATCTTGATTAATATAACTTTTTCCATTGTAAGTTGAAAGCAGATTTGCATTCGTTTTCTGACTGTATGGGGTATAAGAGGTGTAATCGCCATTGCTAGCGATTTGAGCATAAAGTGCCGTCCGAGGAGTCAATGTTTTGTCCAGTGTTTCTTCCGCTTGCACCCCAAATTGAACATCACCGTATTGATAGACCAGTTGCTTAATTTGATTGACGCGGTTCATAATACCTGTGGTTGTTGTAGGTAACTGGCTGGTATCCATCCCATTTAAGACATAAGTATTATTGACATGTAAATTTGATTTTTGTAGCGCTGAAAAACTTTGTTTCAAGACAGGGATATCTTCTGCTTGAGTAATTTCTTGTTTGAAATTTGAAGAGGGCAAAACAGGATCATAACCTAGGAGGCTCATCTCTGGAACATAGTCCAAGGTATTCCCATCACCAAGCTGACGGGCTTGCGTGTCTGTCTCCATGATTGCAAGAGGATTGATGGCGTCCGTAAAGGCATTTTTAGCCGAAAGATAGTCATAATAAGAGGGCAATAAAGTCGCCGTTTGATTGAGCTGTTTGAGCGCGCTAGTTGCAATGCCATCAACACCAGCATATTCCCAGCAGATACTCAAATCATTTTGATTCAGAACAGGCGTTGTAAGATTATAATTCGCAGAAGCTTTGTCTAACGGGTTCCACAAGCTAGGCAGGCTTGAACTTGCCAAAATGACCTTATGTGTTGTCGTTCCTGATGAACCAAGGGAACCATTTGAGCTATTGGATTGGACATTGGATACGATTTTGTCGGTTGAGTTAAAGGATTTAGTCAGTCCTCCGACTTGATAAGCGCCAAGCCTTTTGACCGTCGAGGTTTTCTGAGGTAAAATCAGCTTACTTGCTGTCTGCGCTTGAACTTCTGAGCTGATGATTAAGAAGGAAAAGAGCAATGCTGGCGCTAAAAGCATTTTTTTAGGTTTCATTTTCTGCGGCTTTCTGTAGTTTATAGATTTCATTATAGCATTTTTAAATCACTTTTGGGCGAAGAATGAAAATAAAAAGTCCTGTCCCCAGAACTCTCATTTGTTTGACCAATTTCTATTTTCAAATCAGAAAAACGCGCTTGCCATTTGGCACACTTGGCATCGTATAGACTTTTAGAATTGTCAAGATGGTAAATGGGACGGATATGGCGCTCAAAAATATCCGTTAGCCCAAAAGGTGCAAAAACGGTCAACTGCTGCCGATTTCCTCTAATGCCCACCGCATGAACGGTTGCAATCCAACGGCACATTGCATCTTCTGTTGATTGATAAGGCTTCAGATTTCTGCCCTTCCACTGATGCATATAGGCTTCATTGTGGACATCAAATTCCAAAGCAAACCGCTGATTTAGCAAAGTCTCTAGCGCTTTGTCTCTTGCTTTCGCCGTGTCATAGCTTTTTGTTAAATCATAATAAACCAAATCAATGTCATGAATATGCGCCATCGGCTCTTGCTCCTCTTGCAAGTTCCAAATCGTTTGAAAAACACAGCCAGCTGCCAAATAGTAATCCTTTAGGTTTAGCTGATCAATGAAACCTAAGATTTCCATTAGTTTTTCGTTTTTTTGTAACAACTCAATAAATCTCGCTTCATCAGTCATCTGATTTCCTCATTTTGATCATCTCGTTAGAAGAATAAAAGCCAAATCTTTGGGAGAAAGACAAAACAGCCGACGACTGCTGCAAAAAGTGAAATCACAAGCACCGCTCCTGCAGCCATATCTTTTGCACGTTTGGCACGTAAATGGAATTGATAATCCGCTGCCAAATCCACTACATTTTCAATGGCAGAGTTAAATAATTCCGCCATGAAAACGAGCGAAACTGACAACAGCAAAAAGAGCCATTCGGTCGCCGAAATTTGAAAGAGAAGGCCCATAACAATTGCTAAAAGGCCCGAAACAGCGTGTTTACGCATATTTCGTTCTTGCTTAAATGCCGTCCAAATCCCTGTGACTGCGAATTCTAAACTGGATAAAAAATTAGTGTTTTTCCAACGGTCGCGAACATTTTTTGTTGGCGTATTGCCATTTTGAAAATCGACTTTGTCGTAAATCTTCGTGTCTTTATCGTGTGAGTCCATAAGCAGTTAAAATTTCCTCTTGAAGCCCAAACATTTCTGCTTCTTCTTCTGGTGTATAATGATCGTAACCATTGATATGTAAGAAACCATGAACAACAAGCCAGCCATATTCACGTTCAATTGAATGTCCGTAGTCTTGAGCTTGTTCAGCTGCCTTGTCTATCGAAATGTATAACTCGCCAATAAATGGGTCAAGCTCTTCCAGCAATTCTTCTGGAATTTCCATATCCTCATCAAAGAAAAGTTCTTCATCATCCGGCTTGTATTCAAGCGAAATAACATCGGTTGGACGATCTGTATCACGGTATTCCAAATTTAAAGCGTGACTCCGTTCGTTATCAACAAAAGTCACTGCCATTTCTTTTGATTCTGGCAAATGAATGTATTCAGCAGCATAATCCAACAATTTTTCTGATTGTTCGATGATGTGTGCTGGGACTTTTCCCGTTTCGTCTGTCATTTCTACGTACATTTTGTATTTCCTTTAATTAAATTAGTTGTGAATAAGCCCATGCTTATTTTTAATGTGTGTTACAAATTCTTTAGTTGGTGTTTGTGTTGGTTGATTGAGATTTTCTGGTAACTCATCTAAACTAAACCATTTCAAATCAGAGACCTCACTTGCTTCAAGCTCAGGGTGTCCTGAAAAATCTTGACAAACAAAAACCGAATCAATGATATAGACCTCGTCGCCATTGGGATAAAAGAAATGTTGTTCTTCTCCCGAAGCCACCGTAAATAAGGTCATCTGACCTGCTGTCAAACCTGTTTCTTCAAAAAGTTCACGTTTAGCTGCTTCCTGTGCCGTTTCACCTGGTTCAATTGACCCGCCGTGATAGCACCATGTGCCATTATCCACGCGTTTTTGGAGAAGAAGGCCCTTTTTTTCGTCATAAATGATGACACTGGCACAAGCAATTACGAGGGGAATATGTCCAATTTTTTCACGAAGTTCCATGATATAGCCTTCAGCCATTTTTCTCACATCTTTCTAACCAGTTTTTAACAAAAAAATTAAAAACTTGACTTTGTTCCATTTGCAAATTATGCCCCGCCATATCCAAAATCGCAAAACTTGCTCTTGGATAGTCGTCAAGCATTTTCAGTTGGTCTTTGTATCCGACCGTACCATCTTGTTGGCCCAATAAAATCAAGGTCGGTTTCTCAAAAACTGGCACTTGAGCGATACTTTTTTGGAGACCGTAGTGTTTACGTAATTGATCAAGTGCTACTTCATTTTGGACAAGCCAAAATGCATCAGATTTTTTTCGTGCCTGCTTACAAATCGCTGTTTCATAAAACCAGTCCACATCGGGAAGTTGTCTTTTATCATGAGCTGGTTCAATCATTGGTACAAGTAAGAACAATCCTTTGATTTGCTCTGGTATTTGAGCACTAATGGCTCTCGCCAGATAGCCTCCGTAAGAATAGCCTGCCAATAAAAGCGGATCTTTGATTTCTGCCTGAATAAACTCTAGAAGAGATTCCAAAACAAAATCCGTTGTCAGCACTGACAGAGTAGCGACTGATTCAGCCATTCCTGGCAAATCGATATAAATGCGCTCGATTGTAGATTCACTGGTAAACGAGGGTTCAAAGACGGCTTTCATTGGAGCCATGTGTCCAGCCCAACCGTGAAGAATAAGCAAAGGCTGTCCTTGCCCTATCCGCTCAACATGCAATTTAAGATTTTTCATTTCATAAAACACAAAGTCACGCTTTCATGTTCATTTTATGCTTCATAGGCCTTGATGATTTCAGCAACCACGGGGTGTCTGACCACGTCTTTTGCTGTAAAATAGACAAAATCAATACTTGTCAGCCCTGACAACTTTTCGCTGGCATCAATCAAGCCTGATTTGACGCGGTTGGGCAGGTCGATTTGCGTGCTGTCACCGTTGACAATCATTTTTGAATTGAAGCCTAGCCGTGTCAGGAACATTTTCATCTGCATGGTGGTCGTATTTTGAGCCTCATCAAGAATGACAAAGGCATCATCAAGTGTACGGCCACGCATATAAGCCAGCGGTGCGATTTCAATAATGCCACGTTCCATCATGCGTTCTGTCGCATTTTTCCCTAAAATCGCGTATAGTGCATCATAAACTGGACGCAGGTAAGGATCTACCTTCTCCTGCAAATCTCCTGGCAAAAAACCTAAATTTTCCCCTGCTTCAACGGCAGGTCGTGTCAAGATAATGCGCTTGACTTGGCCATTTCGTAGTGCTTGGACTGCCATGACAACTGCCAGAAATGTTTTACCAGTACCGGCAGGGCCAATGCCAAAAACAACGTCATGATGTTTGAGACTATCCACATAAATTTTTTGAACCATATTTTTTAGACGAATGGGTTTGCCAACCGCATCTTTGGTCAATTCAACTTCATAGAGGGCTGTAAAGTTTTCAATGTCGTCATTCATGGCCATTTTTGCCGCTATAATCACATCTGATGTATGTACAGGAATGCCACGAACAACAAGAACTTGAAGCGCTTGAATGGCTTTTCTTGCGCGTTTAAGTGCCGCGTCATCATCAGCCAAAATCTGAACCATTTCACCACGATAATTGATTTCAACAGCCAACTGCTGTTCAAGAAGGGTCAAGTGTTTGTCCTGCGTGCCAAAAATCAAAGCCATATCTTCGGGGTTATCAATTTTAAAATCTAAGGATTTTTTAGTCAAAACGCACGCTCCAAATCATATTTTTCTACTCATATTATATCATAATTCGTCATGTTCGCTCAATCTCACCACATTTTTCCCTTATTTATCAATAAAAAAACTCTGTCATCACTGACAGAGTTTAAAATTCGATTTATTTAGCTACTGCTGGATAAACAGAAACTTGTTTTTTACCACGTTTCATTTCGAATTTAACAGTACCTTCGATTTTTGCGAAAAGTGTATCGTCGCCACCACGTCCAACGTTAGCACCTGGATGAATATGTGTACCACGTTGACGGAAAAGGATTGATCCACCACTTACAAGTTCACCGTCAGATGCTTTAGCACCAAGACGTTTAGCTTGTGAGTCACGACCATTGGAAGTTGAACCTCCACCTTTTTTGTGGGCGAAGAGTTGCAGATTAAGTTCAAGCATGTTATTGCCCTCCATTTTCAAATTTAAGTGTAATGTACTGGCTGTAGTTTTTCTCGACTGCTGTCATCGCATTTGCGAAAGCTTCGAGCAAGGTTTGAGCCAATACGCCTTGTTTTTCAGGGGTACTCAATGGGATTTCCACAAATAAATAACCATCTTCCATGTGCGTCACAGGTTTAATGTTAGCCATTTCGTAAATGTTATTTGCTGTGGTTATCGACAGAACACTGACTGCTGCACAAACAACATCGTGTCCGTACTCGCCAGATTCAGCGTGCCCCGAGATTTCATAAGAGACGATTTTGCCTCTTTTCGACCTGATACAAGCTTCAATCATAATTAAGCGTTAACTGATTTGATAACAACTTTAGTGTATGGTTGACGGTGACCTTGTTTACGGTGAGAGTGTTTCTTAGGTTTGTATTGATAAGTAACAACTTTCTTTTCTTTACCGTGTTTTTCAACTTCACCGACAACAGTAGCACCAGCTACGAGTGGAGCTCCAACTTTAGTTGTGTCACCACCAACGAAGATAACTTCGTCGAAAGTAACAGTGCTTCCAGCTTCAACATCGAGTTTTTCGATGTAGATTACTGAGCCTTCTTCAACTTTAAGTTGTTTGCCACCAGTTTTGATGATTGCATAGTTTGACATTGTGATTCCTCCTTATTAGATTTTTGCTCTTGATTTTAGTCATGAGCTGTCAGACTCGCCTTAGTTCGTGGACTTGCGTCGCTTAATTCTTGAAGAACGAAACTTCGTGCGGTTGCACTTTATGGAAACCACAAAGACAACTACTCTATTATACTAAAATGTTAAAAAAAATGCAACTCATATGTTGCATTAAATATCATTTATTTTTTGTATCTTCTTCTGCTGAGATAATTTCTACTTGATAAACTTTCTTTTCTTCCCAAATGATGCGCAAAAGGCTGTTGATTAAGAGCATAATCCAAGCAAAACAGACACTAAAGGACAAGATTTCAAAGGCAGTCAGCGTTAAATAATAAATCGGATGCCAGAGAAAATATGAGAGTGCCAAGATGGCCACAATGGCATAAGAAAGATAGTAAAAATTCTTTTCAATATGCGGTAAAAACCAGCGAATGCCAAGAATGGCCAGCCCCATAAATAATACAATCAGTTGGGCAAAGATATCGTGTGCCAAATGAGCAAGACCCAATCCATTATTTGGTATGAGGCCTACAAATGCAATACAAAGGGAGCAAAGCGTCAACAAAAGCTGTAAAATCACATGGCGAATTTGAAAACCAACTTTCATTCTTAACGAAACGAAAATATAATCGAACAAACTAATCATCAAGGCCGCAGACAAAATCAAGGTCAGATTAAATTGCCAACTGGCATTTGAATTATTTGTCCCTAAAACACTAAAATTTCGTTGCCACCAGTACTGATTCCCGTTTGAAACCATGCTTGACAACAAACCACCGATGGCCACCATAATCAAAAGATTGAGCAGCATCGAAATCTCAAAAACATCGACCACAAAAAGCAAGAAGAAAGACAGAATTCCCGTGAAAATAGCAAAAATAAGCACCGAGGTTATTGTATCAAAGGCAACACCATAAAAAATTTGACTGATGAACCAAAAGAATGCGGATAAAACCAAAGTTACGAGCAATAAAACAGCGATAATCACTGTAATGATGGTGCGCCAATAGACTTTTGAGGTCATCTGATGAGAAAGTTCCTTACGCCGCATCAGATAAGACACGATAAATGAAATCATCGCAACCGCATTTGAAATCACCATGACTCCTGAAGCAATCGAATCCGTCCCCGTGAGTGGAATAACCGAACTCTTTCCCAAAAAATGAAGTGACAAAATAAAAAGCAAGGTAGAAATTGCGGTCGGCAGTAAAAACCACGTTGCTGCACGCTCTGTTCGATTTCGATCGATTGCTCGTATTTTAAAACTATCGTTTGAAAGATCTGTTACCTCGATTTGCTTGTTCTCTCCCAATTCAAGCTTATCATACAGATCTTTCGGCAGTTTAATCTTTTCCATAATCCCCTTTACTCCTAGTCTTCTCGCCAGGAAACACGCATTTTGTAGTCTCCGACTTTCAGTTCGTTTTGAGCTATTTGATAATTTAAGGTCAGAGCCTGTTTCATGTCATCAATGGCCAAAAGTTCTGTCATTACTGACAGGGCGCCCAAGCCTTCATAATTGACGGGCATGGCGATTGACGGTTTGAATTTCATGGTGGTTGGATACGCACCATATCTGGTCATTGACAGCTCATTTTTGTCAAATTTTATCATGACTTTCTCATCATCTTGATTTTTATAAATCAAAACAGTTTTTCCTGCACGCTTATGTTGCTGACCTGAAAAAACTTCATGAATTACTTCTTTTTCAGCACCAATGCGGATTTCATTTGTTATTCTAATAGTTACCATGTCTTCTATTTTACACTATTTTCAGTTTGAAATAAACTGTTTTCCTCTTTTCTACTTCTTATTTTATTCTCATTTCCAAAGTGAACACTCCTGCTCAATCCAAATGGAAATTTGTCTCATTTTCTAGTATAATGAAATTATGAAATCTTTCTAAATCACAACGAAAGAAAAGGAGGGAAGATGGAAAAAGTTTTCCGTGAACCCGTTCACGATTTTATACATGTGGAGCATAAGGTCATTTATGACCTTATCAATACCGCAGAGTTTCAACGTTTGCGACGAATCAAACAACTAGGAACAACAAGCGCTGTTTTTCACGGTGCAGAACACAGCCGTTTCACGCACTGTATGGGCGTTTATCATATCGCTAAAACCATTACCGATCATTTCTCGCTCCATTATCCATTAGAGTGGAACCCAGATGAAAACTTGGTCACTCAATGTGCAGCCTTGCTTCACGATGTTGGCCATGGGGCTTACTCACATACCTTTGAGGGCTTGTTTGACACCGATCATGAGGCAGTTACCCGCCAAATTATCACGTCCCCCGAAACAGAAGTCAATGCGGTTTTAAGACGCGTTTCGCCTGATTTTCCAGAAAAAGTGGCCTCTGTCATCGCACACGAATATCCTAATCCACAAGTGGTGCAGTTGATTTCCAGTCAAATTGACGCCGACCGCATGGATTATTTGCTTCGTGATTCGTATTATACGGGCGCTGTTTATGGTCAATTCGATTTGACACGAATTTTGCATGTGATTCGCCCTGTACCAGATGGCATTGCCTTCGCAATCAACGGCGTGCATGCCGTCGAAGATTATGTGGTCAGTCGCTATCAAATGTATCAGCAAGTTTACTTTCACCCAGCTTCACGCTCAATGGAAGTCTTGCTAAAAAATTTGTTGGCTCGGGCCAAAGATTTGTATCCAGAGCATCGTGACTATTTTACAATGACCAGTATGCGTCTCATTCCATTTTTTGAGCAGGAACATAGCTTGCAAGATTATTTGGCACTCGATGACGGCGTGATGAATACCTATTTTCAGGCTTGGATGACCTGTCAAGACCCAATTTTGTCTGATTTGGCTAACGCATATATCAATCGACATCTACTCAAATCCATTCAATTTGATGAAGCAACTGAAATGGATTTGGATATCTTGCGCCAGTTGGTTGACGAGTCTGGTTATGACGCACGTTATTATACAGGCATTCATAGCAACTTTGACTTGCCCTACGACTTTTACCGGCCCAATGCAAAAAGTCCCCGAACGCAAATTGAAATCATTCAAAAAGATGGCAGTTTGTATGAATTGTCAGAGCTATCTCCAATCGTGTCATCACTGACAGGAACCATTCATGGCAATCGGCGCTTCTATTTTCCAAAAGCCATGCTTGAAAATGAAACTTTTACTGCCCATATCAAAAATGACAGTTTTTGTCCCATAAAATAATAAGTTACATAGAAAGTCTCACATGATTAAATTAGTTACCATTGACCTTGACGGAACACTACTTGACCCAGAACGTAAAATCACGCCTGAAGTTAAAGCAGCCGTCAAAAAAGCCAAGACGCTTGGCGTGAAAATCGTCATCTGTACCGGTCGTCCATTGATGGGCGTTACAGATATTTTAGAAGAACTTGAACTGACTGAACACGGTGATTATGTCATCACATACAATGGTGCTTTGGTTCAACGTGCAGATACAGGCGAAGAATTCATCAAAGAATCCATTTCTCGTGAAGATTTCCTTGACATTGACGCAATGGCTCGTAAAATCAATGTGCCTTTGATGGCAATTACACGTGAAGGGATTTATACGAGTCAACGTGACATCGGTAAATACGTGGTTCACGAAGCTGCCATGGTCAAAATGCCTTTGTACTATCGCTTACCTGAAGAAATCGGCGCACTTGAAATCTCAAAAGTGATGACTGTTGACGAGCCAGAAAAATTGGACGAAGCCATTGCTTACATGCCTTTCGAGTTCTTTGAACGCTTCAATATGGTTAAATCAACCCCTTACTATCTTGAATTCATGAATAAAAAAGCCAGCAAGGGTTCTGCTTTAAAACATTTGGCGAAGAAATTGTTCCTCGATATCGATGAAGTAATGGCCATTGGCGACGAAGAAAACGACCGTTCAATGCTTGAAGCGGCAGGATGTCCAGTTGTCATGGCGAATGGCAAGGAAGAACTCAAAAAAATTGCGACTTATGTCACAAAATCAAACGCTGAGTCTGGTGTCGCATACGCCCTCAACGAATGGGTCATCAAACCTTACGAACAATAAAAAAGAGCCTCGGCTCTTTTTTAAATGTCGTAAAATGGATTGGTCAAAGCCTGACTTTCGAAAATCTCCAGTTCAGGTTCAGCCTCTCGTAAAAATTGAGCAATTTTTGGAATGAACAAATGCTCAATATAATGCCCCGGATCAATGGCAAGAAGGCCATGCGATAACATGTCATGAGCAGTATGGTAATATATATCACCTGTGATAAAGACATCTGCGCCCTGCTCCTTTGCCAAAGCCCACAATTTGCCACCAGTTCCACCGCAAATGGCAACCCGTTTGATTTCTTGGTTCATCTGATGATCATAGGAAATGACCCGCAAACGCGTCAAGCCAAAAGCAGTTTTCACTTTTTCTGTCAGTTCTGACAGCGACAATGGCTCAATGTTCCCAATCCTTGCCATGCCTGTTTCAGCCTCTAAAGCCTCTACATCTTGAAGGTTCAACAATTGACAAAAATCATCGTTCAATCCGCCAGCGACCACATCAATATTGGTATGACTAGTATAGACAGCTATATTAGCTTTGGCAAGTTGCAAAATAATATTTTCTTGCACATCTTCAGCTGTCAGTGCAGACAGGGGCCGAAAAATGACGGGGTGCTTGGCAAAAATCATGTCCACACCCAAATCAATGGCTTCCTGAACCGTTTGTTCCCGAATATCCAGCGTTACCAAAATTTTCTTGACTTCTTGGTCGAGACTTCCAATTTGTAGGCCGACGGGATCATCAGCAAGCGCCAAATTTTGAGGACAAAAAGCTTCATATTTAGCAATACAATTCTTTAATTTCATTTCAAAACCTGTTCTATTTCTGTCATTTCTGACAAAACTGCCTCATATTTAGGCATGGTTGAGTCTGGCAAATGTTGTAAAATTGCCTGTAGTGTCTTCATTTCTTTGGTCCAACGTTTAACAAAAACGTCGGATTTTTCTTTCCGCAAATAAGGGCCAAAGTGTAAATCTTCTGCCGTATAATTGATAGCTTGGCTCGTTTTTTTTGCGACAATGATTTCATAGAATTTGTCTGCGTCAAGGACTATTTTTTCTGCTTCAATCGCAAAGCTATTATCCATTAGCCACTCCCGCAGGGTATCTTCGTGATTGTTGGGTTGCAAGATAAGCTGAGTCTGCTCATGGATCTTATCCAAGCCAGCTTCCAGTATCTCGGAAATCAATAGCCCACCCATACCAGCAATTACAATACTATCAATTTTGTCCGCCTCTTGAATGGCAGCTAAGCCATTGGCCAAGCGCACATGGATTTGGTCAGCCAAGCCAGCTTCGAGCACATGACTTTTAGCAATTTCAAAAGGACCTTTTACCACTTCACCGGCAACAGCAAAATCAATCTGCCCTTCTTCCATCAAATAGGTGGGTAAAAAGGCATGGTCTGAACCAATGTCGGCAAGACGTGCGTCTTTTTTCACAAAAGAAGCGACTTCTTTAAGTCGCAATGATAAATGAGCTTTAATCATTTTAATTTTAATCTACTCCTAATCTTTCCTGACCAAACCTACAATATGAAAGAACAGGACATGCTTCACACTTTGGGTTTTTTGCTGTGCAGTGATAACGACCAAAGAAAATCAAATGATGATGGGCCGAAACCCATTCTTCTTCAGGGATATACCGCATCAGCGTTTTTTCAACATCTAAAACAGATGCTTTTTGAGGAACAATGTTGAGCCGTTTTGACACGCGATCCACATGGGTATCCACCGCAATGCCTGGCACGCCAAACGCATCGCCTAACACGACATTTGCCGTTTTCCGACCAACACCTGGTAATTTTTGCAGGGTCGCCTTATCTCTTGGCAAAATCGAATCAAAATCAGACACCAACATCTGTGCCGCAGCCTTAATATTCTTTGCCTTGGTATGATAGAGACCAATGGTTTTAATTTTTTCTTCAATCGAGCCAATGTCAGCAAGGGCTAAACGCTCTGCATCTGGATAAGCGGCAAAAAGGCCTGGTGTTGCCTTATTGACACCGATGTCTGTCGCCTGTGCTGACAAAATGGTCGCAATTAAAAGCTGAAACGGCGTTTCCCAGTTCAGTTCTCCTCGAGCTTCTGGATACATCTGCATGATGATTTCAAGCGCTTCAAGGTATTTTTTCTTACTTAACATGGCTGTTCTTTCTAATTCCAAATACCATCCATCGGAATATAAAAGTCTTGTGTTTTCGTTTGTTTTGGATTTTTAGAGGCTTGAAAATCAGATTGCTTGTTTTCCACTGCCTGAACATTCGTCAAGCCCTCATTTTTCCAGTTTCTCAAAATGGCTTTAATGTATTTAAACGACAATTTACGGTTCAAAACTGCTTCTTTCAAGGCCAATTTGATGAGAGAAGCTTCGTATTTGTCTTCAAAAAGTAAGGCTCTCAATTCATCAATTTGCATGGGCGAAATCACACCCATTTCAGCTTCAAAGGTTTCAACCAAATCCTTCAACTGATTGTCTTCAGATGGACTTGTGGCTTCTTCGTTTTGGTTTTCTGGCTCAGCATGGCCATTGAGTTGATCCAAATGTTTAAATACCGGACTCACATCAAAAATCGTCTCTACTTCTCCAGCCAAATCAATCAAGGTTACTTTAAGAGAACCAAAATTTTGCAGCGCTGTTATTGAATGATTGACCTGCGTCAACTTTTTACCTGTCTTATGCGCAATTTCGCTTGGTGCAATATCCCGATTGTCATAGAAATAAAGCCAAACCAAAAAATCGTCTGAACTCGGAAAAAGCTGAGCAAAATGTTCCATTAAGGCTTTTGGTAAAATCAAATGCCCGCTCAAATATTCTTCATAGTATGTCATAACATTATTATACCATAGATTTACCGTCAAAATCGAGTGACTTTTACTTTGGTTTTGGTCGCTCAATCAAAATTAAAACTTGTCAGATTGTCCACAAAAGGATCATATAAATGCCCGTATTGCTTGATTTTATGAAAGAATTTATTGTCAACATGTCAATTTTTCATCCCTTTACGAAACCGTAGATAATGTCTAAAATAAAAGTAGAACAACTCGTGAATGATTGCACAATCATTTCGGTTGCTCGAATTTATTTTTAAAGGAGGTTTCTCATGAAAAATCGAACGTTTCTATTAAAAACACTGTTCCTCTCCGTTTTTATGGCTGTCATTTTCCTCGTTCTCCAGCCTGTCAGCGCTGACAGCAGCGGAATTAGCGCAACGACAGATGGCATTGTTCTGGAAAATCAGCCCCACAAAACCATTGCTGGAAATGGTCATGTTTATCCCGTGTCGAAAGGGCTAACGGTCGAGGGCAAAGAAGGCAGTCCCGTCTGGCTGTTCACTGCTGATGGAAGTCAGCGCTATGATGAAGTGATTGTCTATGTCTGCGGGCAAGCCAACCAGTACATCACCTATCGTTTGGTGGTTAGTGGCGCGGGCCAATACGAACTTGACGCCAGCCCCTATCTCTGTGGCAATCAAGGGCTTGCTATTGGACAAATCACCCCGCATTTGCTGACAGGGACGGTTAAAGTTCATTATCTTGAACAAGGAAGTAAGACGCCAATTGCGCCATCGCAAACGTTGAATTCGCCCACATGGCAAGAAGGACAAACCGCGCCAACTTATGAAACCAGTGCGCCTGAAAGCATTGACACAGCTGACGGCACAAGTTATCGCCTCATCAAATCCCTCCTCCCTGATAATCAAACAGGTAACTATCAGGCTGGACAAACGATTGAAGTTACCTATTTTTATGAAAAAATCCTGCCAGAAGTTCAATATACAGGAACAATTATTGTTCACTTTATTGATGAGCAAGGCAAACGGATTGCAGCAAGCACGTCAGCACTGACAGAAAGTTGGCTGGCTTCTGAACAAGCCCCAAACTATCAGACTTGGCAAAGTGAAATGGTCCCTGAAAAAATCAGCTTCAATGGTCAGGCCTATCAGCTAGCAACAAACAAAATTCCAAGCAATGCCAACGGAATTTATCAGCCAAATAAGCAGATTGAGATTTACTATGTCTATCAGTTGTTGAATTCTCCTGTAAGTCCTGAACTTCCAGACGATATAGAACCTACTGGCCCTTCCAATACTCCGAACACACAGCCTGCTATCAGAGCTGACAAAACAGAACAGCCACAAGCATTAGCTGTCCAAAAGCAAACAGCAACGGATAAAAAGACAGCAAATTCACACCTTCAAAACAGCTTACCTCAAACAGGACAAAGTTCGCAAACGAGCAACTTAAGCAAGGTTGGTTTGCTCCTGTTCTTAGGAATTTATCCATTGCTAAAGTTTAGAAAATAAACAAAACGCCGCATGCGGCGTTTTTATTTTTGATAGACAACTTTCCCTCGACAAATCGTCGTCTGGACTTGTCCTTTCACTTTTTGCCGAATGAATGGCGAGTTACTGCCCATGGATTGAAAATGGTCGGCGATTTCTTGTTCAATTTCGGCATCAAAAATCACGATGTCCGCAGGGCCGTTTTCCTTGAGATAGCCTGCATCAAAGCCATATAATTCAGCAGGATTACAGGTCATTTTTTCAAGCAACTGGCTGAGCGTCAAGTGCTTTTTAGCTACCAAATGCGTCAACCCAAGTTGAAGCGAGGTTTCCAAACCAATCATTCCAGATGGGGATTTTGCCAATGCTTGTGCCTTTTCATCCTTGGTATGTGGGGCGTGGTCAGTCGCAATCACATCGATTGTCCCATCCCTTAAGCCTGCGATGATTTGGTCAATGTCACTTGATTTCCGTAAGGGTGGATTCACTTTGGCATTGCTTCCGACCGAGATGACAGCCTCTTCTGTCAGTGAAAAATGCTGCGGCGTTACTTCTGCGCTGACTCTTGCACCCATTTGTTTGGCAAATCGAACGACATCAACCGACTGACCGGCTGACAGATGTTGGAAATGCAAGCGTCCATGAGTTCCAAGCGCAAGCATAGCATCTCGAGCAATCATGCTGTATTCTGACATATTTGAGGCACCAGAAATTCCACATTGGGCTTTTAGCAAATCAGACTCATTCAGCCCTAAAGTTCCCACCAAATCAGGATCTTCTTCGTGCAATGAAATCAACCAATCGCCCGCACTTGCCTTTTTCAATGCTTCCGCGACAATTTTCGAACTTTTCAAGGGCACACCATCATCAGAAAAACCAACAGCGCCAGCTTCCGCAAGTGCTTTGAAATCCGTCACATTTTCGCCATCAAATTGGGACGTGATTGACGCCACCGTATGAATATGAATGGATTCCATCTTAGACAACGCCAATACATCCGCAACTAACTCTGGACTCGATAACACAGGACTTGTATTTGCCATCATGACCACGCTCGTAAAGCCTCCCGCGGCAGCCGCTAAAGCTCCCGTATGAATGGTTTCTTTCTGGGTCTGACCAGGTTCTCTAAAATGAACATGAATGTCAATTAAGCCCGGTGCAACAATTTTGCCACTGGCATCAAGCACTTCCATCCCTTTTTCAAGCTGAATATGAGGAGCAATTTTGATGATTTTCTCCCCGTCAATTAAAAGATCTGCCACTTGGTCGAACTGGGTTTTTGGGTCAATCACATGACCATTTTTTATTAAAAGCATGCCTTCTCCTTTAGCTAAGCCTATTGGTTAATCTTGCCAGTTTTCTTGATTTTGCTTGAATTTTTGGAGTAATTCAAGTTCTTCTTTGGAGATTTGGTTCGTCTCATGTGCAACTTCAATCAAATCCGTATAGCTTGTCAGCGTTGACAAGGAAACGCCTGCCGCTTCAAAATTGTGCGTCGCTTTTTCCAATTCGTAAGTAAAGATGGCAAGAACGCCAAGCACTTCCGCACCTTCATTTTGAGCTGCTGCCACAGCCGAAAGAACGCTCCCTCCTGTCGAAATCAAATCCTCAATCACAACCATTTTTTGCCCTTTGGTCACGGGCCCCTCAATTTGACGTTTGTTACCATGATCTTTTGGTTTGCTTCTGATATAGGCAAATGGCAAATCCATCTTGTCAGCAATGATAGCACCATGAGGAATTCCTGCCGTTGCTGTCCCTGCAATGACTTCAGCCTCTGGATACTCAGCCTTGATTAAATCAACAAAACCATCTTCAATGACCGTGCGAATTTCAGGATACGCAAGTGTAATGCGATTGTCCGTATAAATCGGCGATTGAATGCCTGAAGCCCAAGTAAATGGTGTTTTAGGTGACAAGCTGACTGCTTCAATCTCCAACAAGCCGCGTGCAATGTTTTGTGAAAGTGACATGATATTCTCCTTGTAAAACAAAATTTAAGCTCTTAAACAAAAAACACTTGCCGCTTGCAAGTGTTAGTTTTCGAAAAAATCACACCGTCAGCACTGACAAAGGTCAGAAAACGGAATGTCTCTTTCACTGTGATAACCTTGCAAGCCTCTCTGGACTCGTTTAAAAGTTTAATTGTTCATATTTTACCAAAGTCAATTGATTTTTGCAAGTGCCAATCCATCTTGCTCAATCTTCTAGCATTTCCATAACTTCAAGAAGTTCGAGTTCAACTGCATCTTTTTGCTCACTTAAGGCATCTAATTGGGCTTGTAGCTCACCCAATTTCACAAAGTCATCCGAAATATTGTGCATTTGTGTCGTAATGTTTGTGATTTCATTATCAATCTGATCCAGTTCCGTTTCCAAACGTTCTGCTTCTCGTTCAATCTTGCGACGATTTTTTTGAACTTCCTTTTGTGCTTGAAAATCAAGCTGTCCTGCAGTTTCAGTAGGTTTTTCAATCTGGTCAGCACTGACAGAGGCTAAATCAGCCGCTTTTTTCTCTAAATAATAATCATAATCTCCAAGGAAGACTTGACTACCGTCTGGAGAAAGCTCAATCACTTTTGTCGCGACCCGATTGATGAAATAACGGTCATGGCTGACAAACAAAAGCGTTCCCTCGTAGTCAATCAAACTGTTTTCAAGGGCTTCACGACTGTCAATATCCAAATGGTTGGTTGGTTCGTCCAAAATTAGAAAATTATCATGATCCATGGCCAATTTGGCAAGCAATAAACGAGCTTTTTCACCACCTGAAAGCATGGCAACGGATTTTTTGACATCATCGCCACTAAAGAGAAATGAACCCAGAATGCTTCTGATTTCCACTTCTGGCAGCAAAGCATGGTCATTCCACAACTCATCTAAAACACTATTTGACGGCGTCAAACGGCCTTGTTCTTGGTCATAATAACCGACCGAAACATTGGCTCCCAATTTTGCTTCGCCTGAAATAAATGGAATTTGTCCGATAATGGATTTGATTAAGGTTGTTTTCCCAATGCCATTTGGCCCGACAATCGCAATCGCTTCGCCCTTACGTTCATCAATCGAAATAGGAGCGGCCAAGATTTCTGTTGTGTCATCATTGACAAAACCGATGGCGGCATCTTCGACTGTCAGGACAATATTCCCTGACGGTTTTTCTTGTGAAAACATGATATGAGCCGCTTTTTCATTGGCTTTAGGTGCCTCAAGTCGTTCCATTTTCTCAAGGCGTTTTCTCCGTGATTGAGCCATTTTTGTAGTGGAAGCACGGACCAGATTTTTAGCGACATAATCTTCTAATTTTGCAATCTCTTTTTGTTGCTTATCAAATTCTTTGGCTTCGAGTGCTTCTTTTTGTTGACGAAGCTCGATATAGCGGGAATAATTACCAGAAAAACGGGTTAACTCGCCCCTTGAAAGCTCTAAAACTTCTGTGACAACCTTGTCCAAGAAATAGCGGTCATGACTGACAATCAGCAAAGAACCTGCATAATTCTTGAGATAATTCTCCAGCCAAGCCAAAGTTTCAATGTCCAAATGGTTGGTCGGTTCGTCTAAAATCAACAAATTTGGCTTTTCAAGCAACATTTTAGCTAAGGCCAAGCGCGTTTTTTGACCACCAGAAAGTTCTGAAATCCGTTGTGTCCAGTGTTCTTCCTTAAAATTAAAACCGTTTAAAACAGACCTAATCTCGGCTTCATAAGTAAATCCGTGATCTCTGCGAAATTGTTCAGAAATCGCATCATATCGCTCAATCAGTTCAGCCAATTCACTTCCTGTCAGTTCTGACATCTGCATTTCCATCTGACGCAAGTCCGTTTCGATGGCTTGTAACCCAGAAAAGACCTGAAGCATTTCTTCATAAATGGTCAGCTCTGACGACAAACCTTGGTCTTGTGCCAAATAGTTCAAAGATAAATCCTTTACCTTAGAAATTGTTCCACTACTGGCTTCTTCCACGCCAGCAATTATTTTCAATAATGTTGATTTCCCAGCGCCATTGCGACCGACTAAAGCCGTCCGTGAATGGTCCTGCAAACTAAAATTTATTCCTTCAAATAAAACATCTGCCCCAAACGTTCTGGCGATGTTGTTTCCTTGCATCAGTATCATGTTACACCTTTTTCTACTATCTCTTTTATTTTATCATATTTCATCGCTTTTTTTCATTAGAAAATGAGAAATGTTCGCTTCTCGATATAAATTGGTTGCATATTTCACAAGCATTTGATAAAATAATCACAAGGACTTTATCCTTTTAAGAAAGTGGAGTAATCAAATTGTCAGAAATCAAATCAAACAAAAAATTACCTAAAGCTACTGCACGTCGGTTGCCTCAGTACTATCGACTCTTTAAAGGACTCGTTGATGAAAACACCACCCGCACAAATTCGACTATCATTTCTGAAAAAATTGGTGTCGATGCTGCCACAATCCGTCGCGACTTCTCACTTTTCGGTGAATTAGGCCGACGTGGCTATGGTTATGAAACCATTGTCCTGCGCGACTTCTTCGCAGAATTGCTGGGACAAGACCAAGAGACACACATCGCACTTGTCGGTGTCGGAAATCTGGGCCGTGCCTTGATCAACTATAGTTTCCAAGACCGTAATAAAATGCGCATTACGCAAGCCTACGATATTGCAGGAAATCCAATGGTTGGAACTCAAACAGATGGTGGCATTCACATCTATAATATTTCAGATTTAGAAAAAAATATAGCCAACTCTGATATTAAAACAGCCATCGTGTCCGTCCGTAAGGAAGACGCCCAAGAAGTCGCTGATATCTTAGTTGCGTCAGGGATTAAAGGAATATTAAACTTTGCACCTGTTCGCCTTTACGTACCAGAAGACGTCGTCGTTCAATCCATCGATTTAACCAAAGAACTTCAAACCCTCCTCTTTTTCATGAATGGAAATGCGGAAAACTAATACATTTATAAAGTAAAAAATGGCTCTGTTGAGCTGTTTTTTTCTTTTGTGAAACATTAAAAAGATTAGTAGATATTTTTACTTACAACAACTTTACAACAAATGAGCTAATTTTTTGCGTTTTGTTGTAAAGTTGCAACAGATTTTTCCCTCACAAAAAAGCGCTCCACAAGAGCGCTCTACACCGAAATATCTATTGGGTAATGATTTACCCACCTCTATTTTAACATTTGAGCGACTC
The DNA here is from genome assembly GCF_009601055.1 of Lactococcus sp. dk101. Classification (GTDB taxonomy): domain Bacteria; phylum Bacillota; class Bacilli; order Lactobacillales; family Streptococcaceae; genus Lactococcus. Next base: position 47,145 of record NZ_WITI01000006.1, read on the forward strand.
AAATCAAGTATTTTGCTGAGCAAAAACACCGCCAACAAGGCGGTATTTAGAAGGGGGTAATATAATAGGTATATCTCCATTCTATCAAATCTATTTTTTTAATCAATTTAATTGATGTCCTTAAAAATATGGTTCTTGAAGATACAAAAAAACAGTGCAAAAAAATGAGCTGTTTCGATCTATGTTTATGTAGTTATTATACCACATTGTACCAATATTGTAAGAGATTACCTGTGTGCCAAACAATCTCTCGTCATAATTATAACATTTTTAAATAATGATACAAATAATTGAGATATAAGGATAAAAAAATTAAGATTTACGTAAGCGCTGTAATCTCTAGTCTTATCTAATCCATCAACTGCTCGTATTCTTTAATCAGGCGATCAATATTTTTCAGATAAAGTTTATATTTATCATTTATTTTCAGATTGATTTTATCATTCAAATGGAGCTTGATTTCGGTTTTTTCTTTGGCTAAATCTTCAAGTTGTTGAAGATTGTCCACTGAAATCCATTCTTTAAGCTTTGTCTTATCTAAGTTCAACTTATCAAGCTGATTGACCAACTGCGTCCTAACGCTTTCTTTTGAGTAGGTTTGGCGCTGATCCAAAAGTTGTTGCCCTGCTTCTCGTAGGAGAGCTTTGTAATAAGTCACAGATGAAAGATTTTTGTTTTGACGAAGGTCATTTAATTGCTGACTTAGTCCTTCTTTTTGAGCAAGTGTTTCTGCCCACTTTCCAACAAGATTATCCTTTGATATATTCGTCTTAGCAGCCTGCGCATTTGAACAGCCCGTCAAGACAACCAATGCCGCAAGTAATGCAACCACAACCCCTTTTCTCATCTCGCTCCTCCACTTCATACACCTCTAAAAAAATTATACACTATAATCTTCCAAAAAGATAGATGTATTGTTGTTTAATCATCATCTAATAAAGCTGCTTCCCGAAAACTGAAATATTCTTTTTTCCCAACGATGACATGGTCTAAAAAATGAATGCCTAAGCAATCACAAGCTTCTGCAATCTGTGCTGTAAATATCCGATCATGATCGCTCGGTGCCGTTTTTCCTGACGGATGATTATGTGCCACAATCAGTCCAACTGCCATTTGTTTGACCGCATAATGTAAAATTTCCCTCGGATTAGCGATAGAGCGGTTAACTGCCCCGATAAAAACCGTTTTTTTCTCAATGATTCGATTTTGCGCATCCAAATAAATGGCAACCAAATGCTCCTGATCAAAATTTTGCATCTCATCAACCAAACTACCTCCGAACTCTTCTGAACTCATGACCTGTCCATAACGCTGTCGCTCACTGGTTTGAATTCGTCTGCCAAGCTCAATCATGGCACGAATTTCGATAGCTTTTGTTTTGCCAATTCCTTTAATCTGACTCAACTCCGTAATGGTTGATCGTCTGAAATTTTCGATGGTTTGAAATTTTTTAAATGCTGCTGTGGACACTGCCAACGCAGACTGTTCACGTGTACCAGTCCGCAAGAGAATGGCAAGAAGTTCTTGATCTGTACACTTTTCTGCACCAAGCACGACCAGACGCTCTCTAGGGGACAAGGGATAAGTATTTTCAGCGATTTCGTACATGACTACCTCCATTTTATTATACGTAAAATAAAACAGCAGGTAACAAAAAAAGATAACAATGTTATCTTTCTAAGTAAAATTCAAAACGATCTCCGACATATTGAGATAAAACATATTCAAATGCACGGCCATCTGCCAAATAAGACGTTTGTGTTACGCCAAGCATGGCAGAGCCAACACGCGTTTTAAGATATTCTGACAGCTCTGTACTCGCCTTTTTAGCGGATACAATCTGCTCACTATGTGAGATTTCATAATTATTTTCTCTTAAAGTCTTAAAGAACTTACTTGTGATATTTTTCTTATCAAAATTCTTGACTAAATCATAGGGAATGCTCGTAATTTCAAAACAAATTGGAATTTGATCAGCATACCGAATTCTTTCCATCCGGATAATCAAATCTTCTTTTGAAATCTGTAATTTTTCACATTCCACATCATTTGGTGCTGTCTTCACGTAGCTTAGTACTTCTGATGATGGTACTTTGCCTTGACTGCTGATAATATCTGAAAATGAAGTCGTGCCACGCATTTTTTCACGCACCCGACGACTCGCCACATAGGTTCCTGACCCTACACGGCGTTCCAAAATCCCTTCGTCAACGAGTGCGGTAACAGCCTGTCTTGCTGTCATTCGACTGACACCAAATCGTTCAGCCAAATCTCGCTCAGACGGAAGTCTTTGTCCTATTTTCCAAATTGCATTTTCGACTTCATCTTTTAATGCATCATGAATTCTAATATAATTTGGAACTCTCTTTCCTACCATAATTCCCCCAATAAAACGATACAAATTGACAAATTGTCAAACATATTATACCATAATTATTATAAAATTCAAACTACTTTTACATTGAATTAAAATCATACTGTTTTTTCTTTTATTGACTGTTGTCCAAAATAAAGCAGGTAACGCCAAAGAACAACGAGAACCAAAAGAACTGCAAGGACAATCTGGAATTCATTGACCAACTGGAGAAGACCCGTCCAATGAAAATGCGCCAATGTTAGCTTTAACGCGATGGCACTATTGACGAATGGGAAAGTGTATGAAGAAAAACTTGGGTAAAAATCGGTTTTGAAAATACTGTTCACTTTTATCAGTCCAATAAAATAAAAGACTAAAGAAAACACCAATAAGACAAGAATCAAAACTGAATTTGGCTTTGAAAAAGCTTTGAGATAGCCCACCAAGCACAAACTAAATGGCGCAGCAAAGACGGCAAATATGGGAACTTGACCCGCTTGGATTTGGGGGTATTTGATATAGCGATAGAGGAGCAAAAATAAGGTCGGAATCAGTAAAAAGAGACCAATCCAAAAGATAATTTGTCCTGCTAAAAATTGATGAAGCTCTGCTGCTGTGTTGGTCAGGGCAACAGGCCCTACAAAAACAATGAAGTAAGAGGCAAACACCTGTTTGATGTCCAGATGTAGCACAAAAGTCTTCACAAAATAGACCATCAAAACAAAGAACAAAAGCATTGCTAGATACCATAAAATGATTGAGAAAACGCCCAATAGCGATTGATAATAAACCGCTAAAAAGCAGGTTCCCATCAAAAATGTACCTGAAACACTAGCAATGACAGGTTGATGGAGTTCTTCTTTCACTTTCTTTCCGTTAAAGATAAGTTTGAGCGCCAAGATAATAAAAAGGAGCGCCGAAATCCCACCGAATAATGGATAAGCGAAAGCAAAATAAGGCTTCAATAAGTTGGCAGTTGCGACGGTCGCCAACATCAATCCCGCAAGCGGAATTGGTACCGATGCTGTTAAATTTTTCACTCTCATATTTTAACGCAGCTTTTGTCAAAAATCAAGAAAACTGTAATTTTAAGAATATCCAAATTTTTTACTTAGCGATATTACCAGGATATGGAGATGAAAAGCCTGAGCCTCGTGATGGAGGACTCCATCTGTCGAGCTGGTGCATAAAAGTACGTTCATCGTCGCTAAAAGACTGTTTGGTAGATAATCTCAACACTAAGTATCTGATATAGGGTATTACTTCAGTGATACTATATCCTTCATCAAGTTTTACGTTCGCTATTTGAATGATCAAAGCCATATTAGGCGAACAATCCTTTGATTCCAATAGTCCGCTTAAAGTTTCCAAGAATTTTCTTTTTAGTGAAGCATTAGTCATTTGGTGTACTCCCCCTACCTTATTTTCCTTTCAGATATTTTACCTTTAGTGTATGATGTACACCATCAGAAAAATTTTTCCATGTAAGTAAGTAGGTCAACCAAATGAAAGCACAGTAAATAAAAACTGACGCATAACCATTGATGTAAACACCAAAAAAACATGTAAATACGAATAATATCGTTACCAACAGCGTAATTTTATCTTTTCCATCAGTAGGGACGGTATCCTCGAAGTATAATTTATCACTTAGTTCTATTTTATAAAACTCAAATTTTTTCTCCTCCATCTGCAACACGAACAGTTTGAAAAAGTTAATTAACAAAATGGAAACAAGCAGAATAACTGCTAGTAAGTAGGGATGTCCTTGACCGAATGTAAAAAAACTAATTAAACTTTTAATACCCAAAAATTTAACAAGTGCGTCAGCCATTAAAAAAGCCCCACCAAAACCTCCCAAATAAATTGGGGTTCTTCTTTTTTTTGATTTCTTTAATTCTAACATTGTGAATTGATTTTTTGATAATTTGGCAGCAGAATACCCCTTTTTATACGTTTGTTTCAAAGAAAAAATTGATGATTTATTAGTTGAAATATCTATCAAATAATAAATCCCGACAGATTTTACTATTTTATACCTCATAAATCGTGTGGAGTTTATTTCAACCATTCGTTATTTCTCCTCTTCAACACGATAAATTTTACAGCTACTCATTCCCATGATATCTTTACCTCCCATAAAAGGTAAAAGAATGAAAAACAAAGCCCCTATATTGATGAATAAATTCTCTGACAATATGGCAATAAAAAATGTTTCCAATCCTACAAACAAGAAGAATAACCATAACAAGATAATTAAACTCCCTGAATTTCTATCTGGCTTAATAAGTATTTTTTGTTCATATTCAAACGAGCTCATATTAATCTTCCCTTGATATAAAAAATCTGTTATCAAGTATAGTATTAATAGTATTAATGAAACAATAGGAATCATTTTTCCTACCCAAAATGGATAGTCTACTTTTAATAGATATTTACCTAAAAGAGTTACTATCAAGTAACCAATACCTCCTCCTCTAAATATTTTTGTTCCTGTAGAAGATGAATTTTGTTGCATCGTTTTTACATTCGCACCATCTCCATACTTATCACTATATCCATTTTGTTTATGCAATAACTCTTCTAGTTCTTTTTGAGAAATCTTAAATAATTTATATTTTAGAATATAGCCCATAAATGGTAAAAACATGACAATAAGATGAGAATACATATTGAAAATGTAGTATTCTCCATTTTGTTCAAAAATTCTTATTCCTGCTCTACCATTTAATACTTTTGTTTGAATAGTAATATATTCTTTCATTGTTTACTCTCCAAAAACGTAATATCATAAACCCCTTGACTTATTGATTGACTAACTGATAAAGTAACAAACAGAAAGAAAAGAGCTCCACCATCAACAATAATATTTTGGCTGACAATAGCCGCCACTACTCCAAAAAACGTTATAATAACTAGTCCTCCCCATGCAAAAGTTAACTTATATACTGAATGTTTTACAGTATCTGCCAGTTTCACTGTAACGAAATCAACACTGTTGTATGTGAATGGAGCTATTTTTCCCAGTTGAATATTCTCATAAAAAAAACCAATCAAAATAAACAAACTAGCCATTGTTAGAAAAATTAGTGCAAGATAACTAGGATAAGCACTTTTTAACATTTCTTTTCCTATCGTATTTGCTAAGAACATACCTAATCCTCCTATCTGGAATCCATTTTTACCTTTACTTTTTTTACGTAACGAGTTTGGATTTGAAATATCTCGATATCCTCCATACTGATGTAATATTTTTATCAGCTCGCTTTCAGATATTTTGTACAACTTGTATTTGAATTGATAACCCAAAAGAGGAATGAACATTGCAAGATAGTGAGTGAACATATTAATTAAATAGTATTCTCCATCTATAGTGAGAATGTGTATCCCTTTTTTGTCACTTAGTGGCTTGGCTTCAATATTTATATATTTTTTCATTATTATTTAATCTAAATCCTTAATCATCGGTAGTATTATAAGCTCCATTTTACTCAAAATACCCTGTTAAAACCATGGAAAAAGTAACGAGAATATGAATTCGGTTATTGACATGACCTGAACAATTTTTTTCCTATCCTCTTTTTTTGTTCTTCACTTATTTTTTGAGGTGCTATTTTCATTTTATTTAATATATTTATATCCTTTCATTATATATTCAGCAATGACATTTTCAGTCTTGCTTCTTATTGATTAGTTAGTTAAACATAATATTTTCTGCATTAATTATATCTTAATTCAACCATTTATGCACGTTTTAAATTACAGTTTTTCTTCCTAAATTTATTTTTCAAAAAAATTTTGATTTAAAATTTTGGACAAAAAAAACACCAGTCAAACTGATGTTTTTAATTTATACTTATTTAGATGGAACAACGATTTTACCTGAAATGATGTCAGCTTTAGCTGTATCTACTGCTGATTTGATTTCTGATGTTACGTTGTCAAGGCCAAGACTTACACCACCGTTTTTAAGGTTGTATGTAGTTGTTGTTCCGCCAGGGAATTTGTCGTCTTTAGTCTTATCAGCCATATCGCGTACGACTTTACCAACTTCTTTGATTGTTGATACTAATACGAAGTTAGATTTTTTACCGTCTTTAGATGTGTAATCACCAAGGTATTTTTGGTCTTGGTCAACACCAATCAACCAAACTTTGTCTGCTTCAGTTCTTGATTCGTTTTGTGCTTTAGCTTCACTAAAGGCACCAACACCTACACCACCAGCACATTGGTAAACAACGTCTTCGCCTGCACCATACATAGCGTGAGCGATTGTTTTACCTTTAGCGGCATCTGTAAAGCTTTGTGCGTATTGAACGTCAACTTTGATGTTTGGATTAACTGATTTAGCACCAGCTTCATATCCTACAGCAAAACGAGTGATAACGTCAGATTGCATTCCACCGATGAAACCAATTTTATCAGTTTTTGTAGCTTTTGCAGCTGCGATACCTGCAAGGTATGCTGCTTCATTGTCTGCAAAGAGTGCTGATGCAAGGTTCTTGATTGGTGTTGTTGGAGCTGAGTCAATAATCAAGTAATCGTTTTTTGGATTGTTCTTAGCAGCTTCTTCAGTTGCTTGTTCCAAACTGAAACCGATACCTACTTGAAGTTTGTATCCTGCTGCAGCTGCTGAGTTGAAGTTTGTTGTGTAATCAGATGCTGAGTTTGATTGGTAGTAGTTATAGCCATTACCTTTGCTGAGGTTGTTTTCTTTACCCCAAGCTTCCAAACCTTCCCAAGCTGATTGGTTGAATGAACGGTCATTGATTCCGCCTGTATCTGTAATGATGGCAACTTTAAGATCTGTCTTAGCTTTGCCAGAAGTTCCAGTAGAACCATTTGAGCGACATCCTGCAAGGACTGCGACTGAAGCTAGTGCAACTGCACCGATAGCAAAAACACGTTTGTTCATGGAAACGGTTTCCTCCAAAATTTTATTTTAAATTGGCTAAACTTTTTAGCTTAAGCCTATTTTAAGCTATATTTGAAATTTTTTCAAGTCATATTATAAAACTAATTAAAAGTATTTGCTAATCGTTCGGTTTTTCCGTACTTTTTAATGACATTTCACTAATTGTTACAAAAAAAACCGTACAATTTAATCAAAACAGTGCTTTTTGTTTGATTTATAAAATGAAAAGGGTTTACTTCGGAACATGGTTAAGTCAAATCTTGAAAAGAATAAGGCAAGAGTTCACTAACCGTTGTTTCTTTAACTTTCATGTCTTTTGAGACCAAATAAACTGGCATATCCGCTGGACAAAATTCGACCAAGACTTGACGGCAAGCGCCGCATGGTGAAATTGGTTCTGCTGTCTCGCCGTAAATAGCCAAAGCTTTGAACTCTTTAATGCCTTCTGAGACCGCCTTAAAAACAGCCGTCCGTTCGGCACAATTTGTCAGCCCAAAGCTTGCATTTTCAATGTTACAGCCTTTAATTACGTGTCCGTCAGCGCTGACAAGCGCAGCTCCTACTGGAAAATGTGAATAAGGCACATAAGCATGACTTGACGCTACTCTAGCAGCTTCAAACAAGTCTTGATTAGTAGCTTTCATTGGATACTTCACCTTCTATGATGGCAATGCTGGCAGAAACGCCGAGACGTGTAGCACCGACAGCAATCACTGCTTCAGCTTCTTCAGCAGAATGAATCCCGCCTGAAGCTTTGACACCCATATCAGGGCCAACTGTTTCACGCATCAATTTGACATCAGCGACAGTAGCTCCACCAGTTGAGAAGCCTGTTGATGTTTTAACAAAATCAGCACCCGCACGTTTGGCAGCAAGACTTGCTTGAACTTTTTCTTCGTCTGTCAACAATGATGTTTCGATAATTACTTTCAGAACATGACCTGCTTTAACCGCATTTACTGCGGCAATGTCAGACTCAACAAGTTCCCAGTTGCCGTCTTTGGCAGCGCCAATATTGATGACCATGTCGATTTCGTCAGCTCCATTTTTGATAGCGTCTTCTGCTTCAAATGCTTTTACAGCTGAAGTGTTGGCACCGAGAGGGAAACCGATAACAGTACAAACGTTAGTTTTACTGTCTTTAAGTGCTTCAGCAGCGAAGGCAACCCAAGTTGGATTGATACAAACACTTGCGAAATCATATTTTTTAGCTTCGTCAATGATTTGTTGAACTTTTGCTTGGTTAGCGTCTGCTTTAAGAATGGTGTGGTCGATGTAAGTATTGAGTTTCATGTTGTTTTCTTTCTATTTTTCTTTTTTATTAGATTGACTTTTGATGTAAATCACGGCAATCCCTACGTAAACGAAGGAATAAGTGATCAGAAAGGCGATAAAGCCAGAAATTCCACTATGCCAGAGAACCATTGCCAAAAAACCAACAGCAACGGATAGCAAGGTCTGAACGACTTTTATCTTCTTTGGAATAGGATCATTTACTTTCATTAGCGTACAATCTCGATAATTTCTTTTGGATGAACTTGTTTGTCAGTAATGACAAGCGCTTCGTCAAATTCGGCAAGCAGGTCTTCAGTGATTGGGCGATTGCTATAAAGCGTTGCAATCAAATCGCCGACGGCCACTTGATCTCCAACTTTCTTTGCCAAATTGATGCCAGCTTCAAAATCAATTTGATCGGCTTTGGTTGCACGTCCAGCTCCTAATTTCATAGCGACAAGACCAATGCCCAAGGCTTTTTCTTCAGTAATGTAGCCTGCTTTTTCGGCGCGAATTTCCTGACGATAAGTCACATTCAAGTCCGCAGTCAAATGATCAAATGCCGTTGGATCCCCTTCTTGTGCCTCAACCATGGCAACAAATTTTTCGTATGCTGCACCGTTGTCCAAATGGGTCAAAATTTCGTCAATTGATTTTTCAAGCCCTGCAAGCGACAGCATCAGCTGAGCCAATTCAGCAATGAAATGGCGGAATTCTGTACTTCCTTTGCCATGCAAGGTATTGACTGCTTCAGTGATTTCATTACGGTTTCCAATCGCCAAGCCCAAAGGTTGACTCATGTTTGTAATGACAGCGACTGTTTCACGGCCGACAGATTTCCCTAAGTCCACCATTGTCCGTGCCAAAATGCGAGCATCTTCAACTGATTTCATGAAGGCACCGTCACCAACTGTTACGTCAAGCAAAATCGCGTTTGAGCCAGCTGCTATTTTTTTACTCATGACTGAACTTGCAATCAAAGGAATAATATCCACAGTTGCTGTCACATCACGCAAGGCATAAAGGAGTTTGTCAGCTTTGACAAGTTCATCTGACTGTCCAATGACAGCAATGCCAGTCGATTTGACTTGGTCGATAAACCCGTCTTCCGTTTTTTCGATATTAAAGCCAGGAATAGACTCCAATTTGTCAAGCGTTCCGCCCGTGTGTCCAAGGCCACGCCCTGACATTTTGGCAACGGGAACACCAAACGATGCTACAAGTGGTGCCAAAATCAAGGTTACTTTGTCACCAACGCCACCCGTTGAGTGTTTGTCCACTTTGATGCCGTCAATTTCTGACAGGTCAAATTGTTTGCCTGAGGCAACCATTGCCATGGTCAAATAGGCCGTTTCTTCTGTGGTCATGCCTTTGAAATAAATGGCCATTGCCAGTGCTGACATTTGATAATCAGGAACAGCACCTGTGACATAATTTTCGATAAACCAGTCGATTTCTTCTTTTGAAAATTGACCACCATCACGTTTTTTTTGAATGAGGTCAACCATTCTGTATGACATAATTTCTCCTTTTAGTTAGTTTTATAAGACCGAAGAATAAAATATCCTTTGTCTTTTGCAATCACTTCGCAATTTCCAAAGACTTCTTGCATTTTCTTTTGGGCACTTGGTGCACCTTGCTTTTTCTGAATGACCACGGTCAAATGACCATTGACATTCAGATGTTGAAAGCTGCCTTCCAAAATGCCATGAACAACTGCTTTTCCTGCACGAATGGGCGGGTTACTGACGATAGAATCATAGCAGTCGCTCACTTCATCATACATGTTTGATTTGAAAATTTTTGCGTGTTGAATGCCATTTTTTTGTGCATTTAAAGCCGTCAAGTCCAATGCTCGCGTGTTGACATCGACCATGGTCGAATCAAGCTCATATTTTTTTGAAAGTGTTAAACCTAATGTGCCATAGCCACAGCCAACATCAAGCAAACTTTTTGCCATTTCCGGCTCATAATTCTCTAATAAAACGCGTGAGCCATAATCAATCGCTGATTTACTAAACACGCCAGCATCTGTTGTAAATGTCATGGAAAGCCCCAAAAGCTCCACGTTCATCTGATGCAAGTCGTGTCCCAAATCGCGATTATCTTCATAATACATATTTGTTTTAACCATTAAGCTTATTTTAACATAAAATGTCCAAAAAAAGTTTAAAAAATCGTATGAAGAGGCTGATTTTTTTCAAAAATGTAAGCGGTCAGATTATTTGACTGCTGTTTGTACTGCTCGTGAAACTTGATTGACCAGATTGAAATTGTACTGATTTTTTGTCATTACCACTAAGACATAGTGATGCGTGCCATATACAATGCCTGCATCATTTCTAACATCCCATAAAAAGCCGACTTTATCCGCAACAGTTTTTCCAGTTCCCTGTGGAATTCCAGACCGATAAATCTGCCCTTTCATTAGTGACAAAAGATAAGAAACGTTGGCATTTGAGGCATGACTGTAATAATAAGCAAGGACTTTCCGCAAGTCATCAGGACTCGTTGTTGCCCGTCCTGATTGGGTACTAATGCCTTTATAGCCTACAGATTTCAGATATCTGTCCACATTTTGCTTGCCATATTTTGCCAAAATCCATTCCGAAAAGCCATTGCCTGAGTTATGTATCATGTCATAAAAGCCAGAACGTACATTTCCTGAAGCATAAGGATAAGCAGAATTCCATGACAGTTGTTTGGTTTCCATCAAATAAAAAACATAACGCGCGATAAACAATTTGTATGTTGATGCGGAAGTTGTCAGTACTGACGGCGCTTTTCCGATTGTTTGTCCGCTTTGTAAATCATAATAATAAGCCCCTGTGATATTGCCATTAGAATTGAATATTTTTTGTACCAAACGCCCAATCTCAGACAGTTCTCGCAAATTTTGCATTGCTACACCAATCTGTTTTCCTGATGCCGCATCTGTTTGCGTTTGCAGATAAGTAATGCCCGAAACCGTGATTTTTTTCGTGAATTTGATTTCTTGACCATTGGTCAGAGCTGCACCAACTCTATTTCCCGTTGCAGGATCAATTTTATAGATCAGGCTACGATTGACCTGCAAAAAGCGAGTGCCTTGCATGGCTGTGAAAGTAAGTGCGGTCAAATCACTACGTAAAAGTCCGCGTTTCAGTCCAGCCTTTGCATCCGCTTCAGTCCGATAATAGACCTGCCCTTTTAAAGCAAACTGATCAACAAATCTGAGCTGCTGACCTTTGGTAAATGTAGTGGTCAATGCCTGTCCCGAATTGAGATTGTATTTTTTTACCGTGGCTGATTTTACGGCGAACCACTTTTTCTGACCAATAGAAGTGAACGTCAGCTCTTGCAAATTGGAACTCGGAATGGCATAAGCTCTGTCCAATGCTTGATCTGAAGCAATGCGGAAATATGATGTGCCATTAATCAGAATTTTATCCACGATAAAAAATTCTTGATTGGCTTTATAAGTTTCTGTTGTTGCTGTTTGACTGTTCAAGTCAATCAGCTGTCCCGCACTTTTAGTTTTAAAGTAGCGTGCTTCAAGGAGCGGTGTAAAGGTCAACTGTGGCACTTCAGACTCAACCGGAGGCGCTGGGGTCGCTGTATCATCTGAGCTGGTTGTTGTTTGAGCTGGTTCTGCCTGACTGCTTTGCCCATCTGCTTCTTTAGTTCCTGATGAAGCTGATGTAGTCAAACTCGAATTACTTGAGCTTGAACTTGAAGAACTACTGCTCGTGTCAGCGCTGACAGGGTTGACACTGAGCAAAAGCAAAGATATGAAAGCTCCCGTTACTAATCTTTTTTCATTTTTTTCTCCATTTATTCCAATAATTTGTTATCATTATAGCACATTTGCTTTCTTTTGTAAGTGCTGACAAGGTAAAAATACGTAAGCGCTTTGGCTTTGATGTTCAAACGGTGGAGACCAACTTTTAATCGGCTAAAAAAATTTAGTTTGTGATAGAATAGAGGCATGAATGAATTCACTAATTTTGACGAAATAAGCCGTGAAAAATGGCAAAATTTGTATAAAACGTCGATTGCGCCGCTGACAAAAGAGGAATTAGAAAGTATCCGCTCCTTAAACGATGAAATCTCACTACAAGATGTTCAAGATGTCTATTTACCATTGGTTCATCTGGTTCGATTGTACAAAAAAAATCTGGAAGATATGAGTTTTTCAAAGGGTTTATTCTTGCAGAAAATTGTCAAAACACCGCCATTGATTATTGGAATTTCTGGCTCTGTTGCTGTCGGAAAATCAACCACGGCGCGACTTGTGCAACTTCTGCTGTCACGTGCCTTTAAAAAGCTTTCTGTTGAGCTTGTCACCACTGACGGTTTTCTCTTTCCAAACCAGTATTTGATTGAGCAGCAAATGCTGGACCGAAAAGGCTTCCCGGAAAGTTATGACATGGAACGCTTGCTTGAATTTCTTTACCAAATCAAAAATGGCGAAGATTGTCAGGTTCCGATTTATTCACATGAAATTTATGATATTTTACCCGACCAAATGCAAAGCATTGTCAATCCTGACATTCTGATTGTCGAAGGGATCAATGTCCTTCAAAGTCCGCAAAATCAAATGCTTTATGTCAGTGATTTTTATGATTTCTCCATTTATGTGGATGCAGATGAAGAATTGATTGAGAAATGGTACTTGGAACGCTTTGACAGCCTTTTAAAACTGGCCGAAAAAGATGAGACCAACTATTATCACCAATTTACCAAACTCCCTTATCATGAGGTTGAAAATTTGGCAAGAGATACTTGGGTCAAAGTCAATCGTGTCAATCTTCATCAGTATATTGAGCCGACCAAAAGTCGCGCCGAAATCATCTTGCACAAAACTGACAATCATCATATTGATAAAATTTTTCTTAAGAAATTTTAATGTCAGCACTTACAGTCATTATCAAAGAATAAAATTCAAAGCACTGACCTCCAATCAAGTGCTTTTCGTGCTTTTATGGTAAAATAAAAGAAGCTAATTTTTAACAAAAAATGATGCCTGACATGATTTTTTGTATTTTTTTATGGAGGTTCCCTTGTTAGATCACAAACTAGAAACCATTATCGTTCTAGATTACGGTTCACAATACAACCAGTTGATTTCTCGTCGCATTCGTGAAATTGGTGTTTTCTCTGAACTCAAGAGCCACAAGATTACGGCTGCTGAAGTTCGTGAAATCGCGCCTGTCGGAATTATTCTTTCTGGTGGCCCAAATTCAGTTTACGATGAAGGCTCATTTGATATTGACCCCGAAATCTTTGAACTTGGTCTTCCCATTCTTGGGATTTGCTACGGTATGCAACTCATGAGTTATAAACTCGGCGGAAACGTTGAAGCTGCGAGCGACCGTGAATATGGTAAAGCCATGATTGAATTGCAGACAGAATCAAAACTTTTTGCTGGCACACCAAGCCCACAACAAGTTTTAATGAGTCACGGCGATAAAGTCACTGCTATTCCTGAAGGTTTTGAAATTGTTGCCACAAGTCCAAACAGCCCTTATGCTGCTGTTGAAGACAAAGCACGTCAATTTTACGGCATTCAATTCCACCCTGAAGTCCGTCATTCCATTTACGGAAACGACCTTTTGCGTAACTTTGCATTGAACATTTGTGGTGCTAAAGGCGATTGGTCAATGAAGAACTTCATCGAAATGCAAATCGAAGCCATTCGCGCTAAAGTTGGGGACAAAAAAGTCTTGCTTGGTCTTTCAGGTGGTGTTGATTCTTCTGTTGTTGGTGTCCTTTTGCAAAAAGCAATCGGGGATCAATTAACTTCTATCTTCGTTGACCACGGTTTCTTGCGTAAAGGTGAAGCTGATCAAGTCATGAAAACTCTCGGTGGAAAATTTGGACTCAACATTATTAAAGTTGACGCTCAAAAACGCTTCATGGACAAACTTGAAGGTCTTTCAGACCCTGAAACAAAACGTAAAATTATCGGTAACGAATTCGTTTATGTCTTTGATGATGAAGCAACAAAATTGAACGGTATTGAATTCCTTGCACAAGGAACACTTTATACTGACGTTATCGAGTCTGGAACTGATACTGCGCAAACCATCAAATCTCATCACAATGTTGGTGGCTTGCCTGAAGATATGCAATTCCAACTTATCGAACCTTTAAACACTTTGTTTAAAGATGAAGTTCGTGCTTTGGGAACTCAACTCGGTATGCCTGACGAAATCGTTTGGCGCCAACCATTCCCTGGTCCTGGTCTTGCCATTCGTGTCCTTGGTGATTTGACAGAAGAAAAACTGGAAACAGTTCGTGAATCTGACGCAATCTTGCGTGAAGAAATCGCTAAAGCTGGTCTTGAACGTGATGTATGGCAATATTTCACTGTCAATACTGACGTTCGTTCAGTTGGTGTTATGGGTGATGGTCGTACTTATGACTATACAATCGCCATTCGTGCCATTACTTCTATCGATGGAATGACTGCTGACTTTGCACGTTTGCCATGGGATATTCTTCAAAAGATTTCCGTTCGTATCGTCAATGAGGTGGACCACGTCAACCGTATCGTGTACGATATTACGAGTAAACCACCTGCTACTGTTGAGTGGCAATAAGATAATATGCAATAAAAAAGGAACATGTTTTTACACGTTCTTTTTCTTTTCTTTTATTTTATTTTACTGTCCCAACTCCTGTGGCATAATTGATGGCAACGCCAGGTTGGACGTTTGGAATAAAGACATTGATGTTAACTTTGCTGTCACTCGATACCGCTTGTATCCAGTTGCCTGACGGTACTTTATTTGCTCCGTCATAGAGTGGAGTAACCGAGTAAGCGATTTTGACAGATGCATTATTTGTTTCGTCAGCTCTGACAAGCCCTTCAAAATAATTTTGTCCGTAACCGACGGTGCCAAATTGACCGCCGTCAGCTTGATTTGCCCATGAGGTCTGACAGGTTACATTGTAGGGATTATAAGCTGTTGCAGCAAAATGTGGATTGGAAAGACTTGCATTAGAGTATTGGGCAGGATTTTTGTCAGCGCTGACAGATGACCAGCCAGCCACCAAAACATCACCAATCGAGTGTCCACGATTGTAAAGATAATTGCCGTATTTTGGTGCAGTTAATTTCATCTGGGCATAGCCTGCAGGTTTCCAAGTACTCGTGTAAGTATCTCTGACGGCGTGCATGGCATGAATTAAGACAGCCGTTGAGCCACTTAACTGACCCAATCCATTCAGGTGTCCACCTTTAATAAATGCTGCTGTAGTCGCCGTTGGCTTTGTCAAAGTTGCCTTATCGCCATTGATATAAAAAGAACCTTGGTTGTCATAGCTGATCGTGGCTGAGCCAAAATTTTTCTTGATTGCAGCACTTAAAACAGACTGCGCAAGACTTTGAGTCGGCATTGGATCAGACGGTTTTCCATAGCTGATCGCTGTCGAATTCAGCAAAGCCGTACTGGCACTCGCTGTCTGTATGCCACTTGCAAAATTGCTCAAAGGACTGGTAAAACTTTGATAGAGCAAACTTCCACTCGTAAATAAACCCACCAAACTAAAAGCGACCGCATGCATTAAATAACGACTTTTACTTCTGACCAGTCCAATCAAGAGGGCAACCAGCCCAATCATAAAAGCAATCGGAAGTGCAACAGCCGGGCGCAGCCAAGCGGGACTATAGGCGGATAAACTTTGAAGTTGCTCAGGCAAGAAAAAGCTTGTCAAAAGACTGGCGGCTGCGAGTGTTAGGGCAAGTCCGTACAATAAATGCTGCAGCTTCTTCACTTTTTTTGCCCGTCTAAATAAAGCAAACGTAATCAACAAACCGACCAATAAAATCAATGTTGTCAGTGCTGACAGATGCAAACTGTCAATGCCCCGACGCAGTAAAAATCCCAAAAAATAATTCATTTTCCTTAACCTTTGTATTCTATAGATTGATATTATTTTACCAAATTTTAAGGAAAAAGAGGTGTTTGAAAAACGAAAAAAAACGCCCACGCGTTTTTAATTGGTTTTGAATTTTTTCACAATAATTTTGCCAATCAGTAAAAAAGCAAGAATGACAATAACGGCAGTAATCAAAAGACCAATGGAACCTTTAACAATCGAATTAAATAAAGACAAACCGCCAAAGGCATAAACAAAGGCCCAAACCACATAACCTGGCAATGCAGCCAGCGTGTATTTCAGCCATTTCCAATCCAAAAGTCCTGCGCCAAGCTGGACAACAGACTGAAGGCCAACGGTTAAAAAGCTCAGAGGAATAATCGGCCAGCCGTATTTCTTGAGAATCAGCATACCCATCTTATCCTCACTATCGACTTTTTTCTTGCCCCAATTTGTCTTGATAATGCCGCGATGTGCAAATTTTCCAATCCAAAATGTCGTTTGCGCGCGGCAAAAAACGCCTGCAAACATAAACAAAGTCGCTTGCCACAAGGGAAGTTCTGATACCCAGTTGATAATACTATTCATCGTGTTACTCCTAATATCTTACATTTATCATTACAATAGTCCTATTTTAACACAAAAAATGCTAATTCATGACATTTTATGATTTATTTCACAAATTCATCACTTCATCTCCTGTAACATTTCTAAATGTATCCGATTTCAATTCCGTAAAATTGTGTTATACTATATAAATGAAATTCAATCGTGGATTTTAGCTATATTATAATAGGGGGAAATAAAATGGCTTATCAAATTACAGGAATTCATGTCAGTACTGACACATTAACTCACAAGGAAATCATCACCAAAGTCCAACTTTCTGACGGAACAACGGAGTCCGTTGAGCAAGTTATTCGTTACTTAGATTCAAATTATGACTATTTCTACGCGACAAAAAATGGCAAGCAAGAAAGGTTACAAGCCATTCATGACTCGATTTTGGAGACACACCTTCAAACTAAAAATTGTAATAAACAGCAGGATTCTATGTTTGAACTTCCACGATTTTAAATAAATCAACAACTTCTTTTCTGTCAGCTCTGACAGAAGCTAATAAAAAAGTCCTTTCGGACTTTTTTATTTTAATTCATTTTTTGCAAGTCTAAAATTCCCAACCGTTGCAGAACCATTATCCGCAATCACTGGTAAAACCAAATATTCTTCAACAGTCGTAGGCAAAGCCACGTAGGCATTTAAAAGTTTGACAAACTCCTTTTGCACACGCGCAAGCATGCCTTCTTTTGCCATGACACCACCGCCAAATACAATTTTTGCAGGCGCCAAAGTCAAGGTGGCATTCATTGCCGCTTGAGCAATATAATAAGCTTGAATATCCCAAACAGGATGATCGGCAGGCAAATCCTCACCAGTAATGCCCGTTCGTGCTTTCACAGAAGGCCCCGCCGCAAGTCCTTCCAAACAATCTTGATGATAAGGACACACCCCTGCAAAATCCAAATCTTGCGCATGACGTTTAACCAGTTGATGTCCCATTTCAGCATGCGAAACACCACCGATAAAATGTCCCTCTTGAACGGCACCACCGCCAATTCCTGTACCGATTGTAAAATAAACCAAACTGCTTTCGTTAGTTGCCATCATTTCACCATAAGCTGACGCATTGACATCTGTCGTAAATGCCATCGAAATTTGGAGCGCCATTTTTAATTGACCTAACAAATCAACGTTTTTCCAGCCCACCTTTGGCGTACTAGTAATGAAGCCGTAAGTTTCATGCTTCTTGTTAATGTCAATCGGCCCAAAAGAGCCAATCCCGAGGGCATCGACTGGATTTTCTTTAAAAAAGGCAATCGTTTTTTGAATGGTTTCGTCTGGACTTGTGGTTGGAATTTGAACCCGTTTGACACATTCAAATTTTTCATTCCCAACTGCCAGCACAAATTTTGTTCCGCCTGCTTCAATACTTCCTAATTTCATCTGTTAGTCCTTTTCATAAGTTTTTTTAAAATCTACCGCAGCTCCAATCAAGTTGGCATTGTTACGATAATGACAAACTGCCAATTTTGGCATAAATGGTGCCATGCCAACCCGTTCAAGAATGACACTTAATTGCTTTTCAAGCTCTGGAATAAGCCAATCTGCTTGTGAAACACCGCCGCCAATAATGATTAACTCGGGGTCAAAAGAGTATTGCAAGTTGTAAATGCCCTTAGCCACATTGAATGTAAATATATCCATCTCAGATTTGGCAACAGGATCGCCAGAAAAAGCCAAATCAAAAATTTCAATCGCCGTCAGCTTCGTTCCTGTACGTTGAGTGTAACGATCTTCCATGCGAACCGTTGTTCCAAGTTCTGAGAAGGTATGTTCATCATCCATTATCATGAAACCAAATTCACCGCCAAACAAATGCTTGCCGTGATGTACTTTGCCATTCATCACCACGCTTCCGCCAACGCCTGTCCCCAAAACAAGAAATAAAACGTTACTCAAGCCTTTAGCTACACCAAATTCGACTTCGGCAAGTGCTGCGCAGTTGGCATCGTTTTCGATAGAGATGGGTAAACCGAACCGCTTTTCTAGTTCCTGATGAATATTAAAATGGTGAATATAAGGCAGGGCACTTGCTCCCTCAATCACGCCCGTTTGCTTATTAACAGCACCTGGAGCACTGATAGCAACGCCCTCCAAATCATATTTTTCCTTGTAAGCACTGACAAGAGCTGTCAAACGCTCATAAAATACATCAAGTGTTGCTGGAGTCTTAAAACTTTCGTTTTCACTCAATTTACCAGTCGTAAAAACAGCAGATTTGATGGATGTGCCTCCAATATCAATGGTCAGTAATGACATAAATTCTCCTCTTATTTCTTTTCTATTTTATCAGAAATCCAAAGCTGTAAGCTGCCCTTTTTAACTTTTGTCACAAATTTCAAATTTAGTTATTTGATTGAGCGGTAAAAAAGAAAAGGCTTTCTTTGTCTTTCTAATTATAACACGAATTGATCTTCTTTTGGAATAAGTGCAGATAAGCTTTTCTTAAAATAAAAAAGCACAAAAAGTGCTTTTATTTTTGATTGGCCCAAGAATGAGAAAGATAAGTTTGATTATCAAGTTTATAAGTCGGATAAACAGCCTTTTCTTTCATAAATTGTTGAATAGAAAGACTTGCTTTTAACCAGCCTAATGAGCCAAAATGATCGGTATCGCCAATAAAATAAGGGGTCTTATATTGATTGGTGAAGTCCACAATATTATTAAACCCTTGACTTCTCAACTGAACTGTTATCTTACGACTAAAATCTTCTAGCATTGAGATGGAAAGTCCCGTATAATTGTACCACTTGGCATTGACCGGCTGAATGATAAACTGAACATCATCATGATTTTTGGCAAAAACATTCAGTAAAGACTGAAAATCAGCATATTCCGGACTTTGCAAATAGCTTACGGACTTTTGATAGTCTTTCAACTTGGTCCAACGATGTCCAAGATTAGTATTCCAAACCTTATTATTGATTTGAAATGGGTTATTATTTTGATTTTTTTGAGCATAGTCAACCGCTAATTCACTCAGTAAAGGATTATTTTGTACATTAGGTAAGAGAGCCGCGTCTTTTTTGGCTTGTCCGAGACCGTCAACTAGCTTGCTTCTTTCTGCACTGAGCGGAGAAAACAAACTGTCTTCACGTTTCCAAAATTGATCCGCCGCAAGAACCATAACTTTGTCAGTTGCCCCAATCGCTTTTCCCTTACTCAATGACACTAAACAACTCTTAATCAAAGCATCATCAGTACTGCCCTTGAAGGCTAATAACCGACGGGCAAGATACTGACTACTGCTGTCTTTCGGATTGGCTTGAGCCAACCAAGCGTAGATTTCTCCTTTGGAAACAAATTGCTCAAAAGCCGTTTCAGAAAGGCCTCTTTGCGTGAACCACTGCGGACTAATGATGAAAACAATTTTCCTATTTTTCATTTGATTAGCAATCGAAGTCAGATAAAAACTATGCGTTAGAGATGAAGTGCCTGGCATTCCAACCAAGTAGGGCGTGTAATTAGACGGATAATGACTAAAGAACGCCGTCGGATGATATGGATTGACATGTTCCAGTTCTGAGGAACCTAATATGGGTAAGAGCTTGGGATTGGCAAAAGCCTGTTCTTTTTCTGCATATCCAATAAAATTTAACCGATTTCCCGGGTCAGCCGCAAATTCTGACAATTCTTTCTGTGAAAATTTGGGACTCACATTGATAGGGAGAAAGAATAATAAGAAGACTAAAAGAAATGCCGATAAGAGCGGTGCAAGTTCTTTCAGAATTTTATTACTTTTCATCTATTTTTTCCTTTATGCGCAGGATAATTTTATTAGCAGTATTCCAGTCCTCTCGATCCATTTCACTTGGTGGCAAGCTAATATCAAAGGCGTTTTCGAGTTCGATAATCAGCATGATAGCCTTCATCGAGTCCAATATGGCTTCTTCAAACAAGTCCATGTCCAATTCATCTCGAAATTCATCTGTTCCAGATACGCTTTCGATGACGTCTAATACTTCATTTTCCATTTTTAATTCTCCTTGAATCGTTTATTTTTAAAAGTTAGGAAGCGGAATTTTCACATGCATCGCATACATGAGTGCATCGTTCGGAATTCCTGAAAAAATCAGAAAGCCGATAAATACAACATTAAAAGTAATAAAAATGCTAATGCCATTGGTCAATGCATTGGCAGGAATTTTCAAGCCTCTCTTTTTCTTCCATCTGAGCCAAGCATCATATCCAATCAGCAAGAAGGCATGATAGAAACCATACACAATATAGTACCAGGTAAAACCATGCCAAAAGCCCATTAAGCCCATTGAAGCCAAGTAACCACAGGTCGCTACCGTCACCATATTTTTAGTCCATTTCTGGACCATGATGGTTTTCATTAACCGCATGGCCACAAAATCACGGAACCAAAAGCTTAAAGTCATATGCCAACGGTTCCAAAAGTCCTTGATATTTTTGGCGATAAATGGCCGATTAAAATTATGCGGTATATCGTATCCCATGATGGCACTCACACCAATAACAAACAGCGAATAGCCAGCGAAATCAAAGAATAAGTAAAGCCCGTAAGCATACATACTTCCAGTCATGTTTAGAAAACTGGGACTTAGCGTCGCTTGTATAGCTAAATGATGTAAAAAATACGTGTCAATCAAATAGCCAATGATATATTTATACAAGAAACCTTGAAAAATATAGAAAATTCCTTTTCCAAGCAAGTCTGGATAGTTTTTAGTCAAGGGGCTTTCCATTTCCTTGCGAAAACGTCTGAAGCGATCGATTGGGCCAGATGAAATCGTTGGGAAAAAGTAAAGAAAATAGAAATATTCTTTGAGTGGCACGTCTTTTATCAATCCATCACGAATTTCTAAAATGATGTTTACCGTTTTAAAAGTAACATAAGAAATTCCTAAAAATCCAAAAAGCGATTGCGGATGAGCTGGATCAATCAAAGGTGTTAATTTGACCATAAACAATGGAAAAATCGATAAGAGTAAAACGGTCAGAAAGACAGAGAATTGATTTTTCTTCCATTTTACTTTATAGTGCTCATAAAACTTGATGAGGACTGTTTCAAATCCTCCAAAGAATAGCAAGGCCCACAAGGACATGGTTCCAGAAAAGGTAAGCCATAAAAAAGCGATGGTAAAAAGGACTTGATACCACATGAGCTTTTTCCCAAACGCATGAGCAATCACAATCGGCAACAATGCCAAGCCCAAATAGACAAAATAGAAAGGCGATGAATAAGGTTGCATTGCTTTAACCCAATACTTGCGCCGCAAGCAGCTTTCTATCTATTTTTCCGTTAGCGTTTAGTGGAAAGTCATTTACAAAGACATATTGTGTGGGCAACATATAATCCATGATACTTTTCAAAAGTTCTGCCTTTAAACTTTTACTATATGCCCGTTCTTCTGCCTTGTTTTCAAATTTTTGGCTTGCCTTTAAGACAGCAACTAAGCCAACCACTTTATGTTGAGGGTCTGTTTTTGGTAGGACAATCGCCTTTTCAACGGCTTCAATCCGAAGCAAGTGTGCTTCAATATCTTGCAATTCAATTCTAAAGCCATTGAATTTGACTTGAAAATCTAGTCTGCCTTGATAATGAAGCAAGCCATCAGCGTCAATACTTCCAACGTCACCCGAATGATAAGCCTTTTGATTAGCAATTTCAAAGAAAGCTTGCTTGGTTTTTTCAGGATTTTCAAAATAAGCTTTGGCAACTGAATCACCCACGATAATCAATTCTCCGTCCAAGATTTTGACTTCGACACCAGGTTTGGCATAGCCCAATGGAATTCGGTCTAATCCTTGAAGGAGTTTAGGCGTCAATAAAAGCTGGCTGATTGCGCCTGTTGCTTCCGTTGGCCCATAAGTATTATAAACGGCGGCATTTGGAAAACGTTCCAGTAATTTTTTTGCCGTTTTAACCGTTAATTCTTCCCCACAAAAAATAAATTGTTGTAAATCAGGGTGCTTTTCGGCAACGAATGACGGATCAAGCAAACAAATATCGACAAATGAAGGTGTTGAAATCCAAGTATTGATTTCACTGTTATTGATTCGCTCAAACAAGCGTTTAAAGTTTGTTGTTTCCTCTCGTGATAGAGAAACCAAAGTTCCACCTGTCGTCAAACAGGGATAAATTGAAAAAATAGACAAATCAAAACTGTATAAGGCCTGTTCCAAGAAATGATTATGTTCAATTTTCTGGAAATCTTGGTTCATCCAGTCTGTAAATGAAGCTAGATTATCATGCGTCACTTCAACACCTTTGGGAATTCCTGTTGTCCCTGATGTATAGATGATATAGTTGCTGTCATTTCCTGAGACACTTTTGCGCAAGTCCACTTGCTCCCAATCAAAATCAGGTTGGCCTTGATAAGAGATAGCCAAGGTGTGCCCCAACAGCTTTTTCAAGTCTTCTTCTACTGGGCTTGTCGTCAAAATGAGACTTGGTTTTGAAGCATTCACAATCATTTCAACGCGTTCAAGTGGCGTATGCGCATCAATCGGAATATAGGCACGCCCTGTCTTAGAAACAGCCAACATACTAGCTAAAGTCAAGAAGTCATTTTTACCTAAAACCATTATTGGACGACTTGATCCTTGGGACTCATCTATTTGGTTTGAAATTGCTTCAATCGCTTGAAATAAATCGCTGTAACTATAATCTTGACTACTTTCTGATAATGCTATCTGATCTGGATTTTGTTTGGCAACTTCAAAAATTTGTTCTAATAGTGTCATTTCTTTTCCCCCTTTGGTGTTTAAAATTCGTTATAAATAAAGTGCGCTCCACCTGTATGGCTGTATGAATAGAGATAAAGTAAAACGACAATGATGATAAAATAAAAGAGCGTTTTTGCTATGTATTTCCAGAATGCTTGATGTTTCATATTTTATAACCTCTTCTTATTTCTCTCCTTGACTCATTTTCAACTGCTCCATTTCGCCTTTAATAAATGATTTTCTTGATGTAGTTTTGAACCAATGGTTCTAAAACCACTCGACCGTGCTTGTATTGGGTCGGATAAAGGTAAATGGAAACAGGATTTTTATTTGCCATTAACAAATGGTAAATGGAAAAAGTATCTGCCCAAGGAATAGCGCCGTCCGTTTGTTCAGCAGTATTCCAATTTCCTTCTAGGAGATAAATTTGCGTCTCTGGACTGATTTAGCTGTAATGGGCAGCGATATAATCATACATGGGCGTTTTTAGAATTGGACCATTGGTCAAAAGCGACGTCAAAGTCTCGCCCACTTGAAAATGTGCTTCCGTATTGTATTCGCCATCAAGTGAAAGATACTTTTTGACTTTAGGCAAGTTGGCTACATTGGCATAATCCATCATGTAGTAGATTGCTCCAGTTCCCCCAGACGAATAACCGACCAAATTGATGGCTTGGTAATGGTATTTGCTGACCAAATAATCCATGGCCACTTTGATGGCTTTAGCATAAATCTCACCGCTGATGGTTCCTTTAACAGTAGCAAACTCGATAATCGGCGTTTTATCCAGCGGATTGATGCTACCAGATACGTTCAATTTATCATTTTTAGAAATGTCAACTTGTAAATTTAAGCAGTCTTTTTGCGGGCTGAGGGTTGGAAACATGCCCTCAATAAGCCGGTCTAACGGATGAGCAGTTCCTCCTGAACCCGTGATATAAAAAGTCGGGATGACGCTACTGCTTGTACTTGTTGCTGTTATTATCTTTGTTGTGCTGCTACTTGATGAGGCGATTGTTTTTCCTTGTGTGCTCCTTTTTTGAGCCGCAACACTTTGTCTGCCAAGTAAAAAGCTCAGTCCAATCATGATAATGATAAGGACGAGCAAGGGAATTGTTTTCATTCTTTTTTTATTTAGTCGCTTATTCATGCATCACCTCACCTTTTTTATTCTTTGAATTATAGCACAATAAATCAGCCAAATTTCGTCCAATCATGAGGCTTTCATTCAAATTTAATGATAATTTTTCATAAGTTTTTTTTATAAGCTTCTGTATTCTATAAAATATATTCTACCATATTTTTAGCGTTTAAGCCAGTTCATTAATTACAAAAGAAAAAAACAGCCTAAGCTGTTTTTCATTTATTATTTTGTTGTCAGTACTGACAAGAGGTCTAAGAGATCCGAAATCTCGACATCTGCTGTGATGTTCTGATCAGCAGTCTGTCCTTTGGGATTGTACCAAATGCTTGTGATACCTGCGTTCTTACCACCTTGAATGTCAGAGGTTAAACTGTCCCCAATGATGATAAATTCGTCTTTTGAGTCAAAGTCAATCTGATCAAAAACATGCTCAAAAAAGGCCAAACTCGGTTTTTGCGCGCCTACTTCTTCGCTAATAAAAACGTTTGAAAAATAAGGTAAAATACCCGAAGCCTCAATTCGTGGTCTCGAAACACGTGACAAGCCATTGCTAACAATATAGAGCTGATGGTCTGTCTCAGACAGATGGTCAAGCAGCTCTTGCGCATGCTCCATCAGTTGATGGCCCTGTGAAAGATAGGTTTGATAGGCTTCATCGATAGCAGGCCCGTCGAAATCTCCAACAAGCTCAAGCGCCTCAAAAAAGCGAACGAAGCGTTGCGCAATCAAGTTTTCACGTGAAAGATTGCCTTGTTCAAGCTGGAGCCAAAGGGCTTTGTTTTCACGGTCATAAATGGCTCTATTTTCTTCCGTATCTGGAATTTGATAGGCCTCAAATATTTTTCCTAAAGCAGCATATTCTGCCTGGTCAAAATCAAGCAGTGTGTTGTCAATATCAAAAAGTAATTTGGTCATTTTAGCTTTCTCTATTAGATTGCCAAGTCAAAGCGTAATTGTGGTTTGACTGGTTCATAGTCAACGAGTTCGAAATCCTCTGGCTTAATGTCAAAGAAGTTGGTTCCGTCAGGTACATTCAGAACCAGACGGGCTTCTTTTTCACTCGGTGTACGTGATAATAATGTGTTGGCTTGTTCAAATTGATTGTCGTAAATATGAAGATTATTGATAAAATAGAAGAATTTGCCGACTTTCCAAGAGAAGTGTTTCGCAATCATCATTTGGAGTGCCACATATTGCATAGCATTGATGTGATGCGCGACTAACATATCGTTTGAGCGTTGGATTAGGGTCGCATCAAGATAGATTTGACCGTCGGCTTGACGTCTTACTTCAAACATGGTCTGAAAAGCACATGGCAACAAGCCTTCAGTAGCTTCAAAATCTTCATATTGCCATAAATTAATGATATTTCTGCGGTTCCAGGGATTTTTTTCTAAACCTGCCAAAAGTTTCCCAATGATGTCGTATTTTTTGACCGTCGCACCGTAACGTTGACCGATAGTTCCTGTCGTTCCGACTTCCCATTCGTCCCAGTAATTGACACCATATTTTTCTTTCAAAACACTCAAATCACTGGTTTGATCTTGATAAATCCACATCAATTCTTTAATAGCACTTTTGATTGGAATGGGTCGTAAACTTGTAATTGGAAATTGACCATTTTCTAAATCATAAACAGCAAATGCGCCTGTGATATACTTGCTATTTGCTGTTTTACCATCCTTGTATTTTGGACGGGCTTGCTCTGAAAAAACACCATTATCTAAGATATTTTGGATGTTTCCTTTAAAAATCTGGTCTGCGTAAGCCATTTTTGTTTTCCTTCATTCTAAATTTGTTTGAATTTTAACTCATTCATAATTATTTTTTCATTTATCCTACTATTTGTATTCTATCACAAAATATTACCTATAATAAAACAGTTAAAAACGGAAGACCGTATATATAAAATAAGTCCGTGCTTTTATCAAAGTTTGAACAACTCGAATACTTTCATCCCTAAATTAAGTTCAGTCTTCTCTCAATTTATAAAAGCACCGAGCTTGAGTTCGTGTGCTTCTTAAAAAAATAATTATTTTAGAAACAGTTATGAGAACATTATATCATAATTTAGTTCCTTCCCAATTTATAAATGATGTTCTATTCAAAAGAACCATCTGTATTTCAAAAGTACTAGATAATATACTAAAATTATTTTATCTATTTTTAATAGCCACTCTATAACATCTTTAAGAATACATGATATCCTCATTGTTATCATTATAACTATACTATTTGAACTTTAGTTAACAGGATTGTGACATTACTTATCGTTAAGTTGCCTTATTATGACCTAAGCAGTTTTTCACAACAATCCATATAAATATCACAAATATCAAGAATATCAATGCTAAAATTATTATCATCTGTTTGATATGCTTGTATTTAATATTTTTTATTTGACTGGTCGTTTCATTGTTCACATATGTAGTTCTGACGCCGGTGACCAATAATCGATGGGTGTTA
The DNA here is from genome assembly GCF_009601055.1 of Lactococcus sp. dk101. Classification (GTDB taxonomy): domain Bacteria; phylum Bacillota; class Bacilli; order Lactobacillales; family Streptococcaceae; genus Lactococcus. Next base: position 74,484 of record NZ_WITI01000006.1, read on the forward strand.
ACCATATAAGGTGTGCAAGTTACAAGGGTAACCTGATCTAAATTTGCGTCAATTTTTAAACTGTCCAGTTGATTAGGTAGAACTGTCTTAAATTTGACAATTTTGTAGGCCAGCTTTTTGCCTTCTACTTCGATATAAAATTTATCTCCCTTACTCAATTTATCTAAATCGGTAAATAATTTCTTTTCGGGGACACCGCTGTGACCAGTAATGACTGAGTGGGTACCATCCCCACCTATAGGAAATGATGAGCCTTGCAATACAGTAGCTCCTTCATCTAACAAAACATCATTCGTTTCATCGTATAAAGGTAAACTCACATCGATTTTAGGAATATATATTGCTCCAATTAAGTGTGAATTCAAGTATTTTTCAGTCACTGATTTGTTTTTTTCTTTTCCTGAAGAAAATGGATCTTTAACATCTCCCATTCCTGGAATGTTCGTTAAAGCATTTTCTTTTATCAGTTTTTTTGTTTTCACTTTCCAACTCAGCTAGTCGTTCATTTTTTTCTTTAGCAGTTAACTTAGAATACTCTTTTTGATAATTGGTAATCACACTTTGGTCGTATAAATTATTAACAGTATTAGAAATAAATGGATACGATATAACTAATATGCCTGAAACGAAGAGTAAAAGCATAATTAATTTAATAACTATCGAGTTTTTTCCATTTTTTTGGTTTTTCATTTTACCTCCATAGTCATTTTTAATATCTTATTAAAAAATAAACTGGGAAGGCCCCAGTTTATTCTTAAATCGAACCTTTATGCAATTTTACCTTTTTTTCTATACCAAAGCACTGAAACCATAATCATAAGCAAGCCGAGTGCAAGATATCCAAGGATTCCTGCACCACCGGTTGATGGAAGCAATCCTTTTTGAGTATTTTTAACTTCTAACACGGCTGAACCATATTTTCCATGCTCTACAGTGAACGTAATTGTTCCATCTTTAAGTAAAACATAATCAGACGATGGGGCTTTTGTTTCATTAAGAACGTAATCCCCGTTTGTAAGTCCAATTACTTTGAAAGAACCATCAGAACCTGAAACGACTGTCGTTGCATCAGCTTTCGATGTCACCCATTGGTCAAATACATATTCGCCTCTGGAATTTTTTGCACTTTGGAATTTGGCAAATTTAGTTTGGTCTTTATTCGCAATTACAAATTCAGCACCCGAAAGTGTTTTGCCAGTACTTGCATCTTTTTTAACAAACTGGTATCCACCTGTACCAACGGGTGTTGGAGGTGTGATTTCTTGATTAGGGCCATTGTTAATTTGAACATTGGCTTTATTCGATTCAAGTGAGTTTGGATCTACTTCTGCAGTTAACTTCATGTCATAAGTAATTTTCAATTTTTGACCTGCAAGAGCTTTAACTTTCGCACTTGTGAGAACAAAGTCAATTGTGAATCCGCCATTTACATAAGTGATATTATAATCAGTGCCTGCAGTTAGGCCAGTTACTACAACAGTTCCATTTACTAAAGCTAAGCCAGTTGTTGGTGTATCGGAAACTTTGTAGCTAGTAACGGCTGTTGGGTTACCAATGTTAGCAGGAATATTAACAGTCAATGCATAGTTTAAGGTATCACCAGTGGAAACGTTCGCAAATGTTTGATCACCTATTGTAACTTGGCTAAAGCTTCCCACATTGACAAACTCTTTAGTATCCTTTGAAGTTACATTTTTTGGATAAAGTTGAATGTTTGTATTAAGCGTATCTGTTGGTTTTTGATTGGCATCTAACTTGTAAATTGGAAGTGCGATGACAAGTGGAGCAGACAACTTCGTAACTGTGATATTATCTGGAGTTTTAGTTTCCAAGAAGAGATATACTTTGTATTTACCATCTGTTGTCTTCATAGGTAAGTTGTCAAAGACAGCTTGCCCTGCACCAGCAGTCACTTTTGATGTAACAACTGTTGCATAAGTCGGAGCACCTTGTGCAGCGTCTGTTTGAATCTTACTCAGTGCAGTTTTTTGGTCGCTTCCTGCAATGTATTCATAATATTTCGATGAAACATCATAAACAGTAAATTCGGATCCATTCAATGGAGTAGCTGATCCATCAAAAGTCATGGTTTCCCCAGTATTTTGAAAATCGGCTGGTGCTTGGTCATTCCAAATCAATTTATTGATCGTAATTTTAGTGGTTGTGTCGGTAACGGTATCATCGGCATATCCCATATTATGGGTAGCAGCAAGGGCCGAGATTCCAAGTAACAAAGTAAGTGCTACTTTGATAAATTTTGGTTTTTTCATACTATCCTCCAATAATAAGCTTGAATTATTATTATTATTATTTTTTATTTTTTACTCCGGGTACAATTCAATTAATTACATTATGTTTAAAAGTTTTTATTTCACATTCTTGCGTTTACCATTAAGATAAAATAATCCAGTGATGATAAACATTATGAATAACAAACTTCCAACAATCCAGTAAATAATTGGACCAGATCCACCAGTTTGAGGTAAAACACCTTTCATCTGGTTTGTTACATTAATTTGAATATTATGATTATCAACAGTAACTTCTTTATTATCTACTAAAACTTTACCGTTGCTTTGGATAACAATTGTGAATGTCTTGGTTAAAATCGTGTACCCATCAGGTGCTTGTGTTTCTTCTAGAGTATAGGTGCCTGGTTTAAGTCCTGAGTATTTAAAAGTATACCCATTTGAATCGGTAGTCCCTGTAATTTCTGTACCATTCAAAGTTAACTTAAATTTTGCTCCAGGAAGATTATTTCCAAGATTATCTTTTTTAGTAACTGTAAGTTGAAGCGGGATAAATTGTTTCACATTTTTATACGTTGTTGCATCTACTTGAGTAGAATCATAACCAGGTACGGAAATTTCGTTAGAGATGGAGTAAGTGAATGCGACTCCATTCGTATTGTATTTAGGTAACCATAGAATTTTTTGTCCACCCTTTATAGTTGCCAATTGTTGTGTAGTTACCGTCCAACTGTTTTGTTGGTTTGTTCCGGTGACATCAATATATCCTAATTGCCATGCATTTGTTTGCGTGGTATTCTTTCGAGTGACTTGATATGTAATACTTGATGGACGTAGGGAGGTGTCACCATCATATTCTTCCCAAGTTTTATTAAATGTAAGGCTTACACCTTCACCTTTTGCGGATGGAACACCAAAGTCAACTTTGTTGTCCGGATTCGCAATATTAGGTGCAAAGGTTGTTCTACCATTCATCTGGTACCATTGACCTGGTACAAAATCACTCGTTTCTGTGTTAAGTCGAACTTGATAGTGAATTTGAATTTCTTGACCTGAGCCTAGATTGATTCCTGAAGAACTTAGTGTGCCGTTACTTACTGTTACACTAGGTAGGCTTGTCACTGCCGTGGTTCCAACACTCTTTATATCTGGGGTTCCGTTATAAATAAATTGTGAACCAATAGGATCCGAAATTGATCCATTTATTACGGTATTAAAACTACTAACTACATCTTTCGCTTGATTCATCAAATACGTTTGAATATCAGAAGATGTTTGTGCATCTTCATATTTAGCTGGAGATGCTATCAGTGAAGCTTTCGCCCTTACTTGCCCAGTCGATAAATAGGTTACATTATTAGAAGTATCTGGGCCAAGTTGAATCCCCAGTGTATGTAGCTGAATACCACTATTCTTTGATAATCTAGCTTCACCCAAAGTCGCTGCCCATGTATCTGGTATTGATTGTCCTGAAACATTATAAGGAGTTACAAACTTAGAAGTAAAACCTTGAGCTTCAATCGTCGTGTTGAATGTTGTACCAAAAACAACAGAATTTTCATTAACTGCACTATTAATATGGTAACTGAACGTCGGGACACCATCCGTTAAAAGAATCATCATTTTATCATGACCACTTGTGTCACTTTGTAGCATTTGTGTTCCTTGGCGAATTCCTAACTGTGTGAATGTTCCTCCTGAGAAAGTTACATTTAGCTTATTATTGATACTTGTTGCTTGTGAATTTGATACATTAGACATAGGAACTGTAATATAACCGTTAGCTCCTGTGGCATATTCACCTGGGCTAGAGAATCCAACTAACCCTACATTAACATACGCACCCAATCCCGCATCTTGAATTGCCTGAAGGAATTGTTTAACTCCCGCTCGTGTTGCAGATGCCCTATCGGGTTCCATAGATCCGGACATGTCAACAACGAGGACAATATCCAAGGGCTTGATATTCTTTTGTGTGTTTCCACGAATATTTAAGTAGACATCATACAACCCTGGAGTACTTGTCTCTTTTGCGTATTTACGAATTGCAAAATCGGCATTACTCCCTATACCTCCATATTCTATATATGAATTTGTCTGATTAGTAGGATCTCCACTCCAACTCGTAAGTCCATCCCAAGTACTTGAAGCATTTTTATTTCCTTGGTGGTTGACTACAGTTGTATTTCCAGTAGATGTCCAGCTATTTGTGGGATATGTTCCAGTGGAATCTTGAGTATACTTTGGTGAAAAATTTTCAAAAAGTGTCGCAGAAAGTGTAGTACTGAGAGCAAAGTTTGAAGGATAAACTACAGATTGAGTAATTTTTACACTTGAATTTGTTGAGGAAGATTGGCTTTTTTCACTCTTTGTGCTGCTATTTGTTGCCCCCTCACGAGTGGATGTACTAGATTTCGACTCTGATGAAAATGATGTTTCTGATTGAGATCTAGATTCTTCTGTCTGCTCAGGAATACTTAGCTTATAAGTTTTTCCAACATCAGCAGACAAAACATCCTCATCAACAATTGTATTTTTACCGATAATTTTTTGAGTATCCATCTGAATACTTAGGAAAATATTTTCTATATCTTTAGTCGATGAGACTTGAAATGTACCTTCTTCCGATTGGGTAAATTCTGAGTTATATGTTGATTGGCTCGTATTACTCCAATTATTACTTGAAGTGATAGTCAAGTTTGCATCCGAGTTAAAACTAAATTTCAGTTTTTGTTTAGACATCAAATCAGTATCAATTATTTGATACTTAACTTCCCAGAGATTCCTTTCGGTTGTTTCAGTAACATTGTATGATACCTTTAGGTTGCTTGCACTAATTAGTTCAATATTATCTGACGTGCTTTTTAAGGTATCTGAAACTACTTTAGTTCCAAACAAAACCCCTGGAATAAAATTTAGCAAAATTACTAAGAGGCTTAAATAATTTAGACATTTCTGTTTCATAACATTTTCCTTTCTTGTTATATTTTAATTATTTTGTAATTTACCTCCTCAAAATTTTTATTTTTTAAATAGCTATTTTAACACAAACATATGACATAATTGTGTTATATGATTACAATGTACCATATTTTTTTAAAAACACAATAGTAAATTACTAATTATTTTATAAAATATTCTGTTTTTTATAAACAAGCTGAAAAGCATTGGTAAAACTGTATTTATTTGCTTTTTTTGAATTTAATATCTTTCAAAAAAAGCAAAATATCTATATAATAAGCACACAAGAAGTGTATTTTGCATGAGAATAATCGATACATGAATATTACATAAAAATATTTTCTGAATATTCACTTTTTTTAATAATTTATTTATTTTTTTCATTATTGTTTCTTTTTTGTGTCTATATATTTTTTGTTTGATTTGTTTAAACGAAACTAATTTTTGTGTCTTTTTTCTTTTTTCATGATATTAGAACAATAATAAAGGAAATAAATAAATATATTAAATAATAATTATATATCACCTACACCTAGAATAAAGATGGTTATAAAAAAATGATGAGCATATTTCAATTGAAATTATTGGTATTCTTATTCACATTCACCCGTCAATTTTTACATAGATTATCACTTTCAGTCTAAAATTAACTGTCTGGCTTTTACATATTTTAAATTATGAATGACTGAAAGCATTTCACATCATATTGCTACAGTGATATGATACAATTTATATCATATCACTGTAGCAATATGATATAATTTATATCATAGAATAATTTAGGAGGTACACTATTATTTGAATTTTAACTTAAAAAAATATTTAAAAGACAATTCTCTTACAATTTATGGGGTAGCAAAAGATTCTGGTTATGGTTATACTACTCTCCATCAATCCTTTAATAAGACCCAGACTAATTCAACAAGCTTAAATTTAAGAGATATAGACGCCTTAGCTAAAGCACAGGATAAGGAAATGTGGCAAGTACTTAGGGAATTGGAATACTTCTATCCTAACGAGGACTAACACACAAAAAATTTACATACCATAAGTAAACACAATGGTAAATAATTTTTTTCATTAATGCTCTAACTATAATAAGGAATAATATTAGGATTATAATGATCCTTATTTATTTCCTCCACTTTAAATTACACTGTATTGTATAATTTAAATCTAGTCACCACAATTTTTGAATTGAGGTCTGATACTTAAATATTTTTCCTTGGATGATAACTCATCCGAGTTTCTATATGAGCGACTTCGCCTGAAGTCGTTTTGCTTTATCTTGTGACAGTAGTCAGCAAATAGTCTTATATAATTTCCACTAGTTTGGGATCAGCATTCCAATAAAACACATTAACCGACCTTTTAGAATTCACGCCCCTTGTCTGTTGTGAAATATTTCAAAAGTAATACCCACTAAATCTCTATCCAAGATAATATTGAGCGATATAGCAGACTTATCAATAATTTCACGAATAATCTCAATACTTTTCAAAAATTTCGTCTAAGTCACTAAGTATTACTCATTGGCTTCAGGTATTATTACCACGAAATTTTTTCAATAATTATTTGTTCATTAGTTTAGATTACATTTTAATCAGATTTTGGCCTTTCTTGAAGTAAATATAAGCCTATTTACGGTTCTTTACAACAAATAATCCATTTCATTCCAGATATTAAGACAATTCAAGCTTAAAAAGCTTGAATAATCACTGTATGCGCTTGTTTATATTTCGCTTGTCATAATGATTTTTCAAAGCTTTCTGCTTTTTATAATACCAGTCGTACCTCTAAATAAATATCCGAGATTCTTAATATTCAGTGCGTGTCATTTAATAACAAATGCTTTAGAAATTTAATTTTCTGTAAAAAGGCCATTCTCGATCAAATAATGGAGGCCACCAATATCTGATATTGTTGGACCATTGTCGTTATCTAAACAATAACTTATCACATTATAAAATTTATCATAAGTATTAAATGCATGCCTAATTCATACTTGCTGCTTTAGTAAACTAAAAAATTTATCGACGCCTGTGTAGTCATATAAATTTTTTTATACCTCAAAGACTTGATAATGTAGTGAATTTTAAGTAGTACGGTAAGATTTGGAGAGTTTATATTTGATTGATAAGGTGAAGCTATGGAGTCACTATGAATTATTTCATTGTTAAACAAATCTAGGGAAAGATTAAGATAAAGTTTCTCAAACACATCAATTTTTAAGTCCCGAATGATAAAGATTTATTTACTGAAAACTTGAATTATATTTGGATTCTTTAAATAATTCTGATTTTAACTTCATTTATTATTACATTCGTACTAAAATTTTTGGGAGCATAGATCGCCTCACAAAAATCTATATTATCTGGTTCTTCCTGATTGTAAAACGTGACTACTAATATAATTTATATAATCATAAACAAATTTGAAATAAGAAAAGACTTTCCATTTTTGAAAAGTCTATGTTTTGGGGGCAATAGCAATCATCTTCTACTCTTTAATTAACTCTTTCTTCAAATTCTTTGAGTTCATCTTCATACTTGTCAAACAGTTCTTTTATGGCTAAATTGATAACCCAAATTCTATTTTCTCTTTCTAGCATATTTTCTTCCTTAAAATATCGAGAAAGCCGTGGAAGTTTTTCTGAGTTTGGAGTGTTGAGATAAAAATTTACTAATTTTGTCATTTATGTTTCTCCGTTTTTTCTCACTTGTAGTTAATATGATATATGAATTATAACATATGCTTTTTAATACTACAACACATATTTGTATGTATTTTTAATTACATTCAAATATGTGTGATATTTTGAGAGTTAAGGCTACTAGAAATTCGATCTATTTTTTTACATCCACAATAAAAAATATTACTTGCAATCGTAGATTGCTAGATAAATTCAGGTGCCTCAACACTGTGTCCTGGCCTACTGACAGCTTCACAAACTACTGGAATGATGTGATATACATAAAAAAAGCGAAGATAAAAATAAGCTAGAATTAACTAATATAAATATTCGTGCTAAATGAATTGTCGTTTTATACGTGGTAACATATATGTGACATAGGATAGAAGCTATTTCAACATAGTACCCCCAAAAAATTGCATAACGTTATTTTTTCAGTATGAGAGTCAACCTAATGTAATTAGTTTATAATGATACTTTAAAAGTAAACAACAAATTATTAAAGAACTCAATTTTTTTGAATTTATTTGGTTTCAATTCTATCATAAAACACGGCCCACTCCTGTACCGAATAGTCCATCATCACTTATTTTATGATAAAAGTCTGTGACCATTGGAGTCAAAGTATAGCGAAGCGCAAGCGGACGGAGCATGACTTCAAGCTCTCGTAAGGCCTTGTTGATTGGCACTTGGGCCTCAATTTTTTTTTGTTTCAAGTAAACATTGGCGCTCAAACGTACGAATGTGTTTGCTTAAAATTAAATTGTACAGTTCATTTAAAAGTTCTGTCTTATCCCATTTTTCCATGAGCTCATTATATCATTTTTAAAGCGGTCTCATGATATAATGGCTTAAAGAAAGAGGTGCGAACATGATTGAAAAAGCAATATTTGCAGGCGGGTGTTTTTGGTGTATGGTTGAACCTTTTGAGGAAAAACCGGGCATCATTTCGATTACCAGCGGCTATACAGGCGGACATATTGATGATCCGACTTATGATCAAGTGACTGGAAAATACAGTGGGCATACCGAGGCTGTTGAGATTTTATTTGATAATGCCTTGATTTCCTATGAAGACTTGGTCGAACTGTATTGGACACTGATTGACCCAACTGACATGGACGGTCAAATCTATGACCGTGGAGACAATTACCGGCCAACCATTTTTGTGGACAATGATCAACAACGTAAGATTGCACAAGCCAGCAAAGAAAAACTGGAAGCTTCTAACATTTGGAACGCTCCTATCGTGGTTCCTATTTTGGACAGTGAAAAATTTTGGCCAGCGGAAGCCTATCATCAAGATTTTTTCAAAAAAAATCCCAAACGTGCAAAATCAATGCACCAAGCCCGCAATCGCTACTTGGCTATGAAAAAATTGAAAGCCAAATTTCATTTGTAAATAGAAAAACGTCAGTTAAGCAATACTATTTCTTAACAGCGATAAATAAAAGAAAAATCTCAACCGATAAGTTTCGTGTTGAGATTTTTTAGCTTTAACTTAATAACATTGGCTGGTTAAGTGGAGCCACTTTTGATGGACTAGAATTATAAAAAGCAAATTTTAGTCCTCAAAATCCAATAATAATTTATCAAAGTCAGATAAATATTCTTTATCTTGCCTCACACGAAATTTTTCAAACTCACTTTCGGCAAAAGATTTTGCGACCTCTGCTTTAATCTTCCCAGCATTTTTTAGCACTTCTTCATCGTTGAACAGCAGAAAGGCATCTAATTTTTCTTGCCAATCTTGCATACTCATCGGAATATTCCGACGTGCTTGTCGTGTGGCATAATCCAAGTACATACTCACGATTTCATTCAAATCTTTAATTTCAAGCTGAGAAAGATAGTTTTTAGCCACAGAAACATCTGATTTTACAATTTTTCCATTTGGTGCATTTCTCCAAGTCGCAAGCCCCATATGTTCTTTTTCAGAATCCGCACGATTAAAAATAATTTCTGCCGCAGTCTGTCCTACAATCGCAAAATGAAGTTTATTCTGTACAACTGCGAAGAAATTTTGAGCAAGATAACTCTGTGGTGAATAATCAAAGCTCAAAGCATAAATATCTGTGATTTTTTGATAGACTCTGCGCTCACTCGCTCGAATTTCTTGAATTTCTTCCAGCAAATGTTCAAAATAATCTTCATCAAAAATTTCATTATTTTTAAGTCGTTCTTTGTCTAACAAATATCCCTGCGTGGTATATGCTTTCAAGACTCGTGTTGCCCACTGACGAAAATGAATAGCTTCATCGGATTTAACGCGATAGCCAACTGCAATGATTGCCTCCAAATTATAATATTTAAAATTATAGGTTTTACCATTACTAGCAACTTGTCGGAAATTCCGACAAGTTGAATTTTCATCTTGCTCATTATCAGCATAAACTGCTTTTAAGTGCTCTGAAATCGTTGAACGCCCTTTACCGTATAATTTTGCTAAAGATTCCGTCGTCATCCAAACATTATTATCTTCAACTCGCACTTCAATGTTATCAACGCCATTTTCCTTAGCAAAAATTAAAAAATCTGCGGTAGAATTTCGGATTTGAAATATCTTATTATCTTGTTTTTCTTTCATTTGTCAGTCCTCCACTATATGATACGTAAAAATTTTGGATTTGTACCATGAAACTTAGTTGAAATAATGTAGGGAATTTTTTCGTTAAAGGTCATTTTGAATTTTCTTGATAAAATCTCGCATTAACTTAATTGATTCCGCAAGCTCTTCTTGTGTAAATCTAGGATTTTGCTTATTCTCAGTTAGAACTTTTTTATTTTCACTTCATTGAAAATCATCGATAATTTCACATCATATTTTTACTCTACTGAAAATATCATACACGTTCAGATAAATATTCCCAGCGTTCGTATTTTTCTTCGAGTGTTTTGGTGATTTGGTCGAGTTCTTTTTGCAAATCTAATAAAAGACCACTATTGGAGCCATTTTCGTTCATCTCGGTATCGATTTCTTCAATCCGGTTTTCGAGTTCCGCAATGCTGTCCTCGATGGTTTCCCATTCTTTCTTTTCCATATAGGTCAACTTGACTTTGGCTGTTGCACCTGTCGCGTCTTTTTGGACTGGCCGGCTAGTCTGCACCGTTTTGTCAGCGCTGACCGCCTTTTCACTTTCTTTCTCCATTGCTTTAACAGCCAAATAATCGCTGTAAGCGCCGAAATAATGACCGATTGTTCCATTTTCAAAGGCTAAAAGTTCATTTGAGACTTTATCTTGGAAATAACGGTCATGGGAGACGGTCAAAACTGCGCCTGGAAATTGATCCAAGAAGTTTTCAAGAACTGTCAATGTAGCAATATCCAAGTCATTGGTTGGTTCGTCTAACAGTAAAACGTTAGGTTGCAAAAGCAAGATTTTCAAAAGATAAAGACGTTTCTTTTCGCCACCTGAAAGTTTTGAAATCAATGTGCCATGCGTGCTACGGGGGAATAAAAATTGCTCCAACAGGTTGACCACGGAGATGTTTTCTCCTGATGTATTATGCGCAGCGGCAGCCACTTCTTCGAGGAAATTGATGATGCGCTTGTTTTCGTCAAGTCCTCGCACTTCTTGGCTAAAATAACCAATGTTGACCGTTTCACCAATCTCAAGCAAGCCTGATGACAAGCTCAACTCCCCTGCAATGATATTGAGCAAGGTTGATTTTCCAACCCCATTGTCGCCGACAATCCCGATACGCGCATGCGGTTTAACAATCAGCTCTAAGTCTTTAAAAATTGGACGATCTGGGAAACTAAAGCTAGCATCTTTGAAATGAATGACTTTTTTGCCAAGTCTGCTACTGGCAATATTCATGTCCAAATCGCCCAGCGCCTTTTCAGTTTGAAGGCTGTCTTTCAAATCTTCAAAACGTGAAATACGTGCTTGTTGCTTGGTACCACGCGCTTGAGGCGATTTTCTAATCCAGACCAGTTCAGACTTGTAAAGCTGTTTTGCCTTGTGTGAACTGGCAGCTTCACGTTCCTCATCTTCTGCTTTTTTTGCTATATAATCTTGATAATTGCCTTGGTATTCTTTTAATTGTGAATGATCCAGCTCAAAAATACGTGTCGCTACTTGATCCAAGAAATAACGGTCATGGGTCACGAACAAAACGGTTCTCTTGGCATTTTTCAGATAGTTTTGCAGCCATGCAATCGTTTCAACGTCCAAATGGTTGGTTGGTTCGTCCAACAATAACAGGTCTGAAGGATTAACCAAGGCTTGAGCCAGTTGGACACGGCGTTTTTGCCCACCAGACAAGGAGCCGATTTTGCTTTTGACATCTGGCAAATTGAGTTTGGTCAAGACGGTTTTGACATCTGCTTCCACATTCCAAGCGTCCAAGCGATCCATGTCTGCTTGAATACGTTCAAATTGGGGCATCTTGCCTTCTGTCAGCTCTGACAGAATAGTTTCGTAAGCTTTGATGGCACGCATTTGAGGCAAATGGTCATCTAACACCGTATCCAAAATAGTGGCATCATCATCAAAATCAGGCTCCTGTGTCAAATATGTCATGCTATAATTTGACGGCTTCTCAAATGGTGACACATCACCATCAAAACCTGTCTGCCCCGAAATGACATTGAGCAAGGTTGTTTTTCCTGTGCCATTGATCCCCATAAGTCCAATGCGATCGAGGTCATGAATGATAAAATCAATGCCGTCAAAAACCGTTTTTTCTCCAACACTTTTCGTTAAATTTTGTGCAATAAAATCTGCCATTTTTTTCTGTCCAGTTCTAATTTTTTCTTATCAGCTCTTATCATTATAACATAAAAAGCCTATCCTTAAGGCACTTGTGTGCAAGGATAAGCTTTACTTATAAAGCGTAAATGGCTTTTTTAAAGTTCATTTTGAGCTTTTACTTTTTCAAAGCTACAAACGACAAAGGTCAAGGCGCAGAGAATTGCCACAATAAAGAAAACATGGTGAATGGCTTCCAGAACCACAGCATTTAAAGCAGTCGTAAATTGAGCTGCTACTGCATTTGCGGTCGAAGAACTGATAAATTCATTGACCTGTTGGAAGTTCAATTCAGGGTGTTTTCCAAGTCCGCTGTTGATACCAAGTGAAAAAGCAAGGCCAAAAATCCCCGTCATCATGGCTTGCCCAAGTGTCCGACCAAGTACAATCATCGAACTGGCAAGCCCGATATTTTCTTTCGGAACCAAATTTTGCGCTATCAATGTTGACATGGTCAGAACAATTCCCATACATGCACCGACAATCCCTGCAATGATATAAAAATAAACCATAGAGAAATTGACAGAAACAAAGATTAAAGGAAGTGAAACCAAGGTCAAAAGACCTGTGATGACCATGAACAAATATTTGGCAATAAATTTACGCATCAAAAAGCCAACAAAGAAACCTGAAATCATCCACATGACCGAACTTGGCGTCAAGGTCAAACCAGCTAAGAAAGCGGGTACCCGATAAATGGCTTGCAACCAAATCGGAAAGTAAATATTATAGGCAATCAAGGCACCAGACAGCAACAGGGAAACCAAGATTTGAATGCTAAAAGTCCGGTTTTTAAAGAGACTAAACTGGAAAATAGGGTCAGCCGCTTTATTCTCACTATGGATGAACCAAAATATCGAGAGAATAAATACTATAAGTAAAACAGCCTCCATAACCCAGTTGATTGGCGTCGTGCCAAGGACTTGGAAAATCATCAAAAGTGAGACCAAAAGAACAGACAAGCTGGCAAGCCCTGACCAGTCCATATCGATTTTACTGGCTTTGGCATGCAAATCTTTGTATCCAAAAGCCGTCAATAAAATGGTCAAAATTCCGAGAGGGACATTGATGAAAAAAACCCAATGCCAGCTAAGTTGGTCAACAATCCAGCCACCAAGCAATGGCCCTGCCAAAGCCGAAATGGCCCAAGCCGTATTATTGAAAGCCAGCACATTTGCACGTTCTTCATAAGAAAATAAATCAGCAATAATGGTGAAAGTCAGAGGCATGACTGCACCTGCACCAATTCCTTGAATTAACCGATAGATAATCAATGTCATCATGCTATTGGCGAAACCACACATAAATGATCCGATGATAAACATGGTTAAGCCAAACATGAAGATTTTCTTACGTCCGATATTATCTGATAGCTTACCATAAAGCGGTGTTGTGATGGCAGAAACCAACAGATAGACCGAGAATACCCAACTTTGAATTTCTAAGCCGTGTAACTCAGAAATAATGGTTGGCATGGCTGTTGTAACAATCGTGACCTCAACCGAAGTCATGAAAGTCGCTAAGAAAATAGCCGCTAAAATTGCAATTCTTCCTTTAAATTTTTTCAAAATATGCTCCTTAATGCTTTAAAAAATTCATATCTTTCTATTCTAACATAAATACAACCAAGAAAAAAGGGCAACAAAAAAAGATAGAAAACTTCTATCTTTGATACTATTTAGTCGTTGTCAAATTGTTGATAGTAAAGCTCGTCAACAGCCTTTATGGTTTTAATTTCTACAAGACTAAGCTCATTCGCTTCGTCATAAGTAAGCGATAGTGTTTTTTCATGCATTCCTTCGAACGCCTCAGTACCTAGCCATGTCTCTTTATCGTCTTCACTAATTGGGCCATTTACAGCATTTGCGACTTCTATTGCCATAATATACATCGCGCGTTTATCGACAGTTAGTGTTTCCAAAAATTCCGTTGTTATCATGAGAAATTCTCGTTTTGAGTGATAGTCGGTAACTTGTGTATCCTCAAATTCCATAGTAATGTGGTCATGCTTTTGAGAGAAATCCGTTAACGTTTTTCCAACTTTATTCCAACGATAATCATTTAACCACTTATCATTAGCGAGGGATAATGAATAATCTTCTTGTAGGGTTTCATCGTTTCCAGCATGTGAAATTTCAAGCTCTTTCCCATTTTTTTCGTCAAACCACATTTTTTCCGCAAGGTCACGATATGCAAGTCTGTTTTTTTTGTTGAAGTTTCCTTTAATGTATAATCTCATCGTATTTCCCCTCCTAGTTTTTAAGCCATTCAGCGGCTTTTGAAATATTTTTTACAAGTTGTTCCTTATTACCCTTACTGAGATTTTTATTGTCCAGTTTTGAGTTATAACCTTCTTCCATGTATGATAAAATAAAGCATCATCAAAAATATAATCAAGGAAAGCAGTGAAAAAAACAATACACTTCCTAAGACTTTTTGCAAATTATTTAATAACGGAGAGAACAGTAGTACTCCTAATACTATTGAAATTAAAACTCCTTTGATTATTTCAACCTTGCTAAAGCGGATTGCTTTGTTATTCTTTTTTAAGTTCTCTCTTTTTTCCCAATGACTACTATATGGACTTCTCCCCTTAACTAATATATATTTCTCTTTCGTTTCTTTGTCAGGCAGTTCAATGTCATAAACTTGAATTAAATCATCTAAAAGCTTTTGGACATCTAGGCTTAAATTGCTATAAGTTGATAACTCTAACAAATCAGTACTCATTCGATAAATAGTTGATTTAAAACTTTGCCCCATCTCAATATTATTTTTTGCTAAAAAAAGGACATTCCTTTCTTTAAGTTTTGCTGAACTTGATAAAGTTAATAATTCAGAAATTCTATTATAAAAAATTTGCTGTCTTTCTGTTAACATGCTTTTCCTCTAATTATTTACGTTTTCTATATAACAATATTTCATATAAGAAAATGGTCTAGAATTCGCCTGGGAAATTACTATTAAAATCAAGAGAGGTAATATAATTAAAATCAATACACTTGTAACTGGATAAGTGAAATAAATAAATATCGTCATCAGGGATAATCCATACCCAAAAAGCATTCTCGGAATATAGTTTTTTCTATAATTCTGATTCCATTCAGATTTCTGAATAAGGATTTTTCCAGTATAGGCTATTTTTTTTACTTTCATAAATTTAGCCATCCGATATCTTTCGAACGACGATAGCACCAATCTTAGTAAATAAGGAAAAGCAATAGCCATCAGTAGGATAACGAAATTATTAGTTGGAGGTAATGCTATTATTTCTTTAGTTATTATCTTAGTAAATGGGAGAAAGCCTAATGCCAATGCTGAACTTCCTCCACTAATTCTGTTTTCCTCCTTGTATTTCAACATATTAAATTGTTGATCGGTTATCTTCAAAGCATTTACTGAAAATTCCCATTTCAGCCAAGGAGCTGTCATAAGCCATTTATGCGTTTCAAAGTCAACAAGATAATGACTTCCTTTCAATGACACAAGTTTATATCGGTCATATCCTGAACCTTCTACCCAAATATTAAATGCATTTATTGTTCCTTCGTTATTTGAAATTAGCATATCCGTCCTTTATCTTTTTCGCGTATTCTATAGATACTATTATAAACAAAATCTCAACAAATTGCTATAGTGGCTATTAAATTAAACCTCATAAAAAGGGCAACGAAAAAAGATAGAAAAATTCTATCTTTTGAGACTGTTTAGTCGTTAAAGTCGTAGCGGAGGTTCATGTTTGCTGAACCGAGAACAACCATGCGTCCGAGTAATTCGTTTTGTGCTTCAACTGCTGCAGCTGCCAGTTTTTCGTTGGCTTCTGTCAGATAAGCAGTGATTGCTTCTGGACTTGTCAGTGCTGACAGGCCTTTATCAGTCGTGTTTTGGATGTTTCTAAATTTACCCATGGTATTTAAAGCATAGGTATCACGCAAGTCAACAAACAAATTATAGTTGGTATCTCCAAGAACGGCTGTTGTGGCACTCAACCAATACATGTTCGTTGGGTCATATGTGGCTTTAGCATCACGATAGCTTGCAGGTGTGTCTGAAATGTTTGTGTAGAAAGGAACCACATGGTTAAAAGTATTGGCACCAAAGGCAAGCCATTGTACACCAGCTGCTGCTTTAGGGACATTGTTTCTTACTTGCAAAATGTGAACGCTGTGGTTACGGTTAATCCCGATTGGACGGAAGAGTTTTCCTTCTTCTTTGGTATTTGTCGTGCCGTAAACATCGTATTTTGTATTTTCAAAATGACTTGACAAGACAAATTTAACATCTTCGATAGAAATTTTCTTTGTTGCTTGGCAGATAAATGGCAAATCACCGTTTTGTGGGTCATCTGATTTTTGACCTAAAACATTTTGACCGTACCAGGTTCTTGGATTATTGTAAACAGAGTCTTTGATTGAATCTGAACCGAAAATATGGCGCAAATTGTAATGTGTTTCATAGCCACCCAAATCATCTGGATTGAGCAAATTATCTTCGATAAAGGCTTTCAAATCACTTGAAGCTATAGTATCTTCGCTGTCAAAGTCAAAGCTGTCAATATTCATGCGGTTTGGTGCCACAACATAGGCATCATCTGGAATGCGCACGGCTGCCCAATGATGTCCTCCGATGGTTTCCAACCACCAGACTTCGTCATGGTCAGCAAATGCAATCCCATTGGGTTCATACGTTCCATAAGTCGTCAACAATTCGCCAAGACGAATAACACCTTCACGAGCTGAATGGATGTATGGCAAGACAAGGGTTACAATGTCTTCTTCTCCAAGTCCATCTTCAACATAAGGGTCAAGTCCCAAAACACGTGAATTGGTCGTGATTGTTTCTGTTGCTGACATGGCCACGTTTACTGAATTGATACCAGCGGCTGGCCAAATGCCATCTTTCAAGACAGCGTTTGGAGTTGAAGTATATGCCATTGGATTTTCAGGCAAATCAATGGTCAGTCCTGACAAAACAGCTTCATAATGACGGGGTTGTTCTTCTGGACTTACCACAACAAAGCGTTGAGGATCAAGTGCTTCATGACCATCGTCATTTCTTGCGATGATGGTTGATCCATCCAAAGATGCTTTTTTTCCGACTAAAATTGTTGTACATGAGCCTTTGCGGCGGTCTTCAATTTTCATAGTTACTCCTTTAATTTATAGTGCTGTTTGACGCCTATTTCAGCGAGACAGACAATTATTTTTGATGTAGTCAAATAAACAAGCTTGCGTATTGACTAATTCATTGCGAACCACTTTGACTTCCAATTCCTTCAAAATGAAACCTAATTTTGGTCCGGGTTTGATATCATCAGGAAAGGCTTGAAGTAAGTCGTTTCCTGAGACTTTCAATTCAAATTTATCATGGATTTGTAAGGCGGCATCCAGTTTTTTGGCAATCTCTTTATCAATGTGTTTGCCTTCGGCGATTTTCAAATCATCAACCAACTCGGCACGTCTCAAACCAAATTTATAAAGACTTTCAAGCGTCCATTGGTCAAGTTGATAGGCTTCTGTCAGCAGGGACACGTCCTTAATAAAATCATTTGGCACTTTCCAATGCCGTAAAAATTGAACCACGTCCACCTGGTCAATGCGTACCATAAAGGCTGCCCAAGCCTGTGCCGAATTTTCAAAGACAAAGCCTTCTGTCAGCTCTGACAGCAAAGCTTCCAAGCCTCTTTTATCAAATCCGGGCAGATATTTCCAAGCCTCCGATTGAATGAGGGCTTCAAGCCCCTTTTTATAAGATTTGGCTTGCAATAATTTGTCAAATTCGATGAAAATACGCTCGACCGAGATTTTATTTAAGAGTGGCGCGTGTGATTTCATGGCCACAAAAGTTTCTTCTTCAATCGTAAAATCAAGACTGGCAGCAAAACGCATGGCACGCATAATCCGAAGTGCATCTTCGTTAAACCGCTCTTGCGCTTTTCCGACTGCGCGAATGCGACGTTCTTTCAAATCCGTCAAGCCATCAAAACAATCGACAATTTCTCCGTCAATGCCACAAGCAAAAGCATTGATTGTGAAATCTCTTCTTTTCAAATCTTCGGATAAATCACGGACAAAGTCAACATGATCTGGTCTGCGATAGTCTGTGTATTGACTTTCTGTCCTAAAGGTTGTCACTTCATAATGCTCGGCTTCCGTTTTTCCAGCTAAAACCAAGACCGTTCCATGCTCAATGCCCACGTCAATGGTATAAGGAAAAATGGCTTTGATTTCTTCTGGGTAAGCACTGGTGGCAATATCCACGTCATGTATTTCTCGTCCGAGCAAGACATCACGGACAGAGCCTCCCACGAAATAGGCTTCATACCCGTGTTCAATTATTTTTTCTAAAACAGGAAGCGCCTGCTTGAACTCCTGAGGTATCATTTCTAATTTCATAACTTCTATTATAGCACAAATCCACGCCAAGCCGAATGTCTCAAGGTTAACTGCAAGCATTTAAAATTTTTTTACAAAATAAAAAAATCATCTGTTGATGATTTTCATTTTTACAAATCTAAGAAATGTTCCAAACCGTATTTCAACTCAGACACGGTCATGACTTGGCGAACACCTAAAGCAACGCCAGTCATAAAGCTCACACGGTCATAAGAGTCATGACGAAGAGTCAAGCCTTCTCCTTTTGAGCCAAAAATGACTTCCTGATGTGCAACCAAACCGGGCAGGCGGACAGAATGAATGCGCATGCCTTCAAAATCAGCACCCCTGGCACCAGCAATGCTTTCAATCTCATCGCTTGCTCCTTGGTGTTTTTCTTGACGGACTTCTGCCATCAATTCGGCCGTCTTAACAGCCGTTCCACTTGGCGCATCTTTTTTCTGGTCATGGTGCAATTCAATGATTTCAACATCTGGGAAATATTTTGCGGCCACTTTTGAAAATTGCATGAGTAAGACTGCTCCCAATGCAAAATTAGGTGCAATCAGGCCACCAATCTTTTGATTTCTTGAAATTTCTGTCAAAGTCTTGATTTGTTCATCAGTAAAACCAGTCGTACCAACAACAGGACGAATGCCGTGTTCCAGTGCAAAACGTGTGTGTTCGTAAGCAACACCAGGTTGTGTGAAATCAATCCAGACATCGCTCTCAACGGTTAAAAGTTCATTCTTGTCAGTAAAGACAGGCACACCAAATGCTTCTGTCACGTCTGCGCGTGTATCAAATAAAGCGACCAACTCAAAATCTTCTTGTTCTAAAACCATATTTACAGCAGTAGAACCCATTTTTCCACGGTAACCCGCAATGATTACTTTAATCATTTGTTTCTCCTTTATTTTAGAAAAAACGCTTCTTTGCCCATGACAAATGAAACGTTTATCGCTTTATGCTTTAATTTTTGGGGTCAAAGCGACAGCAATCGCACCGACACCAAGGTGAGTGGCAATTACTGGGCCAAAGCTAGTGTATTCAACATCTGTAAAGCCTTGTTCCAATGTAAAATCATACATTTCTTTTGCGTGAGCAAGATCTCCTCCAGCATTTAAAACGTAAATCTTATAATCGCCGTCTTTTGTTTTTTCCATCAAGAGATTTTTCATGGCCTGAAGGGCTTTTTTGGTCGTCCGAACTTTGTCATAAACGACAACTTCACCTTCTTCAGAGAATTGCAACAAAGGTTTAATGTTCATCAATGTCCCAACAAAAGCTGAAGCATTGGACAAACGTCCTCCTTTTGCCAACCATTTCAAATCGTCAACCAACATGAAAGCATTGTCGTTATCTCTTTGGAATTTAAAATCAGATAAGATTTGTTCAAAAGATTTTCCAGCATCAAGGCCATCAAAGGCAGTCTGAACCAGATAACCTAATGGGCTTGAAGTGATATAAGTTTCAGGAAACTCAACTTTCATGTCTGAAAATTCAGATTGTAAATAAAAGGCATTGGCATAAAAGCCTGAAATTCCGGCTGGCAAAAACATGCCAAGCACATGAGTGTAGCCCTCGTCTTGAAGCTTGTGAAGTAAGATTTCCAACGCTGCGACAGAAGGCTGTGAAGTTTTCGGTACATCTTTGGCTGATTTCATCAAATCAAACCATTTTTCATTTGCAATTTGTGAAGGCTGATAATCCACACCATCAATCGAAATCGGGATTTCCAGCACATATAAATCGTCACGTTTTTTATACTTATCAGCAATTTCTGCCGACGTATCTGTGATAATGGCTAATTTCATTTAATAATAATAACTCCGTATATTTTCATCAGTACTGATGAAATAAAAATAAATTAGAATTCTAATTGAATTCCGGGTTGGTCTAAGGCAACTTCAGTTGTTTCATAAACCATGCGTTTCAACAAATCAAACAGAGGTGAAGCCAACTGTGTCATTTCTTCTTGAACAAGTTCATCTTGTTCTTCAATTTTGCGGTCGCGTACGTAATTTAATTGGCTAACAAAGCCTGAAATTACGATATTTTCCAAAGGAATCATGAAGGTCAAAATGGTGTGAATTCCTGTATCACCGTCATTTGCTTTTTCTAATTGTTCCACAGGAACCAATTGAAATTGCACATTCAATGATGTTTCAGGTGTGCCATTTTCTTTTTCCCATTCATAGTTGCGTGCATCATAATGAAACTGATTCACAAATTCTTGTTCACGTTCAATAACTAAAGTCATTTCCACTCGCTCCATTTTTTATATTTTATATCGGCAATTTGGCCGAATAAGTCGTTTTCGTCTAACAAAAGTGTTGAAATACCGGCATTTTTTCCTGCTTCAACATCAAGCGGACGGTCGCCAACCATGACTGTTACTGCTTTGTCCAACTGATATTTTTCAAGCAAATAAAGCAATGCTTCTGGGCTAGGTTTTCTGGCAAATGGTTGTTTTGAAGTAATAATTTCGGTAAATAAAGTTTGCCATTTTCCTAAATAGTCATAAGTTGTTGCATCACGATGGCTCAAAACAAAGTTTTGACCACCGTCTGCCACGATATTTTGCAAGATTTGCGGTATTTCAGCATAAAAGACAGGCGGCGTCTGCATTTGCAAGTCATGTTCAAGCTGATGATAATCCTCCAAAAATGCAGGATTGCCATAGTTTTCGGCAAATTGTTTAATCGAGAATTGCTTGATATAAACTGCCAAATCTCCTGAATAATGAATGTCGTGCTTGTCCATCGCCATTTTCAATGCTTTGAGCATCGTCGGATACGTATTGAAAAGGGTACCATCAAAATCCCAAATATAATTTAAAAAAGGAGAATTTTGATTCCTTTCAATGCCATTTTCCTCAGATTTCATTTCTTAGACCTCTTCATTCTACCACATCATCAGATGCTTTGCTTGATTGACGTAAGTCTCTTAAAATTTTTATTTCTTCTTCATTGGCATCGTATTTTTCAAGCAAATCTGGACGGCGTTCAAGCGTTTTTCTTAAACTTTCCGTCAAGCGCCACTTTCTGATGTTTTCATGATGGCCAGACATCAAGACCTCTGGCACTTTCATGCCACGAAAATCTTCTGGTCGAGTGTATTGCGGGTACTCAAGCAAGCCACTTGAAAAAGAGTCGTCTTCATAGCTGGCTTGTTTTCCAAGCACACCTGGAATGAGACGTGCGACTGCATCAACCATGACATTGGCTGCCACTTCTCCGCCTGTCAAAACAAAATCCCCTAAAGACACTTCGTCAGTAATGACAGACTTAATGCGTTCGTCATAGCCTTCATAATGCCCACAAATAAAGACCAATTGGTCTTCTTTGGAAAGTTCTTCTGCCATTTTTTGGTCAAATTTCTTACCTGCAGGGTCCATGAGCAAGACCCGTGCATTTTCATGAGGAAATTTATCCATGGTATCAAAAATGGGTTGTGGCATCAAAAGCATGCCTTGACCGCCACCGTAAGGCATGTCATCAACGTGTCTTTGCTTATTGCTGGCATTTTCGCGAAAATCATGGGTATGAATTTCTACTAAGCCTTTTTCTTGGGCCTTTCCAACGATGGATTGGTTAAGTGGGGCGAACATTTCAGGGAAGAGGGTTAAAATATCTACTCTCATGCCTCGTCACCCTCACTTGTCGCATCATCGTCCAAACCATCCATTACATCAACATCGACGCGTTTTGCAGCCACATCAACCTTCAGAATAACAGGTGGAATGTAAGGCAAGAGCAAATCACGTTTCCCTTTGCGTTTGACTACCCAGACATCATTGGCACCCGGTTGCAAAATTTCAGAAATTTGGCCAAGCAACACATCGTTTTCATAGACATCCAAACCGATAATTTCATGATAATAAAATTCGCCATCTGTCAGCGCTGACAGCTTTTCTTCGGCAACTTTTAATTTCATTCCTTTCAATTTTTCAACGTCATTGATGTGATCATAGCCAAAAAATTTAACCAGATACATATTTTTATAAGCTTTTCCTGATTTGACTCTCAAATCAAGCATTTTTTGGTCTTTCGTATCGAACAAAGCAAGTTCAGAGTTCTTTGCAAAACGTTCTTCAGGAAAATCTGTCGTTGGCATCACACGAACCTCACCTTGAAGCCCTTGTGTGTTCACGATTGTTCCCACATTGTAAAATTTAGTCATATCCTATATTATATCATTTTTAAAGCAGATGTCCTAGTCTCATTTTAGCTTATTTTTTTGTATTTTTTCTGAAGCTTGGATAAATTCCAAAATCTTTTTCATGGTCGTTTCCGCTTCGGTATCGATATGTAAGGCATGATAGCCTCCTTTGATTTCCAGATAAGTGATATTGGGGTTTGCTGTTGCAGCAAACTGACGAATGGCTGCTATTGAAACAATGCCATCTTCTTCAGCACCGAGCAGTAACAGTGGCACATGAATGTTTTGGGCATGCGCCAAGGCAAATTGGCCTGCTTCTTTAATCTGCGTAAAAAGACGCAAAGAAAGCAGATCATGGAAATAACCATCATCAACAACACTTTTGACCATATCAACATCATGCGCAATCAAATCCACGCGAAGCCCCGCATGCACACGGATTTTCGGATTGAGTTTTCCTATGATTGCAGCCATTTTTTGAGCCATTTTAGGTGGTTGTTCTGCCAAGTCAAGCCAAGGCGACTCGACAATCACTTTTTCATAAGACTGTTGATTTTCTTCTTGACGAAGCAAAAAATTCAAGACGATATTGCCCCCCATGCTATGTCCCATCAAGTAAACAGGCAAGTCCTCAAAATCTTGTGCAATCAAATCCCGCACGCGCGCCAAATCCTCTAAAAAGAGACCATAAGCTTTAGAAACGCCTCTTTGACTTGGATCTTTTGCTGCATAAGCCCCGTGTCCCCTTTGGTCATGCATGACGCAAATGTAACCCTGCCCAAGAAAAAAATCAATCACGGTCACATAATGGCCGATATATTCGCCAAAACCATGCACCAGCTGTACAATCCCTTTGGCCTGTGTTTCAGGCTCAAAAATGTCAACGCGAATGTCATGTCCATCTTTTGCTTTAATGAATTGTTCTTGTAGTTTCATTTGGTATCCTCTCAAGTTAGTTCACTCATTATAACACTTTTTTTGACGCTTTTTTCTTTTTTCAATAAAAAAACAGCACTCAAAAGAGGACTGCTCTATTTATCATTGATCCACCAAAAGACGCACTTTTTTTCCTTCAACAGGAACAAAGTAAACGACGGTACGAATGGCTTGAATAATACGACCTTGACGGCCAATAATGCGACCAATATCTGTTTCAGCCACTTTCAAATGGTATTCAGCAAATTCTTCGCCATCAACAATTTCAAGTGAAACCTCATCAGGTTGTGTCACAAGGGGCTTGACGATAGTCAAGACTAAATCTTTAACATCTGTTTGCATTTTCTTTCCTCTACTCTAATTTAACCTTCGTTAAATCCAAATGATGTTTTTTTCAAAAAAACCGCATTAAAAGCGGTTTTTAATAATTATTTGCCAAATTTTTGGTCGTGGAATTTCTTCATAACACCAGCTTTAGACAAGATGTTACGAACTGTATCTGATGGTTGAGCACCTTTGCTCAACCATTCCATAACGCGTTCTTCTTTCAAAGTAACTTGGTTTTCAGCGATAAGTGGGTTGTAAGTACCAACTGTTTCGATGAATTTACCATCACGTGGTGCACGTGAATCAGCAACGTTAATACGGTAGAATGGTTTTTTCTTAGAACCCATACGAGTCAAACGAATTTTTACAGACATGTTTATGTTCCTCTTTAGAATTATTTTTACATTTATTAGTATAACACGATTTGTATAAGGTGTCAAGAAAAAAACTTGACAGGCCTATTTTTCGATAAATGAAATTCTTTCTTTGAGATGACGACCAGCTTTTGCTTCTTCCAATAGAGCTACGGCATAATCAATATAAGAAATTTGACTCTCTTTTTTACTATTTAAAGTAAATTCTTCGCCGGCTACCAAAACATTGCCTGTTTTCTTTCCATCATATCGGAAATCGGCAGCTGGACTAATGAATGTCCAATTAACTGAGGCGTAAGTCCGCAAAAGATCAAGTGCTTTTGATTGTGCCATGGCCATTGGTTTAAAGGCTTCTGGGAAACCGTCCGTTTCAAATAATTGCGTGCGATGCTCAGGATCGACATAAAGACTTCCTGCACCACCAACAACAATCAAACGATTGGGTTTATTTTCAAGGATTGAGGCCAATTTTTCAATCACTTCTGTATGAAGATGCATGGCACTTGGGCCATGTGTCCCAAAAGCATCAACAATCACATCAAATGGAGCTAAATCTTCATATTCCAAATCAAAAATGTCCTTGACAATAACCTTGCCATCAAATTGCTCTGCTTTTTTGGAATCCCGAATGATAGCTGTCACATCATCTCCATTTTTGACAGCTTCATCAAAAATCATTTTTCCAAGTTTTCCTGTTGCTGAAATCACACCAATTTTCATTTTTAATCCTCTTTTTCTTTTTCTGTTTTGTTATTTCTATTATACACCTTTTGTTTACAAACGTAAACATTTTGATTAAAAAAATAAATCCCGAAAGATTTACTTTTATTCTTTTCCAAAATGCCGAAGCATCATGGCTCTTTGTCCGCATTGTGTACAGCTTTCTTCGCGTTTGCCAAAGAAATGTGGTTTGAGTAAATCCCAAGCATTTCGTTTAAAATGTGCCTAACAGTTGGGACACTCATAATAAGTCATCTTGGCAATGGAAAATCCATAAACCACAACTAATATCAGAAAACCAACTAAAACAAATGCTCTTGACATTTCGCCCTCCTTTAATTAACAACGGTTGCTGAATCGGAAATGGTCCAAGTAATCGTAGCATGATAATTGACACCAGGGACAATATTATAGAGGTCACTTCCTGAAATCAGCAAACTAGGTGAAGAAACAGTGAATGTACTTGTGCCAATGCCTGTGCTACCAGGTGCGGAAATCAAGGTACTTGACGTTCCATCACCTGCTAAACTTGATTTAGACGTCCCATTTGATGTGATGACCGTTGGGCCATTCGTAACGGTTTGACTGTTGGCAATGTTAAAACTTAAGGTTGTTCCACTCAAAGTCCACACTGTGTTTGAACTGTCTGTCCCAGTAAATGAAGACAGTGCTGCATCAAGACTCCAGCCATTGCTTGTGGCAGGCGAATTGACGATGGTCAAATTACCATTTGCTGTGCCATTGACCGTAATTGGTGTTCCTGTAATTGTGGTCGAAGCCGAGGATAAGTTAAAGGAAGGTGCTGTATTTAAGAATAAGCCTTCTTGAACTTGCACATTTGAGGTGGCAATCAAAGTATTGGACGCTGTATCCTTATAGGTATAAGTGATTTTGTAAGTTCCTGACTGATTGAGCATGGTGGCAACATTAGCTACAGGATTTCCTTTCGCATCTGAAATCGTATAGCTAATGTTTGATGACAAGCTGGTTGGTGGAACCGTTCCTGAACCAACCGTTGTACTATAAACGGTCTTGCCAGTTGTATCTGTGATTTTAGAAATCAAAACAAGTGGGTTCCATGTTGAAGCTGTTGCTGGGCCAAGCGTATTATCAGTCGTTGAATTATTCGTTTCAAATAAGGTGCCGTCATTTAAGACGGTAACGGTGGCTGTTGCGGTCAAGACCTTACTTGTCGCCGTATCTGTATAGCTATAAGTAAAGGTCATCGTACCGCTTTGAGTGCCTGAGCTTCCCAACCATGTGGCATAATTGGTTGCGAAATCCGCCTGAGTTCCTGACAGACTCGATGAGCCGACCAAGTTATAAGTATAGCTAATGGCTGAACTTGCTACTGCATTGCCGGAAACATCTGTAGCACTGACCAAACTCAATGGATCAAAACTCGTATCCGCATCACCGATACTACTTGAACTGATGGCTTGAATGGTTGACGCGTCAATCGTGACGGTCTGTGTCAGATTAACTGCATTTCCGGCACTATTATAGAGAAGATTTCCAGAAGCGTCTTCTAAGCTATAAGTCAAATAATAAACGCCAGTCGTTGAAGTATCAAGACTTGCAGTCGGGCCTGATGTTGCTGTCAAGACAACATTGAGTCCTGTCGTTTCACCATTGTATCCGGTGTATGCAAAGGTTGGTGGCGTATAGGTTGCCCCTTTTTGTAGCACAACAGAAGCATTTTGACTGTTGGCATAAGTCAAAGTTGGATCATTTTTAATGATGACTTGTGCACTGGCCGTCAAAACCGCCCCTGTACTACTCACAATGGGATTACCCGTTGTATCTGCCAAGCTATAGTTAATGGTATAAGTACCTGGCGTCGCAAGCATGGTCGCAGTCGAAACTGCTACACTTGAGCTATTGGTAATCGTATAGCTGACGTGCGAACTGTCATCAATCGAAGTTCCTGCATAGTCAGTCGCCGTTGTCACCAAACTCAATGGCGTAAAGGCAGCTGCCTCGGCCGAGCCGGTATAGATAGACGTACTTGCAGTTGCAAGCAGACTGGCTTGGTTGGCAGTAATGGTTACAGGTTGTGCCGTACTGGTCGCCACAACGCTTCCACCAACTGAAAGTTGGTATTCGACATATAAGGTACCTGTGGCTTTGGCAATCCCTGTCGTTGTGTTAAAGAGACTGGATGGCAAGATTGAAGCAAGCGTGCTTGCCGACGAACCACCCGGCTCAAAGGTTGAAAAAGTCCCAGTACTTGTCGTACTGTACGCAACCAGTAAACTGCTACTTGGCCATTTGTAAGTGACACCATTGGCATCTTGTGCCATCAAGAGATTGGAACCTGGTGTGAAGGTTTGACCAGTGTAGATTGCGCCTTTTGTACCGCTGACTTCGACGGTTGAGGTGATGGTTGCAGAACCAGTCCCGTTATTGTTTGTCCCGCCATTAGCTGTGATTGCATTGTTGATGACATCAAGAAAGTCTGTATTGGTTCCAGAAACTCCGACAAAGGACATGAGGTTTGTGGCACCTGCCACAATGGTGTTGTATGTTGCACCTGTGGCAAGCAAGAAGCCACCACCTAAGTTGACCGCAACAAGACTTGAGTCCCCTTGGAACATGCTATTCATATCAAGGACACAGCCATGCCCTGATGGCGTTGAGTTGGTTGCCGAATAGAATGACGTGATGAGGGCGTCATTTTGCATCATGCCGTTTAAGGCAATGGTCATGTTTTTTGCCCCGTTATTGACAACGTTGAACTGCATGTACATCATACCATTACCACCCGCAATGGTTGCAGCTGTTGAATTACCTGTGGCAAAATAGTCATTGACATTGGCAAGTGAGCTTGAGTTTAAGCCCGGATTTCCTGTGAATTTTTGGTCGTTTGCCAGTAAGAAGCTTTCATCTGCTGGCCCTGTCAAAAGGTCAAGCGTAATCCATTTGTTAAAGACACTTAGATTTGGCAGATTGGCGAACATAAAGGAAGCGTCCGTTGTCCATGAAACCATGGTTCCTGAACCGCCTGCCGTTCCACCTTTGGCATTGACCACACCGTTTGAAGCTACCCATGTGGCATTGGTGGTAAATGAGGTGATGTTTGAGTCGCCGTACCAAGGGTAAAAAGTAGGGTCATCCGTGACATTATTTGCTTGTGCAACGGCATTTAGTGTGATGACGCCGTTTGAGATGGATGCCATGGCCGAAGTATAAGTCGTTGAGCCTGTGGTTCCGACAACGGGGTTCAAGTTCAGATTGGTGTCGTTAATCATGATGTTATCGACGTCGTTCATGGTTTCGGTTGTTGTTGTTGAACCCGTCAAAATCCCATTGAAATAGTCGTTTGCACCATTTGTCGATTGGATACTTGCAAGATTTGACAAGTTGGCATACAGATAGCCGATGGAGAGATTGCCTTGGAGGCTATTTGACGTTGAGACCGTGCCTCCTGCTGCTGCTCCGCCGACCACAATCTTGGTTATAGCAGAATTATCATACCAAGGCCAGAAGGTCGGGTCATCATTGGTATTGGTGGGCAATGTTCCAGCGCCTAAAGTCATAGTGCCTCCTGAAACTGACCATGAAACACCAGTACTGGCAAGAACGGCATCTATGGCAGGCGTCGTTGTTGTCGCTGCTTGTGCTGCTACTGCGGCACAAGTCGATGTGGTGCCACTGGTTTTAGCCGCTTGCGTTGCAGCAAGTGCTGTGTCGCCGTCAAACAAGTGGTAAGCATATGGCGTTGAGACCATGTTCAAGCTATTATTGGTGCTGATGCTGGTTAGGCTTGGCATGTTGGCAAAGAGATAATCAGCATTGGCTTGCGAGGTATATGTCGTTCCTGACGTGAAAACAATGCTCTTGACATTATTATTGTATGCCCAAGGATAGTAAGTTGGACTATCCGTACTGTTGGTCGGAATGACACCCGCTGCATAATTACTACTGCTTGTATTGGGACTGATGGTCAGTTGTCCTGTTGTCCCGTCCAAAACATAAGACACGCCTCCAAAATTCCCTGACAAGAGGGTTTGGGCTTGCGATTGATTTTGGAAAAAAGGACTCACCAGTCCTAAAAGTGGCAACAATAATAAGACGAAAATAAAGATGCCGTATTTCCATTTTTTTCGATTGTTTTGGTTCATGCGCTTCCTTCTCTAAATTTTCTTTTCATTTTTCTTTTCTTGATAAATAAGTGCGGTAAAAATTTCTATTCCATTTTATTATAGTCCAGTAGTTTATAAATTACAAGCCTGTTGCATTTCTTTTTGAGGCTGCCCCTTTATTTCATAAAAAGCGACCGATTGTATTTGGCCGCTTTTTTAATTTTTATTGCATTTGTAAATCTCTTCGGAGCATTTTTCGTTTCGGCTTTTTCGTTTTCAGCTGATGATCTGATCAAGCTTATTTGACAGTACCTGCAGCGTTTGAAATCGTCCAAGTGATGGTTCCTGTGTAGTGACCTGCATTTATAACTTGTCCAGCACCAGTTGTTAAAGTTGCTGATGTTACAGCTTGGCTGACTGATTGGTTGCTGTCATCGCTGGCAGTAAGAACGGGAACAGTTGTTGCACCGTCAGTTGTCAGTTGTGTAGCTGATGTTGCTGCTGCAACTTTAGAAGCTGAACCTGAGGCAGTCAATGCACCCATGTTCAATGTCAAGTAGTTGCCAGCACCGATAGTTGTCAAACCTGCACCTGTCAATGTTGATGCTTGAGCAGAAACTGTCCAACCAGTTGTTCCACCTGTCAAGTCGCTAACAGCAATCGTTGGTGTTGTTGTACCTGCAGGAATGGTATAGTTTTCTGAAGTTGTGTTTGAGAGAATGCTCAAGTTTGAAGTTGTAGCAAATGATGGAGCTGAAGTCAGTTGAAGGTTACCAGCTTGGAAAGTCAAGCTGACAGGAGTTGTGTTACCTGTTGATGTTGTTGTCGTAACAGGTGTAGCGAAAGTATCTGCACTTGCAAGGCCTGTGCCTAATGCTAATACGGTTAAAGCGAGAGTTGAAAGTGAAGCTACTTTAAGTGATTTTTTCATGTGTTGGTGTTAATCCTCTTTCCCGTGGGCTTCAAAATTCATTTCTGGTGTATTAAGCCCGGACTGTGCGGAGTCATCTATTTATTACGTTCGACGCATTGACAATTATAAACCTTTCATGAAAAATGTCAAGAGTTTTAGACCTATTTGTATTGACATTTGTTAACAAGTTTTTTACAAACTATTTACATTTGCAAACAAAAGTAAGAGCTTACAGCTTGTTTTTCCTTTTTGTCAGCTCTGACAAGTCCACAAAAAAAGGACTCCCGCCCTTTTTTTGTGGACTTGCGCCCTAATCTTTATTTTTTGCTTCTAATTCTTTTTGCATGGCATCAATCTTGGCTTGTAATTGGTCTTTTTCGTTGGCATGTGCTTTTTTACGCTTGCGTGAGACCACAAAGAAAGTGACAAATGCTGCAACTAAAACAACTGCCAGGCCATTCATGACATAAATCCAAAAATAATTGGGTTTTGGAAGCGACATGTCCGTTTTATTGAGCGCTGCTGCTTGGGCTTGTGTGATGGTGAAATCTTTCGTAAAAGTCCAACGATAATCATAGTGCTGGGTGGTTCCTGTCGTGTCAGGAGCGCTGTAGCTCCCTGCGCTGTCTTCTTGGCCATAAGCTGTCATGGTCATGCGATATTTTCCAGCTTGGAGCGGTTTTGAGTATTGATTGGCAGTCAGAGCGCCT
This sequence comes from Lactococcus sp. dk101, assembly GCF_009601055.1. Classification (GTDB taxonomy): domain Bacteria; phylum Bacillota; class Bacilli; order Lactobacillales; family Streptococcaceae; genus Lactococcus. The sequence goes on from NZ_WITI01000006.1 coordinate 105,743, forward strand.
TGCAAACTGACGGGAATGGCCATGTTAAAGTTTGAGTTTGGTGCCATTTGCATGGCTGAATTTTTGAAGCTATATTTAAGCGAACTGTTATCGAGGCCAACGACTTGCGCATTGACATTCATGTTGTTCAAGAAATAAGCTGCAGTGTTTTCCAGATTGACGCTGATGACATTTCGGGCATTTTCTTGGCCTGCAACCACATTATTCAGCACCAGTTGAGGCGCTTGCTTGTCGTGAAATTGGCGCATCAAGACTGAGACCATGTACTGATAGGCATTGGTAATCATGATGCCTTTATTTGAGCTGGTCGATTGACTGTTGCCTTTTTCCTTGAAGGTCAGCCCACCTGCGATAATCCCGTGAAAACTCTCGCTTGGCATACTTACCTTGACCGTAACGATTTTGGTTTGGTCAGGACTAAGTGTAATCTCTGACGGAATTTGCACGAGTGATTTGAGGTCATATTTCAGTGTTTTGTCAGCTTTGATATTATTTGGTGTGTATTGGACGACACCTGAGGTGGCTGTTGTGGCAGAAGCCACTGCTGTTTCAACCGTCACTGTCTTTTTGCTGACATTTTTAAAGACAATTTGCAAATTTTCCTGACTTCCTGGCGTCGGCATGAGCAAGTCATAAAAACCTTCGCCAGGATTGGCTTGATTGCTTGGGATTTGCGGATTGATCGTGAAATCCATGGTTGCAGCCATTGCTTTAGGTGCACCAAGTCCAAAAATCAACGCCGTCAATAATAAAGTCATGAATAAGTATTTCTTTTTCAATTTTTGACCTTCTGTCATCTGATACAAGCCATTTTCTAAATTTTTTTACACTTCATTTAGTGACTGGCGGCATCAATTTGAATTTTTCCAACTTATCATAACGCAATTTAAATTGATTTGCAAACAAAATACAAGCTTTTGTATTCTTTTTTCTACAAAAAACAAGAACTAGTCTTGTTTTCTAATTTGATTGAGCAATTCTTGTGCAATGGCTTGGTTCATCAATTTTGACTGGCGTAATTTTTCAGTTAAAACTGGCAATTCGGCTGCCGTTGCACCAATCGACATGGCAAGACTTCTGGCTTGCAAACTCATGTGCCCTTTTTGAATGCCTTCCGATACTAAGGCGCGCAAGGCTGCTAAATTTTGAGCGAGTCCAACTGCTGCAATAATTTTGGCCAGATCTTCTGCTTTGGTTACTTTTAAAATATCAAGAGCGGCTTGTGCTTTGGCAAGCACTTTTGTGCCTCCACCCACCGTTGCTACAGGAAGTGGCAGGGTTAACTGGCCATGAAGCACTTGATTTTCAACTGTCCATGTGGCGAAGCCTTCATAGCGACCAGATTTGGCGGCGTAGGCATGCGCTCCCGCATTGACGGCACGACTGTCGTTCCCCGTTGCCAACACAACTGCTTCAACCCCATTCATGATGCCCTTATTATGTGTGGCCGCACGGTAGGGGTCAAGTTTTGAAAATTGCGATGCTTTTTCAATTTTTTCAGCCACTTCTAAGCCGTTACCTGTTTTAGATAAGCCCGCTACTGGAATATCACAGCTGACCGTGACCAAAGACTCCGTCGCATAATTGCTCAGGATACTAAATAAAATATTTGCCTCTGGCAACCAGTCGTGAAATAAAGCCGTTACCCCTTCTAAAATGGCATTGACAATATTGGCACCCATGGCATCTTTGACATCAATCTGAAAATCAACAGAGACAAATCCCTCCTCAAAAACACGTGTGGAAAGTTTGCGTAAACCGCCACCACGTTTGATGATTGAAGGGTAACTTGATGCTGCAGCTTCAAAAATAGCCGCTTCTTGCTGTCCAATAAAGGCTGTCAGCGCTGACGGATTTTCCACGTCATAAAAGACAATTTGCCCACGCATGAGTCGCTCTGTAATCACCGCATGAAAATTTTGAGCCATTTTCGCACCATTGCTAGCAGCAGCAATGACTGACGGTTCTTCTGTCGCCATTGGCACTAGATAGCTTTGGTCATTGATGACAAAGTTTTGGGCAATTCCCATTGGAATTTCAAATTCGCTGATTTGATTTTCGATGAGATTGTCTGCAACAAGAGGATCAAGTGCCATATTCTTGAGCGTCTCACGGCTTTCCTCAGAAATCTGGAGTGTTGCCATTCGCTCTTTGGCTGTCATTTGATAGAATTTTTTTTCCATTTTTTAAAAAATGCCCAGAATTCTGGGCTTTCTCCTTATATTACATTTGGATTTTCAAGTAAAACAGCTAGTCCGAGACCGCCACCGATACAGAGGCTGGCAACGCCGTAACGTTTGTTTTCTTGATTGAGCTGATGACTCAGAGTTCCAAGCATGCGCGCTCCAGTACTTCCGAGCGGGTGTCCAAGGGCAATCGCGCCACCATAAATATTGACTTTATCACTTGAAAGACCAAGTTCTTGTTCAATGACAAGGCTTGACGCTGCAAATGCTTCATTGATTTCAAATAAATCAATGTCATCAACAGATAAGTTCACTTTTTTAAGTAATTTGTTGATGGCTTTAATTGGTGAAATTCCCATGTTTTCTGGTTCTACACCAACTTCTGCTGTTGCTTTCATAATTGACAAGACAGCTAAATTATTTTGAGCAGCAAATTCACTTGAAGCCAGTAAAATGGCACTTGCGCCATCACTGACAGGAGATGAATTTCCTGCGGTAAGTTTTCCGTTTTCTTGATAAACTGTTCTTAAAGTGGACAATTTTTCAAGCGATGTATCTGGCCGTGGGCATTGGTCCTCAACTGCTTGGTCAATGCTGACGATTTCTGCGTCAAATTTTCCAGCTGCTCTGGCTTGAAGCGCCTTTTGATGTGAAGCATAGGCAAATGCGTCCATGGCTTCTCGGGTAATGCCATACTGATTGGCAATCACTTCAACTGTATTGCCCATCAGTTGTTCAGAAAAAGCATCTAGAAGGCCGTCTTTAGTCATGGCTGACAGTTCTTGATTATTCTTGTCAGTGCTGACATTCGGCGTTTTAGACATGATTTCAACGCCACCTACAAGAGCCACTTGTGACTCTCCAAGTAAGATGGATTGATTAGCCAAGATGGCTGATTTCATGCCTGAGCCGCACACTTCATTGATGCTCATGGCTGGGACTTCAACAGGAAGTCCAGCTTTGATAGAGATTTGACGCGCAATGTTTTGACCTTGACCGGCTGTGATAACAGAACCAAAAATGACTTGGTCAACGGCAGCTTTGGCGACAGGATTTTTTTCAAGCAACTGTTTTGCCAGCTGACTTGCGAGCTGACTACTGCTGTAATCACTCAGAATCCCATTGTACTTGCCCATTGGCGTACGACAACTATCTAAAATAACTGTTTCATTCATCATTAAAAATGTCTATTCTTTCTACGTTCAAATTCTTTTCCACTCATATTATAACAGAAAAATTCTATTTTAATCCTTTTAAATCTCTCATTTGTTTTTCATTCGTTTTACAATAGAAACAAAATCGAAATCGATTGTGTGCATTTTATTGATCATATTTATGTTATAATATGGCTATGAAAAATATTGAAACTACTGTTGGTATTGATAAACTTGCTTTTTTCGTACCACATTATTATGTTGATATGACCGACCTTGCGATTGCGCGAAATGTTGATCCTGCCAAATTCCATATCGGAATTGGTCAAGATCAGATGGCGGTCAATCCGATTACACAAGATATTATCACTTTTGCGACTTCTGCTGCGGATCAAATTCTTAGCCCAGAAGATAAAAAAGCGGTTGATATGGTGATTGTTGCTACTGAATCAAGTGTTGACGAATCCAAAGCGAGTGCTGTTGTGGTTCATGGACTCTTAGGTATTCAGCCGTTTGCACGGTCTGTAGAGATGAAAGAAGCTTGTTATGCAGCTACTGCAGGTCTTTCATTGGCTCATGATTTCGTTGCCTTGCACCCTGATCGCAAAGTATTGGTCATTGCGACTGATATTGCAAAATATGGCTTAAAATCTGGTGGTGAACCTACTCAAGGGGGCGGGGCTGTTGCCATGCTCATCAGTAGTCATCCTGCCATCTTAGCCTTAAATGCGGACAATGTGGCCTTGACCCAAGACATCTATGATTTTTGGCGTCCAACTGGTCAAGCTTATCCAAGTGTTGATGGTAAGTTTTCAAATTCTGTCTATATTGATGCCTTCAGCCAAGTTTGGGACGAATACTGTCGCCGTAACGATGCGCATTTTGCTGATTTTGCAGCCATTGCTTTCCATACGCCATATACAAAAATGGGTAAAAAAGCACTGCTTCCAAAATTAGAAACTGAGCCAGAAGCTGTTCAAAAGTACTTGATGGCACAATTTGAAAGTGGCATTGTTTATAACCGTCGCGTTGGAAATCTCTATACTGGTTCATTGTATTTGAGTTTGATTTCTTTACTTGAAAACTCTGAGCAGTTGAGTGCCGGCGATAAAATTGGTCTCTTTTCATACGGTTCAGGAACGGTAGCCGAATTTTTCACTGCCACTCTTGTCCCTGGATTTGAAAAACATTTGCGTAAAACTGAGCATGAAGCCCTGTTAAACAGCCGTGTCAAGCTTTCGATTGAAGCTTACGAAGCCATGTTTGAAGAAAAAATCGACTTTAATCACAATACAAAATTTGCTGATGATGCAGATTATTCGATTGAAGAAATCAAAGATAATCACCGTATTTATCGCCAAAAATAAAAACGAAAATAAAAAAAACTGAGGAAAACCTCAGTTTTTTTGTTTTATCATCATTATTTTGATAAGAGTGATGCGGCTGCTTCGTCAGCAATGACAATCACATGTGCATGGTCTTGTAGAATTGATGCAGGAAGGGCCGTTGTTTTTTCGCCTTCTATCATGCCTTTGATTGCTTCTGCTTTTGATTCACCATAAGCCATCAAAACAATCTTTTTAGATTTCATGATGCTTGCAAGTCCCATGGAAATGGCTTTTTTTGGCACTTCATCTTCGTGTTCGAAGAAACGTGCATTGGCTTTAATTGTTGATTCAGTCAAATCAACCACGTGCGTTGTTGCTTCAAAAGGTGTGCCAGGTTCATTGAAACCGATGTGTCCATTTTGCCCAATACCAAGGATTTGCCAATCAATAGGATGCGTCTCGATAATCTGATCGTAATGTTTCGCTTCTGCTTCAAGGTCTGTTGCTTTACCATTGGGCAAGAAGTTTTCTTTGAAAGGTTTTTCTTCAAAGAAGTGTTTGTTCATGAAATAACGGTAAGATTGTTCGTTTGAACCATCAAGTCCGACATATTCGTCAAGGTTGACAGAAGTCATGTCTGTAAAATCAAGTCCTGAATTAACCACTTGATTGTAGAATTCGACAGGTGTTGATCCTGTTGCAAGGCCAAGCGTCTTAGCCCCGCCAACCATTGCTTCATTCAGTAAATCAAAACATTTTTTTGCGCCTTCGAGTTGGCTTTTAACAACGATAAGTTCCATTGTGGTCTCCTTTGTTTATCAATCTATTGCAAATTGGTATATATCAATTATTTATAAATTTATTATACCACAAAATTCACCAAAGTCAATTATTTTCGTTTATTTTGGATTATTTTAAGGTTTATTAAAATTACTATGTTATAATATATATAACAAATAAATTATCTAATTTATTTTTATATTACAAAACAGGCTCACGCCTCACTAAAAAGGAGAAACAAGCATGATTAAAGTTTTTGTAAAGTCTGGTTCTGGAAGTTGCCGCTCTGCATTGAAATGGTTAAAAGCCTACAAAATTCCCTTTGAAACGGTTCATTTGAAGGATTTGAAGATGAAAGAATTGGTTCACATTTTGTCATTGACTGACGAAGGTGTCACCCAGCTCAAGACACAAAACCGCGGGACAAACACCGCCAATTCGCACTATATCCGAACGCTCGTTGATGAATCAGAATCATTTGATGAATTGCTGGACATTATCAACGAAAATCCAGAGTGTTTCAAAGCACCAATCATCACGGACAACAACAAATTGTTGATCGGCTACAATGAAGATGAAATCCGCGCTTTTATTCCACGAATGACACGCGATGTGCAGTGGCAAACTTTGACAGCCCAGTAAAAATGCCTTTTGTCAGCTCTGACAGGGCATTTTTTCTTTGCTTTGTTCACTAATTATCAAACCGTATTTTTGACATGAAGTACTGTTTCCCGTACAATTTAATCAAAGGGATCAATCGAGATTGCACACAACAATACTCGTGAGTAAAAGACGTTTTAATTTCGTTTTTTCTGTATTTTTTCCTAATGGTTGTAAAAAGAAATGATCCATTTCTTATGAATTTTCAGTAGTCTCTTCGTTATAGTTTTTTATTGGTTTTGTCTTAGCTTCAGGAACAAGTTTCACGGCATTTTTTTATTTTTACTATATTTTTTTAGAATGGCAAATTGCAAATTTAATCTAGCCACCCTGTAACATCTGAAAAGGTGTCTGATACTTGAACATTTTTCTTGGATAGTGATTCATCCAAGTTTCAATACGAGCGACTTCATTCGAAGTCGTTTT
>NZ_WITI01000007.1 GCF_009601055.1 Lactococcus sp. dk101
TTTTACGTTGACTTGTATTTTATTTTTTTCCATTTTTGTTTCCTATTCTTAATGTTTTTTAATGTCTCTCTCATGCTATAATGTCTGTAGGCTATTGGTAGTAGCCTAGATTATAGAAAGGAGGTGTGTATGATTTATAATTTAGTTAAAAATATGCTTCCATTTTTGGAAAAGTATTCGGGATATATATCTTTGATACTATTTGTTGTTTGGATAATTCAAATGAAGTCAAAACATTATATTCTCTACCTGGAAATTAAAGCCAAGCGAAAACACGAGAAGAATGAAATAGGGTTAATGAATTACAATAACAATAACCCTAACTACCAAATGCAACTTTCAAGCGGGTGGTATAAATTATATGTTTCATACTTAAATTCGAGATACAACACTTTATTCTTGTCTTTGACATTCGCTTATATTTCATTCAATACTAAATCGTACTATGAGAGTTCTAGTGATAATTTTTATAAGCTCCTTGGAATTTCAACTACACTATTTTTAGCAGGTCTATCATATATCCAGCGAAACACAACACAAAAATAATTAGTAAGTACCTATTAATATTTGTATGAATTTGAACTGTACATGTAATGTCTGGATGCTCTAAATCATCAACTTCAACTACTTCTTTTACCTTGTAATTTTTTAAAATTCTAAAGCTTTCAAGTATTTCTTTTTTTTCTTCATGTTTACACCTAACAGTTATCAATATTACTTGCCTATCTGAAAACATTTCTAATAATTTCGATATCAATTAAATAACTCCCAGTCTTCTCTTAAAATATCTTGACCTCCTGGATTCCAATATCTTCTAGGTTCGGGATATTTTTTTTCATACCCATCTTTTGTTTGTCAAAGTAAGGTTTATCTCCCATAAGTACCATGCCAAGCGAAGCTGAGGTAGTTGGAATAATAATAACTCCACTTTCTTTGTAATCATCGTTTGTAATCGCCTTATTTTCGTCTAAGGCTTTTTTTGTTGCTTCGATAATATTCATTTTCTTGTTTCCTTTTCTAATTTTTTTTAATGTCTCTCTCGTGCTATAATGTCTGTAGGCTATTGGTAGTAGCCGTGATTATAGAAAGGAGGTGTTTTATGACTAAAACTAATGAAAAAATAGCTCATGATTTGGCAATTTGCATTTTAAATAATCCTGAAAATGTTGAAAACTTTTTTTCTGTTTTAGAGGAAGCAGAAATCATTAACGAAGATGAAAACATTCCTAAAAAATATGTTGTTGCTTACCAAAACATAGTTAACACCATTGAATCTGAACTAAATAACTAATTTATCCCCCACTTGTTAGCTTTTTTTCTATTAGCTTTAGTGGGTTTACTTATTGCGATTTTTTCTATTTTTTTGACTGCTTCTTCAATGATGAATCCGCCTGTATCTCCCCAAAGAAGAAACTTTCCTTGTTTTACAGCCTTGATCGCTTCAGCGTAAGTTGGAAAAGCATATAATGCTTCATCTACCAATTGATCTATGAGTTCATTTGTTGCATTTCTGCACGCTGTTAATTTTTCAATGAATTCTTTATCGTTCATCTTTTTCTCCTTAAAACAGCTCAAGCTGCATCATTCTTTTCAATAGTTGGTAGAATACCTTCAGACTTAAGCACGTTGTAAATGAATATCCGTCCTTTTTGAGTCCATTTAGTGTTCATGACGACTTTTTCACCACCTTTTTTATAGTTAGGTAGGATTGTCGTATCGCTAAACGTGTATCCGTGATTTTTGTGTTTGGCATATAATAGCCACTGACCGCCGACTTTATGTTGAATTTGTAGTTCAAATAGCTTTTTATTTAGTGCCTGTGCTGTCATGCCGTAGTCGTCAGCAATTTGACTAATCGTTACGAGTGACTTAGACTTAAGAATGCGATCATAGTAATCAGCCTTTGGGCGACTTTCAGCGACTTGTTGAGATAACATCGCTGTTTTTTCTTGTTCTGTTTTGAGCTGTGTGGCAAGCTGAATGATGAAGTCTGGGCTAGTCAATGTTTTTTCAATGACTTCGCTAGTCATGTACGCTCCGTGCTTGCGGATTGTTTTCATAGTTTCTTTAACTTTCTTCTTGAAAAGTTTTGCTTGTTGTTTTCTTGACTGCATTAAAACTTCATAAAGTCCATCTTCAGTTAAAAACCACATGTTTCGATTTTGACCTGATGTAGATACTACCGACATCAGCTTTTCATCATCATCAATATTATTAAGCATGTCACGATTATTTTTAATTTCTAACATTTCTGCAATATCTTTTGCTAAAAACAACGGATTTTCTGCTGTACCATATATTTTTGCTTTAAATCCATCAACGTTTTGTAATACGTTCATTTTCGTGTTCCTTTCGTTATTTGGAAACCCAGCTGTTTTTTGTCAGCCAAGCTTTTGCTTTATTTTTATTGAAGCTATAGCCATTCCTACCGCCTTTAGGATATTTAACCCAAGCTGTGGGAGAGCCTTTAGCTTCATCAATACGAGCTTTCAAACTATCGTTTTTATCCAAGAGCTCTCTTACTAACCAAGTGCGACCTCTTCCCGTATAGTTTTTAAGCCACTCCCAGCCAACGTATTCGTTCTCCTCATCACTAACTGTTATTTTTACTCCGCTAACAGCATCGGAAACAATTTGATTAATTATTCTTAGCTGCAACGGTGTAAATACATCTTCTTCCTTCATTGATTCTCCTTTGAAAACGATTTGTGTTGCAACTTGTCAACTTTTAATGTAAAAAAATATGATACCTCAAAAAGTTTATGCTTATCTATCCCAGTTGCATCTGAAATTTTCTTTATTAGTTCGACATCTAATTTTGAAGGCTTTTTTCGTAATCTGTACAAATAACTTTTGTCAATATTAGATTTTGCAGCAATAGCCGAGTATTTCATGCCAGTTGACTCTAGTAGGTCATCAAGTGGTTTATATGTTTTTTTCTCTCCCATCATGGCTCCTTTCCCAAATTCTTGTTGTTTTTTAATCCTCTAGTGCTATAATGTTATTAGAGCAAGCATTACTAGTAATAATGCCTACCCTAATAATATAATAGAGAGGAGATAATAATATGCACTCTACAGGCGAAAAACCTGGCAAAGGTGAGTACTATTGCACAAATTGCGGGCAAAATGTGTCACTTGACCAAAGCACAGATACTTTACCACCTTGCCCACGTTGTAACCACACCCAATTTAAAAAAGGGTGAGTCGTGAGAGAATCGTAAGATTCTCTTTTTAAATTTCAATTTCACGACTAAAAAAGCAGAAATGTTTCCCTAAAATATCTAATTGTATCCAAGAAACAGCTTTTCTAGTGTTTTTTTCATCACTGTATTTTGTAATATAATGTTTAACCATTTTTCTCCTTCCTGCCCTTTGGGCTATTTACTTTAACAAGTACTCGTCACGGGGTTTACGCAACGTACCCACACCCTGCACAAGTCCGAAACATTACGAATTACTCGGCAAATGCTGTGTTTGTTCTCTGTATTTCTTAAGTATGATTTAATTATAAAGTATAAGTTGTAATTTGTCAACTTTTTAGGTTGGCTTTTGTCAACTTTTCTATTGCAATTTAATCCCTTTTTATATATAATATAACTATGAAAAATAAAGCATTCGCAGATAGATTGAAAGAAGCCAGAAAGTCAGCAAAACTTTCCCAGCAGTCATTAGCTGACAAAATTGGGCGCACAAAGTCAACAATTTCTAGGTGGGAAAGTGGAGAAAGAAATCCTAAAATGTTTGAGATGGTTGAATTAGAAAATATTCTTGGAGTATCTGCCCAAACATTGATGTTCGGAAAAGATAAAATTGAATCAGACGCTATAACTCCTCACATTTTAAGAGTAAGTTCACAACTTAACAAAACGAGACAAGAAAAAGTCCTTAATTTTGCTGTTGCTCAATTAGATGAACAAGAATTAGAAAAAAATAAAATAATTGACATTAGTAACCAATCTCGTACTTCTCAATTAACTGCCGTTGAAACAGTAGAAAAAGTTTCTGCTGGATTTGGATTCCATTATGGTGAAAATGAAAAATCTCTCTATTACACCCTAAGAACAGATTTACCACGATTTGATTTTGCAACCGTTGTTGATGGAGACTCTATGGAGCCTACACTTCATGACGGAGATGTTATTCTTATCAAGCAAACGTACGATACCCCTCAAGGTGGTATCTATGTCGTTGACTATGATGGTACCTCTTGGGTAAAAGAAGTTACTCTTGACGAAGAAGAACTAATTTTACATTCAGTTAATGAGAAATATCGTGATAGATTTCTTCCAGTTCCTCCTGAGGATGGTGAATATTGGAATATTGTCGGTGAAGTCGTTGATTGGTTTACACCAGAAATTGTATAGGAGAGTTTTTTTATGGATATTGATGAATTTAAAGACTACGTTGAAAAGAATAGTAATGCTAAAGATATTTTCACTGCAAAAATGAAAGAGTATCTCAATTCAGTAATTATTTCTGGAGATGGTAAAGTTACTTTGACCCAATCTCAAGCTGAAAGTGAAATTAAAAAATCTTGGAACCAATCAATAAAAAAATTGTACGATTCAGTCAAAAGAAATGTTACTACTAAAGCATCAGATGCACATGAAACAAAAGTTGAAAAATGGTTAAACAAATTAAGTGAGCTGGAAGTTTTGGATAATTTTACTGAAGAACTTGATAATATGGAATTTGATTAAATTGTTCTGCTGAAAAAATATACTATGAATAAAAAATAGCCACCATACGGTGGCTAATCTTATATAGAGGTACATTATGGCATACTTTAGAAAAAGAGGTAAGGTATGGGAATATCGAATATCCTATAAGGATAGAGCTGGTAAAAGTAGAATTAAATCAAAGGGAGGTTTTGCTACAAAGAAAGAAGCTACTAACGCTTCACTCGAAGAAGAAATGAAGCTTAACAGAAAGATTTTTGAAGATAAGTCATTGATTTTTTCTGATTTTTTTAAGAAGTGGGCTGAAATTTACAAAGAACCTATTGTAACTGTAGTTACTTACAAAAAAATACTTATGTTTTCAAAGCAAGTTGAACGTTATTTTGGCGATGCTAAGGTTGTAGATATTTCTCCGACATACTATCAAGAATTACTCAATGATTACGGAAAAAAGTATTCTCAAGAAACAATTACTCAATTTCACCATTACGTTAAAGCAAGTATGAAAATTGCTGTTAGAGAAAAACTCGTAGATCAAAATTTTGCTGAGTATGCCACCGCTAAATCAAAAGTAAAGAGTAGACCGATAGAAGAAAGTTTTTTAGAAGAAGATGAATTTTTGAAATTAATTGAGCAGTCAAAGGCTAAATATCAAATTAAAAGCCACATGGCTATCTATCTAATTTGTGTTTCAGGAATGAGATTTGCTGAATGTATCGGATTGACCTGGAAAGATGTAGACTTTGACAAAGGAAGTTTAAATATAAACAAAACATGGAATTACTCTATTACACATAATTTTGCGGAAACAAAAAATAAGTCTTCCATTCGAATTATTCCAATCGACTCAGAAACAGTTAATTTGTTAAAAAAATTCAAAAAGGAGCAACCAAAGGACAAGTATAATCGTATCTTTGGCAATATAACGCATACGGCCGTTTCTAAGGCACTTAAACGAGCTGTTGGTAGAAATATCCATATTCACTCTCTAAGGCACACATACGCCTCTTATTTAATCTCACAGGGCATTGATTTAATTTCTATATCTAAAATACTGGGACATGAAAATCTAAACATAACTCTTTCTGTTTATGCGCATCAACTTGATAAATTAAAACAGAAAAATGATGATAGGGTGAAAGAGGTATTCAATAAAATTAATAGCTAAATTTTAGCTATTTTTTTGACCTAAATTTGACCTAAATTTGACCTAAATTTGACCTAAATGACCTAAATTTGACCTAAATTTTTTGAGACAAAACAAAAGTCTAGAATAAATAAACATGCTAAAAACCGCACTGTTATGCGGTTTTTAATTCTCGTAACTTATCGTAGATTGTTACAATTAAGGAGAGAAGGGGATTCGAACCCCCGAAACGCTTGTGACGTTTACACACTTTCCAGGCGTGCTCCTTCGACCACTCGGACATCTCTCCATGACCTTACTTAGAATTATTTTCGAGAATAAATCACTGTTAAAATTTATTCCGTGAGGAATTACGTTGTCCATTTGCTTATTTGCTGAAGCAAAAAGAGCAAAGGGCACTCGGTCATCTCTCTGTGAATTTACTTAGCCTTATTTTCGAGAATAAATCGTTATGCATGTTTATTCTAACAAATTTTATAAGAATTGTCATTTTTGAATATGGTCAGCGCTGACAACTCATCATATCAGCTTTTCTTTATGAATTTGCTCCACCGCAGCATTTCCGTCATTGAGTTTGTCCCAAATCACTGCTTTTCCTGCTTTCAAGGATTTTTTCACATCAATAATCCGCTGATTGCTGGAGCCGCGAAATTGCAGGTTCAGATTTTTCTTTGCCAGCTCAAAACGGCCGTCCACCAAAATATCAAGCAACCGTAACATTTCCTGCTTGTCAGCACTGACAACCTCCGACTCAAGCTGTAATTCTTCCCAAGTGTAGCCCGTCCATGACCAGATGTCCTTCTCAGGTAATTCTCGACGAATACGGCTTAATAAAGGTAATAAAATTCCAGTATTCAAGAAAGGCTCACCACCAAGGAGGGTCAATCCCTGCACGTAAGGTTGTGCCAAATCTGCCATGATTTGGTCTTCCAGCGCTTGCGAATAGGGCTTGCCATACTGAAACGACCAAGTCGCTTGATTGTAACAGCCCGCACAATGAAAGAGACAGCCCGACACATAGAGCGAGCAACGCACGCCCTCACCGTCCACAAAATTGAACGGCTTATAATCCGCAATGTAGCCCTGCGACAAATCAGCCGCGCGCCATTCATTTGGCTTTGGGTTGTTCATTTTCAAATCCCTCCTCCAATTTATTTATCGTTTTGCGAAGTGCTGATTTTTCAATCACTTTTGTCTGACAGCTCTGATCTGCTGGCTCAAAATCACCCGCAAATTCTCGGTCAATCCACAGGAAAATCCAGTCGTTCATTTCTTCTATCATTTCAAGTGAATATGAAACCTCCTTATCCCCTCCCATCTCAAAGCATTGCGTTGACGGGTTGTAGAAAAAGAGACTGTCGCCAATCGTGCGGTCGAAATATTCAAAGTCGTGTGTGTAAAAAGCGCAGAGGGATTGTTTGTTCATTTAAGTTTCCTATTTTAGATTTTTTGTTTGTTTATCAAAATCTGAGATAATTTTTTGTGTTTTGTTAAACGCATCGTATTCTTGGCTGGCGGCTGATTTTGCCTCTTTCATTGACACTTTCCCATAACCATCCAAAACTTGATACTCCCTAAATGCTAAAAAATTATCAATGCTTTGAGCACAATCTTCCATTGTGAAATTCGTCCGCCGCTCAATTAAATCCTCGATATAATCCAGATAACTTGACACGTTCCGTTCCAAACTCTTGATTTGCTTTTCATCCAGATAATTTTTAGCAATTCCGGTATCACTCTTTAAAATTCGCCCATCCGGAGAATTTTTCCAAGTGGTCAATCCCATATTTGCATTTTTATGATTAGCGCGAGATTTGATAATTTCAGCTGCCGTTTCACCGGTAATCGCGTAGTGAAACTTGTTTTGAACTAAGGCGTAAAACCGCTTTGTTACATCGCTGTCTTTATCATAATCTGATGAAATTTCTGCAAAAATATCCGTCACTTTCTGCCAAACACGCCGCTCACTCGCACGAATCGAACGAACGCGTTCCAGCAATTCTTGAAAATAATCTTGATTAAAAATTCGCTCGCCTTGCTTTAACCGCTCATCATCGAGCACAAAACCTTTAATCATAAATTCTTTCAAGATTTTAGTTGCCCATTGACGAAAACGCGTCGCTTTTTGCGAGTTCACACGGTAGCCGACAGAAATGATCGCGTCAAGATTGTAAAATCCCGTCTTATATTTCTTTCCATCTGTGGCAGTATATTCCATTTTGGAATATACTGCCGACTCTTGCAATTCCTGACTTTCAAAGATATTTTTTAAATGTTTTGCAATCGCTGGCTGCCCTACATCAAACAAGTCACTCATTGATCTTTGAGTCAGCCAAATCGTCTCATCTTTTATCAATGCATTGATTTCAGATTCATTATCTATCTGATAAATTTGAAAATTTAAGTTTTCTTTTTCCAATAATATACCTCTATCTATTTATACGTAAAAAATTGAAATTGTAATCTACTTCATCGCTAGCTCTCACAGTGTATGTATTCAATATTCTTTCAGAAGCGTATTATCTCATTCTAAATGTTTTTGTTTAATAAACCTCTATGTTATTGACCTGAATAAATTCATCATTAAATTTTTCATTCAATACCTCATCTGCAATACCTAGTTCCCTCAACAGCAATACATAGAAATAAAGTTTTAATTTTTCCGTATAAATTATTAAATCCCCGTCAAACTTTAAGTTTAAACTATTTTCTTTATCTCCGTGAACGACATTATCTCTGGTGTCTTTCATTATCTCCGAAAACTGTTCAATAAAGTCAGTAGCTTGGCCTGTGTAATCCCCATCTTTTATTTGAATGGATTTTTTCAACTCATTCGGTAATTGTCTGATTCCATAGATTATTTTCTTTTTTAAATCTGTAATCAGTTTCCCATTTGATGGGTAAGTAGAACCCTTATAATATGTTTCAAGCCCATTTGTTAAACTCGTCATTACATTTTCAACATATAAATTATCATTCATTGTGGAGACAAAGGCTCTAGCAAGCTTTTGCAATTTCAAATTATTTACAAATCCTTCAAGTATTTTAGAAAACTCCAAGTCTCTCAAATGCAACTTTAACTCTCTGGCTTTCAAATCAGGGTTGTAAGCTTTATTTTTTCCTTGATTAATAAATAGATTTTCTCTTCTATCATCAGCCTTATTTGTTTCAGCATCAAGGCCTAAATAATCGTTTTGCAAAACATAATTAAAAAATATGTACTTTCTCATCAAAACAGAAAATAAATCTTTCAAAATATAAATCAACTCTTGAACTTTATCCCTACTCATTTTACTTTCAAACTCAAAAACCAAAAAATAAGTAAAAGAGATGCCTATTCTCTTTCTATCTAACAAGTCTGGACTTGTCGCTCCTGTAAAAACTTTTACTTTAATTTTTTTATCTTCCCAAATTATTTCATCATCAAGTAAATAATTTTTCTTCTGATAAGATACTGTGATTTCATCTTCTTTTTCTTCCCACCGACTTATCACTTTGAATCTCGGGGTATCAACAAAAATATCAAAATAATCAAAAGCTAACTGAATCTTTTTCACATCTTCATCTAATTCAAATTGGTTTACCATTCTAAAATTTGAAATTTGATACGTCGATGTACTGTTGCCTATGTCTCCAATAGCCGCATAATTGCTAGTACCTATAAGCTGAAATTTATCCAAAACAGCTTTGAAGCCTCCATCGATAGATTTAATATATAAATGTTTCAAATCTTTGCTAGTTCTAACCGTATTACTCCAACCCACCTCTACGCCTGCATTTTCATTCTTTTTTAAAATTAAAGGAAGTTGTAATGTCGTTTTTTCGGCCGAATACTTAAAATAACCAATAATAGCGGTTCGCTGATCAAGCGTTGTTCCAAAATCAAATTCAGTTAATTCATCAGTTACATAAACTAGTGCCTCGAAAGAATCATTCATATTGTAGTCTGTATAACTCATTCATTCTCCCTCCACAATTCTAATTTCTTCCTCCGTCAATCCATACAACTCATAAACCAACGTATCAATCTCTCGATCCGTCGCCGTCAAGACCGCTGTCAGCTCTGACAAGTCCGCCTTGTAGCCGTCGAAATACTCTTCCCACTCGTCCTGTTCTTTCAGTGACAGCTTGACCTTCACCTTCTTCAGCTCCGCCAAAAATTCCTTGAAGGTCAAGGCGTCAAATTTCTCCAACTTATTGGAAAGCTTCACCAACTCAAAATTAGAAGTTAGGCTCTCCATATTTAATTTTACACGAACAAAATTATTATCCGTGATATGACAATTCATTTTCAAATTCCCAGCCTTGGTCCGTATATTTAAATGCCATCAAACTAGCCGCAGGTGTTGTCAAATTACCAAACCCCATTGCCATCAGAATTTCTTGAATGACTCCTCCGTGGGTAACAATCAAAATATTAGTATGGGATATTTTTGCATGCTCTGTTAGTAAAAGCCAAGCATTATTTACTCTATTATGAAATTCATGAGGACTTTCTCCCATTGGATATGATTCATCCCAACTTAAAGTAGACCGATATAAACCTGGAAATTTATTGTCTGCTTCACTATTTAGCATTCCTGCTAATTTTCCGTTATTCATCTCTCTGAAATTGTCATCAAATTCAATTTTCAAATGAATCATTTGATGAATAATTTCAGCCGTTTCTTTACTTCTCATTAAATCACTTGAAATAAATCGAGAAATCTCAAGTGATTTAGTATTTGATTTTATAAATTGAGCCAAGTTATTAACTTGTAAAATACCTTCATCGGTTAGTCCAAACTGGCTCCATCCTCCACGAACATCTGTTCTATCTTGTCCATGTCTTACAAGATAAATATTCATTTTATTCTTACCTTAGTTTATCATTTTTATATTAGAGGTCACCCCACAAAATACCCACTCTTGGCCTCATCCACAGCCACTGAATCAATATTCTCGCCGTTGGTCAAATGTCCGACAACTCCTGCCATGTGCTTGACACGACTGGTGATTTCGGAGTGTCTTCCATGCACCATGGGGCGCGCCTGAGGGTTGCCGAGATAACCGCAGGTTCGTTTGACCACATCGCAGGTTTTAGGGTCTTGATTGCCACATTGAGGGCATTTGAAGCCTTTAGCGGTTGGCGCAAAGTCGCCCTCAAAGCCACAGGCATAGCAATGGTCAATCGGGGCATTGGTGCCGAGATAGCCGACACGGTCATAAGCATAGTCCCAGACTGCTTCTAAAGCCTTTGGATTTTGCTGAATCATCGGATATTCGCAATAATGAATGAAACCTCCATTGGCATAGACAGGATAGTCCTTTTCAAAGTCAAGCTTCTCAAAAGGTGTCGGATTTTTACGAATGTCATAGTGGAAAGAGTTGGTATAGTAATCTTTTTCTGTAATGTCAGGGATTGAGCCAAACTTTTCCTTGTCCATCCGGCAAAAACGGTCGGTCAGCGACTCAGACGGCGTGCTATATACTGAGAAATGATAACCTGATGCTTTTGACCACTTTTCACAGTCCTCATGCATCTTTTTGACAATCTCAAGCGTGAAAGCTTTGGCCTCGGGATTGCTTTCCCATGTTGGCCCATAAAAAGTCGTTGCGACTTCGTAAAGCCCGATATAGCCTAGGCTTACAGTTGCACGTTCATTCTTGTAAAGTTCATCAACCGATTGATTTTCGCTCAAGCGTCCAAGCGCGCCATTCATAAATAAAATCGGTGCATTTTTGGGTTGTGCTTCTTTGGCACGTTCCACACGAAAAACAAGCGCGTCTTTGGCAATGCCAATTCGTTCGTTGAAAATGTCCCAGAATTTTGCTTTGTCGCCTACCGCTTCTAACGCAATCCGAGGCAGATTGACTGTGACAACACCCAGATTATTTCGTCCCGCCGTGACTTCGTTGCCTTGGGCGTCTTTCCAGCCTTGTAAAAAGCTCCGGCAGCCCATGCTTGCTTTGAATGAGCCAGTTAATTCGACAATCTTGTCATAGCTCAAAATATCTGGATACATGCGCTTGGTTGAACATTCCAGTGCCAGTTGTTTAATGTCATAATTGGCTGTGCCGATTTCGAGATTGAGTCCACGTTTCAAAGTAAAAATTAACTTAGGAAAAATGGCAGTCCTATGGTCTGAACCCAGTCCTTTAATGCGGACGTTCAAGATTGCCTTTTGAATTTCACGCGCATACCAATCCTGTCCCAAGCCAAAGCCAACTGTCACAAACGGCGTTTGTCCATTACTTGTAAACAAAGTATTGATTTCATATTCGAGCGATTGCATGGCATCATAAATATCTTTGACTGTCTTTTCTTTTGCATAATCAACGCGTTTTTCAGGTGCGTCAATCCATTTTTCAGCGTCTCTCATGTGCTTTTCATAATTCAATTTGGCATAGGGTGCCAAAATCTCATCTGCACGGTCAAATGAGCAACCACCGTATTGAGAACTTGCCACATTGGCAATGATTTGGCTGGTTTGTGCTGTCGCTGTCTGAATGGATTTCGGACTGTCCACCTGTGCATTTCCAAGCTTAAAGCCATTTTCAAACATGTTCTTAAAGTCAATCAAGCAACAGTTGGCCATGGTCGTATAAGGGCTATAATCCAAGTCATGATAATGGATTTCGCCTTTTTGGTGGGCATTTGCGACATGAGGAGGCAAGATTTTGAGTCCTATAGCTTTGGATACGGCACCTGCGGTCAAATCACGCTGTGTATTAAAGACATTGCTGTCTTTATTTGCATTTTCGTTGACGACGGTACTGTCACGATTGATCAGTTTTTCAATCGTAAAATTGATGTCCGTTGCTTTTTTGCGGTCAAAATCACGTTTTGTCCGATAACGAACATATTCTTCGGCAAGTCCAATCTCATCTGCCTCTAATAATTCATGCTCAACAATATTTTGAATTTCATAGATTTTGACATTTTCATGGAAACGATTGAAGATTTCTGAAATGACCCGATCTGTCACGGCTTCAATGCGTTCTTCCTGTGTATCATTCCAACTGGTAATTTTGTCGGAAGCTTTTTTTAGCGCCTGAAAAATTTTATCCTCATCAAATTTTACCGAGCGTCCGTCACGTTTTATGACGTTCATCGTCCGCTCATCTAAATCCAAATTTGCTGTCCATAGTTTCATTTTTCAGTTCCTCCAAAAAGTTTTTCGTTGTTACTTCTAAAATACTTGTGATTTTTTAATCAATCTTATTCTACCAAATTATTATCTTTTTGTACACCATATCTAGTACATTTTTTTAAAATTTATTTATTTTAACACAAGATATAGTTTCCGTAAAAAATGTAAGATTCAAGTACAATTACCGTAAAAGGACTCAAAAAAACCGCTCAATAGCTTGAGCGGTTCGTGTCATGAAAAAATATTATTTAATTTTCATTACTTTTTTGCAACTAAACGTTGGATTGCTTTCACGATTTCAACAATGATGACAACTGAAACCGATGCGGCAAGCACCATTGCCCATTGATAGAAATCAAGATGTGAAACATGGAAAATACTGTTGAGTCCTGGCACCATGATAACTGCGGCAAGCAAGACAAAGGAAACCAAGATTGACAAGTTGAAAGTCTTAGATTTGAAGACACCAACTTTGAAAATCGATTGATGAAGTGATTTGACGTTGAATGCATGGAAGAGTTGGATTAAACCAAGTGTTGCAAAAGACATGGTCAAGGCATCTTGATGGATCATGTCATAATTTCCCGGATGTGCTGGGAATGCAATCGCTAAGCCATAAATTCCGAGCGTCAATGCAGCTTGAACTACACCTTGATAAACGGTTGATGACAAGACACCACCGCTAAAGAAGCTGGCATTTTTACCACGCGGTTTTTCTTGCATGGCTCCTGGTTCATTTGGCTCTACACCAAGCGCAATCGCTGGGAAAGTATCTGTTACCAGATTGATCCAGAGCAACTGAACAGGTAACATAACGTCCCAACCTGCTAAAGTAGCAATGAAAATGGTCAAAACTTCGGCTGTATTTGCTGACAAAAGATATTGAATGGTTTTTTGAATATTGGCAAAGACTTTACGGCCTTCTTCAACGGCAACAATTATGGTTGCGAAATTATCATCGGCAAGCACCATATCTGATGCACCTTTTGAAACTTCCGTTCCAGTAATTCCCATTCCGATACCAATATCTGCTTGTTTAAGGGCTGGTGCGTCATTGACACCATCCCCTGTCATCGCAACGACTTTGTTTTCATTTTGCCATGCTTTTACGATACGCACCTTATGTTCAGGCGATACACGCGCATAAACAGAATATTGTTCCACTTGTTTTTGGAAATCATCATCAGAGAGTTCATTCAGTTGAGCACCTGTCAGGACGTGTCCTTCGCTATCGTCAGCACTGATAATTCCCAAACGTTTGGCAATGGCTTCAGCAGTATCTTGATGGTCACCCGTAATCATGATTGGACGGATTCCTGCCTCTTTAGCAACACGTACTGCTTCGGCAGCTTCCGGACGTTCTGGGTCAATCATACCGACCAAACCAGCAAAAATTAAATCATTTTCTAAATCTTCACTGGTCAATTCATCAGGAATGACATCAATATATTTATAAGCCATCATCAAGACTCGCAACGCTTCATGAGCCAACGCATGATTTTCAGCTAAAATATTTTCTTTATCTTCAATCGTCAATGGTGTGATTTCGTCATTGACTAATTTTTTTGATACCCGTTTGAGCAATTGATCTGGCGCACCTTTGACCGCAACGAAAAATTGACCATCAGCAAGTTGATGAATGGTTGACATGAGCTTACGATCACTGTCAAATGGCAGTTCAGCCACACGTGGATTTTCTGTCAGCTCTGACGAAAGATTGAAGGCTTTATCTTGTCCAAATTTGACCAAAGCGGTCTCTGTAGGGTCACCAATCAGCTCACCTTCTTGCGAAATTTTTGTATCATTGGCAAAGTTCATGACTCTTAGTGTCATGTCGTCAAGACTGATGTTTTCACTGGCATCAACAAGTTTACCGTTGGTCAAAAGTTTTTCAACCGTCATCTTGTTCATGGTCAATGTTCCTGTTTTATCAGAAGCAATGATTTCGGTTGAACCCAGTGTTTCAACCGCTGGAAGTTTACGCACGATTGAGTTTCGTTTGGCAAGCACCTGTGTACCAATCGCAAGCACGATGGTTACAATCGCAGGTAATCCTTCTGGTATGGCAGCAACGGCAAGCGCAACAGAGGTCATCAAGCCTTGCAAAACACCCTCTTGTGTGATGGTATCAAGGCGTAAGATATGAACTAAGAAAGTGATTAAGGCAATCCCCAAAATAGCCCATGTCAGAACTTTAGACAGACGATTTAAATTGCGTTTCAAAGGCGTTTCTGTTTCATCAGCCAGTTCAATCATTTTCGCAATTTTACCGACCTCGGTGTACATTCCCGTAGCAACGACAATCCCTGTTCCGCGACCATAAGTTACGTTGGCATTCTGATAGGCCATGTTAATTCGGTCACCAATTCCGCTGTCAGCACTGACAAGATTGCGCGCGTCTTTTTCAACAGGAACAGATTCTCCTGTCAAGGCTGCTTCTTCGATTTTCAAGCTGGCAGACTCAATAAGGCGCATATCAGCTGGGACAACATCGCCCGCTTCAAGCAAGACAATATCGCCTGGCACAAGTTCTTTACTATCAATCTCAAGCACGTGACCATCACGTTTTACGCGAGCTGCTGGCGAACTCATGTCTTTCAAGGCTTCAATCGCTGCTTCAGCTTTTCCTTCTTGGTAAACACCAAAAATCGCATTGATGACAACAACAGCCATGATGATAATCGCATCTGAAATATCATGACCACCACTTGTCACTACTGACAAAATCGCCGCGATAATCAAAATGATAATCATTAAGTCTTTAAATTGTTCAGCAAACTTGACCAGAAGTGATTTCTTTTTGCCCGCTGACAATTCATTTCTGCCGTAATCTGACAAGCGTTTTTGTGCTTGTTCACTTGACAAGCCATCGTCAGTACTGACGAATTCATCATAGATGTCTGGCATTGGCATCTGATGAAAAGCTTTGATGTTTTGAGTTTTCTTCTGTTCTTCTGGCAAAATGGTTCCTCCAATAATCAACCTAGATATAAATAAGCAGTCATTATGCTAAAAAAAGAGACCCGTAGCACAATGCCACAAGTCTCGCTGTTTAATACGATACCGAGCTTACGCTGTATTGACGGTATCATAAGAAGCTTACTTGCTTCCCGCTACTCCCTTGAGTGTTTTAATTATATCAAATTTTAATAAAAAATCAAACCAAAATATGTTTAGCGTTCAATATAAATATTAGTCTATAAATAGTAATATTATGCTAAATTATAAATAATTTAAAATTAAATTGAAATTGTTGTCTTATCTATGTTAGAATATGTTTATCTATCAAATAAA
Organism: Lactococcus sp. dk101; assembly: GCF_009601055.1. Lineage (GTDB taxonomy): Bacteria > Bacillota > Bacilli > Lactobacillales > Streptococcaceae > Lactococcus. The sequence goes on from NZ_WITI01000007.1 coordinate 16,256, forward strand.
ATTCAGAGTGAGTAGTTTCAGTCAGAAAGGACACGGCATGCCTCAATCACGGATTAAGAAAAAAAACCAACATTTAAAAAAGAAAAATTACAATTTTTATAAACCCACATCAAAAGCTGTCAGTACTGTCCTTTTAGCAGGTACTTTGACAACGACTGCCGAAATTTTATTGGATTTTCATGCGCCTAAAGCGGAAGCTGCGACAACGACCAGCCAACAAAATTTTATCGAAACGATTGCAGCGTCGGCAAAGCCTGTCGCTGATGCCAATGGCTTGTATCCGTCCGTCATGATTGCTCAAGCCATTTTGGAGAGTAACTGGGGGCAAAGTTCGCTCTCAAAAGCGCCTTATTACAACTTATTTGGCATTCAAGGAAGCTATCAAGGCAAGAGTATCTCGCTCACAACCCAAGAATACATCAATGGCAAATATGTCACTAAAAAAATGCCATTCCGTCAGTATCCATCTCACAAAGAAAGCTTTCAAGATAATGCCCGCGTATTAAAAACAACTAATTTCGGGTCAGGTTATTTCTACCGTGCGGCTTGGCGAGCAAATGCTGCGACATACCAGCAAGCAACAGCTGCATTGACTGGAAAATATGCAACGTCACCAATTTATGGACAATCACTCAACACACTGATTTCTCAATATAATTTGACCCGTTTTGATGGCGCAAGCGCAAGCACCAGCACGAGCAACACTACGACATCAACGGTTTCCAATACAGCCACAACTACGCAAAGCAAGACTTATACTGTCAAATCAGGCGACACTTTGTGGGGCATCAGCCAGAAAAATAATGTCACTGTTCAACAAATCAAAAGCTGGAACAAACTTACAAAAGATACGATTTTCGTCGGGCAAAAGCTTAATCTTTATGCAACGACAACAACAAGCACAGCATCAACAAATACGGCATCAAAAACAAGCAATTCGACAGCCTCAAGCACGAAAACAACGACTTCTACTAAGACTACAACCGTCAAAGTCGTTTCTGGCAACACCTTGTCAGGACTGGCAGCCAAATACAAAACTTCTGTCAGCCAACTCAAATCTTGGAATAATCTCAAAAGCGACCTTATCCTCGTTGGCCAAAAATTGATTGTCGCCAAAACAACGACCACAACAAACAATCAAACCACTGCTAAGACGACAACCACCAATTCAACGACTTCTAAAACCAGCACCAGCAGCACAAAAATTCATAAAGTCGTCTCTGGAGACTCCCTTTGGAAACTTGCTCAAACCAACAAAGTCAGCGTCCAACAAATCAAATCTTGGAACCATCTTTCAAGTGATTTAATTTTAGTTGGTCAATATCTAAGAGTCAAATAAAAAAACTGCACATGTGCAGTTTTTTTCTCATTCATTTATCATTTCGATTTGGCAAGATTTCATGGTTTCAATCGCCGCCAGATGACTTTCTGGAGTTACGCCCGCACAACAAGAAACATCAACCTTAATTTTTACCTCTGGTGCAAATGCCTTAATAAGTAAAGCATTAGAAACCACACAAATATCTGTGCAAATCCCGATAAGTTCAACCTCATCAACATCTTGTGCTTTTACAAATTGAGCGAGTTCGATTGAACCAAAGCTATTTTTTTCAAAAATTTTGGCAAATCCAAGCTGTGCTTCCTTGCGGATTTCCCAACCAAAAGTGCCTTTTTGACAGTGCAAAACTGGAAGATTTTTTCCTTCTTGAGTTGAAAGATAATCCTCAAAATGCGTATCTTGCGTTGCAAATCGATTTTTTTCCTCATAGCTTTCAATCTTTTTGACAACATTTCCAATGATGGCCTGTGCCTCTTTTGTCCCCAAACTGCCGTCAATAAAATCATTTTGGAAATCAATAACGAGAAGTATTTTTTTCATCTTCTAACCTTTCTGTGATTTTTTTAATTATAACATGAAAGTTGTTCATTTTTTTCTCATTTGATAATTTTTTGTTTTGTATGACTCAATCAGTTACCAAAATGATTTCGCCACAGCCATTATTGAAAAATACGACAACTAAAAAAACGACGTGTAGGCACGCCATTTTTTATTTGTCATATTAGAAATCAACTTCATCTGGATTGCTTGCAAGTCCTGCTTTGCCATGAAGTCCATCGATAAAGGCGATGTCTTCCACAGAGAGTTTGAAGTCGAAAAGTTGTGTATTTTCGATGATACGCTCTGGTGTAACTGACTTAGGAAGTGGCAAATAACCTTTGTGCAATGACCAACGAAGCACGACTTGGGCAACAGTTTTATTGTATTTTTCAGCAAGTGCTTTAAGTTCTTCAATTTCAAAAATACGCCCTGTACCAAGAGGACTGTATGCCTCTGTCAAAATATTGTGTTTGACATCATATGAGACAATTTCTCTTTGTTGGTCACTTGGGTTAACCATGATTTGATTGACTGCTGGCACAACTTTTGCTGTTTTCAACAATTTGTCCAAGTGATGACGGTGGAAGTTTGAGACACCAATGGCACGTGTTTTTCCTGCTTCAAGAGCAGCTTCCATTGCTTTCCAAACAGCCGCGTTTCGACTTTCAAAATCTGGACGAAATGCTTTTGGATTTGGCCAATGAATCAGATAAAGATCCACATAGTCAAGACCAAGTTTTTGGAGAGAGTCATCTAGCGCTTTTGCCGCATCTTCAGTCGTTCCAACGCCCCAAAGTTTTGTCGTAATGAACAATTCATCGCGTGGAATTCCAGAATCCGCAATCGCTTGACCAACCGAAACTTCATTGCCATAGACAGCGGCAGTATCGATATGACGGTAGCCAGCTTCGAGTGCGACTTTTACAGCATTGTATGCTTCGTCTCCATCTTTTGATTGCCAAGTTCCAAAACCAACTTGTGGAATTTTCACCCCATTATTGAGGGTATAAGTATCAGTTAAAGTCATCTTCTTTCTCCTTCACATTTTGATAAGTCCATTTTACCACTTTTAAATGTGAATAAAAAAAGATTTCGCTTTAAAAATGGTAAAATAGAATAGAATAATATTAGAAATAATATTTATTTCTAATTCAAATATAAATCATCTCATAAATGAGTCTTTTCTCATTTACGAATTCATGGAGGAAAATCATGGCAGAAGTAGAAAGTTTTCAACTTGACCACACGGCAGTGCTTGCCCCTTACGTTCGTTTAATCGGTGCTGAAAAAGGGCCTAAAGGCGACGTGATTACAAATTTTGATGTTCGTTTTGTTCAACCCAATGCAGATGCTATTGGAATGGCAGCACTTCATACGATTGAACACAGCATGGCTAGTCTCATTCGTGACCGTATCGATGGCATGATTGACTTCTCGCCATTTGGTTGCCAAACTGGTTTCCACATGATTATGTGGGGAGAACATTCAAGCGATGAAATGGCGAGCGTTATCAAGTCTTCACTTGAAGCCATTGCTGCTGATTCTTTTGACTGGAAAGATGTTCCAGGTGTTGCCGAAAAAGAATGTGGAAATTACAAAAATCACAGTGTTTTTGGTGCAAAAGAATGGGCTAAAAAAATTCTTGCGCAAGGCATTTCAACAGACCCTTACCAAAGAAAAGTGATTTAAATTTAATATCAAATAGAAATGAGAAACAATGGGGAAATATCAACTCGATCCGAAAGGCCAATCGGTCGCACAAAAATTTCACGAAAAAAATTCTACTGAAGGCGGAAAAGGCATTAACACAAGAAATGCAACGCAAGCAAAAATTGCTGCCCTCCGTAAAAAAATGGAAGGAAAGAAAAAATGAAACAAATGAATATTGCCTACGTTGGCTTTGGAAAATCAACCAACAGCTATCACATTCCTTATGTCAAAACGCGTGAAAACATTAAGATTGCTCGCGTTGTCAATCGTACATTAGGCAAAAGACCTGCCGATCAAGCAGCACTTGAAGCAACTGGAACGATTTTTTCAACCGACATCAATGATATCATTACTGACAAAACGATTGATTTGGCGGTCATTGTAACACCTGCCATGGCGCATTATGAAACTGCGAAACAACTGCTTCTGGGCGGAAAAAATGTCTTGTGCGATAAGCCTTTGGTTGAAACGCGTCAACAAGCTCAAGAATTGATTGACCTTGCCAATGAAAAGGGACTCTTTTTCATGCCATTTCAAAATCGCCGCTTTGACAGCGACTTTTTGACAGTTAAAAAAGTAATTGAAGCTGGTTATTTGGGCGACCTCGTTGACATCACTGTCAACATGGATCACTTCCGTCCAAATGATGCTGCCAAAGGAACTGATTTTGACGGCGCTTGGTATGGTCATGGGGTTCACATGGTTGACCAAATGGTTTCACTTTTTGGTAAACCAACTGATGTACAATATGACATTCGTTCAGCACGCGACGCAAATGCAGTTGATGATTACTTCTCAGTCAACTTGCTTTATCCTAATCTCCGCGCTACTGTTGCTGCAACTGAACTTGCGGCACTTCCACATCCAAAATGGATTGTTTACGGAACGCGCGGTACTTTTGTCAAAATGGACGTTGACCAACAAGAAAATGATTTAAAAGTTGGTATCATGCCTGGAACAGAAGGTTTTGGACTTGATACAGCCGCTGATTTTGGCACATTGACTTACTACAACGGCAATGGCGATCGGATTGTGAAACATATCCCGTCAGTTACAGGCGATTACGCACGCGTCTATGATGCTGTTTACGAGTCTGTCATCAATGGCAAACCAAAACTTGTCAGCGATGACCAAATTTTAACCGTCATTGAAACTTTAGAAAATGGATTTAAAAAATAAAAAAGACTGTCAGTACTGACAGTTCTTGATTTTACAGGTTTTAAATGCCTCTCTATTTTTTCTAGTGATAAAATATTTTGAAATATCATTAAAGATACGGTATATTTATATTAAAGCTGGAGAAAAAAATGAAAGATAAACTTTACTACGAACGACAAGCAGATGAGTCTGAATTTCTTGAATGGTATCAAAAGCAGGACTTGCCCCATTATGAAAAGCCTTCTGTAACGATTGATAACGTCATTTTTGCCTTTGACAAAAGCGATGAGTGTTTAAAAATGCTTTTAATCAAACGGGCCGCTAATCCCTACAAAAACAGATATGCATTACCCGGTGGCTTTATCAATCCCAATGAAGACGCCAAAGAAGCTGCTAAAAGAGAGACCTTTGAGGAAACAACGGTAAACATTCAAAATGAAAATCAAATGTGGCAAATTGGAGCCTTTTCTACACCTTATCGTGATCCAAGAGGCTGGACAATTACCATTGCACATACGACTTTCTTATATCCATTCGTTAGTCCACAAGCTAATGACGATGCTGCCAGTTGCGAATGGGTCACTGTTATGCCAGTAGGTTCTGCGGCTGACAGGCTCTATTTTATAACCGAGTCTGGACAACGCATTGATTTGGAAACAGATTTTGCCTTTGACCATTCAGAAATTATCAAAACAACTTTTGAGCGGATTAGGTCTTCGCTCAGTTTTAATGCCGATATTGCTCAGGTTCTAGGACCAACATTTACGAGCAATCAACTGCGCAACTTATTCTACTACTTTGATTGTAAATTCAACGAAAAATACAATACTTCAAATATTGTTACCACTTATGTAAAGCGGCTGAAAATTTTTGAAAAAGTAGGACAAATGACGGTCAATGAACAATCCGCTGGCCGCCCCAAAGCACTCTTTAGTTTTGTACAAAACGAAAAATAAACTCTAAAAAGAGCATCGTTTAGCGATGGTCTTTTTTTTAGCAAAAAAGTATCTTCTTGTTGACAAATATTTTTATTAAAGATATAATATATCTAATTCAATAAAGATACGTTGTAATTTTAATGAAAAAGGAGACAAAAATGCAAACGGCGAATTTGAATAAAGAAAAATTAACTGGAAGTAGGATTGGTGTTGTCTTTGGAACTTTCGCTCCCCTCCACCTCGGTCATCAAAAAATAATCTATAAAGCATTGATGGAAAATGATAGCGTGGTACTTATCGTTTCTGGCTATCTGGATGACCGTGGCGACCAAATCGGCTTGCCACTGGACAAACGTTTTCGCTATCTTCGAGAAACATTCAATGATGAATTAAATCTTCGGATTGACATTCTTGATGAGACTGATTTACCTCGCTTGCCAAAAGGTTGGGAGCAATGGACAAAGCGGCTAACAACCGTCATCGAGGACAATCTTAAAGGAGAACAGCCGCATCACTACAAAGTATATGTGGGTGAAAAAGAATATGTCTCTGAACTGCAAAAACGCTTGCCCGAAAATTTTGAAATCGAATTACAAAATCGTGAAGAACTTCCAATCACAGCGACTGACATTCGCGAAGCTCCACTCCAACATTGGAATTCAATCAGTCGTGTTTTCAGGCGACATTTCACAAAGAAAATCTTGATTGCTGGGTCTGCTTCCACCGGAAAATCTACCTTAGTAAAGCGTTTGGCTAGAACATTCAATGCTCCATTTTCAGAAGAATTCGCCCGAACTTATGAAGAACAAAACAATGTCAATGATGATGAATTAAGAGCTTCTGATTATGCCGAATTTATTTTGGGCCAATGGAGTGCAAATTATCAAGAGGTTATCAATCCTTCCAACAATGGACTCACTTTTTTCGATACCGATGTTATGGTTACCAAGGCTTATGCACAACTTTATTTATCCGAAACGGACAATGCCGAACTTCATTCCTTATTTGACATGATGATTAAGAGAGAAAAATTTGACTTGATTTTCATTATCCCACCAATCACAACCTATGTCGATGACGGCTTTAGAAATATGGACTGGGCCAACTCGACTGACGCTTATCATCACGCCTTGATGGAAATCATCAGTGCTTACGGCTTTTCAGATAAGGTTGTCATTCTTGACGACAAAGGAAAAGACGAGTACGACGGATTTTATCAGCGCTACCTACATGCTTGCAAGGCTGTCAGCACACTCTTAGAGGAACAATAAACCCCAGACAATCTCAAGATTGTCCTAGAAAGCGAACTTTTATGAAAAACACAAACAATTTTGATCTCACTATTTTTATTTCAGGAATGAAGGAAGTCTTCAATCCAAAAGAAATCTTTAAAGAGTTGACAACGATGACTTTGAAAGATAATCTTTTACTTTTTTTCCTCTTAGCTGTCCAATTTATCGCATACTTTTTGACTTCAGCCTATGATTTGATGAGTAATTTATCACTCATCGTTGGCTGTTTAACAATCGTCAATCTTATTCTTGTCAATCGCGGACGCATTACAAATTATGCTTGGGGAACAGTGAGTGCCATATTTTGGCTTGTCGTTGCCATTCAATCTCAGTTGTTTGGCGATGTTTTCAGCCAAACTTATTATGTTGTGATGCAGTTTGTAGGGATTTATGCTTGGAAAAAATCATTGGATAAGACGGAAACTAAGGAAGTGGCTCCGCGAAAAATCAGTCTCAAGATGGCTTTGATTGCGCTACTTGGATTTGTGGTGATTTATCTAGTCGTTCTTGCCACTTCTTCTCATCTTAATGGTCAACAAATCTTTTTAGATGCAACGCTTTTGCCACTTGCTATCATTGGTCAATTATTGATGACCTTTGGCTATCGAAGTCAATGGCTGGCTTGGTTTTTGATAAATGCCATCAATATCGTCATCTGGTACAACAACTGGCAGTTGCAAGGCGACGCAGCCTTTGGCATGTTTATCCTGCAAATCTTAATGTTTATCAATGCCATTTACGGATCATACCTGTGGTTCAAAAAACCCTCTGAAGATACCTACGAGACAGCAAAAGCCAAATAATAATCAACCAAAAATCCCAAAAGTTAATTTTGGGATTTTTTTGTTTTATTTATTTCTGTCAGCTCTGACAATAAAATCTGACTCAATCGGAATTTGCTTCATTTCTTTTGAGATTGCTAAACTAAAAGCTTCTCTACCCAGTTGGAGATAATGATTGTCAACGGTTGGCAAATCAAGCAAGCGACCTGAGAGAAGTTTTTCCTGTCCAACAATGATTGGCTTGGGTATTTTTTTCTCGTCAAACCACTGCCAAACACCCGCAGCAATATTATCAGAATTGGCAAACACAGCATCAAAACTGCGCATTTTATCTGCCAAACGATAACCATCCTCGTCAGAGACAGCCCCTGTCATTATCTGTTGCTCTGTCACTTTTTGACCAAAAACTTTTTCGTAAGCTCTGACCGTTACCGATGTTGTTGGGCTTTTTTCACGCGCCAACAAAAAGCCAACGGTCTTTACATTTTGAGTTTTCAGCCAACCAAATGCTTTTTCATAGCCCAGTTCTCTTTGCGTGTAAATGGCAGAAATTTGACTGCTCTGCGGTTTATGACAAAGAACAATCGGCCCATATTTTTGATAGGGTCTTATTTTTTCTTCGCTGATTTGAACCGACGTAAAAATCAATGCTTCAAAGGCTTTTTTGCGAAATTGTTCAAGGTATTTCAACTCTAAATTTTCATCATAATCGGACGGCAAAATCACTATTTTGTAGCCACTGTCAAAACTTTTTTCCAACACGCCTTCCAAAATTTGTTTGAAAAAAGGGTGTTTGATATGCGGTACAATCAATCCGATATTGTGATTGGTTCCTTTTGCCAAATCTTGTGCAATTGCATTTGTGGCATAATCCAGCGAATCCGCGCAGTCTAAAATCTTTTGTTTTGCTTCCGGCGATACGTAACCATTTCCTGATATGGCACGTGATACCGTCGATTTAGAATAACCTGTCAGCTTTGACAGATCTGAAAGTGATGTCATGCAAACTCCTATTCATTAAGTCGCCAGCTCATCAAGTGAAAATCCAGTCCTCATGCTTGATGTTCATAGAAAAGCAAAGCCAATTCAGCATTCTCCAACGTCCATTCGTGGATTAGCTAGCACTTGCTTGGTTTAAATCATGGATTGCCGAAATGGCTTGGGCAACGCCAGAATCAGTATTTTTCCCTACGACCATTTTAGCATATTTTTTGACCTGCTGATTTGCATTTTCGACCACAATCGGAAGGCCAACCATTTGAAGCATTGGAATATCATTTTCCCCATCCCCAATCGCCGCTACTTCATCATTTTGTAGGTCTGATGTTTTCAAAATCGTGGAAATTGCGTCTGATTTACTGTAATGATCCGAGGTAACTTCCAAATACCAAGCACCCGATTGTTTGACCGAAATCCCTGAAAAATTGAGTTCCGCCAGTCTTTCCTTGATTTCTTCCATCTGAGTGGGATCAAAAACCATCATCATTATTTTGTAAATTTCAGATTGACCGTTGAATGGTTTAAAAGTCGGTGTCAAATGAGTCAACGATTTTTGAATGAAAATTCCTTTGTCTTGTTTTGCCGCATACCAATGCGAAAGGCTGTACCAGCTCAAGCTGACTTGGGGAAATTCAGTCGAAATCAAGTCAATAATACTTGTGACCGTTTCACAAGCAATAGTATGTTGGTCTAAGACTTCAATGCCATATTCATTTTTTTGGAAGGTCAGATTACCATTATAAGCAATCTGAGGGCCTGAAACATTGAGTTGCTCAATCAAAGGTAGCATTTCCAAAGGGCTACGTGCTGAAACCAGACTTACTGGAAGTTGACTGTAATAAATCGCCCAAACATTTTGTTCAGGAAGATTCCCACGTGCGTCCAATAATGTGCCATCAAGGTCTGTAAAAATATGTTTAATTGTCATGTCAATCTCCTTTAAGATTTGTCTTTTATTTTTATGACTTCATTGTAAACTGTGGAACTCGTTCCATGTCAAGCCCTTTTTTTATTTTTTTTACAAAAAAAACATTCTAAAACTAGAATGTCCTTTGTTTACTTATTATTTGAGCTTAAAATGGGTTGAAAGTTGCATCAATTGAAGCATTTTTTTGACTTGTTGATTGACATTTTTCTTGTTACTTAAGACATCTTCGCCTTTGTTGAGCATGTTGACAGTAATCCAGCCTAAAGTTTCTGTTATTGCCACCGAAACCGTCAGATTTGCCACTGTTCCAGCCGCCGTTCCAAAAAAAGGAATTATTTTCATCAAATTTCCGGGGATTTCACGGACAAATGTCATCAAAAATGTCTCTTTTGCCAGGCTCCATGCCATACCTTCGCTCCATTTGGCTCCAAATATTTTGTGCAAACGGCTCATCATGACCACTTGGATAGGCACCAGCATAGCAGAGTCAGTTAAAGGAATTGGCGACAAAGTAACGATTGCTGCCATTAAGGTAGCCGAATGTATGGTTTGATGCGCTTTTTTCCTCACTTCTGGCGCTACATTTTCAAGTAAGGGGTCAAAATAGTGATCTAGCTTGCTTCCAACAACCGTCAGATTTTTTTCTGCCTCTTGCTTCAAACTTGCCAGCGATTTTTTCAAGATTGACGCTGACTTTTTCGGCATTTTTTGCGTCACTTCCGTAAAAAATTGATCAAAATCGTCAGCCTTATCAACTGTCATTGGTGACAGCACTTCTTTTTTCTGCTTTCTCTTAAACATGTGTCTCCTTTCCAAAAATTGAAAATGACCTTTTGTAATGATAATTATAGCACAGTTTTGAACTGTAAAACAGCAGATTATTTTTATCAAATTGTACTGCCCAAAATGGCAAAATAATGATAAAATTTGAGTATGACAATTACATTTAGAGAAATACGAAAAGAATATCAAAATCAGGCCGTTTTATCCGAGGTCAATTTTCAGATTGAAAGTCGGGAATTTTTCGTGCTTGCCGGCAGTAGTGGTGGTGGAAAAACAACCCTGCTCAAGATGATTAATCGGCTGATTGAGCCGACATCTGGTCACATTGAGATTGATGGGCAAGACATTAGGGAGATGGATTTGCGCGAGCTTCGCCTTCAGATTGGCTATGTTTTACAAGATATTGCCCTTTTTCCAAATATGACAATTCTTGAAAATGTCGGACTTATCCCACAAATGAAAGGCTGGAAAGCTGACAAAATCAAAGCGCGCGTCGAGGAACTTCTGCCTTTGGTTGGATTGTCTGCCGAAAAATATCTCATGCGTTATCCACACGAACTCTCTGGTGGTGAGGCTCAAAGAATTGGTATTTTGCGGGCCATTGCGGCCAATCCAAAAATTATTTTGATGGACGAACCTTTTTCAGCGCTGGATCCGATTTCACGTAAACAACTGCAAATCACAGGCATTTTTCAGACCATTCCATCTTTGGCATTGCTTGGCTTGCTCATTCCTTTTCTCGGAATTGGTGCACCACCTGCTATCGTCGCATTGGTCGTTTATGGTTTGTTTCCGATTATCCAAAATACTTATACGGGACTGCAACAAATCAATCCGTCTTTGATTGAGGCTGCGACTGCATTTGGTATGAACCGACGTGAGCGTTTGATGAAGTTTGAACTGGCGCTCGCCATGCCATTTATCATTGCGGGTATCCGAACCAGTGCTGTCATGATTATCGGAACAGCTACGCTTGCAGCACTCATTGGTGCAGGTGGTCTTGGTAATTTTATTATTCTTGGTATTAACTCAAATGACATTAGCCTCATTCTCATTGGTGCCATTTCATCAGCCATTCTTGCCATTTTGTTCTCAACGCTTTTACATTGGCTGGAAAAAGCCAAACTTCGCACGATTTTGATGAGCTTTTTCATTGGTTTAATACTTTTGGCTGGTTCTTATTATCAACCTCAATCAAGCACACACCCTGAAATCACGATTGGTGGCAAACTTGGTTCTGAGCCGACCATCATTATCAATATGTACAAAGAATTGATTGAGAAAAAAAGTGATATTCGTGTCAATTTGAAGTCCAATTTTGGCGATACAACTTTTTGTTACAATGCGCTAAAAACTGACAAAATCGACCTTTATCCTGAATATACAGGTACCATTTTGACCACATTTTCAAAGAAAACGACCACATCAACCAATCCTGGGACCGTCTATGAAAATGCACGCGATGACATCAAAAAATTGGACGATTTCATTTATCTAAAACCAATGGCCTTTCAAGATACCTATGCACTGGCTGTCAAATCAAGCACTGCAAAGGAAAATCAACTGGAAAACATTTCTGATTTGAGCACGCTCAATCACCCACTTGCAGGATTTGACCTCGAATTTGCCAATCGAAAAGATGGTTATTTGGGACTTCAAAGTAAATATGGCTTGAATTTCAATGTTAAAACCATGCAGACCAGCCTGATTTATAGCGCTTTAAACAGCAATGCTGTTCAGATTGCTCAAGTTTATTCGACAGACAGCCAGATCAAGCAATACAACTTGAAAGTCTTAAAAGATGATAAAAAACTTTTCCCACCTTATCAAGCAGCACCCTTGATGTCTGAAAAATTACTCAAAAAATATCCACAGTTAGAGACAATCTTGAACCAGTTGGCTGGCAAAATCACAGACCAAGAGATGATTGAAATGAACTATCAAGTCAATGTCGAACAAAAATCCGCAGCCACAGTGGCTCATGATTTCTTGGTCAAACATCATTTGATTTAAATAAAAAACTTATCTAAGGATAAGTTTTTTATTTTGCAAACTGAGAATTATAAAGATGAGCATACAGTCCACTTTGAGAAAGGAATTTTTCATGATTTCCCTTTTCAACGATATTTCCTTGATTCATGACAATGATTTGATCTGCCTCACGAATGGTTGACAATCGATGAGCCACGACGAAACTGGTTCGCCCAATCAAAAGCCGATTCATCGCTTCTTGAATGTGCTTCTCTGTCCGTGTGTCAACCGAGCTGGTTGCTTCATCCAAAATCAAAATTTCAGGATTGGCGACAAAAGCCCGAGCAATCGTCAAAAGTTGTCGCTGACCTTGTGAAATATTGCTGGCCTCTTCATTAAGCAAAGTGTCATAACCTTGTGGCAATGTTTGAATAAATTCATCTGCGAATGCCATTTTGGCAGCACTGACAAGTTCTTCATCTGTCGCGTCAAGTCTGCCATAGCGGAGATTATCACGAATACTCCCACTAAAAAGCCAGGTTTCCTGCAAGACCATCGCCATTTTTGAACGCAATTTTTCTCTTGAGAAACTTTGAATGTTTTGCCCATCCAAAAATATGTGTCCTGAACTTGGCTCATAAAAGCGCTCTAATAAATTGATTAGGGTTGTTTTTCCCGCACCTGTTGTCCCTACAATAGCAATCATTTCTCCTGATTTTACTGCCAGCGAAAAATCTTGCATCAGCGGTTGCGATGGCAAATATTGAAAAGCTAATTTGTCAAAGCGAATAAGGTCTGAAGTCCCTTTGTCAGTACTGACAGAAGCCTCTTCTGGAAAGAGTGGCATTTCTTCTTCATCGAGCAAATCAAAAATACGTTCCGCTGAGGCCACCGTTGCTTGAATGGTATTTAGCATGTTAGAAATATTCGTGATAGGCTGCGAAAATTGATTGGTATATTGGAGCATGGCTTGAACATCTCCAAGATTGATTGTGCCAGAGATGACTTTTAAGCCTCCGACAACAGCCATCGCCAGATAATCCAAATTATTGATAAAGCGCATGGTTGGATATATCAATGTTGAAACCACCTGTGCTTTCCATGCTGCCTGATAGAATTCTTCATTTTTCTGCTTAAAACGTGCTAGCATCTCTTCTTCATGGTTAAACGTTTTAATAATTGAATGTCCTGCATAATTTTCCTCAATTTGATTGTTAAGGAGGCCAAGATGGCGTTGTTGTTCGGCAAAGAAACGCTGTGAAAGAGGCGCTACAATACGTACCGTCATAAAAGCCAATGGTACTGTTACAAAGGCAACCAAAGCCAGTTGCCAACTAATCGTCAACATAAAATAAATGGTTCCAACAAACTGTAAAACAGAGGTGACCAATTGAATGAGTGTTTGATTGAGCGTCCCCGAAATATTGTCCATATCATTAATCATACGACTCATGATGTCTCCATTATTGTGACCATCATAATATGAAACTGGCAATTTCCGCATTTTTTCTTTAAATTCGCGCCTCAAAGCATAGACCGTCCGCTGTGAAATACGTGTCATAATGCTTTGCTGCAAGACACCTGACACAAAACTAATCACATAAATGACTGCCACCACTGACAAAATCGAAGCGACTTTCGCCATATCAATTCGAATGCCCTGATGTGTTTTGTAAGCACTGATGATGCCATCAAATACGACAGTCGTCGCATTCCCGAGTATTTTTGGCGCCTGAACGGATAAAATGACTGATATACTCGCAATAATTAGTGAAAAAATAACCCCCCAGAAATCACGACGCATATATTTAAACAAGCGAATGAGCGTTGGCCAGAAGTTTTCAGCTCTTTTTGCCTTTTTCCCCCACCTTGAAGCTGCACCATTGCCAGATCGATTGAGATAGTTACCACCATTTCTCATCATCAGTTTTGCCCTCCTTTCAACACTCTATCTGGGCTGTCAAGTCCCATTTTTTGCAAGTCTTGGTCAGAAAGTTGTGAACGCAATATTTCTTGATAATGAAGGCAAGTTTTGGACAATTCAGCATGACTACCAAAACCGCTGACCTGTCCATTTTCTAAAACTAAAATCTTGTCAGCATTCATGACTGTAGCAATACGTTGTGCCATAATAATTTTAATCGCATTTTGGTGGGCTTTCGAAGCAGAAATGGCTTGCCGTAATTTTGCATCTGTCGCAAAATCAAGGGCCGAAAATGAGTCATCAAAGAGATAAATTTGTGCAGGCTTAATCAAACTTCGTGCGATAGACAGGCGTTGCCGTTGACCTCCCGAAAAATTGGCTCCATTTTGTTCAACAGACATTTTCAAGCCTCCCTGTTGACGAACGAAATCGGCTGCTTGAGCAATTTCAAGGGCTTGCCACATTTCCTCATCAGTAGCATCCGGTTTACCAAAATAGAGGTTAGACTGGACCGTTCCTGAAAACAAAACTGCTTTTTGCTGAGCAATCGATATTCGGTCATAAAGTTCATGAAGAGTCAACTGACGAATATCTACTCCATTCAGCAAAATGCGCCCAGTTGTCACATCCATAAAGCGTCCCATCAATTGGACGAGCGTTGTTTTACCTGCCCCCGTTCCTCCAATAATTGCTAGCGTTTGACCGGCTTCAACCTCAAATGTCAGTGCTGACAGCGCTAGTCGTTCCGCTTGATCAAATTTGTAAGTAACCTGTTCAAAGGCCAATGCCGAGCCAGTTGCGCTTATTTCATTTTTGGGCAATGCGCCTGGGTTTGACATTTTTTCTTCTCTACCCAGCACTTCGCATACACGAATCGCAGAAACCTGCGCACGAGGAACCATCACTGCCACAGCTGATAACTGCATGAAACTCATCAAAATTTGGCTGGCATAAGTCAAGAATGCGACTAAGTTCCCCATGGGCATCATTCCTTGTCCAATCAATTTAGCTCCAAACCAAACGATTCCCAAATTCGTAAACGATAAGATAACAGTCATAATTGGCATAAGCATTGCAACAGTCGTCAAGACAATCCGACTGGTCTGTGTCAGATCTCGATTGGCTGCATCGAATTTTTCCTGCTCAAAATCATCTCGATTGAAAGCACGAATGACACGAACACCTGTCAATCCTTGCTGAAAAACCAGATTGATTTTATCAACCAGCGTTTGCATGACACGAAAACGAGGAATGGCAATTGCCATATTGATGACTACTGCAAGAGTCAACAAAGGTAAACTGACTGCAAAAACAAGCATCAGATTTTGGCTCAAATGCCATGCCATAAAAATCGAACCAATCAACATCATCGGTGCCATTAGCATCATTCGCAGCATGGTTTGAAAGACGTTTTGCAACTGTGTCACATCATTTGTCGTTCGTGTAATCAAAGTCGAATCACCAAAATCGGCAAAGGACAAGTCGTCCATTAGCATGACTTTCTTAAAAACGTCCTGCCGTAAATTTCTTCCCAAACGTTGCGATTGTTTTGATGCAAAATAAACATTTACCAATGCAGAAATCCAACTGGCGAGAGCAATGAGAAGCATGACCGCTCCCATCTTCCAGATGTAAGACATTTCTTGCTGCGCAATGCCTTTATTGATAATGTCAGCTGTGATACTGGGCAACCATAGATTTGTCATCACTTGAATAACCAAGAAAAACAGCGCCCAGAATACCGGCCAAGGCTGTAAATAATGACGTCCAATATTTAACATTTTACCTTCTTTAGAAACCTCAAACTATATTGTGTAGTTTCATATCTATCTTTAATAGCATTTGACATTATAGCACTTTTTCTAAAAAAAATCCCAAGAAAAAAACTGTCAAAGCTGACAGTTTTATTATAAATTTACATTGATTTCAGGGTAGCTTTCAGCATAAACTTCATCATTTGTTCCATAATATGAAACTTTTCGTACTTCAAAATCAACCACATAGCGAACAATTCCGGCCTTCCAGCAGCCCATTAGGAATTCTGGAAAACTGCTTTCTCCATTTTGGTCAATTTTCAAAATCCGTTTTAATTCTGCTTCATCAAAGCTTGGAACGTCAGTGGGTTGACTGATTAAACCTTGATTTAACATGGTCAAGACGCCTTCCGATGTCCAATAAGTGCTTTGCCCAGCAGGCAAAATCCATTCGTTTTTTGTCACGCCTACTTCATGCAGACAAGCTGACAAATAAGGAAATCCGCCAACTTTTGGCCGTATCTTTTCAGCTTTCTTCATTGCAGTTTGAATTAAATCAATGCTTTTCATTTTTTACTTGAACTCTTTTCTTATTTTATTTTCATGAAATCATCTGTCAGTGCTGACAGGCTTTTATTTGGTGTAAGTTAAGCTTTTGACAATGTTTCCTGAGCCGTTTGTCAAATTGATGACAACTTTTGGATTTTCTGTCCCACTTTCAGACATGGACGTAAGGGCTTGGTCGGCAAGAGACTGAATAGAGTCGCCATTTGCTGCAACCAATGCATTGGCAGTCAAACTATTCAGCTTGCTTGATTTGATGGTATAAGTCACCGTTGAGCCACTTACTGTCGCCACTGCGCTATCAACATAAGCACCAGCTTTAGCTTTAATGGTAGCCGCATAGCTATTCATTTTTTCTGCGACTTGTTCAGGCGTTTTGGCTGCAACAGCTTGTCCCGTTGACGAAGCCGTTCCAGCGGATGATGTGCTGGAGCTTGAAGCTACTGCACTTGAACTCGATGCTTCTGTTTTGATGGATTGTACCAATTTATTCGTTTCATTTTTGACAATGTTTCGCTCAATCATCAGTCCGACACCAGCGACAATTGCCAGTAGGACAATGATTGAAACGATGGTGATAAGTACTTTTCTCATCACATGTGATTTTTTCTTTGTTTTGTTCTGTCGTGAATTCATTTTTCTCCATTTCTTCCGTGAACAAATTCATCCCGTACAGGTATTTTATCAAAAAAGTCTCAAATCAAACAGAATTACGCTTCTTCATGCCTTTTCATCCATTTTGGAATTTCTGAAATGATTTGACTTGGCAAAACAACATAGGCATCCTGTGCCAGTTGGTGCGCGATTGCAGAATGAAGATAAACTGCCGCAGCAACTGCTTCTGGCAAAGTACTAGAAAATTGTCCGATAAATGCACCGATGAGACCTGCCAGCGTATCGCCCATTCCGCCCGTTGCTTGAGCTGGCGTGCCAACAGTCAACAGATAAGCCGATTTGATTGGCAAATGCTTGAACAGCTGCTTCATTTTGACCACCAATCTCAAGTCCTGACAAGCGTTGAAGTTCCATCTCATGAGGCGTAAAGACCGTTCGTTCTGGAAATGGAAGTTCAAGCCCATACCTTGCGAAAAGACTGATGGCTGAGCCATCAATCACAAGAAATTGATTTTCTGTGATTTGCTTAAGAATTTCCTTAAAAATTTCTAGGCTTTCCTCAGATAAACCTAGTCCACAACCAATCACAACCACGTCTGCTGCCAAAACAGCTGCCTTCAAGTCCGAATGAGCGTCAATCACCATTGCTTCCGGTAAGCGAGCATGAAGTGCTGAGCGATTGTGCAGATCGCAAGCGACCGTTGTCAAGCCACTTCCTGCATACACCGCTGCAGAAGCAGCCAAAATAATGGCACCACCAAATTGTTCATTTCCGCCTACCAGCAAAAGCTTCCCATAATCCGATTTATGAGAATGCGCCCGCCGTTTTTTAATCACACGCCTTAAAATATCATCATTTAGTTCAATCATGATTTAATTATATCAAAATCCACAGCTCCTGAATTCAATTTTCCGAAAAACAGCTTGTTTTTGGGAATGTTTGTTCTAAAGATGTTATAATTTTATCATGAATAAATTTGATGTAATCGTCGTAGGCAGTGGGCCTTCAGGAATGATGGCAGCCGTTTCTGCTGCTGAAACTGGCAAATCTGTTGCCTTAATTGACAAAAATAAAAAAGTTGGAAAAAAACTCTTGATGACTGGTGGCGGACGCTGTAATGTGACCAATAGTCGCTCTGTTGATGAGATTATTTCTAATGTTCCAGGAAATGGCCGTTTTTTGTACAGTGCATTTTCACAATTTTCTAATCAAGATATCATTTCTTTCTTTGAAAACAATGATGTGCCACTCAAAGAGGAAGACCACGGCCGACTTTTTCCGACAACTGACAAGTCAAAAACCATTGTCGCCGCTTTGTTTAACAAGTGTTTGAGCCTGGGCGTTCATTATTATCCCCAAACGACTGTAACGGATTTAATCATTGAAAATGGTGCCATTTCTGGTGTTCAGACTGAAAATGACAGCTATTTTGCACCTGCCGTGATTTTGTCAACCGGTGGCAAAACATATCCTTCAACAGGTTCAACTGGCGACGGTTATCGCTTTGCAAAAGCTGCCGGCCACACCATTACGCCACTTTATGCAACCGAATCTGCTTTGATTTCTCATGAAAACTTTATCCGAGAGAAAACCTTGCAAGGTATTAGCCTGCGCGAAGTCGAATTATCTGTCTTAAATCCAAAAGGAAAAACTGTCGTTAAGCATCAACATGACTTGCTTTTTACTCATTTTGGAATATCTGGCCCTGCTGCACTGAGATGTTCTAGCTTTGTTAACAAATTATTAGGAAAAGGTGAGAAAAACGTTATCGTTCAGCTTGATTTATTCCCTGAAAAATCAAATGGACAGCTCAAAAACGAGCTGTCAGCTCTGACAAACTCAAATAAAGCGGTAAAAAATGCACTGTCAGCTCTGACACAAGAACGCGTTTTGCTTTTCATGCTCGAGCAGGCTCAGATTGATGCCGACATGCCAGTTAAACAGCTCAACGACAAGCAAATCGACCAGTTGATTAGCCTTTTGAAAGCTTTCAAAATTACTGTTGATAGCACTTTTCCTATCGAAAAATCCTTTGTTACTGGCGGTGGTGTCAAACTCAGCGAAATCACGCCTCAAAGCCTTGAAAGTAAGCTCACACAAGGACTTTACATGACTGGAGAACTCCTCGACATCAACGGCTACACGGGTGGCTACAATATCACCTGCGCCTTCGTCACAGGTGCTGTTGCTGGGAAACATGCTGCGCAAGGATATTGATGTAGGAAAATTTTTCTTGGTTGAAGTAAAATAGTGGAAATCAAAAACAATGGATTTTCTCAGGAAAATCTAATTTTTAAGAAGGCATTAACAATGAACAATATCGAATGGTTATTCTTTGACTTGGGATACACCCTTGTCATCAAAAAAGAATACGAACTGCCATTCAGCTCCTTGAAAAAAACGATATTTTTGTCAGCTTTGACAGTTTTTATAATCAAATGGTTGTAGCCTCTAAAGCTTATCAATCTCCCTTCTTAACTGTTTTTAATCAATACGGTTTAAGTGAAATTATTGCTTATCCAAGTCAATTTGAAATCTTGTATCCAGAAGTTGAAAAAATTTTATCACAGCTTCATAAAAATTATAAAATTGGACTCATTGCAAACCAATCTAGCGGTGCAAAAGAACGACTTGAAGGTTGGGGCATTTCGGAGTATTTTGATGTTATCGTTTCATCTAGTGAAGCCGGTGTTGCCAAACCAGATGAAAAAATTTTTAAACTTGCATTAGAAAAAAGTGAAGCCATTCCACAAAATGCTGTAATGATTGGTGACCGTCTAGACAATGATATTTTTCCAGCCAAAAAATTAGGATTTCAAACAATTTGGATAAAACAAGGACTTGGAGGACTTCAAAAGCCACTTTCTAATGCTTATCAAGCTGATTTTGAGATTAGTTCTATTTCAGATATCTTAAACATATTTAATAAAAAATAATATCAACACGACTTGTAAAAAGACTTTTCAAAATAATGAAAAGTCTTTTATATTAAGCATGATCTTTGCTATTTTCAAATCAACTTTGATTTAAGATATTTAAAAATGAAGTGTACAGTTTTATGGATAGCTCACTCAAACTGTAATCTTTTTTGAAGATTAAAATATAGTCAGCGACTAGTTCATTTTTATCCAAACTATAAACAACACATTTTTCATCTGAAATATAACGATCGACCAATATTTTTGGTATAAAAGTTACTCCCATCCCCGACATTGTTAAGTTAACTGCCGTAAGTACTGTACTAGTAGTGATAAGCGGATTGATATTCAAATTATTTTTTGCAAAAAATCTAGCAACATTTTTACCAATACCATAGTCAAGTGGTGTAAGAATAATCGGCTGTTCCTTGACTAAAGAAAGTTCCCCACTGTATTTTGCTATTGACTTATTTTTGCTCGGATCAAACAAAGGGCTTATTTCGGGGACAAGTAAATAAAGTTCTTCCTTAAAGATACTAGAATATGTAAGATTTTGTTCATATAAAAGTGGTGCCATTCCTAAGGCAAGTTCCATTTCACCACTTATAATCATTCTTTCAGAAATATTTTGATTTTGTTCATTTAAAACGATATCTATACCTGGTGATTGTTTATGAAATTCTGGTAATACTTTTGATAGAAAGGTCGAGGCTAAAGCCGAATTAATACCTAAAGAAACTTCCCCTCTTTGATTTGTTTTTAACAAATAGAGCTCGTGCTTCATCTTATTTTCTAAAGAACTGATTTCCTTTAGATACCAAAGGTAGCGTTTCCCTGAATAAGTTAGATAAGCTTTGTGGTGGCTATGATTGAATATTTGAATTCCCATTTCTTCTTCTAATTGTTTTATTAACTTACTGAGATAGGGCTGAGAAACAAAGAGTTCTTTTGAAGCTTTTGTTATGTTCTGACAACGTTCTATTGTTTCTATATATGAAATTTTGTCTATTGTTTCCATGTTTCCCCCATTAAGACATCTAATAATAATAAAAAAGTTATAAATCAATAAAAATTAGGTTATAATATAAGATATAAAGGGGAATTTCCATCAAGTCAATTAACCGTTATCATCTATATAAATAAGTTCTTTTATACTCATTATAACATAAATTATCCCATCCAAAACTCGCTTTAATAACCAAAGAGTTATAAAATCCTTCAAAAAAAAGTCTTTTTATTCTTGAGACTTATTTTATATAATTTAATTGAATGAATAATTATTGTATTAGCGTTCTATTTAAATATTATTGGAGGTTTATTAAAATTGTTGAAAGATACAAATGCATCAACTTATAAAGGAGATGCGAAATTATTAATAGGTATTATCCTAGCAGTTTTATCATTTTGGTTATTTGCTCAATCCGTACTTAATATGGAACCAGCAATTCAAAAAAGCTTAGGAATGACTTCAGGAGCTATGGGGATTGGTGTTTCAATCACGGCTTTATTTTCTGGTTTATTTATCGTACTCACTGGTGGTTTAGCTGATAGATTGGGCCGAGTTAAATTTAGTTTAGCTGGTCTTGTCATCAACATTATCGGTTCTATTTTACTTATTATTGCTCAAAGTGCTCCTCTCTTTATAGCAGGACGTATTCTTCAAGGAGTCGCTGCTGCATTTATTATGCCTGCCACAATGGCTTTAGTAAAGACTTATTATGATGGGGCAGAGCGTCAACGTGCGGTTAGCTATTGGTCTATTGGTTCTTGGGGAGGTTCTGGTTTATGTTCATTCTTCGGTGGAGCCATTGCTAGTACATTGGGTTGGCGTTATGTTTTCATATTCTCAATTATTGTTTCAGTCATCAGTTTTATTCTTATTATGGGAACACCTGAAAGTAAAGTTGTTGTTGAAAAAGTAAAATTTGACTTCTTTGGCCTTATCTTATTCATCATTAGTATGTTGGCTTTAAATCTCGGAATTTCTTCAGCACAACAATACGGTCTACAAAGTTCTCGCACGCTCACTCTGTTCGCTGTCGTAATTGTTGGATTAGTTTTGTTCTATTTTACAAAAAAAAACAAATCAAATAGTTTCATGGATTTCAATCTCTTTAAAAATCGTTTCTACCTTGGAGCAACCATTTCTAACTTTTTATTAAACGCGGTTGCTGGAACACTTATTGTAATTAACACTTATATGCAAATTGGTCGTGGCTTGTCATCTGCTGTCGCTGGTGAAATGTCTCTTGGCTATCTCGTTTGTATCTTAATTACAATCAGAATTGGTGAAAAATTACTTCAAAAAATGGGTGCTCGTAAACCAATGGTGTTGGGGGCTTCTGCCACTCTAATCGGTATTATCTTGATGACTTTTGTTAATGTTCAAGGCCCACTTTATCTCGTGCTTGTCTTTATTGGTTATTCTATTTTCGGTATTGGACTCGGTATCTACGCGACTCCTTCAACCGATACTGCTATTTCCAATGTATCTGATGAAAAAGTTGGTTCAGCATCTGGGATTTATAAAATGGCTAGCTCTTTAGGAGGCGCCATCGGAGTTGCCATTTCTTTGGCCGTTTTCAGTTCAGTAGGAGCAGACAAAGTATCTACTGCAGCATTTTTGGGTCTAGGAGTGAACATTATTTTTGGCATTCTTGCTATCATTTCAATTATGTTTATCATTCCTAAAAACTCAAAAATGAAATAATTATAATCATAGTTTTAAAGAAAGGAAAAGAAAATGAGTATTCAATCGGTTTTAAGCGACCTTGAAGAAATAAAAGGTTGGCAAGAAGAGTTGTACAAAGACTTTCACAAACATCCCGAACTTTCAATGCAAGAGGTAGAAACGACTTCTAAAATTGAGAACATTTTAAAACAATGTAATTTCACTGTGAAAAAAATTGGCGGTGGAATTGTTGGAATTCTAGAAAACGGAGAAGGACCTAAAGTTCTTTTTAGAGCGGATATTGATGCTCTTCCTGTAAAAGAAGACTCCGATGTTCCTTACGCTTCTACTGTTGAAATGACTGATTTAGAAGGTCATCTTCTTCCAGTCATGCATGCATGCGGGCACGACTTTCATATCACTGCTGGATTAGGGGCAGCAAAAATGCTATCAAGCCACCTGTCAGAATGGCATGGAACATATATTGCCCTCTTCCAACCTGGTGAAGAAATCGCTGCTGGTGCAAAATCAATGCTCAAAGACGATCTTATAAATAAAATTCCAAAGCCAGATGTTGCTTTGTCTCAACATGTATTGAATGAACCCGAGTCTGGAAAAGTAGGAACAACAGCAGGGCCATTCTTATCTACTGCTGCTTCAATTAAAATCCACATTAAAGGCAAGGGAGCACACGGTTCTATGCCTCACTTGAGTATTGATCCCGTTGTGATTGGTTCGTCTATCGTTATGAAGCTTCAAACTATTGTGTCTCGTGAAGTCAATCCTTTTGATTTTGCTGTCGTCACTGTAGGTTCCTTCCAATCTGGGCTTAAAGCAAATATTATTCCTGATGACGCTACACTAGAACTTAATATTAGAGCATATAGTGAAGATGTAAAAGAACATCTCATTAGCGCTATTAAGCGAATTGCTCTTTCAGAGTGTCAAGCTGGTAATTGTACAGAAGAACCAACAATAGAAGTTTATGACAACTATCCTTTGACTAAAAATTATGAAGAAACTACGGCTAAAGTAACCCAAGCATTTAAAACTAATTTGGGTGAAGACAGAGTAGTTGACTACAAACCTATGACCGCTTCTGAAGATTTCTCATATCTTCCAGATGCCTGGGGAATTCCTTATTTCTACTGGGGCTTTGGCGGATTTACAAAAGATCAAGTGGCTTATCCAAACCATAGTCCAAAATTTGTTCCAGCTTTACAGCCAACACTGACAACTGGAACTCAAGCTGCAATTACTGCTGTTCTTGCATTTCTCGGAAATGATTAAACAATTTCCTTGGTAAGTTATGCTTTTAATTCAGACAAATTTTAAATGAATATCGCATTTGATTATCATCAAAAGCAATCAAAAAGACAAGATTTAATTCTTGTCTTTTTTGATCAATGAACTTCCTACAACATGAAAAACCACAGCGCATTGCTGTGGTTTTCATATTTCTTGATTATTTTTTAATCTTAACGAACAATACTTTTAAATAATTTCCGTCAGGGAAGGCTCTAGACACATGGAAATCTGCGGGGAGTTGCTCTTTTTGGAAGATGTCAAAGCTGACAGCCTTATCAACTAGGGCTTTGGTAACCATCTGTTCAAATTTGGTAGCATTGATGTTGGCAGCATTGGTTGAGCAAATCAAAATGCCATCTTTTTCTAATATATCAATGGATTGTTCAACTAATTCGCCATAATTTTTTGCCACCGAAAAAGTATGTTTTCCGTTTCGAGCAAAACTTGGTGGGTCAAGCACAATCAAATCATAGGTCAACTGCTTCTTTTTAGCATAATTAAAATAAGCAAAGGTGTCCATCACGTAGATTTTTTGAGTATCTGGATCGATTTGATTGACCTCAAATTGTTGGCGGGTTTTCTCAAGGCTTCGTTTTGCCAAATCAACCGAAGTCGTTTGAATACTGCCGCCAAATGCACTTGCGACAGAAAATGCTCCCGTATAACTAAACATATTGAGCATGGTTTTTCCAGCTGAAAGGCCGTCCGCCAAAATTCCACGAACATTTTTTTGATCAAGGAAAATGCCTGTCATCAAGCCTTCATTAAGATAACTGGCATATTTCACGCCATTTTCAAGTACAATCAGGGGTTCTGGTGCTTCCTGTCCGCTGACAAAACGGCTTTCGATTTTATCAGCATGAGCAAATCTCATTTTCTCATAAATTCCACAGATTTCTGGATAAACATGAGAAAATGCCGCCAGAATTTCTAATCTTTGTTCATAAATGAAAGCATTGTACCATGAAAAGACGACATAATCAGCATAAAAATCAACGGTTACGCCGCCAAGACCATCACCTTCGCCATTAAACAAACGAAATGCGGTTGTCAGTTGATCATCAAAAAATGAGAGCCGTAAATTTTTAGCTTCCAAAAATTTACTTTCGTAAAATGCTTGATTGATTGTTGTTTTTGAACTGCTAAGAAGCCAACCAATCCCCTTATTTTGCTTTGATAAATAGGCAGTGCCGAGCGTTTTTTGCTTTTGATCAACAAGCTCAACAAAACTGTCTTCAGGAAGTTGCGACACTAAATCTTCCAAGACAAGCAAAGGGTAGCCCTTGCTCAAACGTTTTGCGGCTTGTGCTTTTACAGTGATTTTATTCATAAAATCATTATACCATGACTTTGTAGCATTTTGCATGGGAGCAAAAATTTTAATTTTTTGCTTCTCCATAAGAAGTCGCAAAACTAGGTGCATACTGCTCCATCAGCAAGGTCAAAAATTCTGATACCGATTTGCTAAGTGTGCGATTGACCGAGTAAAAGGACAAATCACGCTCCAGTCCAAAAATCGCACGACCATTTTCTTTGTCTGTTTCCAGTCGTCTT
Organism: Lactococcus sp. dk101; assembly: GCF_009601055.1. Lineage (GTDB taxonomy): Bacteria > Bacillota > Bacilli > Lactobacillales > Streptococcaceae > Lactococcus. The sequence continues at coordinate 42,005 of NZ_WITI01000007.1, forward strand.
TTTGTTGCCAGCAAAATTTCACGTTCGCCTTGCGAAATTGTTTCGTCCAAAACAAGTGTATAAACACGGCTCAAAACTTCTTTTTCTGTCCATTTTTCCATGACAAAACCTCCATTGATTTATTAAAATCATTATAACATGGAAAAATTGGCTTTCTAGATTATTCCCAAAAACGAGTATTTTTTTCTATCATCTTTGTACTATTCAGTACGTCGAAGTCTTAAAATCAACAAAAAAACTCTGTCAGTACTGACAGAGTCCATTTTTCAATAAAGTACGTAGTTTTTATTGTATAAAAACTGCGTTCATCGCTCTAAACGCTGAAGCGTCAAGACCGATTTTATTTTTCAGTCAATGCAGCAAGACCTGGAAGAACTTTACCTTCCAAGAGTTCCATAGATGCTCCACCACCAGTAGAAATCCATGAGAATTTGTCTGCGTAACCAAGGTTGATTGCAGCAGCTGCTGAATCTCCACCACCGATGATTGATTTAACACCTGGTTGTTTAACGATAGCTTCCATCAAACCAACTGTACCTGCTTGGAAGTCTGGGTTTTCAAAGACACCAACTGGGCCATTCCAAACGACTGTTTTAGCACCTTCAAGTTGAGTTGAGTAGTCAGCGATTGTTTTTGTTGCAACGTCAAGTCCCATGAAACCAGCAGGGATGTTTTGGTCTGCAGTTTCTTTAACTTCAGTATAATCAGCAAATGCGTTTGCTACTTTGTGGTCAACTGGCAAGATAAGTTTTCCGTCAGCTTTTTCAAGAAGACCTTTAGCAAGTTCGATTTTGTCATCTTCAACAAGTGAAGTTCCGATTTCGTAACCTTGAGCTTTCAAGAATGTGTAAGCCATACCACCACCGATAATAACTTTATCAGCTTTGGCAAGCAAGTTTTCGATAACACCAATCTTGTCAGAAACTTTAGAACCACCAAGGATTGCTACGAATGGACGTTCTGGAGCTTCAACTGCTTCTTGGATATAAGCAATTTCGTTTTCAAGAAGGAAACCAGCAACAGCTTTTTCAACGTTTGCAGAGATACCAACGTTTGAAGCGTGAGCACGGTGAGCAGTACCGAAAGCGTCATTTACGAAGATACCATCTCCGAGTGAAGCCCAGTATTTACCAAGTTCAGGATCGTTTTTAGATTCTTTCTTACCATCGATATCTTCGAAACGTGTATTTTCAACGAGCAAGATTTCGCCATCTTTAAGTTCGTTTACAGCAGTTTCAAGTTCTGCTCCACGAGTTGTTGGAACAAAAGTAACTTCTTGTCCAAGTTTTGTAGCCAATGCAGCAGCAACAGGAGCAAGTGTTTTGCTTGCTTTGTCAGCTTCTTCTTTCACACGTCCGAGGTGAGAGAAAAGAATTGCACGTCCGCCTTGTTCAAGGATATACTTGATTGTTGGAAGAGCTGCAGTGATACGGTTATCGTTAGTAATCACACCATCTTTGATTGGGACATTAAAGTCAACACGAACAAGGACTTTTTTGCCTTTGAGTTCAACATCTTTGACAGTCAATTTTGCCATTTTTGTAAATCTCCTTAAGATTTTAGTTGGGTAAAAACCCTTTTTGATAAGATAATTATATCACAAATTCTCACATTTTGTTGTGAAATTCTGCGTTTTAATCATGTAATCGGTACCAGTAATAAAAAAATTAAGATTGAAAAATGAATAAAATAAGAGACCGACTTTCGTCAATCTCTTTTAAAATTTCAATTAGAATTTTTTACGTTTACGAGCTGCTTCTGATTTGCGTTTCGCTTTTACAGATGGTTTTTCGTAGTGTTCACGTTTGCGGAGTTCTTGAAGAGTTCCAGCTTTTGTTACTGAACGTTTGAAGCGACGGAGTGCGTCGTCAAGTGATTCATTTTTACGAACGATAGTTTTTGACATTGATTTCACCCCATTCCCGTTTCTGAATTTGCGTTAAAAAACACGCTAAGAACATTTTAACAAAAAATGGATGTTTTTGTCAACTATTATTTTTCATTTATTTGATAAAACTGACCTCATGTGCCAGTTGATTAGCCGCTTGTGCCTGATCCATCGTCAAAATATGATTTTCAATCAACATTTCATATTCTTTAGGGAGGGTTGTCTTTTGCAAGATTGGCCCGTCAGTGTTGATGGTAAAGGGAACGCGATGCTCAAGCAAGGTCTGATAATTAAATCTCATTTCGTCCAAATCTTTGACAGATTTCGTTTTGAGATTTGAGGTTGGGCAAGTTTCAAGAACGATGCGATGTTCACGTAAATAAGCCATCAGATTTTCGTCATGAACGCAGGCAATCCCGTGGCCTATTCGATTGGGCTTAAGTTTGGTCACCACTTCCCACATCTCATCTGCGTTCGTAGCTTCGCCTGTATGAATGGTCAAGCCAAGACCTTCTGCATGAATGCGTTTGGCAAGACCTTCAATCGGCTCAAAACTAAAGTTTTTATCGATAGGCCCAGCCAAATCAATCCCAATCACACCTCTGTCTTTGTATTTAATCGCCTTGTCAACGATGATTTTATTGACATCTGGCGGAAAACGACGATCCATTGATAAAATCAAGCCTGTTCTCAAACGAGGAAATTTCAGACTGGCACGCTCCAAGCCTTGTAGAGTATAAACAATGATATGATCCAAATCAATTTTACCCGACCGTGAACGCAACATTGGGTTCATACGGATTTCAACCAAATCAATTTTGTCATGTTGGTAAAGATGTGTTGGAACCTGCTCTGCCAAACGGAACATGGCTTCAGGTGTGGATTGGATTTCTTCGAGTAAATCGTACATTTTGAGATACTCTTCGTAACCGACATTTCCGTCGATTGTGACTGACTTAGCGAATTCAAAATAATCTCGCATGGGTAATTTCATGCCTTGCTCATGCGCCAAATCCCAGAGGATCTCTGGTGTTACCGAAGCTGAAATATGCATGTGCAAATCTGCGAGATTTTCAAGTTCGACTGCTGTTTTTGTTTCCATTGTTTACAAGTGCCCTTTCGAATTAAAAAACAACCAATCTTCGATTGATTGTTGTCTATCATAACACGCTTTGCCTCAGATTTCAAATCTTAAGCGGGCTTATCTTCATCATCTACCTTAGGCATTTTTCTTTTTGGTAAATAGGAATAACAATAGCCCCAACTTCCCATGAACAAGGTTTTATAAATGGGGTCTTGCCACCAAGCCAAAGGCGAAATCGCCGTTAGCGGATAGCTCAGAATAAAAAATAAAACGAGCCAAAAGGAAAAATAGTGCCAAAAATGGCGTTTATACCGAACCTGATCTGGATATTTTTTCAAAATCATAATAATGAGCCAAATAAATAAAGTCAAAACGGCAAAATTTATCCACCAGTAAAAATGATAATAGGCGTCCAAAAAGAGATAAGGTACAGCCAAGCACCAATACAGCAAAGCCAATCTTTTGTTCATTTTATTCTCCTACATTTCTTTTACAAGTTATGAACTCGCTGGTTTTTACAGAGCAGTCGGCGCATGCTCATACGAACGAGACCGATAAATATTTCACCCTTGGACTTATAATCTGATAATCAAGGTACATTGTCCCCCGCTCATTACCAAATGAAAAGCGCTCGCTTCTCATTTCAACAATCTTATTAAGTAAATTAGTATGTCATACTATAAGGCTCAATGTCTTTCCAAATATCTTTTAAGGTTTTTCCATCGCTAAAATCATAACTGAATATTTCTGATACTTCATTGAACTTTTCTTCAAATGCAGGACAATCATCATGCTCTGTTTTATTAGCCCAAATATACCGACCATCTTTCAGTTCCTCAATAGTGTAAAGCAAACCGCTATACCAAAATGCTGTTGGATAACCAGTATTTATCGAGAACTCTAAGTGTTCAAATTTTTCAAGTTTAGTTTTCTTTGTCATTTAATACCCTGCTTTTAATTTCGATTTTCATTCGTCCAATCTTGAATATGGGAGATAATCTCATACTTCTTAGGATTTCAATCTGCTGTATAATGAACAACTTTAGATTTAATAGTGGTGTTTGATGGTTAGTCAGCTGATTCGATAGATTGGATTTCGTTTTCTTTCAGTTCTATCAATGCCCCATCACTTGAGTCAATCAGTATTCCATCTACAAAAGAATCATCATCTTCTCCATACGTTTTATCATAGACTACACCAACAAAAGTTTTTTTATCGGTTAGAACAATTTTAACTTTTTTATCGAAATATTTTTCAAATTCCATGTTAGCCCTCCCTATTCTTACCTGGTATGATGTGAGTGGCTGATTTTTACCTGCTGTATAGTGAATATCCTGAGCTTTAATAATGTTGTTCTGATTGTTAGTCAGCTAATTCTATACTTTTAATATCTTTCTGATAAATAGGACGTCCAATATTGGGATTGCCATCAACATCAAGAACCAATGCATCATCTACATCATTGTCAGCTACATCGTCAATAGACAGAAGTTCGCCAACAGTTGATGTCCCATCGTTGAGAAATACCCTTATTTTCTTAAATTGCCACTTTTCATAATCAAAAACTCTAACCATGAGTTTCCCTCTCCATCTTTGATAGGGATAAAATATATATTTCTTCAGAGTTTTTTGAAAAATAATTTAGTTCTCGCCCCTTAGATTTATCCGATTTTTTAATTCCAGCCGATTACAAACCTATCCGGATATTTCGATTCAGGTTTGATATCTCCAAATACTTTGTAAATCCATTTTTTAGTTTTTTGAGAAATATTATCTTTCATGGTTATTTCTCCAGTTTCATAATCAACGGATATATCAAACAACTCAAAATCGTCTTGAACTTCGAAGTTTAAAGTATTACCATTTTTCGATATTAATTTAAATACTATCATTCTGACTTTCTCTTACAAGTTTTTTCTTTTAATAATGTTATTCTGATTGCTATTCAGCTAATTCTTCGATTTTTGCAATTACTATGTCACGTAGTGATTTTCCATCAATTTGATAATTGAGTAAATCGTCAACGGTATCAAAAAAAGTATCTTGGTTGGAATAAAATTCTGAAAGGATGATTTTTCCATCAATTCTACCAATCCAGTATCCTGTATCTTTATATTCAAGTTCGATATCCATTCCCAATGAGACATATTCAATGAAATCATTCAAATCATCATTCGTATTTGGGTATTTCATCTCGACCAATCCTTTCTCGTCCATTTAATACGCTTCAAGATTTTCGTGCTCCAATAATATTAGAGCATCTTCCTGTTTACTTGGCTTTTAACATCAAACATCTGTTTACTTAGTCCAATCAATCGGCGTTTGTCCCTTTTCTATCAAAAATTCGTTCGCTTGTTTAAAATGATTGCAACCGAAAAAGCCTCTCGATGCCGACAGTGGCGATGGGTGTGCAGATTCCAAAACCAGATGTTTTTCTGAGTCAATCAAAGCGGCTTTCTTTCGGGCAAATCCGCCCCACAATATAAAGACTTTCGGACGACTGTCAGCACTGGCAATCTTTATGATCTCATCTGTCAGCGGTTCCCAAATCTTACCCGCGTGCGCATTTGACTGGTTTTCAGGAACCGTCAAAACTGCATTTAGCAAAAGGACGCCTTGCCTTGCCCATTCCGTCAAGTCAGAGCCTGTCTTTGAAAATCCTTCTTGCAACAGTTCTTTTTTGATATTGACAATCGAATCTGGTCTGTTGACTGTAAATGTTTCTGGATAAGAAAAGCTCAAGCCCTGCGCTTTTCCTGGTTGAGGATAGGGATCTTGTCCTACGATAACGACCTTACATTGTTCAAGCGCTGTCAGCTCAAGCGCACGGAAAATCTTATCTTCAGGTGGGTAAATAGCGACTTCTTGAGCGTATGTCGTATTGATAAAGTCAAGCATGCGTTCAAAATAGTCCTGTGGCAATCGCTCCCGCAATGGAGCTGACCAATCTGTTTTTTTCATGCCTTCATTATAACATTGACCGTCAATAGTGGTCAACTGACATCGCAAACCTTACTGTTAAGCGATTTTTAAAAAATATAATATCAATGAAAAGCAATAGATTTCATTTCGAACGTAGTTAAAAACGTAGTTAGATGTAGTGAAATTTTTGTCGGGCGAGTGGCTGTATATCTAAGATATACGGCTTTTTATTTTGACTCATATATTTGGTAAAACGTAGCTAAAATGGTTAATTATGTTAAAAAGCTAGTGCAAGCAATCCTTGCATCAGTATCTATGTTTTTCTAACTACTAAACTCATCTCCCAGCACTTCATAAAGTTCAGATTTTAATGCTCTAATCGTGGGGCTTGTTCGTTGTCTCACTGTTCGCTCATTGATATGATAGATTTCACCCACTTCTCGCTGTGTTAGACCGCTTATGTAACGTAGCTTGAGCATTTGTGTGCTGTCAGTCGATAAGGGCTTTATATGCTCATTACAGACCTTCTGCACCTGCTTAATTTTATCAATATTCTTTAGCTTGGTTGTCTTTTTATCTCGTTCAATCATTTTAATATAAAAGTCAGACAGATATAATCTCATCACAAAATCAAATTTCATGCTATCTCCTTATATAAGAAAATGCCTCGCTTAAGAGGCACTCACTGTATATTTTTTCTCGCGCGACTAACGCTATCAAAAGCGCACGTCTGCGTTATTTGATAACTCTATTATACCAAAATCGAAAGTGTGATGCTTGAAATCTAAGAACTTAATACATTAATGCTAGGCAACCACCAGTTGCGCCTGATGCGCTATTTTTAAACTGGGTAATATTTATCTCTCCGTGTTCAAACATTTCAGAATACATATCATACTCACTTTTAATATATTCCATTTCACTCTGGAGGTATTCTGCAACTTCATTTTCTGTTAAATTCTTCCATTCTTCGTGGAATGATTTACGAGCTATTGCTAAAAAATCTTCAAACTTCATTAATATCCTCCCGCTTTTTCTTACATTATCTCATAAAATTCTATTGAATTAAATAGGCCGACAATTCCGCCGATTGAATTAAAAGCCCTTTTCTTTAAATAGCTTGTTAAGAGGAGAGACACAACGCCTCACAGTCGCTACGCTTACGTGGTATTGTTCGGCTACCTCCTGAACTGTTACACAACTGCTAAAGTAAGTTTTAACAATATCTCTTTTTTCCTCTGTCAACGTCTCAAGATAGTCTGAAATACAATCAATTATATTGTTTGCTTTCTCTACCTGCTCCTCTAGCCCTCGTTTTAATAGCATATCACGCAATTTATAGAGTGCTCCTCTATAATAGGCACTCACATACAAATCTACAGCTTTCATACTACCTCCTGCGAAACAAAAAAGACAAGTTTCCTCGCCCTTCCTGCACTATATTATAACATGCCCGATTAAGGGTCTTTTATTTTATAGTTAAATTATATCAAAAAATGAAATTCATTTCTCAAATATCTTGATTTATGTGAGCGCATTTGAGCGCTGACCACTAGGGAGAAGGTAAAACTCCCCTCTCTGCCAGTTGTGGCAGAAAATACGGATCATCCCCGACAAATTGTCGGTTTAGCTATGTAGTTGTAACTACAGACCATTCCTGTCAATTTAACAGATATAGATTTGTAGAAAAATTAAGCATACAAATCCCCTGCCATAATTGACAGGGGTTGCTATTATTTATTACGATAATCTCGCATATAGTTCTTCATGTATTCAGGATTCTTAGTTTCCCATTCTTTCCGCTCTGTTCTCCGTTTCTCATTACTGCATTCTTTGCTACAATAACAAGCGTTTGCAGTCTTCGGATAGAATGATTTACCACAAATACGACATTCTTTTGCTCTCAATTTTTGTTATTTCCTCCTGTTAAACGCATGCCCACGAAAAAATATGTACAGTGACGGCGTGAAGGACGAAGCGCCCGAGGGGGAGGGGGGGATACCCCCATATTTCAAACTCCGTACTCACTTATAAAATAAAATAATTATTTTTTATTTATTATTTTTTTTTATTTATTTTTAAGCATCAATCATTTACATCAAAGACTTTAGCTAATCGTGCATAAGACTTATGCTTGGACTTTGTTCGGTCAGACAACACGCCTTGACTTTCATATTTATCTTCGACTGCTTGCACTGCTTTATTTTTTTCTTCCTCTATCTTCGCATCTCTTTCACGTTGGGCTTGGTCCATCTCATTCTTAAATGACTCGCCCCATAAAGATTGTAGTTCCTTTGATTCATTCTTTTTCAGCTCTTGTTGCTTTCGAAATCCCTCCCATGATTTATCTACTTTATCTTGGAAATCTTCGTCAGCTTTTTTCTGCATACTTTTTAAATCTAAAATATTATTTTCTTCTGTCATTTTATTCTCTCTCTAATAACTTAGACACTCATCATCAAATCGTATAGCGTTTGTTTATCTGCGTTCGCATCATAGGTTACACCAAAGGCATCAAGCTCTTGCTTAATCTGTTCAATCGTCAAGGCATCAATGTCAACGTCATCTGATACACTCTCTGACTCTGTCTCAACTGGTTCACTGGTTACATCAAGTGATGTTGCTTGAATTGTTTCAGGGCTTGCTACTGGCTCTTTAATCACTCGTGAGAAACTATCTCCGTCCATGATTGCCCAGCCAACATAAGCGACTGCTCGCAGATATACTTGCCCATGTCCTGCAAGGTCTCGCCCACTATTGTCAGGGTCTCCATATTCAATAACCTCAAGTGACATTTCTTTTGCATATCCCCATTTGAACATGTTGCCAAAGTCCCCAATGATAGCGAGGTCATCAGTTCCATTTGCTACTGTGTTATTGATGTCAATAGGCATATTGTTGAGGGTTGCTGGTGTAGCTCCCCACGCAAGCTCTGGGAACTTCTCAACATTATTATCATCTCTCGTTCGCATGTTAGCCATAGCAGTCGAGAACTCTCGGCTCATGATCACACCACTGACTTCTTTATCTGTAGCTTGAATGAGTCCGATAGCTGCGTTAATGTTTGAGTCAGGGTTAGTACTATCATAGACAATCGTCTGTGTTGCTTTACTATCAAAGTTATTATTTCCAATGATTTCAGAAGCTGTACCAGTTCGTGGGTTAACTCCATGCATTGCCATGAGGTCAATCCCTTTAGCAAGTTTACTAGCAAAACCTTCTATAAAGCCTCCTAAGATTTCAATTTGGAATTCATCTGCGCCATGCATGAACTCGTCTGTTACTCGTGCACCGTATTCGACTTTGATTGGAACGGTTGTTACTGGTTCTAAAGAGATGCCTCCAGCAGTCATCTTTCCACCTTCCGCAACGATATCAATTTCAGAGTCCATTGTGAAGATGAATTCTTTCTGTCCATTGAATGGGATTGGTTTTTGTTTTGATAGTTTGATTAACGAGCTTTTTCCTTTTACACCGTTTATTACATCGCTGACAATCTCTGCGTCAAAAAGTGTTCCTTTAGATAATGTGTCCATATATTTTATTCTCCTCTAGTAATTTTATTGATAATGTTATTGTATGAATTTCCTTTTTTATGATGCTGTTCCACATTTTTGAGTGGAGCGACTGGTGCTTTAGGTTTAAACCAGTTAATAAGCATTTCAGCATCTTGCATCATACTGCGCTCGTCATCGCCCTTAAGACGACTGATAATGTCATCAGGTAGTCCAGCAAGATGTCCTACTTTCTGTTGTAGTAATTGATGTTCAAGTGCTTGGTTTCGTGCTTGTAAATCTTCAATCGTTTCTGTCATTTGTTATTCTCCAATCGTTTCGCCAATCGTGGCGAATTATCCTCATAAGTCTCTGCAATTTTGGCAAGTGCCCCGTTGCCAATCGTGGCATTATAATAACCTTTGGCAGTACTTGGCAATCGCAATGAAGGTAATGAAGTATATACTTTGTTGCCTTCAGGTGTAATTGTGAGGGGGTCTGCCTTATTCAAGCTTTGAAGTTGTTCCAATAGTTCTTGACCCTTAACTTGCATTTTAGTAGATGCATCTGCAATGTCTTTCAAGGCTTTGACTGGCTCAATCATTTCTTTAATTTGGGATTCATTGATTTCTTCCGCTTTTGCAAGAATATTTTTAGTGATTTCATTATATTCAGCTTCAGAGAATACCTTTTTATCTTCGGCTTTCTTTTTCAGTTTTGAGTACATTTCTTTTTCTGCTTTGGCTGACCAGATAGCATCTTTAGCTTTCTTATAGTTATCAAGATCTGCATCATCTTCAGCTTTAGCCATAGCTGATTTTCCTTGCTCAAGTTTATTCTCGGCTTTAGTTACTTTATCAGCCAAGTCTTTAATTTTTGCTTGCTGTGCTACGTTTTTCTCGTTTAAGAGTGTTTCGATTTCTTCAAGTGATTTCATTGTGTTCTCCTTTTAATCTTCTAATTCAATGCCAAGTGTTTCAGCGATGTTATAAAGCGTGTTGATGTTCACATCTGCAAGGTCTTTAGCGTCAATAGGTTCGCCACTGGTAAAGCGTGGGGTATAATTAGGGTCGCCATTAAACATCGAGTCATTGTAAGCATGTAGGTCGTTGAGATGCTCTTTAATTGAGCCTACACTATTCTCTTCCTCATTGACTCCAAGCAGAGCAGTCAGTTGGTAGAGTTCATCACAGATAATATCCGTTAGCGTGTCCATATCGCCACCTGAAAGCTCGTAGGCATTGAGTAGCGTACTTTGAATGGAATTGATAAGACTTGCGACTGTTTTGGTTTGTGGTGCTTGCTCCTGCTTATAGAGCTTAATTGTTTTTGTCATTATTTTCTCCTGTTATTTATATTAGTGATCCGTTGCCAGCAGTTAAGTTGGTGCTCTATTTTGTTGCATTAAGTCTCCTTATTGTCTGTGAATGGTTGTTATTTCTTGAATGCTAAATATAAAATTATCAATTTTAATAGTCTTAAAATCATAATCTTCCATTACTTCTGATAAAATTCTCCACCGCTCCTCTGTATAAGCAAGTTGAGCAGTATTCCCTCCAGTTGTTGTTATATAGATTTTCTTAAATTCTTCCATTTTTTTGCCTTTCTAAAATATGAGTATGCTGTTGATATATTGCGGTCAATTTCTATTTTTACCATGCTTTTTGTAAGTTTTGAATGGGGTGCATCTGAAATGCTCCTCCGCCTACCTCCTTTAATACCAACGGGTGTACCTCCAGGTACGTCCTCAAAATCGTGGGGTGCATTTACTTTTTGGGGTGCAATATAAATGCACCCTCCTTAACTCCTTTAGTACCAAGGGATTAAGCTCTTTTTTTACCTCAAAATCGTGGGGTGCATTTACTTTCTAAAACTATATAAGTATGTCCTCAAGCCCCTTATTTATTACTTTTATACTAAATAAAAGTTTTATAGAATTTAAATGCACCCAATGCACCCCAATAGCGATAAAGCCATATATACCAAGCGTTTGTAGAGGGTGCATTTGTGGGGTGCATTTACTATTTGGGTGCATTTAGTTTGCACCCCGCTTATAACCTCGTTTCCCCTTTTGTGTTACTTTTACCCATTCAGCTTTATTATTCATTGAATTCTTGAATTTAGCGACTATCTTAGAACTTCCTCTACCTGTTTCAATTCCCATAGCTTCCCAATAGAAGTAACTAGCTGTCACAAATTCTCGTGGTTTGGCTTCCCCTCTAAACTCATGTTCAGGAACTTGACCAGTTTCAAGAATAAAACCGATATAGTCTCGTCGATAATCTTTACCCGTCCTATTATTGAACGTTCTATAAAAATCAGTTGGGATTGGTATTTCTAAATACTGTTCAAGTAATTCTTCCTGCTCATCAAGATATTCAAAGCCTGTACGTTCTTCATTAAGCATTTTCTCATCTTGTTGCGAAAGAACTGGCTTAAACCCTTCTTTGTAGTAGTGGACAATCTCCCCCCAAAACTGATTGACTATCTCCTGCGTCAAATCGCTCACAGGGTGGTACTTTTGCAAGTTCTTAGAACAATGGATAGGCAAGAAACGGCGTGCACCTGTACGGTCTTTCTGATACTCCTCTTGGTTGGTTGTCCGTGCAATTACAAAGTTCTTGGCATACTTCTCAACACTCGTCCCATAAGGGCGTCTAAAAGAGACTTCTGTTTGAGTGATGAATTTCTTTAAGTCTGCGAATGATGTTTTATTACTCACTGCCATTTCATCATCATTTACAATCAATGCCTTGAGCATCTTAGCCAGTTCGTCCTTTTCCTCAAAGTTTTTGAATGAGTCGGTGTACCAATCACAAGCGACTTTGGTTAGGAAAGTTGTTTTCCCTGAGCCTTGCCCACCTACTAAGTCCAGTACAAGGTCAAATTTACTATATGGGTTATAGACTTTAGCAACTGCACCAACAAAGAAAATCTTTGTCATTTTTTCAGTCAGATCACTCTCTTTAGCACCTAAATAATCAGGCAGCAGATTTCTGACTCGTTTGGTCTTGTCCCAGTCTTTATAACACTGCTCCATATAGTCTTTTACAGGGTTGTACTTATTTGCATATGCAATTTTATTGATAACTTTTACAAGTAATAAGTTGTCAAAGAGGACGTCATACTTTTCTTCAAAATGCTCTAGAATGGCAGTAATATAAACATCTTTTAGTCCGTCATTTCTGACCTTCACATTTTTCAGTTCAAATGGTTCTTTAATCTCAATTTCTTGAGTAAAATCATTAAATACAAATTTATCTTTAAGAATGGGATCATGTTCAATCGCCACACGTATATTTCTTATAGACTTTGCTTTTGGTTTCCCATATTGATTATTAATGAATAATCCTTCTTCAAATTTAGGCTTAATGACCTTAGCTTTATCGTCAGGCTTGTCCTTTTCAATTTGAAACTCTTGTATAGGCACTGTCAGCACTTGTAAAGCTAGCTCTTGGTTGAATTCAGGCAATTAACACCTCCTTTTCTTTTTCGTTAAAATAATAATTTGATATGCCGATAAAATCAGAGAGCATTTTCTTTTTCTCTGCTCCGTGAGTTGTCGCTGTGATTTCAGAGACTGCCCACATGGTAATCATGAAATATGACCAGCCTTCCTGTTTTCCTAACAGAATGAAGCGTGTTATATTTTCAGCATTGCCAAACCCATGATTAAGCACGATTTTATCTTTAAACCGCTCAAACTGACTTTGCTTGTGAGTCGTGGCGCTCTGCTCAATTCCCTGCCGTCTTAGCTCGTGTAAGAATGAAACGAACTGATTAGAAGGTTCTTTAATTAAAGCCGTATGCGCTCGTTTAAAGCCCTCTATCATGGCTTCATGTTGCCAATGGTTGTAAGGTCTAATATCAATCAAGCCATTATAAAAACTATCGTAATTCATGCCCTTCGGTTCAAGATAGATATAGTTGTAAAAATCATCTTTTTGAAAGATTGAGGTCTCGCCAGCTCCTGTCATTGCCAGCTTTGCCGTTTCTTTTTTTATTCTGATAGATAGAAGTCTCATTATGGCACCTCCAATGCATCAAATAAACTGATCTCTCCGCCTTCGGTTTCGCCCTCGAACCTTGTGCCAGCTCGGTGTCTTTTGTAGGTAAAATCATACCCAGATACTGGCTCAAGTTGAAAACTATCACGCTTTTTAATCTGTTCCGGCGTGAGGTAAGCAAACTCTGCCTTTAAGTTTTCCATGCCTCTTGATTGAATGCCAGCAACAAACGAACAGGCAACAATAATGTTATTCTCTTTCATGTTTCTCCTTTCCTATAAATACTTAACTCCTCGAATTCGTCTCGCCCGACAAATCATTTATTTGTTGATTAAAAACTTTTTGACATCATCAATCTTGAAAAATACAAGACTGGTTTTGTAAGGTGGTTGGTATCGGTCTAAGCCGTTTTCTTCCCATTTGGTCACTGTACCGTCAACTATTCCAAGCTCAAGCATTAAATCCTGCTTTGAGATGATGCCCAAGCTATGTTTTTCTTTTAACTTGTATTGAGTTTTCATGAAACTATCAATCTGATCAGCAACAGTTTCGGTAATATCTCTTGTCATAAGACTGACAGCAGTAGTTAGAAAATCATCTGTATTTGTCATTATTTACCCCCTCTAGATAGTTTCAGTTTAAATTTTGGTCTATAGTTTCTATTGACAAATATAATTCTCATTTTTCTGTGAACAATCCACCAGTTATCGATGTCGCAAATAAACACTTCCATTTTTTCGTATCTCATGCCACACCTCCCACGAATTCGACTAATACACCTTCATTTTTAAGCGTGAATGTTACCACGTTTCTGCGGTAGTCAAACAATGTGTTGGTGCGTTCTGTGCTGATATGGTGCTTTGTTACTGTTTCAAGAAGTGCCATGAGCTGGCTTGCTATTTCATCTGTTAAAAAGTATTGTTTTTTCAAAATAAATTTCTCCATTATGGTATAATGAATATAAAGAATGAATTACCTATTCACCTCTTTAAATTCTGATTGAAAGCTCCGTTCGTCGCCAAACTGCAGGGGCTTTTTTTGCGTCATTTTTTATAACTTGTATCACGGCCTTTCTTCTAACTATCAATGTCAATCATCTTCACTACATACAACGAGGTTTACGCTGTGTACCTACGCTTTGGCAAAAGCTGTGCAAGTGCCTGCGTTTGTTCGTTTAGATGATTAGGATCAGTAGTCTTTAGCTAGCCACTGCGTTATTTTTTGATAAGTGGATTGTTGAACTCTGTGGTTGTAGTCAGGATTTTCCAATTGTCCATATGTTAGACGGTTAATTCCTAGTAGTTCAGCAGTATCACTTTTACTTAAATTAAGAGTAGCGCGCTTTTTTCTTAATGCTTCTTTAATCTCTTTTGTTAGATACATACATTTACTCCTTAGTTATTATCATCAAATTGATGATAAACTAATTATAAATCATCAAATTGATAATGTCAAGCATTTTTTTATTTTCAAATTGATGATTTTTATTTATATTAATATAAATTATGTGTTAAAATAGATAAAGATAAATTATTTTATGAAGGGAGTAATGAATGAATAAGATTAAAGAGTTGAGAAAAGAAAGGAAGTTAACTTTAGCAAAGTTGGCACAAATGTTTAATGAACAAAATGTTCTAGATAAAGATGGAAATCAAATTAAAATGTCAGATAGCCAACTTTCAACATATGAAAATGGTTCAAGATCACCAAGACATAATGAAGTGTGGATTGGTTTGGCAAACATTTTTGAAGTATCTGAACTTTATTTAATGGGATATGATAATGAAACGCTAAAAAAAACACTAGATAACGCATTAACAAATGCGTCTGATTTAATGGAAAAGCTAGAGTTAAACCCAGATGATTTTTTACAATTAAAGTCTTTAAATAAATCTGTAAAACTAATAAAAGGTCTATCAGACGAAAATAATGAAAAATGGTTAGAATATGGCAAGCTGCTACTTGAATCACAAAATAAAAGTAGTTAATCTGTAAAGATACTTAAGAGAAAAGTCTTGACACGCTAGCCCACTTAGACCACTGAAAGTCTGTGATTGGTTGGTAACACTAGCTTTATAACAAGTGGGCTAGAAGTGGGCTAGCATTTTCTCCAAGTGGGCTACACCCTCTAGACCACTTAGCACTACACTAGCCCACTTCTAGCCCACTTGACCTAATCTCAGTCATATCAACGGTTTACAGGTTTTAAGTGGGCTAAGTGGTCTAGTCGTTCAAAACTTTTTAGTTTTAAGCTCTTGTTTTATTAATCAGAGTAAGCCTCGTAATGATCAAAAACAAAAAATAAGTAACAAGTTAAATCAAGTTCATAAAAAACTTGTTTAGCTATCTATTTATTTAAAAAAAATAAGGAGAAATAATATGATTACAAAAAGAGAAGTAAAAGAACGTTTTGAAGTTGTATCTGCTTCATTGGGAGGTATTGGAATAATCCTTGATAAGCAAACAGGTGTTCAGTATCTCTCAACAGCTGGAGGCTTAACTCCGTTATTGGGTGCAGATGGTAAACCAGTCATACATCATGAAGATAAAAATAGTGCTTTTTAAAGCAATATACGTTGTTACTGTACTTGTTACCGTTCTATTTTCAAATAAGACCTCACAAACAGCTTAACCATGGGCTTGTTACCGTACTACCGTACTTTTAATTGCACTATATATTCACAGCATGGTTGATAATTTAGAAAGGAGGTTGATAAATCAATTTATTTAAACAAAGCATCTTAATAACACTTATTATAATCGCAGTGACTTTGGCGATTTACACAGTTTATATAACTATAAAATCGCTTGTTTTAAAAATTAGGAATAACAAAAGAATATCCTTAACGTTCAAAGAAAATTTTGGTCAGTTGAATATCTTTATAACTGATGTAATCTTAGAAGCACTCTCTAAAACATAAAAATATTAGTTAGAATTATTAATATGATCTCCTTGAATTCGTCTCGCCCGACAATAGAACAGGAGAAAGTATGAAAGTTAAAGAAATAATAAAAAAAGACGGTTCAATCGCCTTTAGAGTGAATGCTTACTTAGGCATTGACAGCCTCACAGGCAAGCAAGTAAGAACTACAATTACCGCCAATAGCCCTAAAATGTGCGACATTAAAGCAAAACAAGCTATAAATAAATTTATACAAAATGGCTCAACCGTCGCAAGAGAAAAAGTAGAATTTGAGAACTTTGAACAGTTGGCTCTTTCGTGGTTTGATAGTTACCAGCTGACAGTAAAAGCAAATACTGTACGAGTTACAAATAACTTTTTTAGAATTTACCTTTTGCCCGTATTTGGAGAGTATAAGATTGATAAGATCACACCCACTCTGATACAACAAACAGTAAATCAATGGGCTAAAAATGCGAATACCGCTCAATTAACGAACGGTAAAAGAGAAAAAGGAAAGTGTAAAGATTTTAAGCTGTTGCTCAATTTAATGAAACGTATTTTAGATTATGCTGTTCAGTTGGGAATAATCTCAAGTAATCCAGCTATACAGGTCGTAGCACCTAAATTAAAAACAAGGGCATCAAAGAAAATAAAGTATTTTGATAATGATGAGTTAAAAAGATTTCTTCTCTATCTTGATAACTTGCCCTCAACCTCTGAAAACTTGATGCGCTCAACACTTTATAAACTTTTGATTTCTACCGGCTTGAGAATTGGTGAAGCCTTGGCTCTTTCATGGTCAGATATTGATTTAAAAGACAAGTCTATCAAAGTTAGTAAGACAATGCTTCAAACTAATGAGGTACAAGACAGTGCAAAAACAACAGAGAGCAATAGAACGGTCTCTATAGATGATGAAACGGCACATCTATTACGTGAATGGAAAGCTAAACAGCAGGACGTTAGCAAGGTAATCAGCCTTAATAGTAATGTTTCTATCTTTTCTATTGAAGGGCATCAGTTTACTTATGCAAGAGAGCTTACCTTTTTAACTCAACACTTTAGAAATGCTGGAGTAAAAAACATTGGTTTTCACGGCTTTAGACACACACATGCCAGCTTGTTAATGAATGCAGATGTTAACCCAAAAGAAATACAGTTAAGGCTAGGACATGCGGATTATAACATCACAATGAACACTTACAGCCATTTAGCCGAGGACAAGAAAAAAGACACTGCGGAAAAATTCAGCAGTATCTTAAAAGCATTATAATTTTCATTGACGTAGTTAATTGCGTAGTTAGGTTATATCAGAATGAACGCAATCCCTTATATAGCAAGGGTTAAGACATTTGTTTTTTCATGCCTTCATTATAACAAATCCCCGTCATCCTTGCCACAAGGGAGCTGTCAGTACTGACAAGAAAGAGTTGTTCATTTATTTTAATTGAAAATGATTTTTTTCTTGCATTATCCTAAAAATAAGTCTATACTTAGAGAAAAATTAACGAAGGAGAAATCACAATGCAAAATCAAAACTCAAAACGTTGGCAAAATTGGCGTAGCTGAAGTTGTGTTTATGCATGTGGCATAGACCAACTTTTGAAGTACTTCTCAAAAGTATCTATGCCGGTGATTTCAAAATAGAAAGGCCGGAATCGAACAGATTTAGGTCTTTTTTTGTGCAAGTATTTCATCCTCCAACCAAGAAAAAAATAGAAATTAGGAAAATACTTGTGAAAAAATCAAATAAAATAATCTTGTCAGCACTGACAGCCTCTACCTTAATCCTTCTTGCTGCTTGTGGAAAATCCGCCAGCTCTCGCAACATCCAATTTGGACTTCCATCAGACATTACAACGCTAGACTCATCGATGGTTACAGACGTCTTCTCTCAAGAAGTTATCGGCTCAACCGAAGAGGGACTAATGCGTAACGGGGCAAACAATCAACCTCAACTGGCCTTAGCCAAATCAATTAGCGTCTCAAATGATGGCCTGACTTACACCATTATTTTGAAAGATAACTTGAAATACTCAAACGGAATAAAATTGACCGCTAGTGATTTTGTTTATAGTTTTGAACGCGCAAATGATCCTAAAACAGGTGCTCAATATAATTATCTCTTCACCAATGTTTTAAAAAATGCAGCACAAGTCCAAGCCGGCAAACTTCCTGTTTCAGCACTTGGCATTAAGGCTGTCAGTGCTGACAAACTCGTTATCACGCTGGTCAAACCAACCCCCTACTTCAAATTCTTGCTTACTGAGCCAATCACTTATCCCCTCAATCAAAAATTCGTCGAAAGTCAAGGTAAAAAATACGGAACGACTTCCGCAACAACGCTTTATGACGGCCCTTATGAATTTTCCAAAACCAAGGGATTTACAGGCACGAACAAGAACTTTTCAATCGTCAAGAATCCTAATTACTATGATGCGGGAGCTGTCAAATCAAACGAAATTGATTTTCAAGTTGTCAATAATCTGAATACTGGTGCCGAGCTTTTCAAGACGGGAAAACTTGATTTTGCAATGATCAACACAACTGATTTAGTAAAAGCCAACGAAAACACCAAAGGTTATTCTGTTATCCACCCTTCTGAAACTCAATTTCTTCAATATAATCAGACCGGCTCAAACAAGGCTTTAGCCAACGCTGATATTCGTGAAGCCCTCAATCTCGCAACAAACCGCAGTGAAATCGTTCAAGAATTTGAACCTGCTTCAACCGTCGCAACAAGTATTATCCCTAAAGGCATGTACACGACTGCTTCGGGACAGGATTTCGCTAGTCTTGCCAAACAAGACTATACTTACAATACCGCTCTTGCCAAACAATTATTTGAGAAAGGCATGAAAACATTGGGATTAAGCAAGCTGACCTTATCTATTGAAGCGCCTAATGATAACCAAGAAGCTGATAATCAACTGGTCAGCTACTTGCAAACTTCTTATGAAAAAGCCTTACCCAGTCTTACGATAAATCAAAAACTTGTTCCCTTCCAACAACAACTAAATGACCTCTCTGTTCATAATTTTGACATTGCCCTTTCGTCATGGGGAGCTGATTATGCCGAACCTACGACATTCTTCAATCTATTTACGACAGGTTCTGCTGGAAATATGGGCGGCTTTAGCAATGCAACGTTTGACAAAGCGTTTGCTGCTGCAACCAACCTGCCTGATGTACTCAATGCTTCCAAACGGGATGCGGATTACGAAAATGCTGAACATGCACTTTATACCCAATCCAACATCAACCCTATTTCATACGGCTCATTTCCAACCCTCACAAATCCAAACTTACAAGGATTTGAAGTTCACTCTGCAGGGCTTCCGTTCGATCTGAAAACCGCTTATTTGAAACAGTAACCGCTGCTGTCAGTGCTGACAAGAAAGACACTCCAAATTTGAAGTGTCTTTCTTTATTTTTCCCATAATTTTTCAACATGATTATCGTCCCACTCACCAGAGACAAATTTGGCGATGTGGTCATCATAGGTATCAAGTTTGAATTTTAATAAATCTCGTGTGAGCGTGGCTTCTTCGAGTTGGTCTTCGACTTCCTGAAGTTGCTTGGCTAAGATTTCTTTCTGTGCCATCTGATTTTCTGGCGTGCGCTCTTTTGTACCGTAGGAAGCAAAAGTTTTTAAGGATTCGATTGAAACATTTGCGCGACGCAAGGATTTGACAAGATAAATCCAGTTCAAATCACGGTCGGTAAAACTACGATAGCCAGATAAATTTCGTGTGATTGGAGGAATAATTTTCGCTTCCTCATAATAGCGAATGGTAGCTGGCGAAAGGTCAAATAATTCAGATACTTCTTTTATATTCATAATTTTTCTTCTTTCAGTTGATAGCTGACCCAGTAAATTCCGAGCAACAGCATAACAATCATAAAGGCAGCTGGGAAAAAGAGAATTGAAATCCCCAGAGCAAGCACTTTGGCAACAATATCAAACCTGATAAAAAAGCTCGTTTTGCGCAGGCCGATACTCCGATAAAGTGCCGTATTGGATAAGGTAACGCCCAGAACAATACAGCCGTAAAAAAATTGCACGCTCCGATTATCAAATTGATCCGACACAAGCAAGGTGGCATAAGGAAAAAGGCTGCTAAAAAAGAGCATAATCAATGACAACCAGACTGTTTTGCGTCTGATACTTGAGACTTTGTCCCATTCATTATGAAGATTGACCCACATCGTGCCAAGCCAAAAAAAGGAAAGTGCATACGCAAAAAATTGTGTGCGTAAGTCCCAAAAACCTGCGAAATCAAAGGTTTTTGGCGCTTTGAGATTGAACACCATAAGCGTCATCGCAATCGCAAGCACCGCGTCAATAAATGAAGTTAGCCTATTTTTATTCATAGCCATATTATAGCAGAAAATATCTACTGCGTATTCTTTTTATGATGTGTTTATTATATAAGATTACTTGGCTCAAGTCAATCTTATATTTTTGCAAATTCGTCAGCGCTGCTACTTCGACTAGCTGCTTTAGCAGCTTAGAGAGAATCGACATTTGAGACTTCGTCGAAGATAACAGCCTCTAGCCATTCAGCTTTTCCTTTAGTTAATGCAACATGAGACATTGTCGAAGTCGCTGTTGCGCCATGCCAATGCTTAATTCCCTCATGTGTAACAATCACATCTCCTGCTTTAATTTTTTGAGCAGGCTTGCCCCATTCTTGATACCAGCCTTCTCCATCTGTGACGAGCAATATTTGGTAACCCCCACGATGAATATGCCAGTTATTACGACAGCCAGCTTCAAAAGTTACCACGCCGACACCATAATCAATATTGTCATGTGGTTGAACAATTCTATTTAGAAAACTTTTCCCAGTGAAATATTGTGCATTTCCGTCATTTTGAACACCCAAACCAAACATGGCTTTCAGTTCTTTATTTTCCATCTGCTCTCCTTGATATTTTGCTTTGCAAAACTTTATCCACCGATTGAACGCTCATTTTAATCGCCTTCAACCTTAATATCTGTCCAAATTTCTTTTGCCATATTAAAGGCAGTCCACGCTTTTGGCCAGCCTGTATAAAAGGCAAGTTGCGTAATGAGAGCAGAAATTTCTTCTTTTGTTACACCATTTTCTTTGCCTAAAATCATGTGATTTTTTAATTGTGGGAAAAGTGCCATTCCCATCAATGCCGAAATCGTAATGAGTGAACGCTCGTGCGGTGCAAGTGCAGCGTTTGCCCATACTTCACCAAATAAAATATCATCATTATAACGAGCAAAATCTGGGGCAAAGTCATTTAACTTATCACGCCCATTTGTAATTTTTTTCAATTTCAATCCCTCTTTCTTAAAGGCGAGTAGAAAGGAATTCTAGCAATTTAGCTACTTCCAGTTCAACATATTCTGGCTTCCAGTAAGTTTCGATGTGTTGCACGCCGTCCATCAAATATAGTTCTTTATCGTTGGTACCAGTCGCTTTGACATAACATTGTTGGGTCATATAAAAGGTATCGGCGTCTTTGCCTGCCATCATGAGCAAAGGCACGTTAATCAAATCCATATTGACCGACGCATCAAAAGTAAACAAATCCAAATAACTTTCTTGAGTGAAAATAAAGCTTGATTTTGGGTGGGCATTGGTTTGCGCATAGTAAGTATAACCGTCACGATAAAGGGCAAATGGTAATTTAGCTGCATCTTCGGGCTTCATATCTTTCAAGTCAGGTGTGTAATCCACATCGCCGCCTTTGACTGCTTTGACACGCGCTGCTGTTGCCGCTGCTAAACGCTCCTGAATGGTCGTTGCTTGTGAGCCCATAAATCCGTCACGACGGACAAGACCTGAGTTAAAAGCTGACAAAGTTGCCACCACTTTGAAGCGTTTGTCGGACTGACCTGCACGCAAAGTGTAGCCACCCCCGCCACAAATGCCAAAGGCAGCCATGCGGTTTTCATCAACACCTGGGAAAAGACTCAGCGCGTCTGCCATGCCGTGAATGTCTTCCACACGAAAAGCAGGTTTATCGGTCAAGCGTGGCAGGCCTTCAGAGTCGCCTTGATAAGAAGCGTCCGCCGCCATTAGGATGTGCGACGGTCAATGCAGGATAAAGTTTGCCTGAGTTTTCGTCGTAGCCTGCGGGTGTGTAAACATTGGCTGAGATTTTCAGTCCATTAAGGATATAGTTAATGGGGTGAACATTGACCTGTCCAGCCACATTTTCGGTCAGAGCATCGGCATAGACAAAGCCAAATTTGTTATCGTTGAATGAAGGTTCAAGTGTGCGTGTTGTGAGTTTCATTATTTTCTCTTCTTTCTTTAGTTGATAATTCCATTTTAAACCTTCAAGTTCACTTGAACGCAAGTGAAAAGGTCTTTTTTGATATTTATTGAAATCAGTTTTCGTCTTTCTTCTCAAAAGTTGATAATTTTACTATCAGAGGTTAAAAATGAGGTAATGTTCGGTGCCGATAACATACAAAAAACTATGGAAACTTTTGATAGAGCGTGAGATGAATAAAGGTCAACTCAAAGAAGCTGCTCAGGTCAGTAGCAATGTCATAGCAAAACTCGGAAAAGATGAACCGGTTGCTATTGAATCACTGGTAAAAATCTGCAATGCCCTAAATGTTGACTTTGGGGAAATTATTGAAATAAAAAAATCAAACAAAGGTGGTAAATAGCCATGAGTAACTTTGATATACTTGGTGATAAATGGTCATTCTTTGCTAAGCTAGGAAAGCAGGCGGAAGACAGTATTTATCGTGATCCAAACGTTACGCTCATCAAAATCCGTCAATTTGCTGAGAAAATGACGGATGCGGTTTGTAGTTTGGAGAATATGGCAGGTTGGACTGCTGATAGTCAATTTGATAAATTAAGAGAACTTGAGCGACAAGGCTTGCTCGAAAATGAAATTATCTCTGTTTTTCATACCATTAGAAAACTAGGGAATCAGGCGGCCCATGATAATTACGGGACAACAAGAGAAGCACTGAACGTTGTTAGATATGCTCATTATCTTGCAAATTGGTTTATGGAAGTTTATGGTCCGTTGGACTTTACAGCGACCGAATTTGTTGTGCCTGAAAATATCGAGAAGGCTCAAGCCGAAGAAATTGCTAAGCTGAAAGCTCAATTAGAATTAGTAGAGAGTGAAAAACAAGCATTCCAATCTCAACTTGACGAAGCAATCAAGCAGTCTGATGAACAACCAGAGGAAGATAAGATTGAACGCCGTGAACGCTCTAAGAAATTCTTACTCAATGCGAATTTGAATGAAAAAGAAACTCGCCTCATGTTTATTGATGAACAGCTGAGAAATGCAGGTTGGGAAGTTGATACTGAGACACTCGTTTGGGGGAAAGGTGCAAGACCAGAAAAAAACAAAAATCGGGCAATTGCTGAAGTTCCAACTGTAAATGGAAGGGCTGACTATGCACTTTTTATTGGTTTAGATTTGGTGGGAGTGGTTGAGGCCAAAAGATATAATGCCACGGCAGCAGGAAATATTTCACAAGCAAAAGAGTACTCACGGGAAATTATAGAATCATCTGACTATCTTGTTTCAAGTACATCAAGTAATTACAAAGCACCATTCATTTATTCTTCTAATGGTCGTCCTTACTTAAAACAACTGCAAGAACAATCGGGCATTTGGTTTTGGGATGCAAGAACACCTAATAAGGCATCTTTCGCTTTAGAATCTTGGCATAGTCCAGAGGACTTACAACAAAAACTGATCGTTGATGAACAAAAAGCAGAACAAGGACTTAAAGAAGAACCTTATCCAGAGTTTGCCAATAGGGATTATCAAATCAAAGCTGTAAAAGCAGTTGAGATAGGACTTTCTGAGAATAAACGCCGTATGCTACTTGCAATGGCAACAGGAACGGGCAAAACACGTCTCGCCCTCTCTTTGATGTATCGTCTCATTAAGACAAAGCGTGTAAGAAGAATTTTATTTCTAGTTGACCGACGTAGCCTAGGGGAGCAGGCAGCCGATGCTCTGAAAGACACTAAAATTGAGAATTTATCGTTCTCAGATATTTATGATGTCAAGGAAGTAACGGATATTCTCCCTGAGAAAGATACAAAGATTCAAATTGCGACGGTTCAAGGCATGGTTCGTCGTTTATTCTTCAAGGATGATGCCGAGGAAATCCCATCTGTCGGCACCTATGATTTTATCATCGTGGATGAGGCGCATCGGGGTTATACTGAAGATAGGGACATGAGCGAGGACGAGCTTTATTTCCAAAACGAAAAAGACTATGTTAGCCAATATCGCCGAGTTATTGATTATTTTGATGCGACAGTTTTAGGATTGACTGCAACTCCTGCCCTCCACACCACGCAGATTTTTGGTGCTCCAATTTATACTTATTCTTATACCGATGCGGTAGTTGATGGTTATTTGGTTGACCATGAGCCACCTTATAAATTTGAGACGGAACTTTCTAAAAACGGTATTAAGTTTGAGAAAGGTACCGATGTTGAAGTATGGAATGATGAGACGAAAACAGTTGACAAGGCACATCTTGAAGATGAGTTGAGTTTTGATGTTGAAAAATTCAATAAGCAAGTCATTACGGAGCCCTTTAATAAAGCAATTTTAGATGGCTTAGTGAATTACATTGATCCCAATGAACCAGGGAAAACTCTGATTTTCGCTGCGAATGATGAACATGCTGATTTAGTGGTTCGCCTGCTCAAGGAAGCCTATCAAGAAGCTGAAATAGATGTAGATGATGATGCAATCGCTAAAATCACTGGCTACATTCGTCACCCAGCCAAAGAGATTAAACGGTTTAAGAATGAAAAATATCCGAATATCGTTGTAACGGTAGATTTGTTGACAACGGGAATTGATGTTCCCAAAATAGAAAATCTTGTCTTCCTTCGCCGTGTCCGTTCCCGTATTCTTTACGACCAGATGCTGGGTCGTGCTACTCGGCTTTGTCCAGAAATTGGGAAAGAGAGCTTTAAGATTTTTGATGCTGCTCATCTGTATGATTATTTACAAGATATTACGGATATGAAACCCGTGGTAACGAACCCTAAGCAGAACATCCAAGAAGTTTTAGAAAAGACACTTGATGCCAAGGATGAAGAAGAATTCGGCTTTTTTAAGGCAGAATTGATTGCCAAACTCCAACGCAAAAGACAACGATTTAATGAAAATGTCCAAAAAGAAATTTCAGAGCTAAACGGCGTTCAAAACCTAGATAACTGGCTCAAGAGCATTAAGACAATGTCTAGGGCAGAGCTTGAGGCTGAGACAGAAAAAATCCAACGAGTCGCCAATTACCGAACCTTTAGAAATCCAGTCGTTATTTCCCATCAAGAGGATGAGTTGAAAGAAGTGACAAGAGGCTACGGCGAAGATAATGTCAAACCTTCGGATTATTTGAATGAATTTAGCCAGTTTGTCCGAGAAAATATCAATCTGATACCAGCTTTGGAAATTGTCATTAAACGTCCTAAAGACCTAACTTATCAGGATTTGCGCGATATTCAATTAAGGTTGAAAGAAAAGAAATTCGATGAAAGACAGCTCCAAGAGGCGTGGCGGCAAGAAAAAAAGGAATACATTGCCGCTGACATTATCAGCTTCATTCGACAAGCCGCTTTAGGGACTGCCCTAGTTGATCACGAGACGAAGATCAAGCAAGCCATGCGAAAAGTTTATGGCTTAGAAGATTGGACACTCAAGCAACGTAAATGGTTAGAACGGATTGAAAAACAGCTTTTAGAGACACCAGTTCTTGCTCCAACGGCACAGCGTTACTTTGATGAAAGCACCGTTTGGAAAGACAGTGGGGGCTATAAGACGGCTCAAAAAAATATTGGTGAGAAGGTAGATGTTGTCATTCAGGTCTTGAATGAACAGCTCTACGTCTCGTAATAACAGAAAAAGGAAAACATGACAAATCAAGAAATTGTACAAAAACTGTGGAAAATGGCGGATGTGCTCCGAGATGATGGTATCAGCTATCAAAACTATGTAACTGAATTGACCTATATTCTCTTTTTGAAAATGATGAAAGAGCAGGATGCTGAAAAGAGCATTCCTGAAGGTTATCGCTGGGATGATTTGGTCTCAAAAGAGGGACTTGAACTCAAGACTTTTTACAAGGGCTTATTGCTTGACTTAGGTAATTCAAAGATTGCTAAAGACAAGCGACTAAATATGATTTATGCTGATGCCTCTACCCATATTGACGAGCCTAAGAACCTTGAAAAAATTATTAAAGATATTGATGGTCTGGATTGGTACTCTGCAAAAGAGGAGGGTTTGGGTGACCTTTACGAGGGATTACTCGAAAAGAATGCCAACGAGACCAAGTCTGGAGCAGGTCAATATTTTACGCCACGCGTTCTAATTGATGTCATGGTCGAGCTGATGAATCCTGACAAGGGAGAAAAGCTCAATGACCCCGCAGCGGGTACTTTTGGCTTTATGATTGCAGCTGACCACTATCTGAAACAGAAATACGATGATTTCTTTGACCTCTCTCCCGAGGAAGTGAAGTTTCAAAAGGAAGAGGCGCTCAGCGGCATGGAACTTGTACCAAATACGCATAAACTTGCCTTGATGAATGCTCTCTTACATGACATTGAAGGCCGTTTGGAGCAAGGGGACTCCCTCTCAGCAAATGGGAAATGGATGACAGGCTTTGATGTTGTTTTGACAAATCCTCCATTTGGTACAAAGAAGGGCGGAGAGCGTGCGACCCGTGATGATTTGACCTACGAGACCAGTAATAAGCAGTTAAATTTTATTCAAACTATATACAATTCACTTAAAACAACTGGAAACTCCCGTGCAGCGGTTGTTGTCCCTGATAATGTCTTATTTGACAGCGGAGTCGGGGAGTCTATCCGCCGAGATTTGATGAACAAATGCAATCTGCACACGATTTTGAGATTACCGACAGGGATTTTCTACGCTCAAGGCGTTCAAACAAATGTTTTATTCTTTGAACGTGGCAAGACTGAAAAGGACAATACAAAAAACGTTTGGATTTTCGATATGCGAAACAACATGCGTTCATTTGGCAAAAGAAATCCACTCAATAAAAAGGATTTTGAAGAATTCATTGAGTGCTACAAGCGTGATGACCGTGAAAATCGTGTAGAAACTTGGAGCGAGGAAAATACTAATGGACGTTGGCGTAAATATTCTATTGAACAAATCACGAATCGTGATAATCTGAGTTTGGACATTTCTTGGCTGGAGGCTGAGAGTGATACGCCTGATTACACCATTTCAGAAATGCTAGCTTTGATGCAAGAAAAATCTGATAATATTGCAAGTGCAGTCTCTCAACTTCAAGAACTGCTTGGAGGTGTCGAAGAATGACGGGAAATCATCAGATTGACCAGCAACCCAAGGAAATCGTTTCTGATATTCAACACATCATTGACAATGCCCGCAATAATGCCATTCGCAGCGTTGATTTCGAGCGAGTTCAGATGTATTGGAGAATTGGCGAGCGAATTGTTGTAGAAGAGCAAGGAAATAAAGAACGCGCAGAATACGGGATTAGTTTACTTAAAAATCTTGGCAAGGCATTGCAAAAAGAATATGGTAGTGGCTTTTCTGAGCGAGTTCTGAGACTTGCAAGGCAATTTTATCTGACTTATCCAATTCGGAACACACTGCGTTCCGAATTGAATTGGCTTCAATATCGTCTGCTTATCCGCATTGATAATTCTGCCAAACGTGAGTACTATGAGCGTGAAGCAATCAAAAATAATTGGACAGGCCGAGAATTAGAGCGCCAAATTAACTCTCTCTTTTTTGAGCGTTTGTTATTATCCACGGATAAAAAAGCAATGATGGAAATTGCTAGAGAAGAACGACTACCGGAGCAACCGAATGAGATTATCAAAGATCCGATGGTTTTAGAGTTTCTAGGATTAGAAAATCGTCCGTCTTATCGGGAAAGCGAGCTTGAAAGTGCAATTATTGCTCATTTGGAAGAATTTTTACTTGAACTAGGGAGTGGCTTTTCATTTGTTGCGAGACAAAAGCGAATTACTTTAGAAGATGATGAATTTTTCATTGATTTGGTTTTCTATAATAGGCTGCTTCGTTCGCATGTGATTATTGAGATAAAGACACACGAATTAACGCACGAGGATCTGGGACAGCTTCAGATGTATGTCAACTACTATGACAGAAACGAGCGCTTGGAGTATGAAAATCCAACGATTGGGATTTTATTATGTACTGGTAAAAATGATACATTAGTCAAATATGCTTTACCTGATAATAATAAATTTGTGCTGACGAGTGAATATAAATTAGCGCTACCAAGTGAAGAAAGCCTGAAAACTGAGGTTGAAAAGGTTGAACGTGAACTTCAGGATGAGTCGGAGGTGAATGAATGATTGATACGAAAGCCTTGCGAGAGAAGATTTTAGACCTTGCCATGCGAGGAAAACTCGTTCCTCAAGACCCAAACGATGAACCAGCGAGTGAACTCTTGAAACGCATCAAAGCCGAGAAAGAGGAGCTCATCAAGCAGAAGAAAATTAAGCGAGATAAGAACGAAACCGAGATTTTCCGAGGTGATGATAATTTACATTATGAGAAGTTTGCGGATGGCAGCCTGAAAATGATTGAAGTCCCTTATGAAGTTCCAGAATCATGGCAATGGGTAAGAATTCGCAATATAGCAAATATTATAGCGGGTGGAACTCCTAAAACTTCTGTACCCGAATATTACGGCGGCTCAATAGCTTGGATTACCCCAGCAGAAATGGGAAAGAAACAGAAAAATATGCTTTTCGAAAATCCTCAAAGGCATATTACAGATTTAGGACTTCAAAAATCATCAGCTCAACTTGTTTCCAAGAACTCCGTGGTTTACTCAAAAAGAGCACCCATCGGGCATATAAATATTGTACCGTTTGAATATTCAACAAATCAGGGGTGCTTATCATTTGAGTCAATTCTTGTTGATAGTAATTTTTATTACTTTGAAATAAAGAATGTTAAAGCAGACATTGAAAATCGTGCAAGCGGAACAACGTTCAAAGAAATCTCAGCTACAGCTTTTTCGGATACATTGGTAATTTTACCGCCGATAGCAGAGCAAAAGCGGATAGTTGCAGTCGCAAATGAACTTTTGGCGATTGTTGATAAAATTGAATCAGAGCAAAAAGACCTAAAAAATCTCTCCACCCAACTCAAGAAAAAAGTCCTCGACATCGCCATGCAAGGCAAACTTGTCCCACAAGATCCAAATGATGAACCTGCATCCGTCTTACTCGAAAAAATCAGAGCCGAAAAACAAAAATTATTTGAAGAAGGCAAGCTGAAAAAGAAAGATTTAGAAGAAATAACGCCTGTAAATGCTGAGGATAACGCCTATTATGGGAAGTTGCCGAAAACGTGGAGTTTAACGACTTTAGGAAACATTGGGACTTGGATTTCTGGGGCGACACCAAAGAAAGCGAGAAAAGATTATTACCAAAACGGCTCTATTCCTTGGCTAAAAACTGGGGACTTGAATGATGGATATATCCATGAAATTCCAGACTTTATCACAGAATTAGCACTAGTGGAAACTTCTGTTAAAATAATTCCGAGAAATACAGTTGTTATTGCGATGTATGGAGCAACAATAGGAAAGCTCGGAATTACAACTTTTGAAACAACGTCTAATCAAGCTTGTTGTGCCTGCCTAAATGTATCGGAAGTTGATAAAAACTTTTTGTTTTATTATCTATTATCTTATCGGAAACAATTTATTGACTCAGCTTTTGGAGGAGCTCAGCCAAATATTTCTAAAGAGAAAATCGTTATCACACCATTTGTTTTACCACCAGTAAGAGAGCAACTGAGAATCATCGGAAGTCTTACTAAATTTGAGAGCATAATTCATCAATTTGTGCAGTGACATAATTGATTTTAACAAGACTCTTTTCAGTAGGGAGTGGAAGTAATGTTGCGTTAAATACAGGAAGTGAGATTCCTTTGACAGTTGTTCCAGTGCTTTCAAAGTTCAATCTAGGATAAATTCTAATAAAATAATCTCGGAGCTCATTATTTAAAAAGAAAAGCCCTCTTAAATCTTGATTAATGGCAACATTTATCTCAGTTACCGCAACTTTATCAAGAGACATTCTAGTTGCAATCACTACATTCCCTTTTGGCACTATATTAGAACTACTATTTTTTAATCCTTCGGGACTAATTGAATCTGCTGTTGAAATCAGTTTTCCAGTCTGAAGATCTTTAACGCTTGCCCACGGGATAGAACCATTCCAAAAATCAGGATTACTTTTAGATGGTGTGCCTCCACCTACATTTAATGATATTATTTCTTTTAGATATACCCAGTTCCAATTATTCGGAATATCATACGGAATCTTGAGCTTTTCGATTTTTCTTCCGAACTTCCCATAATAGGCGTTATCCTCAGCATTTACAGGCGTTATTTCTTCTAAATCTTTCTTTTTCAGCTTGCCTTCTTCAAATAATTTTTGTTTTTCGGCTCTGATTTTTTCGAGTAAGACGGATGCAGGTTCATCATTTGGGTCTTGTGGGACGAGTTTGCCTTGCATAGCGATGTCTAGGACTTTTTTCTTGAGTTGAGTGGAGAGATTTTGTAAGTCTTTTTGCTCTGATTCAATTTTATCAATAAGATTCAAATACTGATTAGTTGCCTCAATGATTCGTTCTTGTTCAGCTAATGGAGGGATGGGAACGAAGAATTTTTTGAAAATTATAAAAGGTGGAATGTTTTTTAATGCCGTTCCTTTGCTATTTTCTTTTGACGACTCTTTCAAAATCGCATCAAAGTAATTCAAAAAATAATCTAGGTTTATCTCACCAAATATTTTCATTTTCATTAGGGCTTGATTTATTATTCCACGTTCAAACATTTTTGGCATAACAAAGGTTTCACCGATTGTTCCTGCACAGCTTACGAGTATTTCATTTGGAAATAACTCAAAACTAGTCATATTTTCTTCAAAATATTCTTTGGTTATGTAATAACTTCCGAGAGTTTCATCTTTTTGAATAGCATTTTTTTGCTCATAAACTTTAATTGACGTTTCAGATTTTGGAACGAAAATACTCTTTTTCAGTGCGCTTCCAAATGGACCTTTCCGATAAGAACCAATACTTCCCAAATTACACCACTCCCAACCCGCAGGCAACTCATAAGGAACCTCAACCTTTTTCAAGCTGCCATCGGCAAACTTCTCATAATGTAAATTATCAGGAGCATAAATATCTATTTCTATTATATCACGATATATCAATTTTTTATGTGATATAATCAAGCTATTCATTGCATAGAAAAACTCGACAAAATTTTTGTCGAGTTTCTGATTTTGTTCTAATGCTCTGCTTCGTGAATTGATAAAAAGTAGTTTGATTATATAGAAGTAAAGACTTGACTTAAAGAATCTTGAAAAAATCTGGTTGATTTTATGTCATAAAACCGCCTATTTTATCTTTTCTTTTATCCAATGCTCAATATGCGTAGCAATCTCAAGATTATTCAAATCACTCATGATAAAGTGCGTATTGCCAGCACTGCCGATTTCAGGCAGATGAACAAGCGTGGCATCCCCACCCTTTTCGTTGATTTTATCAACAAAACATTTCGCCATAGCAAGACGGGTCCGCCAGTTGTCCATGCCTTGAATATCTGTGGGTTCCGTCGGGATATTGTCGCCATAATAGATGATGATTGGGATTTTTGTGAGTTTCATGAACTCTGATTTTTCGACTTCAACAGGGGAAAGTGGGCCGTTGGAGCTGTTCATGGTTTCAGGGGCTTCGTCTTTTGGGAAGACAAATCCAGAGCCGGGTTCAAGTGAGATGACCGCTTTAATTTTGTCGTTTGCCATGGCAGCAAGCCAGCCAAAGCCTCCGCGTGGCTGTGCGTCATCAGGATGGTATCACCAATACTGTCAACAGCTGCACTCGTACCAGCAACCAACAAATCGCTCTCAATCGAACCTGTATCAGGCACCATAGCACGGAAAAATTGGTTTAAGGCTTCTGGCTCTCTTGAAAATTGCACATTGTCAAAGAAATCAGGCCAAGTACCTAGGCGAAATTGATTAAAGAACCATTGTTCATTGGGTGTGGTGTTAATAGGCGTAGCAACCGTTGTCTTGCCAGCAGAGCCACGGCGCGCTTGGTCAATCAGATAGACAGGAAATCCTTTTTCAGCAAAAATTGTCTTAAAGCCGTCACGTCCGTCGGACGTGGTATCCCAAGAAGAGCTGTCTTCCCACCAACCATGCCACATCAAGATAGGCAAGCCTTTTACATTTTCTGGGATTTGGAAAGAAACACGCGCATGGTCACCGTGCAAACTTTGACCTTGCGGATTCATCTGGTCTTTGCCGTCAAATGTCCCTTCGTTTGTGATAATTGTGCCACCGACAGCATAAGAACCTTGTTTTTTAATTGCTAATGTCATTTTATTTTATCTCCAATTTCAATATTTGTTGTGGTGCTTTATCTAAATGAAGCAAGCTTCCACCAAAGCTCGAAAATTCTTTCAAGAATAATTTATGGATTTCCTTAAAATCAATATTTTCTGGTACGGAAATTGTCACATCTGAAATTGTGCTATTAATTTTGATTTGTCCTTTTTGAACCTCTCTTGCGAGTTGATACCACTGTTGATTTGGTGCATTATATCCCCAAATATAAATCTCATTTTCATATTCAACATAACCAAGTTCGACTGCTTCTGGTTGATGAAAATCAGGAATAGCCAATATTAATACGTGTTCTGCCATAATAATCTTCTTTCTATGTGTAGTATAGCAAGCTTTTGGTGCTTGTTTCTTATTGATAAAACAATTATAAACCTTCAAGTGAACTTGAACGCAAGCGCCAATAAATTAATATTTCGTTACGTTCTATTACAAAATTTAATAAAAATCTGGTTTTGCTTTTCCTTCGCTCCGTGGTTCCCAAAGTCCGATAGAACTATAATTATCCATTTTAGGATTTTCAATCAAATCACAAATATAATGAACAACAGCTCGCCGTGAAATTTGAACGCCTGTAAATGCCTCCCCTCGTGGAGATTTAACATAATCAACTGCCTGCCCATCATAAAGCCAGGTCAATCGAAGATAGGTGTAATTCAAAGAAGAACCTTCGAGAACGGCAAATGATTTTTTGTGGCGGTCAATACCAGCTCCCATCATACGTTTGTTCCATTTTCCAAACGCACCTACCACTTCATCATGCACACCAAGTGCCGCAGCAACGATAATACGTTGTCGAGTTGAGACCACTTTGACTAAATTTTTAAGTGCTTCTTCGTTATCGAAATTGATATAAATGAAATCTTGCCCTTCAACCACTTTGCAAAGTTGGTCAATTTCTTTTGGATTGGTCACATTTCCGTCAATTTTAGTGACATTTTGATAAGATAATTGACTGGCATTGCGTCCATAGAGCGTAATTTCAATATTTTCTTTTTTTAAACGTGGAATTAAAATTTCTGGAATTTGTCCACCTGCTCCGATAATTAATACTTTCATTTTCTTTCTCCTTTTTATTTTTCTGACTCTCTATTTGTGATGAGTAAGACCACAAGTCCTACTGTTAAGAAGCCAACGATGAAATACATCACTGCATGATAATAGCTACCAATATTTACGATTGAACTTGTAAAGAATACTGTCAATGACAAACCAACTGGACCTCCAAGTTGATGCATGGTATTTGTCAGACCTGAAGCACCTCCTGCAAGTTCTGGCGTCGTATCATAAACACCTGCCGCAGTTAATGGTGCAAGCAACCATCCTTGCCCCCAACCAATCAAAATCATAGGCAAACCGATTGTTAGCCAATAGCCTGCGTGTGGATCAATCACTGCTG
This sequence comes from Lactococcus sp. dk101, assembly GCF_009601055.1. GTDB lineage: Bacteria > Bacillota > Bacilli > Lactobacillales > Streptococcaceae > Lactococcus. Next base: position 76,166 of record NZ_WITI01000007.1, read on the forward strand.
AAATCAAAATTCCAATAAGTAAGATAATTTGACCTGTAAGCATGACATGACCATTTCCCCATCTCTCTGTAATTTGTGGCAAATAGAGCGCCGCTATGAAGTTTACGATAGTTAATGGCAAGAATCCCATTCCTGCTTGCAAGGCTGTAAAATGATAGAGTTCTTGCATGATTTGTGGCACGATAAACCAATAAGTCAACATTGCCATCATAAATAAGAAACGCGCAATATAGGCACCTGAACGGATACGATTTTTAAAAAGTTCAAGTTTCATCAAAGCAAATGAACGTGATTTTTCAAGGAAGATAAAACCAACCAATAAAACAAGTGAAATCGCGATGAGCCAAATATTGCTGACTGTGATACTATAAACAAATAAGCTTGAGACTGCGACTGATAAAATTGCACCTAATACATCAATTTTTTGTTTCTTCACTTCTGAATTGCTTAATTTCATTATTGTCAGGATAATCAAGAACAATGCAAATGGAACATTAATCAAAAATCCTGCACGCCAGCTAATCAATGAAGTTAAACCTCCACCAATTAAAAGCCCTGCACTTGAACCAATTCCAGCCGTTACACCATAGAGTGAAATTGCACGCGTACGCATATTTCCTTCATAATGGTCAAGCAAAAGTGCGAGTGAACTTGGAGCAATGATTGATGAACCAATCCCTTGAATCGCTCGGAAAATAATAATTTGTGCCGCATTCTGTGATAAACCTACTGCAAGCGAACTAATCCCAAATAGAATTAAACCAATTAGAAAGATACGCTTACGTCCAATAAAATCTCCTACACGCCCCATCAGCAAAAGAAAACCGCCAAACGTAATCGTATAAGCATTAGAAACCCATGATAAAGATGCTTCATTCATATGTAAGCCCTGACCAATCTGCGAGCTTGATGTGAAGATAATGCTATTGTCCATTAAAATTAAAAAATATGAAAATAAAATGATGAATAAGACAATGCCAAATTTTTCTTGTTTTGTAGTCATTAGTCCCCTTTCTCCATAGTGTCATAATCCTTTTATCATCTTAGTTTATAAAAGACTCACCTCACTAATTAATGTCTATTGTAAACCCTCAAGTGAACTTGAAGGCAAGTCATTTATCTTTAATTTTTGATTTCATCTTTATGTCATTTTGATATGTTCTGCTGTCAGCACTGACAAGAAAAAAGCCTGCCAATCCTTCATTTCTGAAGTGTTGACAGGTTTTATTTGTTATATGTTATGAGGTTTGATTTTCATGAATAGAAATCAGTTTCAAGTGATTAAGCATTGGCTCCAATTTTGTCAAAGGCAGCTTGAAGATCGGCGAGCAAATCAGAAATGTCTTCTACACCAACTGAAAGTCGGATAAGTCCGTCTTTAATTCCTGCTTTCTCACGCAGGTTCTTAGGAATAGAGGCATGTGTCATCACTGACGGAACTTCTATCAAGCTCTCAACGCCACCTAAAGACTCGGCAAGCGTGAAATACTTAAGGCTTTCAACAAAAGTTTTAACCTTACTATCATCTGAAAGTTCAAAGGAAATCATACCACCAAAGCCATCCATTTGGCTTTTAGCGATTTGATAACCAGCGTGACTCTCAAGCCCTGGATAAAAGACTTTTGCGACCTGATTTGATTGTTCCAGATATTCAGCAATAGCTTGCGCATTTTTGGCATGTGCTTCCATTCGCAAAGCAAGTGTTTTGATGCCTCGTTGGACAAGCCAACTGTCATTTGGGCCTAAAACACCGCCGATTGAATTTTGCAAGAAGGCGATTTGTTCTGCTAAATCTTCTGAATTTGTCGTTACCAGTCCTGAAACAACATCAGAATGGCCTCCGAGATATTTCGTCCCCGAATGCAAGACAACATCTGCACCAAGCTCAAGTGGGCGTTGGAAATAAGGCGTTGCAAATGTATTATCAACAAGGGTAATGGCCTTGTGTGCTTTAACAATGTCAGAAATGGCTTTAATGTCCAAGATTTTAAGCAAAGGATTTGAAGGTGTCTCAAAATAAACAGCTACTGTTTCTGCTTTAAAAGCCGCTGTCAGTGCTGACAAGTCGCTCAAATCAACCAAATCATAAGTAATGCCAACTTTTGTCAAGACTTTATCGACCAAGCGGAATGTTCCACCGTAAACATCGTCTGCCAAAATCAAGTGGTCGCCTGATTTGAACATGGACAAAACCGTATGAATACCTGCAAGGCCTGAACCAAAAGCAAAGCCTCGAACACCGCCCTCAAGGTCTGCAATCAAATGCTCCAGCGCATCACGCGTTGGATTACCAGAACGGCTATATTCGTAAGCTTTTGGCTGTCCTAGCCCATTTTGGCCATAGGTTGACGTTTGATAAATCGGAACCGAAACGGCACCCGTTGTTTCATCAGTTGAAATTCCACCATGAATGACTTTTGTTTTTAAATTTGACATCTTATTCACCTCTTTATATTATTGATTTGAAAAATGCGATAAAAACTCACGCGTTCTTGCTTGTTTTGGATGATTGAACACTTCATCTGGAGTGCCACTTTCCACAATTTTTCCATGTTCTAGGAAAATAACTTTGGTTGCCACTGAATAAACAAAACTCATCTCATGACTGACCAAAACCATGGTTTGTTTCTTTTTAGCTGCCTTCAAAATGACTTCTTGAACTTCAGAAACAAGTTCTGGGTCAAGTGCTGACGTTGGCTCGTCTAGCAAGAGCAAGTCTGGTTCCATGGCAAGTGCGCGCGCGATGCCCACACGTTGCTTTTGTCCACCAGATAAAAACTTAGGATAATAATCTTTACGGTCCGTCAGCCCCACTTTTTCGATTTCTGCTTCCGCAATTTTTATTGCTTCAGCTTTAGGTAATTTTTTGACTTGAATGAGTCCTTCCATCACATTTTCAAGGACGGTTCGGCGTTCAAAAAGATTAAATTGCTGAAAAACCATTCCCGTTTTACGACGGAGTTCCAAGATTTCTTGCTTGCTGGCATTGGCAAAGTCAATCTTAAAATCATTGATTTGGAGCTGGCCTTCATCTGCTTCTTCTAAAAAATTGATGCTTCTCAGAAAAGTCGATTTTCCCGCACCTGATGCCCCAATCAAAGCAATCACTTCGCCTTCTTCAATTTCCAAATTGAGATGGTCAAGCACTTTTTCACCTGAAAAATGCTTACTGAGGTTCGAAATTTTAATCATGATACTCCTTTATTGATTCGAAAATGGATTTTCGGATAGCGAAATGCGCGCACTATTTTTATTTTTACCATCTGGCGATTTGATTTCCAGTTTTTTCTCAAGCTGGTGAATCAGCACTTCAATAACAATACAGATTGCCCAATAAACAACAGCTAAAGCAAGGTAAGGCTCAAAAATACGTAAACTTGAGCCACCGATGATTTGAGCTTTGGCAGTCATTTCCACAACACCAGCAACGAAAGCAAGCGATGTCGATTTGAGCAAGCCAAGCAGGGCATTCCCGAGAGGAGCTGTTGCAACCGTTGCGGCTTCTGGTATGATAACACGTTTGAAAGTCTGAACACTTGTCATACCCAATGCTTTCGCAGCTTCAATCTGACCTTTATCAACAGATTGAATGGCAGAACGAATAGTTTCTGAATTATAAGCTGCTTCATTGAGCGCAAATGTGAACATGACAAGTAAACTTGCTGGAATTGCATTGATATTAAATGACGTTCCGTAGTTCATATTGATAGCTTTCAAAATCAGAGGAAGCCCCGTGTAAGTCAAAAAGAGTTGCACAATGATGGGTGTTCCACGGATAAAGCTGACAAATAATGCCCGAATTTGATTGAGTAAAGGAATTTTATTGATTTTCACCAAAGCCAAAAGCAGCCCTGAAACAAGGCCGAAAAACATGGCAATAATCGTGATTTCTAAAGTCGTTGGAATGGCACTGATAATCGGTACAAAAGCACCTACAAAAGCGTCCCAACTGAATATTTTCGTGAAAAACATTTGCCAAAATTCGCTAAATGTATATTGCCCTTTGATGAACAAAAAGGGAAGGGCTGGCCCAATGAGCAAAATCAATAAAATTGAAATTCCCCAAATGATTTTACTTTTCTTTTTCATTTATTTCCTATCAAAAACTCTGTCAGTACTGACAAAACCAGTTCTGGCAGAGTTTATCCTAGCAGTGACGCTTATCAATGATAAGCTGTCCACGTTCATTTATTTAAATTTGTCAGCAGCTGGAACGAAATCACCATCAAAGTATTTTTCTGACAATTTCTTCAATGTTCCATCAGATTGTAATTCTGCCAAAACTTTGTTCACTTCTTTTTGCAATTTTTCGCCTTGAGTATCTTTGGCAAAGATGAAGTATTCATAACCATCGTGTTCAGGGTCTCCTGTTTGGTCATTGATACTTTCCACTTTCAAATTATCAAATCCTTGATCCTTGATGGCTGATAACAATGAAATTTTGTCGTAAAGCATAAAGTCGATTTTTCCTGATTCAACTTGGTTGAAACGTGTTGCGATTGAAGTTGAATCTGATGAGTAAGAAATGTTAATTTTCTTATCTGGATTTGCTGTATTCCAATCTTGAATTTCTTTAGAATAATTCGAAGCTGGATTTCCAATCGTTGTTTTTCCTGCTAAATCAGCCAAAGTCTTGTAAGTTCCACTTTTAACGAGAACGGCATTGTTTGATTTGGAAATAGGTGATGAGAAATTATATTTTTCAGCACGTTCTTTTGTCCAACCGAAATCATTGGCACCGATTTGGTAGCGGCCAGAGTCAATCCCTGGTACGATACCAGAAAAGTCAGTCACTTGAAATTTAACAGTGTATTGTGGCAATTTTTTAAAGACTGCACGCGCAACTTCGATATCGTATCCTGTTACGTTCCCTTGCGAGTCTGAATAAGCAAAAGGCTTTGTTGAACCATCTGTCGCAATCGTAATCACTTCTTTGCTTGATGAACTTGACGTATTTGAGCAAGCAGCCAAAGTCCCCGCGCCTAAAAGAGCAAGTGCAGCAAGTGTAAGTTTGAGTGATTTCTTCATTCTTAATTCTCCTAAAATAAATCTTTCTTTATAAAACCATTATATCATAGCAACTTTTAGATTTCGTTAGTCTCTCCTTATTTTCGTTATAAGTTTTATTTATGGCGAATAAACATTTTTTTATAACGAGAATAAATAAAAAAAGTACCTTGCGGTACTCATTTTTTACTTACATATTTTCAACATTATGATAAACTTTTTGAACGTCTTCGTTGTCTTCCAATGCGTCAACCAAACCTTCAAAAATTTCCAAATCTTCATCTGACAAAGTAACTTCTGATTGAGGTACAAGTTCAAGGTCAGTTTCTTCAAATTCAGTAATGCCATTTTCTTTCAAAACTTCGATAGCTTTGTGAAGTTCAGTTGGTTCAGTTGTTGCAGTAACATAACCTTCTTCAGCTACTACATCGCGAACATCGATTTCAGCGTCTAAAAGCATTTCAAAAACGCTGTCGCTTTCTTCACCTTTGAAAACAATCATTCCTGTGTTCTCAAACATGTAGCTTACAGAACCAGCTGCTCCGATATTTCCGCCATTCTTGTGGAAAATCGTACGGATATCAGCGATAGTACGGTTAACATTTGGTGTCAATGTTTCACAAACAATCATAGAACCGTTAGGGCCAAATCCTTCGTAACGTCCTTCAACGAAAGTTTCATCTGATTTTCCTTCCGCTTTTTTAAGCGCGTTTTCGATAACGTGGCGTGGTACTTGTGCTTGTTTTGCTTTTTCAATTGTAAATTTTAATTGGCTGTTCGCTTCTGGGTCTGTTGATCCCCCACGTTTTGCTGCAACATACAATTCAACACCGAATTTTGCATTTTTAGCTGATGTGGCACCATCATTTTTTGTTTTCTTAGCGACAATATTTGCCCATTTACGTCCCATTGGTAGATACTTCCTTTATTTTTAGTTTATACTAGTTAACCTCTAAACGACTTTTAAGTCGTTTAGTAGATTAACTGCAAATATACTGCCTTGCGCTTGCGCAAGAAGTGGTTTGCGTAAAACGCAAACTTTAACTTCTATGTTTTTTAGAAGTTAAACAGTATTAATAGATTGGCAACTTCATTGCCTTGATTTTTTCTTGTCTATTATACCACAAAACCAGCTATAATGTATAACTGGCTCTCTTTTAATTGCTTATTTTATATGTGGAAATGATGGATTTACATAAACATCTGAACATCTGACGGTTCAGCATCGTCATCATCAAATTTGAGCCTTAGCAAAAGCACTGCTGCAATGACCCATAAAACCAGCGCGGCATAAGTAATCAGCAGGCTGAGCGCACCCGCTACAATTAACAAAATCGCAGCCGTCGATTTTTTACCAAATTTTGTCAGCGTAGTAGCTAACAAAATCCCCAAAACCAGTGTCGCAATCCCAATCGCTGCGACAACAATATTGATTGGCATTGCGGCAGCAATTCCCTTAAGCATATCTCCACTTGACCCAGATTTTGCAAGAATAGCGCTGACCACAAAAAAATTTATGACAACCAATATAGAACCAATAATACTTAGAATTGCACTCGCAAGCACTAATTTTTTAACCGTATTTTTTTTCATACGCGTCTCCTTTTCAACATTGTACTTCTTTTCACAAAATATTGCAAGGAAATGTGCAGGCTTTTATATCAGTTTGAGTTATTTTCGTCAAGCTTCAATTCAAGCACATCAACTACGGTTATTTTTTCGCTATCAAGACGTGGTTTTTCTGCGATTTTTTCATAAGCTAGGCTTTGCCAAAAACGCAAGCCCTTTGGATTATTTTGAAGGACACCCAAACGAATTTTTTCTGTTCCTTTGCTCTGCGCAAACTTACAAATGATTTGATGAATTTGCCTTCCAATCCCATGCTTACGTACTTTTGGAATAAGGAGCAAAAGCCCAATCCAATCGATTTTTTCCTCAGGATAATCCTCAAGAAAATCAACCAAGCCAACACATTTTTCGCATTCAAAAACACCAAGCGTGTGCTTATCTTCTGGCATTCTTTGAGGTGGAATTCCTTCAAAAAAATCAACTGCGTCAGCTTCAAAATCAGGATTATCGCCTTCCAAAAGCGCATAATCTTCCGATAATCGCCAAACCTGTACCACCTCTGATAGATACTGCTTATCAATTTCCCGAACGGAAAATGTTTCGTTTATTTTATGATTGATTTTCATTTTATAATCGGCTTTCGTCCGTGATTTTGTTCTAGCAGTTGGTTTGAACCAAGTTGGTAGATAGCATCTGCTTTTTGCGTGACGCTGTCCCAAGGCTGCTGGCCAATCCTAACAATCGTTTTTTCACTAACTGAACGGAGATGTTGCTGTCCTTTCGCCGTAAATCCAAGCACATGAATTTGTTTAGGCAAGGTAAAATCTGGTTTAATATCCAACAAAAGATAGGTCAAAATCCGTCTGACACGCGCTTTCGTATAGCGTTTCGTATGGACAAGCGTGACCAATTCATCAAAGTTTTTAGCCACTTTAATCTGCTTCTTCAAGCGACTAGAAAGTTCCTCGTTCACTTGAAAAATCGTCGTCAAATCTTCCGTCGAAATGATTTTATAGCGCAACAAATCAAAATACGCCGACCAATCCACTGCTTGCACTTCTGTCAGTACTGACGGACTGTAACGATTGATTTCATCAGCTGGCTGGCCATCCAAAATCGCTGTCCGTAGTGCTGTACCACTGGCAAATCTTGACTGCATTGACATATCCTGACTGCCATGCTCCGAGCCTGTCCGAGCAACCGCACGCAAGCGTATCTTTTTATTGGCGCAGGCTTTTGCATAAGCCAAACCAAGCACATGATTTGGCGTATTGCCGTCAAATTTGACTGTCGAAAAATGCTCCCACATCAGTTGCGTTTTTTCTGGATAGCTGTATTCATCTGGGAGATTTTCGATGAAAGCATTCATTTGGTCAGCTTTCTTTTCGTACAATGCTGTGATTTCATTGTAGTCTATTGCTGTTTCCGAGCCAAAAACAAGTTCCTCGACACCCAATTCTGCCAAAATATCAACACTGCCACTGGCAAAAAAATCCGCCGCCTGTACAGAAACAAGCGTCGGCATTTCCACCACCAAATCAGCACCATTTTCAAGTGCCATCTCAGCCCGTGTCCATTTGTCAAAAATAGCAGGTGCACCACGCTGATCCCAGTTGCCACTCATCACAACAATTTTCAAACCATCGGCCTGCGCAAGCAGGTGTTGATGTCCATTGTGAAAAGGATTGAATTCAGCAATAATTCCTGTGATTTTAGTCATCTTTCCTCCTTTTCAACTGGTTTTATTTTGTACAAACAAAGAACCAGCGTAAGCTGTCAGCTTTTGGTGCGTCGTCAGAAAAATCAGCGTACACTTCAACGCTTGAAAACAAAGCTGTCAGCTTCGCACCTTCGGCGCTCGAATGTCGACTCTGGCTAGGTTGCTGAAGCAACGAGTCGAGTCGCAGCGCTGACAGATACTCTTCCATTTCATAAGTTCGTTCTTGATGAATTTCGTCCTTGCGAACAAATTTTCCGTCTGCTGCTTTGACAAAAAAGGTCAATTCATGCTCGATTGAATGTGGGACTTGTCCCTCAAAACTGTCCCATAAAAAGGCGAAATCTTCTTCATTTTCATGATAAGAAGTGCCTGGAAAGACATCATCAATCTGGTGTGTCGAATGCACATCAAAGATAAATTTCCCACCTTCTATCAGTACTGACGCAACTTGTTCAAAAACTTGCTTGACCTCTGTCAAGTCTGCCATGTAACAAATCGAGTCAGAATAACAGGTTACCGCATCAAACTGACCGATACCCGTCAAATCTCTCATGTCGCCCGCCACAAAATCAATTTTGGCTCCAGCGGCTTGTGCCTTTTGACTTGCCAAAGTCAACATTTCTTCTGAAATGTCCAAGCCAAAAACGTCATAACCTTCCTGTGCCAAACGAACAGATAAAGCTCCAGAACCACAAGCCAACTCAAAAATTGATTGCGTCTTTTCATTCAAATGTCTCAAGGTAAATGCCAACCATTGATCATATAATTCTTGATCCATCACTTGGTCGTAGACCTTTGAAAAATCTTCGTAAAATGCCATTATTTTTCCTATCTAAATTGTACTAACGAGTATCCGTTTTATCTAGTCGCCTAAAACATTTGTCCGTTTTATCTAGTCGCTAAAGCGACTGATAAAAAGGCTCAAGCGACTGCCAAAACGACTTTAGCAACTAATCAAACGGACAGCGAAGTATAAATTTTTTGTAAGATATTTTTACAAAAAAACTGTCGGCACTGCCATCATTCACTTTTGTTCTTCACATCAATGCTCAAACAATTTGTGCTGGCTGTACTGACAGTAATTTATTATTTTTGTTTAGATTTCTTAATCCATTTCAATCATAGCTGACAAATCCACCAAAGGTGCGTCAGACCAGAGTTTTTCAAGATTGTAATGCCCACGTTCTTCGTGGCTAAAGACTGAAACAACGACATCGCCAAGGTCAAGAAGCACCCAGCCATCGCGACCGTTTCCTTCAATATGACCACCAGCAGGGAATCCCGCTTTTCCTGCTTCTTCATCAACATTTGAAACGATGGCGTCAATTTGACGGAGATTCATTGCTTCCATAATGACGAAAAAGTCTGCTACGCCTGACACTTCGCTCACGTCAAGTGCAACAATATCAAGTGCTTTTTTATCGTCGGCTGCTTTCACAACCACTTCGAGTAATTCTTTTGAATTCAAATTTAGTATCCTTTTTTCTTTATTACCCCTATTTTACCATAAAATCGCCCGTCTTAATAGACTTTGACCACAAAAAACACTTCATCAAAGATGATTTTTGATATTTTCTAAGCCTTAAAAACAGCGGCATTAAAATGAGAAGGGATACAAGTAGGAAAATCAGACAGCATTATTCATTTTTTCCTCCAATATTCTGGATAATATTTTTTCAAGTATTGCTTCGTAAATACGACCAAACTCACGACACCAATCATCAGCCAGCCATACGTGATGACAAATGCAAGTCCAGCAGCTCCTGTCAGCACTGACACGATCATCAATGGCGCTACAAATAGGATGAGCCAGACCAAAATAAAGAGCCATCCTTGCGCATTATTGGGGCTTATTCCCCAACCATAACTTCTCGGACGAAACATTCTTTTTTTATCATTCATTTCTTTCTCCAGCTGCTATCCCAAATCATGCCGATAGCCACTAAAACTACGACAAACCATGTGGTACGCACAACATTGCTCATATAAAGACTCGAAAAAACACCAATTATCAAAAAAATCACGCTCAATAAGAGCTTCTTTTTATTCATCTATTCAATCCTCGTTCATGTCTCAACTTTTTGTTTGATTGACCATATTATAATCTTTTAACTACTGAATTACAAAAAAAGAAACGAGGGTCGTTTCTTTATTATTTATTCAAAAAATGAACAAAGGCATTGTAAGTTTCAATGGTTTGAGGATAAATCGGCACCTGTTTTTTCGCCAAGAATTCAACCGTTCGCACCGTTTCAAATGCAACCGCAGCATCGAGCGACTGTTTGGCAATTTTTCTAGCTTCTTTGACGCCATCAAAATCACGATTTTCTTCGATATAGTCCGCCACGTAAACAATCTTATCAAGCATGGTCATCTGACTACTACCAACCGTATGTATCTCAACCGCCCGCAAAATTTCAGGATAAGTGGTTGCAATCTCAGGAAAATCTTCCTTTATTTTGCACCAACCAACCATTCCATGCCAGACATTATTGCCCCATTTTTTCAATTCTGGGTTGAGCTGATATTGTTCAATCAACCGCAAATATTCATCCCTGCTTTGTTCTTTGGCATAATCATGCAAAAGCCCTGCTAGTGCTGCAACATCAGGGTTTTCATAGCCATAACGAATGGCTAATTCTCGTGCTGCTTTTTCGACGCCAAGGCAGTGTTTGTAGCGACTTTCTTTGACTTGTGAATGAAGTTTTTCTAATATTTCTTCTCTAGTGATGTTCATTGTTTCTTTTCATCTTTCTCTTAGAATGCTGATTAAAACGGTACTCAACTGGCTTGACGGCTCAATATCATCTAATGTGTGGAAATAAACAGTAGCCAAAAGTGACATGAAATTCCACATTCGTCGGCGTTCAATCAGCTCATCTTGTGAAAATTTAAGGTTCGAAATCCACAGTGCAATTTGTGATTGACTGAGTTTTTTATTCCGCAGAGCTGCCACAAACACTTGCGCCAGTCGCCGTTCTTCGTTATGGCTAAAAGGCTCAGGCAAACGATGAAAGAGCGCAGCCATCTCGTCAAGCGCACGTAATGCTTGCTTTTCCGAAAAGTCTGGATGTTGCATGGCTGACGCTAAAGCGTCGGCATCATGAGCAAAACCATGCACCCAGCCAAATTCTTCTGAAAAACCTGTGAAATCCTGCTCCAAATGGAGATATGAAAGGACGGTTTCAAAAAGATATTCTCTTTGTTCAGAGCTCAAGCTTCCTTCATATTTGCCAGCATTCTCGCCGTCTCCCTTAATCAAATAACCATTCAGCAATGCTGAAAATGTACGGGTTAGGCTGGCTTTCCCGCTCTTTTCAAGCTCAAAAAGTTGACCATTGGTTTCCATCGAAGCTTGTGCAATATATTGGAATTGTGCCAGTGAAAAATAATGATTTAAAATTCCATTTGCTAAACTTTCAAAAACAAGGTCATCTCGAATTTCTGAATTTTCATTTCCGATATTTTCAAGCAACCAATCAATTTCCGCTTGCTCATAAGTTACTGAATCGCGATTTAGCTTTTCTTCTAAAATGTGGTTCATCTTTGTGTCCTCAAATAATCTACAATCTTAATTGATGTGCCATTTTCAATTATAAAATCTATCAAATCCGTCTTTTTAAAAATTGGTCGAATAATATCTTCTGTCAGTCCTGACAAAATCGCTATCATATCCGTTTGACCTAATTCTTTAACTTTTTTAAGCATTAAGACATCTTTCATTTTCCGCTCCGCTGACGCTTTCGGATATCCAGTATTCATTGGGCTTTCAAAAAGTTTTTCTAATGTAAATCTCAAATTAAGTTCACCAGCCCAGCCAAAATTCAACCCAAGGGGGAGACTCACGCAGTTTCCTTGATTAATACGCCCAAATAAATAAGCATCAGAAGGTGTTGGTGTATAAGCACAAATTACATTTGGTAGTACATTTGCGGCAATCGCCATTCCATTTCCTGAACTACAGCCTGTCACAACAAAATCAATTGCTACTGAATTCAAAAGTAAACCCACACAAATTGCAATTTGAATATATGAATAATTATCTTCTTCAGAACTGACTCCAAAATTGAAAACCATATCATCAGTTTCCGATGTAGCTCTTTTGGTTTCCTCAAATAAAAGTTGATTACGAGCAACTTGTGTACTTGCTTGAATGACCGCAATATTCATTTTATCATTCCTTTCCCCACCATTCTTCAGCAAGAATGCCGTAATTCAAGCGATTAAGCCATTGGCCATCTTGAAATAGCCCTTCTCGAATTATTCCTTCTTGGACAAAACCAACTTTCTCATAGGTATGAATGGCAGCAGCGTTGTTACTATTGACCGATAAGCTGACGCGGTGCAAGTTCAAATCCATAAATGCAAAATCCAACATCAGACCGATAGCTTCAGTACCATAGCCTTTTCCACGACTTTCAGCAGCAAATAAGGCAATGCCAAGCTCTGCTGCATGATTGGAAATTTGAATATCCTCAAGGAAAACATAACCTAGAAATTGCTCCGTTTCAAGCAGACGAATTGCAAAAATAAAAGATTGATTGTTTTCAGATGTGAGTGATTTCCGCCAATCTTCCGCCGTATAAACATTGATGGCATCAAATGCCAAATTCCGAATCACTTCTGTTTCCCATTGTGCATTTTCTAAAAAGGTAAAATCCGCTTCACGAAAATTTGCCAGTTTCACTTGCTTTCCTTGAAATAATGTCTTCATCTTATTTTCCTATTTTCTAGACATAAAGTCCGTTTTTTATGATATAATCCAATACTTTTGGAGCCAATAAAAAATGAGGAATGAGGCCTTGCTTGAGTTGTTCACGAATGAGACTGCCCGAAATCGCCATGGCTGGAATGTCCACCCACAAAATAGGATATGACGTGCCTACACGATAGCCTGGTCGGCGCACGCCCACAAACTGGACCAGTTCAAGCAGTTGATCAATATGTTCCCAATGTGACAAAGTGCTAATCACATCTCCACCGACGATAAAATAAAAATCGCATTCGGGATTTTCTTTACGCAATTCGCACACCGTCTCATAAATGCCTGCAGCTGGCGTTTTCAGACGGCAAGCATCAACTTCTAAACCCTTCGTGCCATCAATCGCTGCCGTCAGCATACTCGCCACATGACCATTGACATTATGCTCAGGCAAGAAAACAACCTTCTCCAAATCCAGTTGCTGTCTCACTTGGTCAGCAATCGTCAAATGAGCAATATGCACAGGGTTAAAATTCCCCCAAAAAAGCCCAATTAGGCGCCGTTTTTCAGTTTTTTCTTCTTCTAGTTGTACCTTCGTAAAAGGTGTCAAGAGTTCTAATGCCATTTTATTTGCCTTACCTATCAATCTCGTTATTGTCAGTCATGACAGACTTTTAAGATAATTATAACATAATCTGACGGAAGAAAAAAAGCAGTTAAAGGCAACCACTTTTCTCTTTTTATCCGATTTTCTTATTTTAACAAGTTTTTAACCTCAACAGAAATCTTGCGATTTTCTTTCTTGTCAGATACTTTGAAAACGACGATATTGCGTCCGATGATTTGCACAACGTCAAGTCCCATTTCTTCAATGGCATCTGCCACATCATCACGTTCAGCGTCAGAATTTTGCAAGATATTAACCTTGATCAATTCACGCGCATCGCAAGCTGAACGAATGCTTGTCAAGATTTCATTTGTCAAGCCACCTTTACCGATTTGCACGATAGGGCGAATGTTGACTGCCAAGCTGCGCAAATAACGTTTTTGTTTTCCATTTAATTCCATTTAATCATTCTCTTTTCTAATTCTATACTATACTACTCTAACGAATAAAATCGTTAGTCATCAAGTGGCAATTTCCAAGCCAACTCTTTCGCAATCCGCCCAGTAACATGATAGCCGTCATCGGCTTCAACAACTTCTTCTATCAAGGCAATTTTCTTTAATTCTTGAAGTCGATAAGCATTGGTGTAAGACAGGCTGAGTTTGAAAGGTTCAAAAAACTCATGCAGTTTTTCTAAAATCGCCGTTTTCAACCATTGGACGCCTTCTTCTGACTTAATGGACAGTTGAATGGCTGGCGAGAGGGTCGGCAGAAACTCGCCTTCCACCAAGTCCATCTTGTTGTAAACATTCAAGACGGGGATATGCTCAAGTTTCAGGTCTTTCATAATGTCAAGCACTGTTTGTTCATGAATTTCATGATGTGGATTGCTGGCATCGATGACATGAATGAGCAAATCAACAGTCGCACTTTCTTCCAAGGTTGATTTGAATGCTTTGATAAGCTCTGTTGGCAAATTTTGAATAAAACCAACAGTATCTGTCAAGCTGACCGTAAATTGATCTGTGATATTGCGGCTTTCATTATTGGCTGTGCTGGTGCCATTGATAAGGGTCGTGTTGGCCGAGATATTGACCATTTTGGTCGTTGCATCAAGTGTAGCAAACAGCTCATTTTTCTCATATTGATCTTTGTCAGCACTGACAAGTGCGTTCATGATACTTGATTTTCCTGCATTGGTGTAACCAATCAAGCCAATCTTAAAGACACTCGATTTTGTCCGCTTGTTTCGCATGGTCTCACGCGTTTGTTCAACCTTAGCCAAGGCTTTGTCAATGTCCTCAATGCGTTTGCGGATATGACGGCGGTCAGTTTCCAACTTACTTTCACCCGGCCCTTTAGAACCAATTCCACCGGCCTGACGCGACAAGGCAATCCCTTGTCCGACCAAACGTGGCAATAAATAAGAAAGCTGTGCTTGTTCGACTTGCAACATTCCTTCATGACTTCTTGCACGCATGGCAAAAATATCCAAGATCAGTTGCATCCGGTCAATGACTTTAACGCCCAAAGCATTTTCCAAGTTGACATTTTGTCTTGGAGTCAAGCGGTCGTTGAAAATGACGGTATCAACTTCGCCGACCTCAATCGCCCAACTCATCTGTTCAATCTTTCCTGAACCAATCATGAAGCGACTGTCTGGTTTATCCCTTTTTTGAGTGAAGCTGTCAATGACCAGACCACCTGCCGTTTTTGTCAGCTCTGACAGCTCTAGCATTGAACTTTCAAATGAGTCCTGATTGCTGAAAGTCTCAATTCCAGCCAGTAAAACACGCTCCTGTTTTTCTTCGTTTTCTATCAAATTTTTCTCGTTTCTTCAAGAATATTACTCTTATTATATCATATTTCACAAGGATTTTCGGCTGATTTCAACGATAAAAGCTGGAGCAGTCCAGCTTTTATTTTTCTCTCTAACAGCAAAAGCATTCAAATTCACGTTCGAAAATGGCGCATGAGTTAGCATTCACTCGCTCAAAGCTCTTTTATTCGTCCAATAATTTTTTCATAAATCACTTTCATTTCTGGCTCTGTCGATTTTTCGACAAATTCGTCAATCGGAATCCAAGCAAGACCGCTTGTTTCTGCCTCGTTCAAGGTCAATAAATCCTGTTCGCGTGCTTCAAAAACGAAAGTGATGTTCAGATGCAGATGTGCCGAAACATAGCCACGTGTCCGATGAATATGCGGTGCAACTGTGATGTCTTCCAGCGAAATCGGCGTCTCTTGCAAGGCTGTCAGCTCTGACAGACCACTTTCTTCTTGTGCTTCTCTGCGAGCGACTGCCAATACATCACTGTCACCATCGCAATGACCACCCAGCCAGCCCCAACTTTGATAAATCTTGTGGAAAATGCCCAAAATTTTGTCATGATTTTCGTTTAACACAATGCTAGAAGCTGTAAAATGCGCTAAACTTTCACGCGTCAAATTTATATCATCTTGCGCACATTTTTTCATGATTACCAGATCAGAATATTCCTGCTGACCTTTCGGTTCGTATTGTTCCAACACAATCTGTAATTTATTTCTCATTTTCATCATCAAAATATGCGACGAATTCGCCATATCCTTCTTCTTTTAATTTTTCAAAAGGAACAAAACGTAAGGCAGCCGAATTGATACAATAACGCAAACCACCGCGATCAAGAGGGCCGTCAGTAAAGACGTGCCCCAAATGACTATCCGCAGTCTTGGAACGCACTTCTGTCCGTTCCATCCCGTGCGTTTGGTCACGTTTTTCCTTAATCACTTGACGCTCGATTGGAGAGGTAAAGGCAGGCCAGCCACAGCCAGACTGATATTTTTCGATACTTGTAAATAAGGGTTCACCTGAAACAATATCGACATAGAGTCCTTTTTCAAAAAAATCATCAAATTTATTCTGAAAAGGTGCCTCAGTTGCTGCTTCTTGAGTAACCTTGTAAGACAAATCGTCCAATGCTGCTTTTTCTTTTTCAAATGCCATTGTGTTGCTCCTTTCGAAAGTGTGCTTTACAGTTTACGCTGCAAAATTAAGGGATAAGTTAATCAAATCAATGCCTTACGTATGACAACATCGACGCCTTTTGGAACCCATGCGGCAACAACCGCAGCTTCAGGCACACGAACCCAGCCAAGACCAGAGAAAACAACATCTGTTTTGCCTTCCAACTTGAATTCTTTACGTACCATTGTCGCTCCAACTAAGGCAGGAGCCAATAATTCACCAGCGTGTTTTTCATAAAGTTCCGTCGCACCTTCAAGTTTTGTACGGTGGACATTGATTTCATTGTCAAAATAACCTGTAAATCCTTGTTTGTCACCTCTGATAAAATCGAACCGTGCCAAACCGCCAAAGAATAAGGTTTGTCCGCTATTCAACTGGTAAGTTTTAGGCTTGATTTCCTTGCGAGGAGAGACATATTTCAAATCTTCAGGTTTCAAATAATGCGCCATTTGCCCGCGATGAATAATCCCCGGCGTGTCAATAATGGCGGTCTGTTCATCAAGCGGAATTTCAATCATGTCAAGCGTTGTCCCAGGAAAACGACTCGTCGTAATCACATCTTGACTGCCTGGATTTTCCTCGCTGGCAGTTGCTTGCTTAATAATTGCGTTAATCAAGGTTGATTTTCCGACATTGGTTACACCAACCACATAAACATTGCGTCCCTTGCGGTATTTTTCAATGTTTTCCATCAATTCAGTCACGTCAAAACGATTTTTAGCTGATGTCACGAGAATGTCTTTTGGTTTCAGTCCTGACTTTGAGGCCTGCTCTTTAAGCCAGTTTGTTAATTTATTGACCTTTAGAGACTTAGGCAAAATATCGCGTTTGTTGGCAACCATAAGTAAATCATTGTTGCCTGTCAGCTTGTGCAAATTCGGAATCAGTGAGCCGTTGAAATCAAAAATATCAACAACATTAACAATCAATGCATTCTGTTTACCGATTTTTTTCAACAATTTCAAGAAATCTTCATCTGTCAAAGAAGTTGGCACGATCTCATTATAATGACGCAAACGGAAACAACGTTGGCAATACATTTCCTCATCATTTTCCATTTTTTTCTTCAAAGCACCTGACGGTAAATATCCTAGGGCTTCTTTATCTTCAGTTTGAATAATCGTACCGCAACCAATACAGCGCAACTCTTCCATCATAGTTTCATTATCATTCATAAGCCTTATTATAACACATTTAGTCCGCATTTTTCGCCCTCATTCATGCAAAAAAACCTGTCAGAGCTGACAGATTTTAGATTATCATTTTTAATCAGTCATTTTTTACAAAGCTGAGTAGTTTGGAGCTTCCTTCGTGATTTGAACATCGTGCGGATGCGATTCTTTCAATCCTGCACCTGACATTTCGATGAATTGTGCTTTATCATGCAATTCAGTGATTGTACCTGCACCAGTATAACCCATACCAGCTTTCAAACCGCCCATCATTTGGAAAACAATATCGCCAGCGGCACCTTTATAAGCGACACGGCCTTCAATTCCTTCTGGAACAAGTTTATTGGCATCGTTGACAGCACCTTGGAAGTAGCGGTCTTTAGAACCTTTAGCCATTGCAGCAAGTGAGCCCATGCCACGGTAGGTTTTATATTTACGGCCTTGGAAAATTTCCATTTCGCCAGGAGCTTCATCTGTACCAGCAAACATAGAACCGAGCATAACGGCATCTCCACCAGCAGCCAAAGCTTTGACAATATCACCAGAATATTTAATTCCACCGTCAGCGATGATTGTTTTGCCATATTCACGCGCAACATTTGCTGAATCATAAATGGCTGTGATTTGAGGTACACCAACACCAGCAACAACACGTGTTGTACAAATTGAACCAGGGCCAATTCCGACTTTAACAACGTCAACACCAGCTTCAAACAAAGCACGTGTGCCTTCGCCAGTCGCTACGTTACCAGCAATCAAAGTACGGTCTGGGAAATGTTCGCGGATTTCTGCAATCTTACGCAAAACACCTGCTGAATGACCATGTGCTGTATCGATAACGATAGCATCTGCACCTGCAGCAAACAAGGCTTCTGCACGGTCAAATGTATCTGAACCAATACCAACTGCACCCGCAACGAGCAAACGCCCTTGTTCATCTTTTGCAGCGTTAGGGAATTCAATCACACGCTCAATATCTTTAATAGTGATGAGACCAGCTAATTTTCCAGATTCATCAACGAGTGGCAATTTTTCAATCTTGTGTTGTTGTAAAATGTTTGCAGCTTCATCCAAAGTTGTGCCAACAGGTGCAGTGATCAATTCTTCTGCAGTCATGACATTTTTGATCAATTGATCGTAATCACTGACAAAACGCAAGTCACGGTTTGTCAAAATTCCGACAAGTTTGCGATTTTCAAGTGTTTCAACGATTGGAACACCAGAAATGCGGTATGTTGCCATCAAATTTTCTGCTTCTTCGATTTTATGCTCAGGAGTCAGATAAAATGGGTCAGTGATGACACCAGATTCAGAACGTTTTACCTTGCGCACTTCTTCAGCTTGCAATTCGATTGACATATTTTTGTGAACAACACCAAGACCACCTTGACGCGCCATTGAAATTGCCATTTTGCTGTCAGTAACGGTATCCATTGCTGCAGAAATTACCGGAATGTTCAATGTCAAGTTTTTAGCAAGACGTGTTTTCAAATTCACCTCATTAGGTAACACGTGGCTTTCAGCCGGAATCAGCAACACATCATCAAAAGTAAATCCTTTTTTCAAAAACTTAGTTTCCCAGTTTGACATCGAAAATAATCCTCCATTTTTTAGGCAATCGCCTGTACTATATTTTGTCTATTTTATCACTATTTTCACTGATTTTCAACAATGTCTTCTTAAAGCTATTATTTTTAATTGTAAGCATTGAATTTTTGTAAGTTATTTATTACAATAGAGCTATGAAAAATAAAATAACTAAACTCTTGCTTGTTTCCAGTTTATCTTGTGCCATTTTTTCAGCACAAGGTGTACTTGCAGCAACAACAACCAATCACAGCATGGGTGATTCTTTCGCCACCCAACTCGCAAGTCAAACGGCACTCGTGCCAAAATTTGCCAGATTAGGTGACACAGCTACCAGCCTCTATAACCTGTCTTCAGCAGATAGTACCCTTCCTCGAACAGACGTTGTCGATATTGCAAGCTATCAATCTTGGATGACTCAAGCTGACTTTAATTCACTTAAGGCACAAGGCGTGCAAACCGTTGTCGTCAAATTGACCGAAGGAACCTATTACACCAATCCCTACGCTGCTAGCCAAATCCAAATGGCACAGGCGGCAGGGCTTAATGTAGCGGTCTATCATTATGCCATTTTCGGAAATACGAGCGACCAAGCAACCGCAAATGCTGCTGCTGTCAGTGAAGCAGATTATTTTGCTGCAGCAGCAAAAAGTTTAAACCTCCCATCAACAACAATCATGATTGAAGATGCTGAAAACTCATCAACAAGCGGAAGTGTCTGGACACAAGCCACACAAAGCTTCCAAACGGAACTTGCAGCACAAGCCTACAGTAATTCAAAAATATACACCAGTAAAACGTGGGTAACCAATTCCTACATTAATTCAACCACGCTAGGCGCATCAAATATCTGGATTGCACAATATCTCTATGGAAACCCTACCGTCAATCCGACAAGTTGGGGAAATGCATTGACCAATAACAGCGTTTATGGCGCATGGCAATACAGCAGTCAGATGTATTTTAATGGTAGCAATACAACTTCCAACTTGACTAACAACCGCCTTGATGTCTCGATTGACTACTCCAATTTCTTTGGTGTCACAAACAGCTCAACAAGCCTGAACAATACAAATGGAACTACCTCAGGTGCGACAACAAACAGTTCAAGTTCAAATAACTCAAGTTCAAATAGTTCATCGACTAACACGACAACGACCACTGGTAATTCTACTAGCACAACCAATAACAGTAGCTCAACTATCAGCTACCAAAACATTTACCGCCTCTACAACAGCATTACAAAAGAACACCTCTACACAGCTGATGCCAATGAAATGGCGACACTACCTAAACTTTGGAGTGCTTGGACATACGAAGGCATTGCTTGGCAATCGCCAACAACATCTTCAACGCCTGTTTACAGACTTTATTCATCAAAATCAGGCGAACATCTTTATACATCCGATACCAATGAAGTTACGGTTTTAACTAGCATGAACGGTTGGAAAAAAGAAGGCATCGCCTTTTACTCCGCTGATTCAACGGGAATACCCGCTTTCCGCCTCTACAATGCCGCTGCGGGTGTCGGCGCTCATTTCATCACGACAAGCACCACCGAACGTGATAATCTAGTAACTTATCACAACTGGAACTATGAAGGCATCGCTTGGTACGTCAAATAAAAATAAGTATAAGTCAATTATTACAAAATTGACTTTTTATTTCGTTTTAGTTTCAATTCAGGGTATTGTTTTCTATCTCTAATCTTTTTTAGTACAATGAAACTATGACAAATTATAAACCAATGAAAAAATTCCTTCTTTTTACTGCGATTGCCTTTACAACAGGCTTCGCAATTCAAGGCAAGGCAGATACAATACAAGAAAATTACAGCATGGGAAGTATGATTGAAGCTGAGAGCGACACAACAACGACGACAAGTTCCAGTCAATCCTCAAGCCGTTTACGTGCTGCTGTTCCAGCCGCTGCGTACACTGGTTGGAGTACAGATAGTTCTGGAAATACGACCTATTATCTCAATGGTGTTCTAAAACCAACGGGAACCATTGCTTCTCCAAATGATGATGGCTATACCTATGCCTATTCTGATGCAACTAAGAAAACAGTCATTGCGAAACGTTTAGATCACCCAGGAGACATCACTAAGAGTATCAATAATCTTGCCACAGATGCTGTTGATATTGCTTCCTATCAATATTGGATGACGCAAGCAGACTTCAACGCACTCAAAGCTCAAGGCGTTAAGACCATTGTCATTAAACTTACCCAATCAACAAACTATACTAACCCCTACGCAGCAAGCCAAATCAAAATGGCACAAAATGCAGGGCTTAATATCGCTACCTACCACTTTGCCATTTTTGGTTCGACCAGCAATCAAACCACTGCCACAAACGCTGCAATCGCTGAAGCAAAGTATTATGCAGCACAGGCAAAAGCACTCGGTATCAGTAGCAATACTGTCATGATTGAAGATGCAGAGTATTCTGGTACAGCTTCTAGCGTCTGGACAAATGCTTCAGTCGCATTCAGAAATCAACTCGTTGCTTCTGGCTATCCGCAAGTTAAATATTATACTTCTAAAAGTTGGGCAACCAGCGGTACAATGAATACTTCAACTTTGGGCATTAAAAACTTCTGGGTAGCACAGTACCTTTATGGAACTCCTAAAACAAACGCAACCGGTTGGAACAACACTTACAATAACAACTCGGCATACGGCGCTTTACAATACACAAGCCAAATGTATTACAACAATCAATCTTCTGTCAACCCTGTAGATACTTCTGTTGATTACTCTGACTTTTTCGGAAGTTCATTTACCAGCTTAACTGAGCCACGTTTCATGAAAATCAATGTAAGTAAAACTTACAGATATGACCTCAATACAATGGCAACAGTCGGTTCTGCGCTCACTCAAAACCAAGTGATAAAGTTTGTTGACAAGAAACAAGTCAATGGCGTTTGGTATCTCCGAACTCAAGCAGATGTTGACAGCGGAAATGCCTATGGTGTCCCACAATCAGCACTGACTGAAATCACAACAAACACTATCACTCCAAAATATATGTATTTCACATCAACAGGTTGGAAGAGTGACCCCGCAACGCAAAGTAAGGTTGGAAATAACATCGGACAACAGACTTTAGTTAAAGTCGTTGATACTTATTCCGTAAATGGTAAAACTTATTATCGTACTGAGGAAGATGCAAAAGCCAACAATAGACTTGGTATAAGCGGACAATTCTTAGCAGATGTTTCCGTCATTTCGCTTGATGGCCCACGGATGTTCTATGCAACAGACGCCACTGTCAAAACCAATTTCTTAACAAATTCTACTACTGCTGTAAAATCTGGTGATACTTTCTTTATAACTAAAAAAGTACTGATGAATGGCGTTTGGTATTTCCAAGCTAAGACTGATGAAGGAAGTTATACATTCATCAATAGTAGTAAATTATCTTCAACTGTAAAATACATTGATTTCCTCGGACCTAGAAAGATGAAGTTGATTGAAGATACCGATCGTGTCAATCCACTAACTGGAGAGGTGCTTGATCGTCTTCCCAAAGACAAAATCATCGATTTCAGCACAAAAGTTTACATCAATGGCGAATGGTATTACCGCACAGCATTTAATACTGCAAACAACACCAATGCCGCTATTCCTGCTAAATACCTGACAGAAGTCAAATAACAAAAAAACATGACCGATGAAAAGTCATGTTTTTTTGTGACAAAGCTTGTGCTTTGCGTGTTCATGCAAAATGCTTGTGCAATGGATTTTCTATCTCTACTAATCGCATTACTCTAGAAATAAAGGAGGTTAGTTAAATGAAAATCTTTCAGACTTTGCATGAAAGAAATGTGATTGCGGATCTGGACTAATGTCAAATAATTAGACATAAAATGAGCTATGTTTTCTTAAAATAAATTTCTTCCTTCTGATTTGGAGTTAACCCATTGTTGGCAGAATGAGGATTATAATTGTTATAAAATTGTTCGATATATTCAAAACAAGATAACTGAACCTCTTGAATTGAATGATACGTTCTTCGATTAATTTCTCGCTGTTTAAGATATTTGAAAAAGACCTCGGTCACGGCATTAT
>NZ_WITI01000008.1 GCF_009601055.1 Lactococcus sp. dk101
ATTAGAAATGATCTTTTTAGCGTACTCTATTCTTCTAAAGCTGGCTAAAACATTGAAACCAGAGACTTTGAAGTACTCAATTGGCTATCAAGTGATGGCAAAATAATCAACTAGCAATTCGGGTATTGTATAGAAATTTTAAAAAATGATAAAAATGTGTTGTTCAAATTAAGAAAACATTAAAATATATTTACTTATTTTATATATATAATCTTTTATGAAAGCCTATTCTAATCATCTTTTGACAAGACCTTAGGAAAAATTCATGCAATAAATGTGAAAAAAATGAAAGAATTAGTAAAAAATAAATAATAAAATTATTAGAATTATTCTATATAATAACAAATAAATAATATTATAAAAAGATTGTGAAATTACTCAATGGAGATGACTATCAGCATTTAAGTAAGCGGATACTTTTTTTGCTTATGTTATAATATGAGATGAGATAAAAAGATAAGAGGAAAACACTTGAAATTAGCTGATTCAGTCGTTGTAAAAAAAGAAAAGATTACAGGGACTTTTAGAGCAAATGCCAAAGGATTTGGCTTTGTTTCACCACTTGATGCAACAAACAGAAAACAAGATGTCTTTATTGGCATGAAAAATACACTTGATGCTTTGGACGGCGATGAAGTACTTGTCGAAATATTGCATACTGCTGAACAGTCCAAAAAAGGTGCAGATGGTAAAGTGCTTAAAATTACCAAACATGCGACTGTTGATACTGTTGGAACATTTATTCCATTTTCAAAAGAAGATAATAGTGGCTTGTTGGGGCAAGTTTTGTTGTACAATGATAAAATTACGGCAGCCCTGTATATCACCCATTCTGATGCAGCACTTTTACCAAACGATGTTGTGCGCGTGCATATTGACCAATATCCAAATAAAAAAGATGCCAAATCATTCCGTGGCATAATTACGGAAGTGATTGGACACCAAGGAGATGTTGGACTTGATATTTTGGAAGTGCTTTGTGCCATGGGAATTCCTGAACAATTTCCTGATGAAGTCATGGAACAAGCAAACGCCATTGCAGATGAAATTTCGGCTGATGAACGACAAGGTCGTGTGGATTATCGAGACGAAATCACTTATACAATTGATGGGGCAGACTCAAAAGACCTGGATGATGCCATTCATGTCAAAAAATTGGCCAATGGCAACTTTGAATTAGGCGTGCATATTGCCGATGTAGCACATTATGTGACCGAAGGTTCACCGCTTGACGAAGAAGCACTGTCGCGTGCAACTTCTGTTTACGTGGCAGACCGTGTTGTGCCAATGCTCCCTGAACGCTTGTCAAATGGCATCTGCTCATTAAACGAAGGCGTGGAACGCTTGACTCAATCTTGCGTCATGGAAATCGATGCCAAAGGCAAAATTTTATCAGCCAAAATCAATCCATCCGTTATCAAGACAACCTATCGCATGACTTATGATGCGGTCAACCAAATGATTGATAAAGATGAAGCTGCGCTTTCTGAATTTAGTAAAATTAAAACTTCCGTGGAAATCGCAACAGAATTGCATGAGGTCTTGTACCAAATGCGTTCAGAACGTGGGGCGATTGAATTTGACGATGCCGAATCAAAAATTATTTTGGACGAAAAAGGCATTCCAGTTGATATTGTCAAAAGAGAACGCGGTACTGCGGAACGTATGATTGAATCGTTCATGTTGGCGGCCAATGAATCTGTAGCGCATTATTTTATCAGTCACAAATTACCAGCTATTTATCGTGTCCATGATGAACCTAAAAAAGAAGCTTTTGCCAAATTAATGGTTTTTGCTGGAGATTTGGGCTACTCAATTTCATCTTCAAGTCATCAAGCGCTTGAATATTTCATGGAAAGCATCCAAGAAACACCAGAAGAAGCTGTTTTATCGACCATGCTTTTGCACAGTATGTCAACTGCTGTTTATTCCGAAGAAAATACGCATCACTTTGGTCTTGCGGCGCCAGATTATACCCACTTTACAAGTCCAATTCGTCGTTATCCTGACTTGTTGGTGCACCGTTTGCTCCATTTTTATGCTGACCATCAGTTGACCAATGAAGAAAAGACTGAACTGGAGGCAAAAATTCCACCGATTGCCAAACAATCTAGTGATATGGAACGCCGTGAAGTTGTAACAGAACGCATTGTTGACGCCATGAAAAAGGCAGAATACATGACGCAATTTATTGGGGACAGTTTCTATGGAACAATCAACGGTATTCAAAAATTTGGGATTTTTGTTCAACTTGAAAATTCTGTTGAGGGCTTGATCCGTTTGAATTTGCTTAAAGGCGAAGCGGGCGACCATTTTGATTTTGATGAAGAACAACAAATGGTTATCGCAAGCAAGTCTAAAACGACATTTAAAATGGGACAACCGATTAAAGTTAAAGTAATTGCAACTAATAAACGTAAAGGTGCAGTTGACTTTGAACATGTTTTAGTGACTTCCGAAAATGACTAAAAAATCCTAAGGGATTTTTTTATTTTAAGTAAAATAATTGCTAAATTTGGGTCTTTTGTTAAACTAGAGAAAGAGAGAAAAAATTGTCAGCGCTGACGGAGGAATAAAGAAATGATGAATATTGTATTTTCAGATATTGACGGCACTTTTCAAGGCTTAGGTGTGCCAGTTGACCCAATCAATCTTGAGGCAGTCGATTACCTCAAAGGAAGAGGGGATCATTTTGTTTTTGTCACTGGCCGCGGCATTGATATGGTGGAAATGATGCAAGAAGAACTCGGGATTTCTTGTGACATCATTTTTGGAAATGGAGCTGGATTAAAAAAAGACGGCCAAACGGCCACTTATCGTAATTGCCTCACTTTGTCAGACTTGGAAGCAGTGCTGCCAATTTTAGAAGGACTTGGGTTGCTTTATTTTGTCCATACAGACAAAGAAACGGTCATTCCTACTGTCGATCGATTTGATCAAAACCTGGCTGATTTGGCAGAAAGTCTGGGAAGTCTTGGGGAGACGGGGAAGCAGATTATGGCTTATAAGAAAGATTATTTTGAAAATGAATGTCATCAGGTACCCGATGTTCTAGCCTTTTTCAAGGCGCATCCTGATCGACACATTGTCAAAATTGAACTGATGGAAGCGAGCGACCGTAAGCATGAAGTTGTGCGTGACCAGCTGTCAGCACTGACAGTCTTCGTTTTTAGTTCCTTTGTCCATACGCTTGAAATTGTCAATCCGTTGAGCACTAAAGGTGCGGCAATTCGGAGTTATTTACAAGATTTTACCGCATATAAATCTTTCGGGATTGGCGATGGTGAAAATGATTTACCCATGTTTGAAGCCGTGGACGTGGCAGTGGCTATGAAAAATGCGCCTGAGGACATCAAAGCGAAATGTGATGTGGTGGCTGAATCTTGCGAATCCGGTGGTGTTGGCAAATTCATTTTTGATTATTGCAAATAAAAAAGAGCCGAGGCTCTTTTTCTTATTGTAATTCGATGACCAGATTATCGCGTTTGGCTCTTCCCATCATCAACATCACGTAGTAAATCAAGAAAGTCAATGCGGCAGACAAGACAACTCCTACAAGAATAAAGGTCATAAAGCTATTAAAATCGCTTGACCAGAGATTAAGTGGCACAATCAGCGAATTGAGACCAAGACCTGCTAATTCATAGCTGACTCTGAAATTAAAGGCAACAGTGGCAAGTGGGGCACAAATTGCAGCAGCAATAAATGGCGGAATAATCATTTGTGGGTGATTGATTAGATTTGGAAATTGAATTTTTGGTGTAATAAAGCATTGGGCAATGTTTGCACCAGGTTTGTTCACTTTCCAGCTCATGACAGTAAAACCGATAAATTGGGCGGTACATCCAATCAAGGCGGCAGCAGAAGACGCAGGGTCAAGCTGTAAAGCAATGGCAATCGCAACAGATGAAGCAGGCGTCATTAAGAGCGTGCTCCAGCACAAAGCAATCACAATCGAACCAATGATTGGTGAAATCGCAATACTACTTGCCATGAATGCACTAACAGAAAGTAAGAGTGGAGTGGTTACTTTGGCCAACAAAATCCCTGATAATCCACCGATGAATAAGCTTGAAAAAGGAACCAACAACATGTCAAGTGGTGTTTTCCCAGTCAAATATTTTCCGACAAGTGCAGCAATAATCCCTGCTAAAACGGCACTAATCGGCTGACCAGAATTAATCACGAGTCCGCCAGCAGCTTGAGCGGCGACGCTACCAGTTATGGCAAGTCCCTCAACAGGCGCTTGAGTAAAATTAATGGCATTGGCGCCGACGGTTGAAGCAATCATTGAGCTAAAAACGACCAAAGTGTTAGTTTTTAGCTGAAAAGCAATGGCCGCACCAAAAGCAGGGGCCAACAACATTTTAGCAATGGTTCCAATTTGAGTAATTCCAATAATTCCAGTTAAATTTCCAATTGTTTCAAACAACAAGCCAATTCCCAAACAAACCAAAACGGCGTTTGAGATTCCGGCGGAAATGCGATAGGCATAGTCTTTGATAACAGTTTTTTTCATAACAATTCTCCTTCAAGTGGTATTAAGATAATAGTCTAACAAAATATTCAGACTATTTCAAATATAATAACATTTACTGAAAATTTTATTTTTAATTTTATCCCATTCATCACAAATAATGTCATTTTATGAAATTTTTTTGTATAATTAGAATAATAAAATAATTTGAATTAAGGAGAAATTTTTCATTTTGTGTCAATGTTTTTTTGAATGGAAGATGGATTGATAGGGAGAAAAAATGCAATTTGAAAACTTAAAAAAGAATACCAAACTGAGAAGATGGCTTGTCCTCTTGATTGTGATTGGGCTCTTTTTTGTCCTTAAAGACATCGTTTCTCTTGTCTTATTGACTTTCGTTTTATCTTATTTGAGTACACGGATTTCTCATTTTTTCAAAAATAAATTTAAAATTCCGGAAAAGATAACGGTAATCCTCTTATATCTTTTGATTATTGTACTTGTTTATTTGGCTCTGACCATTTATGTACCCATGCTCGTAACGGAAATTCTCAAGCTTTCAACGGGAGTTCAAAAATTTTATGCCACTCTTAAGTACAATAATAATTCGTTCGTGATTGAAATGTACAACTGGGTGCAAAACTTTAATATCGGCGAAAAAATTCAGAAAAACGCCAGTTTGATTTTGGATTATGCGACAAGTTTTGGCAAATCAATTTTGGCATTTGTCATGGCCTTTCTGTTTAGCTTTTTCTACAGTTATGATCGAAAAGAAACCAATGCTTTTTCTAAGAAATTTGAAAAAGGAGATTTGGGTTGGCTCTTTAGCGATATTGCCTATCTTTTACGGACATTTTCTGAAAAATTTGGTATCGTTATCGAAGCTCAAATCATGATTGCAGCAGTCAATACCTTCTTGTCTCTCATTTTCTTGAGCTTATTGAAATTCCCTGCCCTCTTAAGTTTAGGCGTTATGGTCTTTATTTTAAGTTTGATACCGGTTATGGGCGTTGTCGTGTCCTTTATTCCGCTTGCAGTGATTGGTTATTCAATCGGTGGCATCAAGACAGTTGCCTTCGTTCTCTTAGCAATTCTTGCCATTCATGCGTTTGAGTCTTATTTTCTCAATCCAAAACTCATGTCACATAAATCAAATCTTCCCATTTTTTACACATTCTTACTCTTATTTTTGGGAGAAAAATTATTTGGTGTTTGGGGACTTATCATGAGTATTCCAGCTTTCCTCTTTTTGATGGAACTCTTGCAAGTGGACAAAAACGAAGATGACCTTTCAAGTAAATCATTAAACTGAGAAAGTAGTATGCTCTTGACTGCTTGAAGTCACATAAAAATAAAAAAAATGTTAAAATTAAAACAGGTAAGTTGAAGCTTATCTGTTTTATTATTGGAGTTGATAAATCAATTTCATATTGAGATGACAGATGATTTCAGAGCAACTGAATTGTGAAATAGAAAAAAACTGTGAAACACAGTGGAGGTAAAATAAGAATGGTGATACAATGGTTCCCAGGACATATGTCAAAGGCACGTCGTCAGGTGCAAGAAAATTTGAAATATGTTGATTTTGTGGTGGAACTGGTCGATAGTCGTTTGCCAATGAGTTCAAGAAATCCAATGCTTGGAAAGATTATCGGAGATAAGCCACGGATTGTGGCCTTGAATAAGGCGGATTTGGCTGACCGTGTTTTAGTGAAGCAATGGATTGAATGTTTTGAAAGTCAAGGCTTTATTGCTTTGGCAATCAATTCTAAAGAAGATTATACAGCAAAACGCTTGACAGTAGCCGCAAAAAAACTGATGGCCGACAAATTGGCGCATGATGCGGAACGTGGCATCAAAAATAAATCCTTACGAACCATGATTGTTGGGATTCCAAATGCAGGGAAATCAACTTTGATGAACCGCCTCGCTGGCAAAAAAGTGGCAATTACGGGAAACAAGCCTGGTGTTACTAAAGGACAACAATGGTTGAGAACTAATCCAGATTTGGAAATTTTGGATACACCAGGGATTTTGTGGCCAAAATTTGAAGACAGTCAAGTAGGTCTGAAACTGGCTTTGACGGGTGCAATTAAAGATCAACTTTTGCCAATGGACGAAGTGACTATCTTTGGTCTCACTTACTTTTTAGAGAATTACAAAAAAGAGACCATGAAACGTTATCGCATGAAAGAAGCCGATTTAGAGCTTGAAATTCCTGAATTGATCATGGAATTGACAGCACGTTTTGGCTTCCGCGATGATTATGATCGCTTTTATGAAATGTTTGTTAAAGATGTCCGTGACGGACGCTTAGGTACTTATTGCTTAGATAAACTGTTATAAATAAAATTGGGGGATTTTATGGTACAAACAATTAAAGAAATCAAAAACTTGCTGTCAGAGCTGACAGATACTGCACATCCAATGTTCAAAGATTATGCTTCCGACAAACGTGTCGGGGTGCAAAAAGCGATTGAACAACGTAAAAAACAACTTTTGGCTGACCGTCATGAAGATGAACGTTTAGAAGAAATGTTGACGTATGAAAAAGCCTTGTATGAAAAAGGCCTTACTTTGATTGCGGGGATGGATGAAGTTGGGCGTGGCCCACTTGCTGGTCCAGTCGTTGCTGCGGCAGTGATTTTGCCCAAAAATTGTAAAATCAAAGGTTTAAATGACAGCAAGCAAGTACCAAAATCAAAACATCAAACCATTTATAATGAAATCAAAAAACAGGCAATAGCCATTGGGATTGGCCTTGTAGATCACGCTGTCATTGATGACATCAATATTTACGAAGCCACAAAAATTGCTATGACTAAGGCACTTTCTGATTTGGAAGTTCATCCAGAACATGTCCTTATTGATGCCATGAAACTTGAACTTCCCATTCCGCAAACAAAGATCATTCATGGTGATGCCAGAAGTGAGTCTATTGCGGCTGCCAGCATTGTCGCCAAAGTTACACGTGACGAGATGATGAAAGATTTCGCAAAGATATATCCTGGTTATGATTTTGAGCATAATTCAGGTTATGGAACAGCAAGTCATCTGGAAGCATTGAAAAAACTGGGTGTGACGCCCATTCATCGCTTGAGTTACGAACCAGTCAAAAGTATGGTTGAGTCATCTAAAGATTAGCAATATTTCATAAATAGTTGAAAATCTTGTCATAGTCTGCTAAAATAGCCTTGTAATTATATTTTGAAACGAAAGGTAAAGCGATGGATACTGAATTAATCAAACGTTTAGTTGATGAAACCAATCAAAAGGGATCTGCTAAATATCGTACTTATGTTTTAACAAAAAATGAACAAGGTTACCAGTTGACCATGAATAAAAAACCAATGGTCAATTTCGTGATCACTGGTTATGAACAAGGTTATCTTGAAGAAAATATGGCCAAAACGGATTATCAAATCAATACG
This sequence comes from Lactococcus sp. dk101, assembly GCF_009601055.1. Taxonomy (GTDB): domain Bacteria; phylum Bacillota; class Bacilli; order Lactobacillales; family Streptococcaceae; genus Lactococcus. Next base: position 7,909 of record NZ_WITI01000008.1, read on the forward strand.
GTAGCAAATCTTCAAGCCTTCTTAACAGGACAGTATTAAAAAAAACGTGCGTGCACGTTTTTTATTTGTCAAAATAAGCGTCTAAAATTTCCATTTTTAGTTTTGTCAGCTCTGACAAAGGAGCCGTCAATTGGCTGCGGATGAAAATTTTATCTTGCAAGGTGATAATGCCTAGAAATTGAACCTGCGGATAGTTTTGATTGACTTGAAGGATTTTTTCTTTCCAGTCTTTTAGATTGTAAGTCGTTACAGGAACATCCAGTAAGACTGAGCGGTCGCCATAAGAATAATTTTTGAGCGATTCGATGTTACGGTTGGGGATATAAGTGGTGGCACCGTCCATTGAGGTGAGCGTGATGGAGCGGATACCGACAGCTTTCACAACACCCTCAAGGTCTAAGTTTTCAAAGCGAATGGTGTCTCCCACGTTGATTTGATGTTCAACGATGATAAAGAAACCATTGATGATGTCAGCCACTAAATCACGGCCAGCAAAACCGAGTGCCACACCAAAGATACCAGCTCCCGCTAGAAGATTGCTGACAGGAATTCCTAAAATGCCAAGCACAGTATAAACATATAAAAAAGCAGTGACGTACTGAATACCAGAAACTGAAAGTTTAGAAAATGTCAAAATGCGAGCAGTATCACTGCTTTTTCGTTTACTGTAATTTAAAAAGAGTTTCCGAACAATGTATTTGCCGACCCGATTAAGTACGACAAACAGGAGGCTGACCCAGATGAGTTCGATTGATTTATCAATAAGGAGGCTACTAAAGCTCTCCCAATTAAAGGATGAAAGTTTCATATTTTTACCTAATTTTCTGAATGTTTTCTTGTATTTCGTTCAAAAAAATACTATAATCTCTATTATAACAAAAATTTAAAAAACAACGAAAAACGCTTGAAGTTGTTTCGATAATTCGAGGAGGAATAATAATGACTGTTGAACTTGACTGGGAAAATCTGGGATTTGAGTATCGTAACTTGCCTTTTCGCTACATTTCTTATTACAAAGATGGAAAATGGGACGAAGGAAGCTTGACGGGAGACGCTCAATTACACTTGAGTGAATCATCTCCCGCCCTTCATTATGGGCAACAAGGTTTTGAAGGCTTGAAAGCTTATCGGACTAAAAATGGAGACATTCAACTTTTTCGTCCTGACCGCAATGCGGCTCGTTTGCAAGCAACGGCAAAACGCTTGCGCATGGCAGAAGTCCCAACGGAAAAATTTATTGATGCAGTCATGCAGGTGGTTAAGGCAAATGAAGAATTTGTTCCTCCTTACGGAACTGGAGCGACCCTTTACATTCGTCCACTTTTGATTGGTGTAGGAGATGTAATCGGCGTTAAACCAGCGACAGAATATATCTTTACGGTTTTTGCCATGCCAGTTGGGTCTTATTTCAAAGGTGGACTTGCACCATCAAGTTTCGTGATTTCTCGCGAATATGACCGTGCTGCACCACTCGGCACGGGAGGTTCAAAAGTTGGTGGCAACTATGCCGCATCGCTCCAAGCTGAAGTTGAGGCAAAAGAAGGCGGCTATGCCGATGCCATTTATCTTGACCCTGCCACCCACACAAAAATCGAAGAAGTCGGCGCTGCAAATTTCTTTGGAATTACAGCCAACAACGAGTTTATTACACCGCTCAGCCCATCGATTTTACCATCCATTACCAAATATTCACTCTTGTACTTGGCAGAACATCATTTGGGCATGAAAGCAATCGAAGGCGATGTTTATGTGACAGATCTGGATCAATTTGTCGAAGTTGGTGCATGTGGAACTGCGGCTGTCATTACGCCAGTTGGTTCGATTGATGATGGTGAAATTCATCATGTCTTTCATTCGGAAACAGAAGTTGGGCCTACCATTCGTCGCCTCTTTGATGAGTTGGTCGGTATTCAATTTGGAGATGTGGAGGCACCAGAAGGTTGGATTTATAAAGTAAAATAAATAAAAGCGCTCGTTAGAGTGCTTTTTTCTTCTATTAAAAAGCATAAAATGTAAAACCAATTTTACATTTGTTAATAATCGTCAGAAAATATTGATTTTTACAAATAATTCGAGTAAAATGAATTGTAAACTTTTTAATAGAGGTTAAAAATAATGGAAATAAGAGATAAAAAAACAGCTTTGAGACACACCCTCTGGCAACCTGAATTTGAGTCTGATGCTTGTGGAATGGGCTTTATTGCACAAATTGATGGCAAGGCAAGTCATCTACTTGTTGAGCATGCATTGACCATGCTCAAACGCATGAATCATCGAGGTGGAACGGGTGCTGAGCCCGAAACCGGAGATGGGGCAGGTGTCTTGTTAAGCTTGCCTGACGAATTTTTCAGAGCAGTCCTAGCTGATGAAAATATCCAACTTCCTACATTGGGGAATTATGCAGTTGGACAATTCTTTTTAACGCGGGAAACATTTCGTAAAGAAGAACTTTTAGATGCCATCAAAGCGGAGGTCAAAGCTAAAGGAGATGAAGTTATCTTTGTCCGTCAGTTGCCTTACAATTACTCAGCTTGTGGCCTTTCAGCGCAACAAATCATGCCTGCATTTGTTCAAGTCTTTATCGAGAAAAAAGCTGTCAGTGCTGACAATGCTTCTTTTGAACAGACACTGTTTCAAATTCGGCGTCGTTTGGAGAAACGCTTTGGCGAAGAGGAGCTTTATATCTGTTCTCTATCCAGTCGCACCATCGTTTATAAAGGGATGCTGCACGCTTATCAAGTCAAATTATTTTATCCGGACTTATCAGATGAGCGCTTTAAATGTCATCTTGCATTGACCCATAGCCGTTTTTCTACCAATACTTTTCCCTCATGGGATCGGGCGCAGCCATTTCGATTTTTAGCACATAATGGCGAAATCAACACCCTGCGAGGTGCTGAAAATTGGATGAAGGTTAACGGCATTGAAATCTACAATGAAAATAACTCGGACTCTGCCAAGTTGGAAAACTGTATGGAGTATTTTTTACGGCGAGGCATTGAAATCCCAGAAAGTTTGTTGATGATGATTCCAGAAGCTTGGAGTGAAGAAGCTGGCTTAAGCCCAGAATTGTCGGCATTTTATGAATACGCGACGTCGCACATCTCACCATGGGATGGGCCTGCCGCTCTGGTCTTTACGGACGGAAAAACGGTTGGCGCGAGATTGGACAGAAATGGCCTTCGACCAAACCGCTATATCGTGACGAAAGACCGCTTTATCATTGCTTCAAGTGAATCTGGTGTGGTAGATATTCCGGCTTCTGAAATTGTCGAAAAGCGTGTTTTAGGGCCAGGGAACATGATTTTAGTTGATACCGAAAAAGGTGAAATCATCCGAAATGAAGCGGTCAAAAAAAGCATTTCACAAAAACATCCTTATGAGAAATGGCTTAAAGACGGTCTTAAAAAGCTGTCAGAGCTGACAGAACGCAAAAAAGTTCCAGCGATTTCTGCTGACCGAATGAAAGAGCTTTGGAAAGTCTTTGGCTATAACGATGAAATCATTCGAACGGTCATGTTGCCGATGGCAACCAATGGCGAAGAGCCAATTATTTCGATGGGCTTTGATGCACCTCTGGCTGTTTTATCAGACCAAGCTCAGTCGCTTTATACCTTCTTCAAACAGCAGTTTGCTCAAGTCACAAATCCACCGATTGATGCCATTCGAGAGAAAATTGTCATTGGAACGGAAACCTATTTAGGTGCTGACGGAGACCCCGCGTGTGTCAGTGCTGACAATGTCAAAAAATTGAAATTGGATAGTCCTGTTTTATCAACTTTTGAGTTTGAAAAAATCTTGGCACTTAAGAAAGAAAACTATCATACTGAACTTGTTTCAACCCTCTATGATGAAAATGATGTGCTTGAAAATGCCTTGAATAAACTATTTTATAAGGTTGAAAATTTAGTTTCAGATGGGGCAACAATTATTGTATTAAGCGACCGTGATTTTGCTCAAGGGAAAGTTGCTATGCCGATTTTACTTGCTTTATCGGGCTTATATCACTATATGCTGGGGCGGCAAGCCGCAAGTAAGTTCGCCATTATTGTCGATACTGCTGAGGCTTGCGAGGTTCACCATTTTGCAACTTTGGTTGGCTTTGGGGCGTCTGGCATTCATCCTTATGGCGCTTATGCGACTTTGAAAGACTGGGAGTTTGGTCAGGAAGAAGCCCTAGAAAATTATCGTCATGCGGCTGAAAAAGGCATTGTAAAAGTCATGAGTCGTATGGGAATTTCCACAATATCAGGTTACAAAGGCGCACAACTTTTTGAGGCCATTGGTCTATCTAAAGCAGTCATTGATAAATATTTCACGGGAACAACGACCCGTATCGGTGGTTTATCTCTTGCTCAGGTCGAAAATGAATACCGCAAACGCTACGAAAAAGCTTATGGGCGCAGAAAAAATGATCCACTTGAAACAGGCGGAAGTTTCCAATATCGCGCAGATAAAGGTGAGACACACCTTTATGATCCCGTCATGATTTATCAAATTCAAAACGCGGTCAGAAATGACAACTATGAGCAATTTGAAAAGTACATCGGCCATCTCAACGAGATAACCACAAAAAATCCAACCAGTTTACGTCATCTATGGGACTTGAAGTCACCACGCCAAGCTGTTGCTCTGTCCGAAGTGGAACCGGCCGAAGTGATAGTCAAACGGTTTAAAGTCGGTGCCATGAGTTTTGGATCGCTTTCACAAGAAGCTCATGAATGCATTGCGAAAGCCATGAATTCCATCGGTGCTAAGTCCAATTCTGGCGAAGGTGGCGAAAATGTTAACCGCTACAAAAATGCTAATAATTCAAAGATTAAGCAAGTCGCTTCTGGCCGTTTTGGCGTTTCCGCAGCTTATTTGATGTCGGCAGAAGAAATACAAATCAAACTTTCACAAGGAGCTAAACCAGGTGAAGGAGGCCAACTTCCCGGTAAAAAAGCTTTTCCTTGGGTTGCCGAAGTTAGAAATTCAACACCGGGTGTGAGTTTGATTTCACCGCCACCTCATCACGATATTTATTCGATAGAAGATTTGGCTCAGTTGATTTTTGATTTGAAAAAAGTCAATCCCTTTGCCAAAATAAATGTGAAATTGGTTTCCTCAACAGGCGTGGGAACTATTGCGACAGGGTGTGTGAAAGCAGGCGCTGATAAAGTCGTTATCTCAGGTTACGATGGTGGAACGGGAGCAAGCCCGCGGAATTCAACACGCGATGCTGGATTACCTTGGGAAATGGGACTCATCGAGACACATCAGACCTTAAGCATGAACCATTTGCGAGATCGAATGACGCTTGAAACAGACGGAAAGATTGTGACGGGACGGGACATTGTGATTGCTGCGGCACTGGGTGCAGAAGAATATTCTTTTGCCAGTCTTGTTTTGGTTGCAATCGGCTGTATCATGACGCGTAACTGTCATCTAAATACGTGTCCTGTTGGCATTACAACACAAAATCCAAGTTTACGCGCCAATTTTGCAGGGAAACCTGAACATATTGTACGTTTGATGTTCTTTATGGCAGAAAATCTTCGTAAATTGATGGCAGAACTGGGTTTTCGTTCTATCAACGAACTCGTGGGCCATTCAGAAATCTTGACTGAAAAGCAGGATTTACCAGACAAAATGCGTGGGCTTGACTTCAGTCGAATGATTGGACAAGCCTTGCCTATTTTGCCCAAAACACAAAATCCATTTGCTGAAACTAAAAAATGGCGAGAACTCGATGCCGTCGCTAAAGCAGCATTAGACAGTGGGGCTAAGACGCAGGTCAGTGAAAACATCTCAAATATCAATCGCTGTGCGGGGGCTAGAATGGCAGGATGGGTTGCGGAACGCTATGGGAATTTTGGCTTACAGGACGGCAGCATAAAAACAGTTTACACAGGCGTTGCGGGCCAGTCATTTGGCTCATTTGCAACGGCTGGAATGGAATTAAGCTTGATTGGCGAAGCCAATGATTATATCGGTAAATCCCTGTCAGGCGGGCGTTTGATTGTCAAACCGCCACATGATGCGGCCTATGATATTGAAAATACAGCTATTGTGGGCAATGTTTCCTTGTTTGGCGCCATTAAGGGTGAAGCCTATTTTAGAGGACGAGCGGGAGAACGCTGTGGCGTAAGAAATTCGGGTGCTCAGTTTGTTGTTGAAGGCGTGGGGGATCACGGCTGCGAATACATGACAGGTGGTGTTGCTGTTATCTTAGGAACAACGGGGCGGAATTTTGCAGCAGGAATGTCCGGTGGAATAGCTTATGTCTATGATGTCAATGGCGATTTCGCTACAAAGGTCAATCCTGAAATGGTGGACTGTTTTGGCTTATTTGAGATTGCGGGAGATCAGGTCCTACAAGAATTATTGAGAAAACACCTGCACTATACAGGATCAAAAAAAGCAAAAATGATCCTAGAAGATTGGGAGCATCAACAGGAAAAATTTGTTAAAGTTTATCCGCGTGAATTCCACCATATCAATGTTGTAGAGGCTAGTCTACAAGCAAAAGGACTTACTGGCGAGCGCTTGATCTATGAAACATTTGAACACGTTCAGATTGAACAAGGTGTAATGAGAGGAGGCAAAAATGGCTGATCCAAATGGTTTTTTAACATATGAAAGAAAAGATAATCCTTATCGGGAGATTGCTGAGCGGGTGCGCGATTTTGCTGAATTACAACTCCCCTTATCCAATGAAGAACGGAAAAAGCAAGCGGCAAGATGCATGCATTGCGATGTTCCATTTTGTCATTCAGGTGTCTTTTATGGTGGCAAACGTGCTGTTTCTGGTTGTCCCAATGATAATCACATTCCGGAATGGAACGATTTGATTTATCGAGGCGCTATGAAAAAGGCTTATGAACGTATGAGCTTAACCAATCCCTTTCCCGAATTTACGGGCAGAGTTTGTCCAGCACCTTGTGAAAAAGCCTGTGCCGAAGCTTTAAATGGCAGTGGAGTTACGATTAAGGACAACGAACGTCATATCGCTGATACCGCAAATGAAGCAGGTTGGGTGCTTGAAATGGGAAAACCGAGTCAAAAAACGGGTATCAAAATTGCAATCGTTGGCTCTGGGCCTGCTGGTTTAGCAGCGGCTTGGCGGCTGACTCAACTTGGACATTCGGTTACAATCTATGAAAAATCAGACCGCTTTGGCGGCTTACTCATGTACGGTATTCCAAACATGAAATTGGATAAGGCCATTGTTCAGCAAAGAATTGACTTGATGCACCAGTTGGGCGTGACATTTATCGCCAATGCCGAAGTCGGAAAAACCATAAGTTATGACGAGCTTCAAAAGACTTATGCGCGCGTGATAATTGCTACAGGAGCTGGGGGTCCGCGGGATTTAAAGGTTGTCGGTCGCCAGAGTTCAGGCATTGAATTTGCAGTTGACTTTTTAACGCAAACCACCAAACGTTTGCTTGTCAGTGCTGACAAGAGCTTAGAGCCATCTTTGAGTGGCAAGAAAGTGATTGTCATTGGTGGTGGCGATACTGGAAATGACTGTATCGGAACGGCGGTTCGCTTGGGTGCGGCATCGGTCAAACAGTTCGAAATCACGCCAGCCCTCCCACTTTCAAGAAATGCAAACAATCCGTGGCCGGAGTGGCCAATGATTTTAAAAGAAGGGTATGGACAAGCAGAAGGTCAATTTGCTGGGAATAATGATTTGACCGAATACACCATTGCAACACAAGCCTTTGTCAGCGATGACAAGGGTGCTGTTAAAGGGATAAAAGTAGCACAAGTGGGCAGTGATTTTAAACCAATCGCTGGAACCGAACAAGTTATCGCAGCAGATTTGATACTGCTTGCCATGGGCTTTGTCGGAACAGATACGGCAGTTCTTGACGGCTTTGATGTGACCGAAATTGACAATGACTATGCCACAAATAATCCTCATGTTTTTGTCTGTGGAGACGCAAGGCGTGGCCCGTCGCTCGTGATTTGGGCCATCCGAGAAGGGAGAAAAGCGGCTGAGTTTGTTGATAAAAGCTTAGAAGCGCTCATAAAAATATCTGTCTAAGCTGACTTATTTTTCAAAATTTTATAGAAAGTAAGGTATAATAAGATAAAAAGATGGAGGACTCATGAAAACACCATTTGTAACTAAAAACCAACTCGAAAAAATCACTGAACAATACCCAACGCCCTTTCATATTTATGATGAAAAAGGCATTCGTGAAAAGGCTAGAGCATTAAATAATGCTTTCTCATGGAATAATGGCTACAAAGAATTCTTTGCGGTTAAAGCGACGCCGACACCAGCTATTTTAAAAATCTTGAAAGAAGAAGCTTGCGGTGCGGATTGTGCCAGCTATGTTGAACTTTTGATGGCAGACAAATGTGGATTTGACGGAGCAAATATCATGTTTTCGTCAAATGATACGCCAAAAGAAGAATTTTTATTGGCTAAAAAATTAGGGGCGACAATCAACTTGGATGCTTACGAGCATATTGCCTTTCTGTCAGCGCTGACAGAAACCGATGGCTTTGAATTTCCTAAAACCATGAGTTTGCGTTACAATCCTGGCGGTGTCTTTGCCATGGGGACTAAAATTATGGACAATCCCGAGGATTCTAAGTTCGGTATGACGCATGAGCAACTGCTTGACGGTATTTTACAACTCCAAAAACAAGGTGTTGAACATTTTGGTATTCACAGCTTTTTGGCTTCCAATACCGTAACCAACGATTATTATCCAGAACTTGCCCGCCAATTATTTGAATTTGCACTTGAAATTCGTGAAAAAACGGGTGTAACACTTGATTTCATCAATTTATCAGGTGGGATTGGTGTGAATTACCGTCCAGAAGAAGTTGAAAATGATATTGCTGTCATTGGTGACGGCGTTAGACGCGTTTATGAAGCGACTTTAACTGCAAATGGCATGGGGCAAGTCAAAATTTTTACTGAGCTTGGCCGTTTTATGTTGGCACCTCATGGCTTGCTTGCCACACGTGTTTTACACCGTAAAAAGACTTATCGCACATATATTGGCGTTGATGCTTCTGCGGTCAATTTGATGCGTCCTGCCTTTTATGATGCCTACCATCATATTACAGTTTTGGGCAAAGAAAATGAGACAGCTACAGAAATCGTAGATGTGACCGGTTCTTTATGTGAAAACAATGATAAATTTGCTAAAAACAGAAGTCTTCCTGTGATTGAACCAGGCGATTTGCTTGTCATTCATGACACAGGCGCGCATGGCTTCTCAATGGGCTATCAATACAATGCCAAATTACGTTCGGCAGAGCTTTTACTAAAAGAAGATGGGCAAGTTCGTCTCATTCGTCGAGCTGAAAAACCTGAAGATTATTTTGCAACGATTGAAGGCTTTGATTTTGAATAAAAAAGACCAGCAGAAAAGCTGGTTTTTTTGTCTCTCTTTTTTTGAAAATGACCATTAAAATTTTTTAAGATTAGCAGATAAAAAGCTGACAAAATACATAAATTTTGATATAATGTTTAAGTAAACGTGACCATATTGGCCACACAGAATTAGGAGATGACTAATGAATTTAGTTTTAGCTATTATTTTAATGATCGTTTTTGCACTTGCAGGCTTTGCTGGTGGGACTTACTACATGCAACGTCAAACGAAAAAAATGTTGATTGAAAATCCACCACTTAACGAAGATGGTGTGCGTCTCATGATGAGTTCAATGGGCCGTAAACCTAGCGAAGTTCAAGTTCAACAAGTACTTCGCCAAATTCGTGCTGCCGCTAAACAAGCAGACAAAGACGGAAAAAAGAAAAAATAATCAAATGAAAAGGTACTTTGCTTTTGGGCAAAGTATCATTTATCAAATGAATAATTAAATATTGGGAGGAAATGATGAACAACAGACCAATCGGATTACTTGATTCAGGTGTCGGAGGACTAACAGTTGTTCGCGAAGTTCTTCGTCAATTACCGAATGAAGAAATTGTCTATATCGGAGATACCCGTCGCGCCCCTTATGGGTCACGAACTAAAGAGCAGATTACCGCTTTTACTTGGGATATGGTCAATTTTTTGCTATCTAAAAATGTAAAAATGATTGTCATGGCTTGCAATACAGCCACCGCAGCCGCACTTGAAGAAGTGAAGCAGACTTTAGATATTCCAGTTCTTGGCGTTATTTTGCCTGGTGCGTCTGCTGCACTACAAACAACACAAACAAAAAAAATCGGAGTTATTTCAACTCAAGCCACACTTGATTCGAAAGCATATGTTAAAAACATCATGCAAAGAACCAGTGACGCTGAGGTGTTGAGTCTAGCTTGTCCGAAATTTGTTCCGATTGTGGAATCAAATGAAATGAATTCAGAGATTGCTAAAAAAGTGGTTCACGAAAGTGTTCAATCGCTTGTTGGCAAGGTGGACACTTTGATTTTGGGGTGTACACACTATCCACTTCTGAGACCCTTGATCCAAGAAGCAATGGGCTCAGAGGTTAAATTGATTGATTCAGGTGCTGAAACCGTACGCGATATTTCAGTCTTGCTGAATTATTTCGCATTAAATGGCGATAAGCGGCAAGAAAATCATCATGAATTTTACACGACTGCTAGTGTGACACCATTTTATGAAATTGCACACAACTGGCTCGATGGATTAGAAGACCTCAAGGTTTTCCATGCCGAAATTGAAACGAAGCCTAAAAAAGTCATGTTAGTTGCGACGCACAATCAAGGAAAAGTTAGAGAATTTGAAAAACTATTTGGTAGCTTTGGCTATCAGATTAAGAGTTTGAAGGATTTTCCAAATCTGCCTGACATTGACGAAACAGGGACGACTTTTGAAGCAAATGCCAGACTCAAAGCAGAACAAATATCAGCGCTGACAGGTGAACTTGTCATTGGTGACGATTCAGGCCTTTGTGTTGATGCATTAGGTGGACGCCCTGGCGTCTATAGCCACCGTTATGCTGGCGAAGATCCTACGGATGCACAAAATAATGCCAAGCTTTTGCAAGAATTATCAGCTACTGAAAATCAGCCAGAAAAACGAACGGCGCATTTCCATACAACACTTGTAGCTGCTCGCCCACAACATGAAAGTTTAGTGGTTGAAGCCGATTGGCAAGGACATATCGCCACTCAAGCGCAAGGCGAGAATGGCTTTGGCTACGATCCCCTTTTCTTGCCGGAAAACAGCTCTAAATCTGCGGCTGAATTGTCGGAAGAAGAAAAAAATGCCCAATCGCATCGGGGACAGGCACTTCAAAAATTGATGTTGGCTTTGCCAGAATGGCTTGAAAACAAAGCCTAAAGGAGAAATGATGTTTGTTGTCATGTCTGATTCTCATTATGATCGACAGGTTGTAATGGCAATCAAAGAAAAATACCAAAATACAGCGTCGGCCATTTTTCATTGTGGCGATTCTGAGCTTGATAGTTCTGATCCGATTTGGTCAGGGCTGACCGTTGTCCGTGGAAATTGCGATGACGATCCGGGTTATCCAGAAGTAGATAGCAAACGCGTTGAAGGAAAAAAGGTGCTGATTACTCATGGTCATCTCTATAATGTTGGCTTTGGTTTAGATCAGTATTCCTACCTTGCTGAAGAAGTGGGTGCAGACATTGCGCTGTTTGGCCACATTCATCAGCCTGTTGCCCAACGGATCAATGGAATTTTGTACTTAAACCCAGGATCAGTTGCACAACCACGCGGCCACTACCAGATTAAGATGTATGCCACTATCGAAGTGAGTCAGGATAAGTATATTGTGTCTTATCGTGATCTCAATCACCGTCCGATCAAAGAATTGCAGTTTGTTTTGTAATCTTATCAACTTACCTATGGAGTAATTAGCCAATGATTGACAAATCGATTAAAGCCTTTATTTTAGACCAAAGCGAGACCTTTGTGAAGAAAGCGGAAGATGTCGCTGTACTCTACGCCGAACATAACCTATCGCATGCCAAATTACTTTTGAGCCAATATCAGTACACTCGGGTTCCTGTTTTAAATGAAGCCAAGGCCTATGTGGGCGTGATAGGGCTGACAGACATTGTCAATTATGAAATGATGCATGAAAATGCGTCGGATGTAAAAATTTCAGAAGTGGTCAATAAGGAAGTTCCTACCTTACAAGCTAACTTTACTTTGGAAGAAATTTTAAATCTACTCGTCAAAGAGCCATTCATTCTCGTCTTGCAGGGGGAAACCTTCAAAGGAATTGTGGTTCGTCAAGAAATTCTAAAGGCATTTAATGCTTTTGCACATGACTTTACAAAAAAATATGAAATTAATGAACGAAATTGATGATTTTTTAGACAGTAAAAACTTCTCACAGAACACAAAATCGAATTATTACTACGATTTAATTGCATTTACTCATTTTTTTGAGAACAAAAAAATTTCAGAAACGGGGCTGGAGCTTTATCGAGCCTCTCTTGTCAATGCAGCCATTTCGGCACAGAGAAGAAAAATTTCAAGCGTCAATCAATTTTTGCTTTATTTATACAATCAAAAAAAGATTGACCATTTTTACCATTTGGAGCAGGTGTCTTATCCTAAGTCACAACCGCAAAAAGCTGCACATCCTATGTATAAGGAATTTCCAGAATTCTACAAGGATTTGCAATCGCCAGGTCAATTTCTGGCCCTCTTAATCTTGGAATTTGGACTTAATTTTTCAGAAATTCAGCAGCTTGAATGGCGAAATTTTAATTGGAATTTCAAAATTTTGACCATTGAAAAAAAGGGCATGACACGTGTACTGCCCATTCGTGAAAAATTTGCATTACGGGTGCGTGGCATTACAAATGCGGATGAATTATTCAGCAAGACGCGCCAGTTTTTGTATTTGGAACTAAAAAAATATACGACTTACTCTTCAAAAGAATTGAGAGAACAATATATTTTAAGACAGATCAGATCAGGAAAAACCATTTACGAAGTCGCAGAAATGCTTGGTTTATCAACCATTATCACGCTTGAAAAGTACTACCGTTAGGAACATTACATAAATTAAATTACGTTAAATATGACCAATGAAATAAAAATTAAAATAAATGACTTTGAAGGACCGCTGGATTTGCTCTTGCACTTGGTCAGCCAATACGAACTTGATGTTTTTCAAGTCCCTCTTGTTCCTGTCATCGAACAATACTTGGCTTATATTAAGGCTTCGCAAAACTTAGAACTTGAGATTGCAGGAGAATATATGGTCATGGCGAGTCAGCTGATGCTGATAAAATCAAGACGCTTGCTGCCAGCGGTGACGGATCATTTTGAAGAAGACACCGCTCAACTTGAATATGACATTTTGGCACAAATTGATGAGTACCGCAAATACAAACTTTTATCAGAGGATCTGGCTGAATTACATCAAGAAAGAAGTCACTTTTATTCCAAAAGTAAAACAGAATTGATGACCGAAGACATGACCTTGCTCAAAGACAAAACCAGTGTCGATTTGTTCTTGGCATTCAATAAGATTTTGGAAATGCACAAGCAAAAAGTTCAAGATGAAAATACGACCATTGAGGCCGAAAAATATACAGTTGCGGATAAGATTTTGGAATTAAGCAAGAAGTTTAAGCGCCGTAAAAGTTACCGCTTTTCACAACTTTTTAAGGCTTCAGCCCCAAAAACAGAGCTTTTAACCACTTTTTTAGCACTCTTAGAATTGATTAAAAATCAACAACTGGATTTCACTCAAGAAAGTCTATTTGGGGAGATTATTTTAGAAAGAAGAGGCAAGCAGATTGAATAAAACGGCAACGTGTGAACTTTTATTGTTTGTTTCAGGAGAGGCAGGCCTTTCTCTAGCCGAGCTGTCAGCACTGACAGAGCTTCCTAAAGCGGCTTGTCAGCAGCAAATTGATTACTTGAGAGAAAAATATCATGCTGATGTGGAGTCTGCTTTTACCATTATCGAAACGGCTGGGAAATTCAGAATGACCAGCAAAGAAAGCTTTGCAGAGCTTTTGAAAAATTATGCAAAAACCCCACTCAATCAATCCTTATCAAAATCAGCCATGGAAGTCTTGTCAATTATTGCTTATAAGCAACCGATGACCCGACTTGAAATTGATCTTTTACGTGGCGTGAATTCGTCAGGTGTGATTACGACCCTTCGGGCATTTGATTTGATTGAAAAAGTTGGCGAAGTTGAGGCACCGGGGCGTCCAAGTCTTTATGCGACCACGGACTTTTTCTTGGATTATATTGGCATCAATAGCCTGGATGAACTTCCAGAAATCAATGAAGCAGACTTTGCTGCAGAACAACAAAATTTGTTCAATGATACTGAACTTTTTGACCAACACATAGAAAACTTAGAGGATTAAAATGACCCGAATTAACAAATACATTGCGCACGCGGGTGTTGCAAGTCGGAGAAAAGCGGAAGAATTGATTTTGGCTGGACGGGTAACCGTGAACGGACAAACCATGAAAGAACTTGGCTACCAAGTGGAGTCAGGAGATTTGGTGGAAGTCAATGGACTTGCCATTTATAACGAAGAACCTGTTTATTATCTTTTGAACAAACCAAGAGGTTATATCTCTTCTGTCAGCGATGACAAAGGCCGAAAAACTGTGCTTGAATTATTGCCAAACGTGAAAGAACGGATTTATCCAGTCGGACGTTTGGACTGGGATACGTCAGGGCTTTTGATTTTGACAAATGACGGTGATTTTACCAATTTGATGACTCACCCTCGCCACGGGATTGAAAAAGTCTATGTGGCAAAGGTTGAAGGACAAGCCAATAAAGTCAATCTGCGTCCTTTGACATTGGGCATGACCATTGACGGCAAAAAAGTAAGCCCAGCCCGTTATGAAATCATCCGCCATGAACAAGAAAAAAATCATACCATTGTTAGCTTGACCATTCACCAAGGACAAAATCACCAGGTCAAAAATATGTTTGCGGCGTGTGGACTTCCCGTCCAAAAATTGAGCCGTGTCCAATATGGAACATTGGCGCTTGACGGTTTGCCAACTGGCCAATACCGCCGTTTGAACAAAAAAGAAGTTTCACAACTGGTCAATCAAGCCAATCAAAAAGGTGAAAACAAAGAATAATGCTGCTTGTCAG
Source organism: Lactococcus sp. dk101 (assembly GCF_009601055.1). GTDB lineage: Bacteria > Bacillota > Bacilli > Lactobacillales > Streptococcaceae > Lactococcus. The sequence continues at coordinate 22,960 of NZ_WITI01000008.1, forward strand.
CACTGACAAAAACCGTTTCAGAAGAGGAGCGGTTTTTCTTTGTTTGATTTTTGAAAAAAATTATTATTGCGTGTTGAATCCATAAAAAAATATACTTACTATCTTAACTTACACGTATTTTATTTATGCCACCCAAAGAATATAAGAGTATAATTGGAATTATCAAAAAATTCAATTTTTTGATACTGCTGTGGCATTCTATTTTATAATTAAAATTTAGAAAAGGAAATATTGATTTATGGAACTTCAAAAAATGGCAAAAACATTCAAATTTTTGCGTGAGCAACGTGGATTGTCGCTCTCAGATTTCAATGTAGTTGGCATATCCAGACAAAATATCGCAACTTTTGAATCAGCAAAAAGTATGATAAAAATTGATACACTAGAAAGTGCATTACAATTTATGGGAATTCATTTGGACTCTTTTCTTACACTTGTGGATAATAAGGCAATTTTTCGTCGCTATGGTAAGGTATTTCATGATTTTCGTGAGCAACGAGAGTTCCTATTAACTGATTTTCAAAATATTGGATTAAGTGAATTAGGTCTATCTTTATTTGAAGAAGGAAAAATTATGCTTAATTTTGATGTAATCGATGCAGGACTTCAAATGATGCATGTTCCTTTATCGGAATATAGTTATGCTTTAAATTTTGGAACAGAAGAAAATTTTGTCGTGATTTATCATGACTTAAATCAAGCCTACTTTAAAGCTGATTGGGATAAAATTAAGTCCATATACGAGGAAGCCAAACATCATAAAGACTATCAGATGGTTGCCTATTCAGCAAAAGCGTGCCTAGAGCCATTAAATGAATTTGAAATTACCGAAGTAAGCACATATTTCTTTGGGTTAGAAGATTGGACGTCAAGCGAACTAAAGGCATTTATATTAATTTGTAAGAATCTAGAAACTGATACCATCCGATTGATTATAAAAGATTTTATTCGCAATAAAATTCTATATGACTATCGTATTGGTTATCACAATCTGATAATTCGAGCTGCGTTGACAGTAAGTTTTATCCTAATCAATAGAGAAGAGTATGAATTTGCACGCCTTATTTTGAAAAATTGTCAGACCTTATTCATGGATCGGGACGAATATGCTAGGATATCCTTTAATTTTGTGACAGGATATTTTTACTTTAAACACGAAGATAAAGAACATGGACTTGAAGAAATGAAACAGGCCATTAAGCTTTTTAAACAACTTGGTGATGTTCAGACTTACAATAGATTTCGCAGTCTTTATCAGCAATATGTCAAATAAATAATTAGTCGTCAAAAATTTTTGACGATTTTCTTATTCTCAAAAAACGGGGTGTATAATAAACTCATAAAGATAAATGAGCTGAACGAGAAATCGTAAAGCGAGGAGAGGAAGATATAGTAGAGGTACACTCCAATGGAATTTTTAATATAGATAATCAGATGTGATTATCATAGGTGTCGCAAAATCAAAACTATTTTAATAAGGAAAGCGTGAATTTTATGATGAACGAAAAATTTGTAATAATCTCCGATGAAAAACTCTCAGAAATTAAAGGTGGTTGGTACTATAATGGGTGTGCAGGTGCTACTAATGATACAGAATATACCAGTCCCAGTCATGGAGGGTATGACTTAGGAAATTTTTTCATCGATGCATTTAGAGGTTGGTGTGCTGGATTTTCAAAAGCAGATCGTGTAACAAATGGTTATTAATACGGAAGAATGGAGGATATTATCATGAAAAATGATATTAGTGAAATTACAAAGAAATTTAATAAAATTTCTGATGAAGAGCTTTGTACTATACTTGGAGGAGAAAGCGGAGTCTACAAATTTTTTGAATTCTGTGGTTATACTGCGGGACTGTTCGCTTATGGTTTCAGCCAAAGTTATGGTAATAACGAACCCAACTATGATTTTGATCAATAATCATCAGAAAGTAAAAAGGTTATCAAGAATAGTAAAATGACGTTGACACATAAAATAATCGAGAATATACAATCGATAATAATTAACATTCCAATTATTTTAGGGCTGATTACACTTAACTTTATTCCTCAAAAGATTATCTATTTTTTCCAACCTCACAATGGAGATCTTTCTTTTATACAAATGGTGATTGTAACGGGAGTAACTTTGTTGGATATCGTCTTTTTCGTTTATTGGACGAAGAAAAAAGGTTTTAGTAAGTGGGAATGGCGATTAATTTGGCAAAATAGATTAAAAATAGTTTTCGCTTTTGGAACTATATTTATTGGGCAACTCATTTTGACTGCTGTTAGGGTTGTAAGTCATGCTTCGGTACTTTCCTCTAATCAAAGTAGCATTCGTTCGTGGAATATACCTACTTTTCTCATTTTGTTATTGGTTTGCATTGCGGGACCCATAATGGAAGAAACTATCTTTCGTATAGGATTTTTTGAGCTTCTGTTTCAGAACAATAAAAGATTATCTTGGATATGTTCGACAGTTTTCTTTGCTGCTTGGCATATGCAATATCAGATTACTTGTTGGATACAGTGGCTACCTTATCTTTTGATGGGAGCAGTCTTTAGTTCATTGTATTATAGAACTGGAAAGGTTGAAATAAGTGTAGTGGCACACTGTATTTGGAACATTTTCGTAACTATTATTTAGAAGATGTGAAGTATGAGAGTCGCTTCATCCAAAGTGACAGTTGTAAAAACTAAAAAATACTAATTTAATAAAAATGAGTAGACAAAGAAAGCTGATAAAAATGAGCAAAAAAAGAATTTGGACGTTATTTGCAGCTATTGCAAATACAGTCACTACACTAATACTGATAGGGATTTTTTCCATTTCCTTTAATCAAGATGCTGTAAATGGCTTTAATGCTGGAGCACAAGGAAGCGCACGACTTTCAATCGGTACAGCATCAATGATTGGAATACTAATTATGAGTATTGCCATTTTGGGATGTATCCTGACATGGATTTCTTTCGCAAAACCAAATCTCAAAATATTAAATACTTTCCTCCTTATTTATGGTATCCTTTCAATCTTTCCTGGAATGTTTTTTACACTTTTCTTAAGTATTATTTCAGGTCTCTTGATGATAGTAGCTTCTAGAATAAATGATAAAGTTACAAATGTTGCTTAAACTATAAAACTTCATTATGTTGTTGCTAGATATACTGCAGGATACGTGTTGGTTGGACTGATTTTCTAAATGGACTAATGTCAGGATACATGTCTGGATTTTTCGACTTTCAACAGGAAGAAATCCGATATATTCGGCCTTGTCCAACATATGCTTAAGTCTTAAAAAATAAATTCAGACAATTAGTCTGAGTTTATTTAAGAGGAGGATATCATGGATAAAATAAAACATTTCGCTCTGTTAGGAAATATCTTCAATACTATCCTGATTTGCATAATGTGTTTGATCTTTAAGCTTAATAACGGCAATATTCTATTTTCTCGTAGTTATAAACTATAACAAAAAGGTTTAAATTAACAAACTCTGTTACTAGAAATTGCAATTTTTTGCAATTTCTACAACAGCCTATAAGATTTGTAGGTTGTTGCAGAAATCAAGTTTCTTTAGGAAGTGGGTTTGATATGCCAAAATTTAAGAAACAATATTATACACCTCAAGTTGACCAACGTGATTGTGGAGTCGCAGCACTTGCAATGATTTTAAAAGTCTATGGTTCTGAACAATCACTGGCTGCTTTACGTGTTAGAGCAAAGACCGATATGGAAGGAACCTCAGCATTTGGCATTGTTCGGGCTGCAGATGAACTTGGTTTTTCTACCCAAGCCTTACGTGCAGATATGACTTTATTTGAGATGAGTGATATATCTTATCCTTTTATTGTCAACGTTATTAAAGAACAAAAATATGCCCATTATTACGTGGTATTCGGACACAAAGGCAATGAAATTCAGATTGCTGACCCAGATCCAACTGTCAAGATATGCAAAATATCTAAAGAACGATTTGCTAAAGAATGGACTGGCGTAAGCTTGTTTATTGCACCAAAGCCAGAATATAAACCCCTAAAAGAAAAAGCAAGTTCCTTGGCTTCATTCATCCCTGTCCTTATCCGCCAAAAGAAATTAATTATAAACATCGTAGTTGCAGCTTTACTCGTGACTTTGATTAACATCGTTGGTTCCTACTACCTTCAGAATATCATTGATGATTATATTCCAAATGCCTTAATGAATACGCTTGGGATTATCTCTGTAGGGCTTCTCGTGACTTATATAATTCAGCAAGTTCTATCCTTTGCTCAGACTTTTTTACTCAACGTTTTGGGGCAACGTTTAGCAATTGATGTGATTTTATCATATATTCGTCATATCTTTGAATTACCGATGTCCTTTTTTGCAACACGACGAACAGGAGAAATTACGAGTCGTTTCTCTGACGCTAATTCTATTTTGGATGCACTTGCTTCAACGATGATGTCGCTCTTCTTAGATGTATCTATTGCCTTACTTACAGGCACAGTACTTGGACTCCAAAATTTAAATCTCTTTTTACTAGTTCTCGCTTCAATACCGATTTATGCCGTGATTGTCTTTCTTTTCATTCCCTTGTTTGAAAAGAAAAATCAAGAAACAATGCAAGCAAATGCTATTTTAAGTTCATCTATTATTGAAGATATTAATGGAATTGAAACAATAAAGGCACTTGGAAGCGAAGCGGCACGTTATCAGAAGATTGATCGCGAGTTTGTCTTTTATCTCAAAACTTCATTTGAACGTCAAAAATATGAAGCCTTGCAAGCTTCTTTCAAAACTGGAACTCAGCTTATGTTGTCAGTTTTTATTCTTTGGTTTGGTGCGACACTTGTTATGAGTCAAAAATTGACATTAGGGCAACTGATTACATTCAACGCCTTATTAACCTATTTTACTAATCCTTTGGCCAATATTATCAATCTTCAAACGAAACTTCAATCGGCAAAAGTTGCCAACAATCGGCTCAATGAAGTTTATTTAGTCGAGAGCGAGTTTGATAATACAAAAGCACAGATACTCATTCCAAATCATGAAATTCATCTGAATAATGTTTATTATAGATATGGCTTTGGTCGAGATACTCTCTCAAATATTAACCTCAGCATCAAAGAAAATGAAAAATTAACGTTGGTTGGAATGTCTGGATCAGGTAAAAGTACACTTGTTAAATTACTGGTCAATTTCTTTGAGCCAACGAAAGGAAATATCACATTCGGTGGAATTGATATTCAAAATATGGACAAACATCAGCTCCGTAAAGTCATTAATTACCTTCCACAACAGCCATATATTTTTACAGGTACAGTTCTTGAAAATCTAACACTGGGATGTGAAGTAGAGGTAACGCAGGAAGCGATTATGAAAGCAGTTGAATGTGCTGATATTCGCTTAGATATTGAGCGGCTACCTATGGGCTATCAAACAGAGCTTTCAAGTGATGCGACGACTTTATCAGGCGGTCAAAAACAACGAATTGCGTTGGCTCGTGCTCTGCTGTCTCCAGCTAAAGTCTTGATTTTTGATGAAGCGACAAGTAATCTTGATGTCATCACTGAAAAGAAAATTTTAAACAATATTTTTGCACTAGATAAAACGATTATATTTATTGCACATCGTTTATCTATTGCAGCACAGAGTGACAGAGTGGTGGTAATTGAACAAGGAAAAATCATTGAGAGTGGAAGTCATGAAGAACTAGTCGCTCAAAATGGTTTCTATGCCAAATTGTACCAAAGTTAGGAGTTATCAATGTTTGATAAAAAATTATTAGAAAGTGCTGAACTCTATTCACGACGCTACAAAAACTTTGCAACGATGGTTATATTTCCAGTTCTTGCCTTGATGATTGGATTGCTCATATTTTCCGTTTTTGCAAAAAAAGAGGTACTCGTTACGAGTCAAGGTGACATTGAGCCTAGTGCGATTGTTGCACAAATTCAATCTACCAGTAATAGTCAGATTGTGGTTAACAATTTACAAGAAGGGAAAAATATTTCAAAAAATGACTTACTTATCAAATACAATAGCATTGCAGATACGACAACACTTGATGCAATAATTGCACAGGAGAAGCAATTTGAAGCACAAAAAATTCAACTCTTAATTTTAAAGCAAAGTGTATTAAACGGAAACGATGAATTTCAAAAGGATGATGGTTTTGGATATGAATCGGAGTATAAGGCATATCAAGCACAAGAACAGTCAGTAACAGCTAATGTCAATAAGTCTAATCAAGCCGTAACGGATCAGAATAATACAGTTGCAGACGAGCAAAGCACAATCAGTGCACAAATTGTAACTTTGAACACCCAAATCTCACAGTATCAAATTCTTGAAAATGCAGTCAATACTTCCGGAAGCGGTAAGGTTGAAAGCGAAAATCCATTCAAAGCGCAGTTAGACAGTTTCAATAGTCAAATAAAAACAATAACGGGTACAGATACAGCCTCAACTTCACAGAAGCAGGCACTACAAAGTCAATTTTTAGCGAGTATTCAAAGTAGTATTAACAGTTTACAAGAACAAATTCAATCTTTGAACGTTCAAAATTCAAGTTTGAATAATAGCAATGCGATAGATACTAGCTTGGGAAGTCAACTGTCAGAGCTTAAATCGCAAGAACTTCAGAACATTGATAAAAATATGACAGATTTAACATCAAATTTAGCTAATATAAATGCAAAAATTGGTTTACAGAAACAGGAAAATCAACAAGGAGAAATATTATCCAATAATAGTGGGATACTCCATGTACTACCTAATATAATTGGCTTAAAGACTATTCCAAATGGGACACCACTTGCACAGATTTATCCGACATTATCTATAAAGACACCAGTAAAGATTACAGCATATATTCCTAGTTCCCAACTTTCAGGTATCAAATTAGGACAGACCGCAAGGTTCACTGTGATTCAAACACTGCCCAAACCTGAAATTATGGAGGGGAAAATTACACATATTGACAGTGCACCGACAGATCAAAATAATCTAAATTTCTATAAAGTTGAAGCAACGACAACACTAAATAAATCAGACCTTCTAAATATAAGATATGGTATTCAAGGTAAGGTTGGAATAATCATAGGAGATAAAACATTTTTTAACGATTATTTAGACAAATTAAGCGGTAAAGAATAAATACTAGAAAAAGAAATCTAATAATATTTTAAAGTCGAACTGTTTAAGTTTGAAATAAGAAGCTTGTCATTCGTAAGACTTTATGTTATAATACTCTTATCTTCAGGGCACCGTGAAATTCGGGACCGGCGGTAAATCAGGCTGATTTAGATAGTTAGACCTGACAACTCCGCGATTCGCAAGAGCGATTGAGCTAGTGAAAATCTAGCAGCGACAGTGAAATCTGACCAGCGATTAAGCAGGAAAGATTTAATCGATAAATAAGGTTATGAAAATGACAGTTTTTTATCGGTTTTACAGTCTGGATGGAAGAAGATGGACAATTTTTTGTGTTACGTACTTTTTAGGACGTCTTTTCACGAACAAAAAATGCTTATCAACTTCCTCGAAATATGAAGAATTACTTTTTCTATTTGGAGGCTTTTTTTATGTCTAACTCAATGTTACAGACGCGCAAATTGACAACCATTGCCATTTTGTCCGCAATCTCAACGGTGCTTGCACTGCCATTCTTACAATTTTCAATCTTGGGAATTCCATTCTTGAAAGTTGATTTGACCATCTTACCAATTTTATTGGGCTTATTTATGATGGGCATGGGCGCAGGGCTGACCATCTTAATCATTCGTACGATTTTATGGTTTCTCTTATTCAATGACGGAGTCAATACGGTCGTTGGTTTACCAATGAACTTTGTTGCCATTATCGTCTTTGCAGGCTTGATTTATCTCTTTGTTCGTAAAGAATTCACGATTGGCAAGTACATTTTAGGGGCAATCGTTGCCACGCTTGGAATGACTGTTGCCATGACTTTCTTAAATCTGGTCTATGCCATTCCAGTTTATGAAACATTTGCACATTATCCTGCATCTGCTTTAAGTTTATCTGCATATGTACTGCCTGTTGTTATCCCATTCAATTTGCTTGAAGGTGTGATTTTCGCAGTAGCCTTTGCTGTTCTTTATTGGGCACTTCGCAGTTCTAAAGCTGTCAAATTTATCAACGCTTAATCATAAAGACCATTCGTGAAATGGTCTTTTTTATTTTCATTTTTATTATATTTTAAATCCTCTGACGATTGTGTTATAATATTGTTGACTATACTATAATTGTATATACAATAACACGCCGTCCGCTCACTTTACATGTATAACGGCTTAATCAGAGGATTTTTATGAAAATTTTTAAAGAACTTTGGTGGTTTTTTAAAGAAGAGAAAAAAGGCTATGGAATTGGTCTTTTTGCACTTTTTATGGTGTCTTTAACGCACCTAATTCCACCTCTAATCATCGGTAAAGTCATTGACCATCTAGTCAAACATAATTTGACTTTGTCAGTGATGACAGTTTATATGGTGGTGCTATTAGTCACCGCCCTTTTTGAGTACGCATTTCGCTACATTTGGTCAACTAACATTTGGGGCGAAGCCTTTCGCCTTGAAAAAATCATGCGTGCTAAACTCTTTCATCATTTCTTAAAAATGGACACCCTCTTTTATCAAAAAAATCGAACGGGTGATTTGATGGCACACGCCACAAATGATTTGAATGCCATTCAAGAAGTGGCAGGGCTAGGTGTTTTGACTTGGGCAGATTCTCTTATGACTGGCGGGACGACCATTGTTGCCATGTTGCTTTTCATTGATTGGAAATTGACCATTATTGCCGTCCTTCCATTACCTCTACTCGCCATTGTCTCAAAAACCCTTGGAGATCATATCCATGAAAGTTTTGAGCATGCGCAAGAGACCTTTTCTGAGATGAACGATAAGGTTCAAGAGTCAATCACGGGCATGAAAGCCATCAAGTCATTTGGCGAAGAAGAACAGGATAAGGCAGATTTGCAGGTCAAGCTTGATCAAATTGATGCCGCTTTTGTAAGAGTCAATCGAATTGATTCACTTTATGATCCTCTCATCACTTTCATCGTTGGTCTCTCTTATACCTTGACCATTTTACTTGGCGGTTATTATGTTGTTCACCATGTCTTGAGTCTAGGACAACTGGTTTCATTTATGGCCTACATCAGTAATCTGGTTTGGCCAATGTTTGCCATTGGTATGTTGTTTAATGTGATGGAACGTGGGCGTGCCTCTTATGCCCGTGTTGACAAATTGCTCCATCAAAAAGCCTATTCTAAAGTTTCTGAAGGTGGATTAGATTTGCCTGAACAAGGAAGACTTGATTTTGAAGTGAAAAATTTTTCTTATCCAGATGAAGAAAAAGTCATGATTAAAGACATCGAATTCGCACTTGAACCAGGACATTTGCTTGGCCTTGTAGGTCGGACGGGTTCGGGAAAATCTTCAATTATTAAATTACTCATGCGCGAATTTGATCACTTTGAAGGAACAATTTCTTATGCTGGACATTCGATTGTCGATTATCAGTTAGATGAATATTTAACGTCGATTGGTTATGTGCCTCAGGAACACTTCCTATTTTCAATGACCGTGAAAGACAATATCCGATTTGGTAAAGCGGACGCGACACAGGAAGAAGTTGAAAAAGCAGCACAAATCGCAGGCATTCATGACGATATTTTAGCATTTCCAAAAGGCTATGAAACGGTCGTTGGCGAACGCGGCGTGTCATTGTCTGGAGGACAGAAACAACGCTTATCCATTGCACGCGCACTGTTGGTCAATCCCAAACTCTTGATTTTGGATGATGCCTTATCAGCGGTCGATGCCAAAACTGAAAACAAGATTTTGAATAACCTCAAAGAGCGGCGCAATGCGTCAAGCACCATTATTGTCAGTCATCGCTTAAGCTCAGTCATGGAAGCAGACGAGATTTTAGTGCTTGAAGCCGGCCGTGTCAGTGAGCGAGGCAAACATCATCAGCTTGTCAGCACTGACGGTTGGTACGCCAAAATGTGGCAAATGCAACAAATCGAAAGCCATTTATCAGAAAAGGCGGGAAAGGAGGATGAAAATGGAAAATAATGAAAACATGGACGAAAAAATGACCTGGAAAGAAAACTGGTCGGTTTTCAAATTCATTTTTAAGTTCCTCTTGCCCTTTAAACGTTATTTTATTTTGGCTTTTGTCTTTAGTATCATAACAACAGCCCTAGCATCCATCATGCCATTTGTTATTTCCACCTTTATGGACGCTTATTTGCAAACGGAAAAAGCCACAGATCAGATTATTTGGTATTTTGCCATCTTGTATTTTGTCCTCAATTTGATCAATTCCATCGCATTTTTCTTCAAATGGAATGAATTGCAAAATGGATCAATTTTTGTCAATCAGGCCATTCGTAAAACCGTATATGCAAAATTGCATACCTTAGGCATGCGTTATTTTGATCAAAAGCCAACGGGCTGGCTAATTACGCGAATGACCAACGATACGGATTTATTTCCATTCTGGCAAATGTTGTTTAACGCCTTGATGAGCGTGATTTCAATTATCATTGCTTTCATTGCACTTTTTGTTATTGATGCACAAATTGCATTGGTCATGCTGATTTTCTTGCCCCTTTTGCTATTTGCAGTGATCATTTATCAAAAGGCAAGTACCAAAGTATATCAACTCATGCTGAAAAAACGCTCAGAGCTGAATACCAAGCTTAACGAGTACATCTCAGGTATGCGGATTATTCAACAATTTCGTCAGGAAAAAAGACTGGAGGCCAATTTTAATCAAACCAACGAAGAATATTATGGTTATCGTAAACGCGTCATTCAAATCAATGGACTTTTGCTTAGTCCATTGGTAAATTTCCTGATGGGCCTGTCAATCATTATCGTACTTCTGATGTTTTCAAACCGCAGTATGCACACGGTCGTGGCATCTGGATTGATTTATGCCTTCATTTCCAACGTACAAATCTATTTCCAGCCGATTTCAAATCTCATGGATTCCCTCTCCAGTTTCTCAAACGGCATGGTTTCCGCCAGCCGAATTAAAACTATCATGGAAGAGACCGAATATGCACCTATCAGCGCTGACAACAATACCCATCTCATTCAACAAGGAAAAATTGAATTTCGTCATGTCAATTTTAGCTATGACGGAGAACATCAAGTCTTGAAAGACATTTCTTTCATTGTCAATCCTGGCGAAACGGTTGCTTTTGTTGGTCATACGGGCTCTGGTAAGTCAAGTATTATCAACGTCTTTATGCGATTTTACGAATTTGAAGAAGGCCAAGTTTTGATTGATGATGTGGACATCAGAGCTTATAGCAAAGAAGAACTTCGCAAAAAAATAGGTCTGGTCTTGCAGGATAGTTTCATGTTTGTAGCCTCGGTGACTGACAATATCAAGATGATGAGTTCTGTCATTACTGACGAAGCTGCCGTTGAAGCTGCCAAATTTGTCCATGCTGACAGTTTTATCAATGCGCTTGACCAAGGATTTGACACGCAAGTTATCGAGGGGGGCAGTAATTTTTCGGCTGGAGAACGCCAACTCATCAATTTTGCACGAACCATGGTGCGCCAACCTAAAATCCTACTGCTCGACGAAGCGACAGCCAATATCGATACGGAAACCGAAGCACTAATTCAAAAAGGATTAGGTAACATGCGACAAGGTAGAACGACAATGGCCATAGCCCACCGGCTGTCAACCATCAAAGACGCCAATCAAATCTTAGTCCTAGAAGCAGGACAAATCATTGAACGTGGCACACACGACCAACTCCTTGCCCAAAACGGCTATTACGCCGAAATGTATTTGCTCCAAAGTTTACAAAGTGAGGTGTAAAAAACTAATAATTTTATTAGTTTTTTTATTTTTTTCTAATTTTGCCTTAATAATTGACCTTATCATAATGGAAGCGATTAACACAAAAATATGTAATCGTTATCTTAAATTGGCGGTAAAAATATCAAATAGATTTTTTGAAAAAGCCCATGAAAACTGATAGAATAGGAAGATAACAAGAATACAATTTGTTTATTAATAATTTAAAAGAGGTATAAAATGGCTGAGAAAAAATTCGGAGCCGATTTGATTGTTGATAGTCTTATCAACCATGATGTAAAATATGTTTTCGGTATTCCCGGAGCTAAGATTGACCGTGTTTTTGACCGTCTCGAAAATGGCGAAAACACTCCAGAACTCATCATTACACGACACGAACAAGGCGCAGCCTTCATGGCACAAGCAGTTGGACGTTTGACTGGTAAACCAGGTGTAGCACTTGTTACAAGTGGTCCTGGAGTTTCAAACCTTGCGACTGGTCTTTTGACAGCAACAGCTGAAGGAGATGCCGTACTCGCTATCGGTGGACAAGTTAAACGTAGCGACTTGCTCAAACGTTCACACCAATCAATGAACAATGCCGCATTGTTTGCTCCAATTACTAAATACTCAGCAGAAGTTCAAGCACCAGAAACCCTTTCTGAAACACTTGCAAATGCTTGGCGTTTAGCAAAATCAGGAAAACACGGCGCAAGCTTCCTCTCAATTCCTCAAGACGTTACAGATGCAGAAGTAGATGTAAAAGCAATTAAACCAATGTCAGAACCAAAAATGGGGAATGCCTCAATCGATGACATTAACTATTTGGCACAAGCCATTAAAAATGCAGTTTTGCCAGTTATCTTAGTTGGTGCTGGTGGATCTGATGCAAAAGTTGCAGCTTCACTCCGTCAACTTTTGACTCACGTTGCTATTCCAGTCGTTGAAACATTCCAAGGTGCAGGTGTTATTTCACGTGATTTGGAACACACTTTCTTTGGACGTGTCGGACTTTTCCGTAACCAACCAGGAGATATGTTGTTGAAACGTTCAGATTTGATTATTGCGATTGGTTATGACCCAATCGAATATGAAGCACGTAACTGGAACGCTGAGATTGATAGCCGTGTTGTTGTTATCGACAACGCCATTGCTGAAATCGATACTTTCTATCAACCAGAACGTGAACTTATCGGAAATATCGCTCAAACACTTGACAACTTGCTTCCAGCCATTCGTGGTTACCAACTGCCAAATGGTTCAGTAGATTATTTACGCGATATCCACGCTATCATGAACAACCGCGACCAAGAAATCGTCCATGTTGACGGTCGCTTGCACCCACTCGAATTGGTTGACGCATTCCAATCTATCGTTAAAGACGATGAAACAGTTACAGTTGACGTTGGTTCACTTTATATCTGGATGGCACGTTACTTCAAATCATACGAACCACGTCACTTGCTCTTCTCAAACGGAATGCAAACGCTCGGTGTTGCACTTCCATGGGCAATCACATCAGCATTGCTCCGTCCAGGAAAACGTGTTTACTCTCACTCTGGTGATGGCGGAATGCTCTTTACTGGACAAGAACTTGAAACAGCTGTTCGTTTGAACCTTCCAATCGTACATATCGTATGGAACGACGGACATTTCGACATGGTTAAATTCCAAGAAGAAAAGAAATACGGTCGTTCAGCAGGTGTGGACTTCGGTGCAGTTGACTACGTCAAATATGCTGAAGCAATGGGAGCAAAAGGCTACCGTGCAACAAGCGTAGATGAATTCCTTGAAATCATCAACAATATCCCAGAAACATCTGGCCCAGTCGTAATTGATGTACCAATCGACTACTCAGACAATATCAAATTGGCAGACACTATGTTGCCAGAAGAATTTTATTGATATTAAATAAAACAAAAGAAAAAGCACTTCGTTTGTAGTGCTTTTTCTTTTGAAAAATGGGATTGGTCTTGCTATTGTGAAAAGAATTATTGATTTACATGGTGGAAAAATCACAGTAGAGAGCAACAGTCAACAGACAATATTTGAAATCAGTCTAAGTCAAGACTAGTCATTCTGCTATTGACTTGGCTAAACAAAGCTCAAGATACAAATACTCCTGCTGAAAAACTAAAAGCTTGAGACAGTAATAAAGTTTGAACTTCCGAACATTAACAGAAGATAATCAAAGAATTGTTCGCTTGTGCTAGATGCGGACTGAAAGAAAAGGATATAATAAAAGAAGTGGATTTTACAAAAAAAAAATAGAAAATGGTTTTGAATGATTGATGTATTTGATTTAGATGGAACAATTTCCTTTCAAGGAGCGCAAATTTCGCCAGCACTTGTGGCAGCAATTCATAAGCTGGAGGCACAGCATCACACGGTGGTTTTTGCGTCTGCTCGTCCAATCAGAGACATGCTTCCCTTGCTCAAAAAGGATTTTGAAAATAATTTTTACATTGGAGGAAATGGCTCAATAGTCAAAAATGACGGAAAGATTGAAAGTATAGCTGTGATTGATATCGAAAGCATGGGATTTATTAAGGCGCTCATTGATCAGTATGACCTTGATTATTTGATTGATGACGAGTGGTATTATGCTCTCAAAAATAGAAATGAGGCCCTTGCGCAAATCAATTCGAAAGTAGATGCTTTGAAACTCTCTCAAAACGTAGCTATAGAGAAGCTGAAGAAACCCATCAAGTGCATTTTATTAAACTTGCCTGAATGTTTATTTGCACAAATCGCAACACTTTTGGCGAGTTTTCCAGTCGAACTGGTTTTTCACGAAGGGACAAGCAGTATTGACATTACCGCAAAAAATATCAATAAACTGACGACCTTTAAAAAATTCTTTCCCAATCAAACCTATAATGCTTTTGGAAATGACCACAACGATGTGAGTCTCCTGAAATCTTCCCAAAAGGCACATATCATTGGCAATTCTTTGACACTAAAACATTCAGATTTGACTTACCTACCTGCAAATGCAGAGGGCATTGCAGCTTATCTTAAGGAATTTTCTACAAAATAAAAAAGCCAGCTAATGCTGGTCTTTTTATTAAGCAATGACTTCGTTAATAAGGCTCATGCGTTCAGCAACTTCTTCAGAAGTGAGTTGATGTTTCGCGATATAGCGGTTATTCGGATGAATGCGGCATTCGTGTGAACATGAACCAAGGTATTTGTATTCATTTTCTTCAGATGCAAGCATTTGGCGGTTACATTCTGGGTTACCACAGTTGATATAACGTTCGCAAGGACTTCCATCAAACCAATCTTTTCCTACAATGATATGTTCTTTGTGGTTGATTGGAACAGAGATACGGCTATCAAAGACATACATTTGTCCTTCCCAAAGGTCGCCTTGAACTTCAGGGTCTTTTCCATAAGTTGCAATCCCACCATGGAGTTGTCCAACGTCATTGAAGCCTTCGCGGACGAGCCAACCTGAGAATTTTTCACAACGAATTCCACCTGTACAATAAGTCAAAACGCGTTTATCAGCGAATTGTTCTTTGTGGGCGTTAATCCATTCTGGCAGGTCACGGAAGTTACGAATATCAGGACGGATGGCATCTTTAAAATGTCCTAAATCGTATTCGTAATCATTACGGGCATCAATAACGACTGAATTTTCGTCAAGCATTGCCTTGCGGAATTCAACGGGTGAAAGATAAGCACCAGTTGTTTGGAGTGGGTTGATGTCGTCTTCAAGGCTCAAGTTAACGAGCTCATTGCGGTAACGGACGTGCATTTTTTTGAAAGCATTCTCGTCTGCTTCGTCAATTTTGAACATCATATCAGCAAAGCGTGGGTCAGAATGCATCAATTCGATATAGGCATCTGTTTGTTCAACGGTACCTGAAACAGTACCGTTAAGCCCTTCGTCAGCAACCAAAATCCGACCTTTTAAACCAATGGCTTTACAATTTGCCAAGTGTTGTTTGGCAAATAATTCTGCATTTTCAAGTGGGACATATTGGTAATATAAGAGTACTCTGTAATCCTGAGTCATTTTAATTCTTGCTCCTTGTATTATTAAATTCAATTAAATAAATTTAACCTCATTCTAATATAACAATTTTTCTTTGTAAATGCAAAAACTCTAATTGTTATTTCTTTCACAACAATTATATGACGAATTATATTTTTGTCAGCTCTGACAGTACTTAATCGACTTTGCTTTACAGCTTAAGGGATTTGATTTATAATAGAAGAAGTTTTTATAAAACGAAGGAGAAAAAATGCAAGAACAAACAAAACTATTTCATCACAATACATTGGCCGCATTGATGTCAGGCTTGTATGGTGGAACCATTGAAATCGGAACGCTATTGAAAGAAGGTTCATTTGGTATCGGGACGCTCGATGGCGTAGATGGCGAATTGATTGTTCTTGATGGACAGGCTTATATCGCTAAAGGAGACCGTACGGTAAGACTTGTCAGCGCTGACGAAAAGGCCCCTTATGCTGCAGTAACTACATTAGGACAGGGACAAACTTTTGATATCTCTGATGAGATTACTGACCAAGCACTTTTAAAAGAAATTGAAAAACATTTGACCAGCCGCAATCTTTTCCATGCGATTAAAGTTCATGGAAACTTCAAAAAGATGCATGTCAGAATGTCACCTGGTGCAAAAGAAGGGGAACAATTTGTCGATGTTGCTGCCCGTCAACCTGAATATGTTGAAGAAAACGTAATGGGAACAGTGGTTGGATTTTGGACACCAGATTTGTACCATGGCATGAGTGTTGCAGGTTTCCATCTGCACTTCTTGTCTGATGACCGTTCATTTGGTGGTCACATCATTGACTTTAGTTTGGCTTCTGGTCAAGTCGAAGTAACAACGATTGGTCAAGTTATTCAAAACTTCCCCCTCGATGCTAAAAACTTTTTAGAAGCTGATTTAAATCTTGATCAATTGAAAAAGGACATCGAAATTGCTGAATAAAAGAAAAACCAGTTGTACTGGTTTTTTTGTTACATTTTTTCTTGCTTTTCGTATTAAAGATTAGAAAAGAGTGATCAAAGGAGAAAAAATGTTAAGTAATTTTGAGTTTTATCGTTTAAAAAATGCAGGTATGACGAACTTAGGAATAAATAAATTACTTGCCCATTATAAAATTGCACCCGAAAAAATAAGTCTTCGCAAGATGGGGATTATCGCAGGAGTCAAGTCGATTGCTGATTTCTTAGAGCGTTACAAGAGTCAAGATGTCAAATGTTTACGTGAAGAGTTCAAACGATTTCCATCTTTTTCGATCAATGAGTCCATTTATCCAGAACGACTCAAACAAATCTATAATCCACCGGTCCTTTTATTTTATCAAGGAAACTTAGAACTTTTGAAACGTCAAAAAGTGGCTTTTGTCGGTAGTCGAGCTTGTAGTGATAACGGTCAAGCTGCTGTTCAAAAAATCATCAGAGAACTACAAAACAAGCTTGTGATTGTCAGCGGTCTTGCTAGAGGAATTGATGCAGCGAGTCATGTGGCGGCCATCAAAAATGCAGGCCAAACAATTGCAGTCATTGGGACAGGATTGCAAGTAGCCTATCCAAAAGAAAATCGACCCATACAAGAATACATGTGTCAAAAGCATCTGGTCTTAAGCGAGTACGGGCCAGACGAAAAACCGCTTAAATATCATTTTCCTGATCGAAATCGAATTATTGCGGGGCTTGCGCGTGGCGTGGTGGTCATTGAAGCAAAAATGAGAAGTGGGAGCTTGATTACTTGTGAACGGGCAATGGAAGAAGGGCGAGATGTTTATGCTGTTCCAGGCCAGATTAAAGACTCCTACTCAGAAGGTTGCCATTATCTGATTCAGCAAGGTGCGAAGCTTGTCTTTCGCGGAAAAGACATCTTGGAGGAGTATTTTGAATAGGAGCTAAATCAATCAGACTAAAGTTGGAAATTGCTATAGGCAGATACTAATTACTTGACATTATAAAAAAAACCTCTTATGATGAGGAAGTATAAAATCATTGCCACTTGACAAGTGACCATTTAACAAGTAAAATGATTTTAAATTTATAAAATGTATGAAGTTATTTAATAGTAGAAAGTAGACATGCCAACAACCACAAAAACAACGAAACCAAAAAAGAAGAAAACGGCGACTAAAAAAACAGTAAAAGGAAAAAATCTTGTTATTGTTGAATCGCCTGCCAAAGCGAAAACCATTGAAAAATATTTAGGTAGAAATTTCAAAGTTGTCGCATCAGTTGGGCATATTCGCGATTTGAAAAAATCGAGCATGTCCGTTGATATTGAGCATGACTATGAACCTCAATACATCAATATTCGTGGGAAAGCCCCTTTAATCAATTCTTTGAAAAAAGAAGCAAAAGCTGCAAAAGCAGTTTATCTCGCGAGTGACCCGGACCGAGAAGGAGAAGCCATTGCATGGCATTTGGCTCATATTTTAAATCTGCCACTTGACGAAAAAAATCGTGTTGTCTTTAATGAAATCACAAAAGATGCTGTTAAAAACGCCTTTAAAGAGCCACGTACCATCGATGTTGATTTGGTTGATGCCCAGCAGGCGCGTCGTATTTTAGACCGTTTGGTAGGTTATTCCATCAGTCCAATCTTATGGAAAAAGGTCAAAAAAGGACTTTCAGCTGGACGTGTTCAGTCTATTGCCTTAAAATTGATTGTCGATCGCGAAAATGAAATCAATGCCTTTGTACCAAAAGAATATTGGTCAATCAACGGAGACTTTAAAAAGGGAACGAAAAAGTTTGCAGCGGCTTTTTGGGGCGTTGACGGCAAAAAACGTGCCTTAGATACGAACGAAGACGTAATTCAAGTAATGGAGCGGTTAGATGGGCCTGATTATCAAGCCGATAAAGTAGAGAAGAAAAAACGGACGCGTAATGCACCGTTGCCTTATACAACCAGTTCCTTACAACAAGATGCGGCAAATAAAATCAATTTTAGAACCCGTAAAACCATGATGGTTGCTCAACAATTATACGAAGGCATTACCTTAGGCGCTCAAGGCCATCAAGGGTTAATTACCTATATGCGTACCGACTCGACACGTATTTCTCCAGTTGCGCAAGCTGCTGCTGGTGAATATATCGTTGGTCAATTTGGTGAAAATTACAGCAAGCATGGGTCAAAAGTGGTCAATAAGGCTGGTGCTCAAGATGCCCATGAAGCCATTCGTCCATCAAATGTTCTGAATACACCAGATTTGATAGCCAAATATCTGGATAAGGATCAATTAAAACTTTACACTTTGATTTGGAACCGATTTGTTGCAAGCCAAATGACAGCTGCAATCTTTGACACAGTCAAGGTTAATCTGTCTCAAAATGGTGTAATTTTTGTTGCTAACGGGTCTCAAATTAAATTTGACGGATATCTTAAAATTTATAATGATTCCGATAAGAATAACATGCTTCCAGAAATGGCTGAAGGCGATGTGGTGAAGAAAGTCAATCTGAAACCAGAACAACACTTCACACAACCACCTGCACGTTATTCTGAAGCCACATTGATTAAGACCCTCGAAGAAAATGGGGTTGGACGTCCATCAACATACGCACCAACGCTTGAAACAGTTCAAAAACGCTACTATGCACGTTTGGTTACCAAACGTTTCGAACCGACAGAACTTGGCGAAATTGTAAATAAATTAACCGTTGAATTTTTCCCTAATATTGTCAATACTGAATTTACAGCTGAAATGGAAAAAAGTCTTGATGAAGTTGAAGAAGGCAAGCGTAAATGGGTTAGCGTCGTTGATCAATTTTATAAGCCATTTGCAGTTGAACTGGCCAAAGCAGAAGTTGACATGGAAAAGATTACCATCAAAGATGAACCTGCTGGTTTTGAATGTGATTTGTGTGGTCATCCAATGGTAATCAAACTCGGACGTTTTGGAAAGTTTTATGCTTGTAGTAATTTCCCAGAATGTCATAATACAAAAGCCATTGTTAAAGAAATCGGCGTTATCTGTCCAACCTGTCATAAAGGGCAGGTTATCGAACGCAAGACGAAGAAGAACCGTCTCTTTTATGGCTGTGACCGTTATCCAGAGTGTGAGTTCACAAGCTGGGATAAACCGATTGGTCGCGACTGTCCGAAATCAGGTCATTTCCTGGTTGAAAAGAAAGTTCGTGGGGGTGGCAAACAGGTCGTTTGTTCATCCGAAGACTGTGATTATCAAGAAGAAAAGCAAAAGTAACATCATTTTAATTATGTAAAATACATTTTGAAAAGGACTTTTATGAAGACGAATCATATTAATGTCATTGGTGCAGGCTTAGCAGGTTCAGAAGCCGCTTATCAAATTGCTAAAAGAGGAATTCCTGTTAAGCTCTATGAAATGCGAGGGGTTAAACCAACCCCTCAGCATAAAACGGACAAGTTTGCTGAACTCGTTTGCTCCAATTCTTTTCGTGGTGCTGCACTTACGAACGCAGTTGGCTTATTGAAAGAAGAAATGCGCCAACTTGATTCATTAGTAATACGAGCTGCCAACGCGACACAAGTGCCTGCTGGTGGTGCTCTTGCGGTTGACCGTGAAGGTTTTTCAGCCTATATCACAAATGAGTTAGAACAAAATGATAATATTGAAATCATTCGTGGCGAAATCACCGAAATTCCTACTGATGAGATTACGATTATTGCGACGGGACCTTTGACATCAGATGCTTTAGCCAGTAAAATTCATGAATTGAATGATGGAAATGGCTTTTATTTCTATGATGCCGCAGCACCGATTGTTGATATTTCGACAGTTGATTTGGAAAAGGTTTATAAGAAATCCCGTTATGACAAGGGTGAAGCAGCTTATTATAATTGTCCAATGAACAAAGCACAGTTTAATGCTTTTCAAGAAGCTCTTATTTCTGCTGAAACCGCAGACCTTCATTCTTTCGAGAAAATGAAAGTGTTTGAAGGCTGTATGCCGATTGAAGAAATGGCAAGTCGTGGCTACAAGACCATGCTTTATGGCCCTATGAAACCTGTGGGACTTGAATACCCTGAAGATTATAAGGGCGAGCGGGATGGTGAATTTAAAACGCCTTATGCTGTCGTACAGTTGCGTCAAGATGATGCGGCAGCCTCACTTTACAATATTGTAGGCTTTCAAACACATTTGAAATGGGGAGAACAAAAGCGTGTCTTTCGAATGATTCCAGGGCTTGAAAATGCGGAATTCGTTCGATATGGTGTCATGCACCGTAATTCGTATATGGATTCACCAAATCTCTTGAAACAAACCTTCCAATCACGCAAGCAAGACAATTTGTTTTTTGCTGGTCAAATGACTGGCGTAGAGGGTTATGTCGAATCTGCTTCAGCAGGTTTGGTTGCAGGAATCAATGCCAGTCGTTTGTATCAAGGACAAGATGAAGTTATCTTCCCTCGGACAACAGCGATTGGAAGTTTGCCTTATTACATTACGCATACGGACAGTAAGCATTTCCAACCCATGAATGTTACTTTTGGGATTATGGAAGAATGGCCTGAACGCATTCGAGATAAAAAAGAACGATATGGATTGATCGCTGATCGTTCCTTGAATGATTTAAAAGCATATCTTGATTATTGAGACATCACTTTTCAAATAAAATGTGTTATAATAGATATGTAAAATTTAATAAATAAAACAAAGACAATAAATGTTACCTTGCTAATGTCAGACAGCAGGGGGAATATTTATTGTCTTTTTTATTTTATAAGGAGAAAAAAATGCCTCAAACAAAAAAAAGAAGCAGTCGTGTTTACGGCTATCACAGCATGGATTATGGTATATACCATGACCATCTATAATGCCCTCTTATTGGATAATAATTTCACAACAGACGTCTTATGGCACGCCCTAAAAGAAATGTGGTTCGAATTTGTCATTATCTTTTGCTGCGCCTATTTTTTGTCGAGTAAATTTGCTAAATATTCGGCTTTTAAATTTGTTACACCGCAATCAAAGCCTATCGTTATTATTTTGACCATTCAAACTTTTACTGTCATTGCTCAGGTAACTTTTGCAAGTTTTATTGGACTTTATCATAGCAATGGCTTCACAAGCTCTTTTATTCAAAATTATTTGCTCACGTTTTTCCATAATTTTATTATGGCATTGCCCCTTCAGTTACTTATTGCGGGCCCAATCACACGAAAATTATTCCGTTTGATATTTAGATCTGCTGATCAAAATGCACAAAAGGCTACAGTAGAGTAAGAACAAAAAAACCTTGGTTTAACCAAGTGTTTTTTTATTTTTATAGTTTATCCAATCCATTTTTGTTTTCGTCATTGATGATTGAAATGTAAAGGGCAGAAGTGTTGAGATCCGAGTGTCCCAACTGATTGGCGACAAGGGCTTGGTTTTTTGTTTCAGAATAAAGTCTTGTGGCAAGGGTGTGGCGAAGTTTGTGTGGTGAAACTTCGGTTTTAAATGCCTTGGAGTATTTGCCTACTAATTTTTGAACCGAGCGGTTGTCTATTCGCCGTGGAGCTTGATTATAAGTGGACAAAAACAAGGCTTGTTCACGTTCCTCGGGTTTATAGATTTGTTTTCTGACTTCTAGATATAATTCGAGATAGATTTTTGCAAAGGGAGCAATGTTTACGGAGTCTTTTTTTCCGCCTTTTCGGATAACCTCAACAGTCAGCGTATTTAGATTAAGACTTTTCAAATCTGTGTTGGTGCATTCTGACAGCCGAAGTCCTGTACCTAAAATCAAGGCAATAATGGCCAAATCACGTGCTTTATTTTTTTCGAAAAAGGCTTTGGCACGTGACGAGAGTTGCTGTTCGTAGTCATGATCAATAAAATCGAGAAAATCTTGTGTTTCATGATCTAAAAATAGCTTGGATTTGATAGAAGCAGCTCTGGCGTTTAAGGTCTGCTTAGATTTGACAGTTTTAATTTTGTTCATGACATTCCGATAAAAATAAGGCTCGCCTTCTTCATTTTCAGTTTCAACTGTGAGGTAATGAAAAAGACTGGAAAGTGCAGAAATGGTTCGGTTTATTGTAACTTGACTGACGCCGAATTGCTGATTGTTTGAATTACTTTTTGGGCGTTCCCGCAAATATAAAATAAAACTTTCGACATCAACCTTTTTTAAATGTTCAAGAAATGAGAGTGGCAGTTGGGTATAGTCTTGGCTGTCAATCAGTCCAGACTCAAAAAGCCAGTCAAAAAAACGGTGAAATTCTTTAAGATATTCGTAAATGGTATTTTGTGAGCGTTGGGCAACTTGCATGGCGCGGACATATTCATTGACATAATCAGGCATCAGTTCTTGTTCAGCAGAAATGTGTTGAAGCAGTAATTCTTTGTTCATAGGACTAGTATATCACAAGCCAATCCGATAATTCAACTGTTCGCAAAAGCAGTTTGAACCAAAATGAGATTGGTATTATTAACAATTTTATATATCATCTTTTACCACAAAAATAATCCAGTTAATTTAGCGACAACTTTCTTGAAATCTAAAATTCATTCCTTTATAATTGATATATACCGAATTAAATAAAAAATTCATAAGAAGGAGATGACAAAAATGATGAAACTAATTAATGGCGCTACAGTCAGTGCAACGAGTGTAAGAAAGTCTTGGACACAAATTGTCAAAAACATCATTCGCACAAAAACTCCAACCTATGTTTTGTCAAACAATGTCCCAGAAGTTGTTATTGTTGGATATGAAGATTACCAAGAAATGCAACGTAAGTTGGAAGAAATTAACCGCGAAGAATTGGGCAAACAAATCATACAAGAGCATTTAGAAGAATTAGAAGAATTTGTATCGGAACATCAACATGATGTTGTTGATACTAACGAAAATGAACAAGATTAATATTTGGTAGCATTAAAATAAAAACATCTACATTGGTTAAAGTAGATGTTTTTTTGGAGCCTGGAATTGTTATGGTTAAATTATAGCACACAATCTGAATAATCTGTTAAATAAACTATCTAAAAATTACAAAAACTGTCAGAGCTGACAGTTTTTTTATGCTTTTTGGCGACGTGCAAATTCAGAAAAACGGAATTTATCCACTTGATAATGGCTTTCTGTGTACTGAAATGGGCGATTATCTTGGAGATAGACCACAGATTTTACGGAAACGACATGTCGATCAAGTGGTTCTAAATCTAGGAATTTTTTATCGTCATCGGTGACAAGGTCAATGGTAATTCCTTTTTGAGCATAAGCGATGTCGAGTTGCAATTCTTTTTCTAAATAGTCATAGATAGAAGCTTTGGCATGTTCAGCGCTTAAGCCTTCGGCGACATCACAAATAAAGAAATCACGGTCTAAGATGGCATATTTTCCTTCAATTTTGCGACGGCGAAGCACATGATACGCTTGTGTACCAATCGGGAAAGTGGTCAGCGCTGACAGCTCACGGTTAATGACGACAGGCTCAAAGTAAAGCACATCGGTCTCTGCCTCAAAGCCAAGTGTTTCTTGAAGCTCCTTAAAAGAAATCAGTCCTGTTACTGGAAAGAGTAGTTTTTCTTGGGGAATAACAATGCTGCCGAAACCATGTCGGCGATGTACCATCCCATTGTCAGCAAGGACTTTCAAGGCTTGGCGAACGGTGGCTCGTGACGCACCATACAAACTGGTCATTTCATTTTCACTTGGCAAGAGTGAATTTGGTGGATAGCTGCCATTTTTAATCTTTTTTTCTAAATCCTGTAATATAACTTCATACTTTTTCATATAACTATTATAGCAAAAATTTATCCTTTGAAGCTTTATGAAAACGTTTTTATATGATAAAATAACCTTGTTAAAACTTGTACGTACAAGCTACAAATTTTTATTCTATTGTTAAAAATAGATGGAAAGGAACATCTTATGTTTGGTTTTGGAAAAAAGAAAGAACTTGTGGTTGACGACAGCCTTTATGCACCGCTTGCTGGTCAAGTGATTCCTATCGAGGAAGTCTCAGATCCTGTTTTTTCTAAAAAAATCATGGGTGACGGCTTCGCTGTTGAACCTGACGGCAATAAAATTTATGCCCCTGTTACCGCTCGCGTTGAACTAGTTCAAGGTCATGCTCTTGGTTTTGTCAGAGCTGACGGACTTGAAGTCTTGCTTCATGTCGGTATTGATACCGTCAGTCTCAAAGGAGCACCCTTTAATTTCAAAGTTAAAGTTGGCGATATTGTCGATGGAGGCGATGAAGTCGGCACGGTCGATTGGGCTCAAGTTGAAGCAGCAGGTTTAATGAAAACAACGATGGTTGTTTTCACGAATAGTAATGAAAAATTGGCTCGATTTGACATTGCTAAAGGACAAACAACAGCAGCGACTAAATTGGGTACTGCGGCTGTAAAATAGGGAGCATTCGCCCTAGCTATTATTATTTTGTGAATCACATGACGGTTGACAACCGTCTCTGTTTCATCACTAAGATGAAGCAAAAAGGAGAACATTATGTCAAAATACACAGCAATGGCGTCAGACATTATCGAAAATGTCGGTGGTCCTGACAACATTCAAAAAGTCATTCACTGTATTACGCGTTTACGCTTCACTTTGAAAGACAAAGACAAAGCCAATACCGAAAAAATCGCAGCGATTTCTGGTGTTGCAGGTGCAGTTTACAATCAAGGGCTTAATCAATATCAAGTCGTTATTGGACAAACAGTAGAAGATGTTTACGACGAAGTGGTTGCTCAACTGGGGGATCGTGTTGTTGATGATGAAGCAACGAAAGACGCTGTAGCTTCAACTTCAGATAGCAATGGAAGTAAAAATCCATTTGTTCATGCTTTCCAAGTCATCATCGGTACAATTACAGGTTCAATGATTCCAATCATCGGACTCTTGGCCTCAGGTGGTATGATTAACGGGCTTGCCAACTTGTTCAAACAACAAGTAGCAGGATCAATGATTTTCCCCGCCGCAATTAATGCGCACTTATTGAATCCAAACGGATCAACATTTATCATCATCACAACAGCTGCGATGGCACCATTTTATTTCTTGCCAATCCTAGTTGGTTTCTCAGCAGCAAAACAACTCAAAGCAAATGAATATGTTGTTGCTGCAGTTATGGGCGTTTTCCTCGATCCAAACCTTCGTGGCGCCTTGAACACCATTACAACATATATTCATAACGGTGTGACTTACACTAACTATACGGTAAATGATTTGCACACTGTCCTCGGTGTTCACTTCACATCTTCATTGTTCGGTATTCCAGTAGCCTTCCCAGACCCTACAGGATATCCATCATATGCTTATACGATTTTCCCAGCAATCTGCGCTGCAGCTATTGCAGCACCGCTCGGAAAATGGCTCCACAAACATTTGAATGCTGCACTTCGTCCAATCTTTGAACCAATAATTACATTCTTCATCACATTGGTACTCGTTATGGTTGCCGTTGGTCCAATCATGAACCTTATTGGTGGTATTTTGGGTAATGCTGTTACTGGTTTAATTGGTAACGGAGATAATTTGCTTCAACTTGGTATTGCCGCTCTTATCATTGGTGGATTGTATCAATGTTTGGTTATCTTTGGCTTACACTGGCTCATCATCCCAATCCTTACACTTCAACTTGCATCAACTGGTCAATCTAATATCAATATGATTGTTTCATTCACAATGCTTGCACAAGGTGCTGGTGCGCTTGCAGTTTTTGTTAAGACACGTAAGACAGACATGAAAGGACTTGCACTTCCTGCAGCGCTCTCAGCTTTGATGGGTGTCACAGAACCTGCCATTTATGGTATCAACCTTAAATATATTAAAGTCTTTATCATGAGCTCAATCGGTGCTGCTGTTGGTGCCGCTGTCGGTGGATTCATGGGACTTCAAATGTATGGCTTCTCTGGTTCATTGATTGGTTTCCCAAGTTTCATTTCAAATCCAAATGTTGGAAAAGTAATCAATGGCGTAAAAGTAGAACCTCACGTATTCCTTGGTATGAGCAACTTGACAATCTTCTGGATTGCTACAGTTGTCTGTTTCGCAGTTGCTTTTGTACTTGTATTCATGTTTGGTTACAATGACAACGACGTTATGGGCGCGGGCGTTGAAAAGAAGAATGCATTCAAAGACGCAGTTAAATAAAAAATTTCCTTCCAACAATGAAAAAGAAATTAGAGAAAAAATCTCTGGTTTCTTTTTTTGAACGAGATTTTTTAACTATTTTTTGATAAAATGAACTTGTACGTACAAGTGAAAAAGTTTGACGCGACGAAAGGCGAAATACGATGCGAGCAGATTGGATGATTAAATACGAGACGCTTGAAACAGGAAAACGTGCTTATGGCCAAGAGTCTTTGATGACGCTTGGAAATGGCTATCTGGGTTGGCGAGGTGCGCCGGTTTGGGCTAAGTTTTCTGACAATCATTATCCAGGGCTTTATGTGGCAGGCGTTTTTAATCGCACACACACTGAAGTTGCTGGACATGATGTTGAAAATGAGGATATGGTAAACCTGCCAAATCCACAGTTAATCCAACTCTATGTCAACGATGTAGCAGTTGATTTCGAAAATCAAAGTCTTGAGCGTCAAAGTTATATTGACTTTGAAAATGGCAAACAAGTGGATCAATACACGGTCAAAGTTGCAGAAGGCTTACTGACCTTGACGACAGAAAAATATGTTGACCCAATCAATTTCCACCAACTTGCCTTTGAAGGTCAAATTGAAACGGATTTTGATGGTCAATTACGTTTTGAAAGTTTGATTGATGGTTCTGTTCTCAATCAAAATGTGGAACGTTACTGTGCCTTTGACAGCAAAGAATTTGATGTTGTCAGCACTGACAAGGAACTTTTACTGGCCAAAACAAGAACGACCGATATTGAGCTTGCCGTTGCTGCCAGAACACGCGTTGCAGGTCAAACGTTGGCTGCGGAAAATTCAGGACATCCTGAAATTTTGATGCAAGCAGGCCATTTTGACATCAAGGCACATGAGCCACTTTCCTTTGAAAAAGTCATGGTTCTTGCCAGTAGTTATGAAACCAAAGGCGCTGGTGATTTCGCTCGAGCTGAGCTGAATAAAGCCAGTTTGGAAAGCATTAAAGCCAATAATACAGCGTATTGGAAAAAGGTTTGGGAGACAGGCGATATTGTCATCAGCACTGACAACAAAGATTTGCAAGTCATGACTCGCATGAATATCTTTCATATTCATCAAGCTGCCCAACATGAAGCCAATCAATTTTTGGATGCTTCCGTTGGTTCACGTGGCTTGACAGGCGAAGGCTACCGCGGGCATATTTTCTGGGATGAGATTTTTGTAGTGCCTTATTATGCCGCCAATGAACCTGAAACGGCGAGAGATTTGCTGCGTTATCGGATCAATCGTTTGGCTGCTGCGCAAGCCAATGCACAAGTTGATGGCGAACGTGGTGCCATGTTCCCTTGGCAATCTGGCATGGTTGGTGATGAACAAGCTCAATTTGTCCATCTGAACACCGTTAATAATGAATGGGAACCTGACAACAGTCGTCGTCAACGCCACGTCTCACTTGCCGTTACTTACAACATGTGGGTTTATGTTCAACTGACTGGAGACACTTCGATTCTTGAAGAGGGTGGTCTTGATTTATTGGTTGAAACGACTAAATTCTGGCTGAATAAGGCAACACTTGGACAAGATGGACGCTACCATATTGCTGGCGTGATGGGCCCTGACGAGTATCATGAGGCCTATCCAGGACAAGAAGGTGGCATTCGTGACAATGCCTATACGAATTTGATGCTGACTTGGCAGATTAACTGGCTTTTTGATCTTCAAGAACAAGGATTTGATGTGTCAGCATTGGGATCAGAATTGCTTGAAAAGGCAAATTTGGTGCGTCAAAAACTCTTTCTCAATGTGGATGAAAATGGTGTTATCGAACAATATGACGGTTTCTTTGATCTCAAAGAAGTTGATTTTGAGGCCTATGCTGAAAAGTATGGTGACATTCACCGGATTGACCGCTTTTTGAAAGCTGAAGGCCTCTCTCCTGATGACTATAAGGCAGTCAAGCAGGCAGATACGCTCATGACCATTTATAACCTTGGTCACCAAAAGATGCATGATTTGGTGGAACAACTGGGCTATCAGTTGCCTGAGCATTGGCTTGAAGTCAATCGGGACTATTATGTGGCTTGTACCGTTCATGGCTCGACCACCTCTCGTCCCGTTTTTGGCGGTGTTGGTGTTCAATTAGGCGAAACAGAAGATGCACTTGACGCTTTGATTGTGGCTATCGGCTCAGATTATTATGACATTCAAGGTGGAACAACGGCAGAAGGAGTCCATATCGGTGTCATGGGCGAAACGCTTGAAGTCATTCAAAATGAATTTGCGGGCGTGGTCATGCGTGATGGTGTGTTCTCAATTTCTCCTGTCATGCCTGACAGTTGGAAATTACTTCAATTTACTCAAAGATTTAGAGGTGTTCTCATCAATATCGAGATTTCCGATAAAATGCTTCGCCTTACCGCAGACAAGAATGTGACAGTCTTCGTCTATGGTCAATCAGCAACACTTCAAGCAGGCAAAGAGACAAGCTTTTCTTTGAATTAAAAAATTTAGAAATAGGCAGTTGAATTACTGCTTATTTTTTATTGATTTTTTCGATATAAACCATTGACCATTATAAAAAAATACGATATAATATAGAAAAAATCAATAATCAATAAGGAGTATCTCATGAAATTACAAGAAGTTAAAGTTAAAAAAAGATTTAAGTTTGAAAATTTAGGCTTTATTTTATTGATTATTTCTGTCATTTTTGCCTTCATTTCGATGATTTATTTCATGAACGGCGCGCAAAACGAATGGTCAAATACAGCGGCAAAAATCTGCCTCTCTTGTTTCGCAAGTGCTTGGTTTATGATTAACTATGGACAATATGCTAAAAAACATAAAAAATTCATCATCAAAGTGGTACAAACTGAGGATTACGAGACAAGAAAAACATATTGATACCTGCTTTTTTTGTTATCATATTTATTAGTCCTTTCGGCTTATTTTATGATAAAATAAAGGTATGAATGAATTGAAAAAGAATATGATTTTTGAAGCAGAAGTGGTCGATTTGACGCACGAAGGACAGGGGGTGGTTAAGATTGACGGCTTTCCGCTTTTTGTCGATAATGCGCTGCCTGGCGAACTAATCGAGGTTCGCGTCATTAAAGTCGGAAAAAATTTCGGCTTTGGCCGTGTCGAAAAAATCCTCAAAGCATCGCCTTATCGCGTCACTGATATTAGTCTAGACTATTTAAGAACCGGAATTGCTGACTTTGGTCATTTGACTTATGAGGAACAGCTCGTTTATAAACAAAAACAAGTGGTTGAGCTTTTGAAAAAGACAGCAAAGAAAAAGAATTTTCCAGTTGAACCAATCCTTGCTGCTGAACAGACGACTAAATATCGCAATAAAGCACAAGTTCCCGTTCGTGAAATCAATGGTCAAATCGAGACAGGATTTTACCGTAAAAATTCACACCAACTTGTACCGATTTCAGATTTTTATATCCAACACCCAAGAATTGACGCCCTTGTCAATTTTATTCGTGATTTCTTAAGAAAATACGATAGTGCCAGCAAAATCGCTTATAATGAGCAAACAAGAAAGGGCTGGCTCCGTAATATTGTTATCCGTAGAGCTTATCACACTGAGGAAATGATGGTAGTCTTGGTTGTAACTTCTGACAAGTTTCCAATCGATAAGCAGGCATTTCTGTCAGCGCTGACAACGGAATTTAAAGATTTGAAATCAATCCAACTCAATATAAACAACTCAGACGGCAGTTTTATCTTAGGCAAGAAATATCAACTCTTATACGGAAATTCAAGCATTACTGACAGCATGTTAGGAAAGCGGTTTGAGATTTCTGCTCCCGCTTTTTATCAAGTCAACACGGCACAAGCTGAAAAATTATATCAAACAGCATACGAATTTGCTGATTTATCTGAGACGGATACTATTGTTGATGCATATTCAGGAATTGGAACGATTGGTTTATGTGTAGCGGATCAAGTGGCGCAAGTTTATGGCATGGAAGTCATTCCAGCTGCCGTTGAAAATGCGAAACTGAACGCAAAAAACAATAATTTACATAACACAAATTATGTAACGGGTAAGGCAGAACAAGTCATGCCGCAATGGCTTGAAGCAGGGGTTAAACCTGACCTCATCTTTGTTGATCCACCGCGTAAAGGACTTGATGAACAATTTATCATGGCAGCAACACAAATGCAGGCCCGAGCCATCGTTTACATTTCATGTAATCCTGCGACATTTGCGCGCGACGTGGTTCGATTTGAAGAAAATGGCTACCTCCTTGAGAAAGTTCGCCCCGTTGATTTGTTCCCACAAACGCACCATATTGAATGTGTCGGGAAATTTATTAGAAAATAAAACAAGAAGAAGATAGGCTTAGATATGACAAAACATAATCATGAAATTGACTCAAAAAATCATTATGACAAAGTGGCAAGTCATTTTAATCGTACTTGGGATGGCTTTCTTTCTGGCTTTTTTAAACGTTATATTAAAAAAACAGTCCACATTGATGAAAATGACCGTGTCTTAGACATTGGATGTGCAGATGGACAACTCTTGGGCATGCTTTCAGAAAATCAAAGTTTCGAAGCTTACGGGCTTGATATTTCGCCAGAAATGGTCAAAGTTGCCAGCCAAAAGTATCCAAAATTCAATTTTGTCAATGGCTCAGCTCAAAATTTGCCATTTGAAGATGACTTTTTTGATATCTTGATTTGCTCAGCCAGTTTCCATCATTTCCCAGATCCAGAAGGTTTCTTGAAGGAGGCAAAACGTGTCCTTCGACCAAATGGGAAATTAGTTTTAGCTGAAATTCGAATTCCGATATATGATGTCCGCAAGATTTACAATGCTTATGTTGAAAAAACATCAACGGAAGGCGATGTTAAAGTCTATGGACAACAAGAATTGATGGATCTCTTTAAGCAGGCCAATTTTGAACTGGTCAAGCACCATAATGCCCTTCAAATTCAATATTATGAACTTAAAAAACTGCGTTAATCCGCAGTTTTATTGCCTATAAAAGAGAGAGGATTACAATGAACGATTATCTTTCGCTGGTCAAAAAGCAAGGTCGTTTTTTTAATAGTGGCCAAACAAAAAGTCTGGCTTTTCGTCTGTCAGTACTGACGAAGCTAGAAACAGCGATTTTGAACAATGAACAAAACATTTTAGATGCACTCGCCACAGATTTGAGTAAGGCAGCATTCGAGTCTTACGCCACTGAAATTGGACTTGTTTTAGACGAAATCCGTTACAATAAAAAACAACTCAAAAAATGGATGCGTCCCAAGAAAGTAGCTACAGGCATTAAAAATTGGCCCTCAAAAGGTTATATTTATCCAGAACCGCTTGGTTTGTCTTTGATTATTGCCCCTTGGAATTATCCTTTTCAACTTTTACTAGCTCCTTTGGTTTCAAGTATCGCCGCTGGAAATTGTAGTGTTTTAAAGGCAGCAGAAGATGCTCCTGCGACTGAAAGAATCATCAAGGAAATGCTTCATCAAACGTTTGACGAGGATTATATTGCACTTGTCAGCGGTGACAAAACGGCAAGTACGGCTCTTTTAGAACTGAAATTTGATAAAATCTTTTTTACAGGATCGACTGCTGTTGGAAAAATTGTCATGCGGGCTGCCAGCAAAAATTTGACACCAGTAACGCTTGAATTGGGTGGGAAAAGTCCTTGTATCGTTGATGAGACGGCAAGCATTGAACGTGCGGCCAAACGGATTATTTGGGGCAAGTTTTTAAATGTTGGTCAAACCTGTGTTGCGCCTGATTATGTTTGGGTGCATCAGTCTCAAAAGATGGCATTGATTGAAGCCATGAAAAGAGAAATCCAGCTCATGTATCCGCACCCGCTTGACAATGCAGATTATCCTGCTGTCATCACGGACAGACATTTCAAGCGGCTACTTGGACTCATTGAGGCAGATTGCTTGATTTGCGGTGGGCAATCCAATCCTGAAAATCGAAAATTGGCGCCAACCTTGCTAGATCTCGACGGTTGGGATTATCCTGTCATGGCTGACGAAATTTTCGGACCGATTTTGCCCATTTTGACCTATCAAAATTTTGAAGAAATCCAGCTCATCTTGCAGGAAAAACCAAAACCCTTGGCAGCTTATTTATTTACTACGAGTCAAAAAAATGAGCAAACCTTTTTAAATACTCTCTCGTTTGGCGGTGGCTGTATCAACGATACTGTTGTTCATGTTGCGACAAGTCGTTTGCCATTTGGTGGCGTTGGTGCCAGTGGTATGGGGGCATACCACGGTTTCAAAGGTTTTGAAACTTTTTCACATTTTAAAAGTGTGCTTAAAAAATCGCAAATCATCGACCTGCCCTTACGCTATCCGCCTTATCAAGAAAAATGGTTCACATTACTAAAAAAATTATAAAATGAAAGTCAGTAATTATGCTTAGAATTTCACAAATCCGTCTCTCTATTGACGACGACATCAAAAAAATCAAACCTTTAGTTCTCAAAAAGCTCCGTCTTCCTGAAGAAGATTTAATCAATTATCGCATTTACAAGGAGTCGATTGACGCACGACACGCCGGAAAAATTGACTTTATCTATACGGTTGACGTAGAGGTTAAAAACGAGGCCAAGCTGCTCAAGAAGAAGTTGCTTAACGTTTCTGAAGCTCCTGACCTTGCTTATCACATGCCCATTTCTGGAACACAAGTTTTAAGCCATCGTCCACTTGTCATCGGTTTTGGCCCTGCGGGCATGTTTGCGGCACTTTTATTGGCGCAAAAAGGCTATCGCCCAATTGTTTTAGAACGTGGCGGTCAAGTGGATGACCGTGTCAAATCAATCGATGCTTTTTGGAAAGAAGGAAAATTAGATCCTCATTCCAATGTCCAATTTGGTGAAGGGGGCGCAGGCACTTTTTCTGACGGCAAATTAACCAGTCGTGTTCGTGATTTGCGTGGACGTAAAGTTCTACAAGAGTTCGTTAATGCGGGAGCGCCAGAAGACATTTTGTACCATGCACATCCCCATGTCGGAACAGATTTATTGCGTGATATTGTTAAAAATATCCGCCAACAAATCATTACACTCGGTGGGGAAGTTTACTTTGATAGTCAGGTTGAAAAATTTGTCATTGCTGACAAGGCATTGCAAGCGGTCAAATTAAAAAATGGAAGGACTTTTGAGACTGAACAAGCCATTTTAGCTATAGGGCATTCAGCACGCGATACATTTTCGGAACTTTATGAAACAGGGGTTCAGATTACGGCCAAACCTTTTGCCATTGGTGTTCGTATAGAACATCCGCAAAGTTTGATCAATAAGGCCCAATACAAAGAATTCGCCGAACATCCGCGTCTCGGTGCAGCAGAATACCGCTTGACCCACAAAGCAAGCAGTGGTCGTGGAGTTTATACGTTTTGTATGTGTCCCGGAGGCCTCGTTGTACCTGCAGCTTCAGAAGAAGGACGCTTGGTAACCAATGGCATGAGTGAACATGCACGAAATGAAGAAAATGCGAATAGTGGACTTTTAGTTCAAGTCTTTCCTGAAGATTTTCCAACGGACCATCCACTTGCTGGGGTCGAATTCCAGCGTCAACTTGAAGCAAAAGCTTATCAATTAGGTGGTTCAACTTATCAAGCTCCTGCACAATTAGTGGGTGACTTTTTGGCAGGCCAAGCCTCAACCAAAATGGGAACAGTAAAGGCCAGTTATGCGCTTGGTGTGACGCCAACGGATTTAACAGCACTTTTCCCAGCTTACATTACAGATGCCATGAAAGAGGCGATTACAGCCTTTGATAAAAAGATTCACGGCTTTGCCATGAATGATGCTGTCATGACAGGGATTGAATCGCGTTCCTCATCGCCAGTCAGAATCAATCGAGATGAAGACAGCTTCCAATCTGTTAGCATCAAAGGGATTTATCCAAGTGGCGAAGGTGCTGGCTTTGCTGGAGGAATTGTTTCTGCAGCAATTGACGGGCTCAAATGTGCGGAACATTTGATTGAAAGCTTCGCACCAGCTCAATCTTAAAGACCACAACTTAAAATATGCTATAATAGAATGAGAATATCATTCAATCAATAGTGAAGGAAATTATTATGAAAAAGGAAAACAAGCCATTTTCATCAACAGTTTTTATGAAATGGATTATTAACAATAAAATTGTCACCATACTTACGATTATTCTGCTCTTCTTACTGAATATTTTTGTACTAAGCAAGGTAGAATTTATCTTTCAGCCGGTCAATGACTTTTTAGCCATCATCGGACTTCCGATTGTTTTGGCTGCTGTATTTTACTATTTGCTCAATCCAGTCGTTGACTTTGCTCAGAAGCACAAGGTACCTCGCGTGGTTTCAATTGCAGTTCTCTTTATCTTGATTGCGGCTTTGATTGTTTGGGGCTTGGTCGTTGCCATTCCTAACATTTCTAGTGGGATTGAATCTTTTGCTTCAAATGTTCCCATTTATGTCAATGATGCCCAAAAAGGTGTGAATTCCATTTTGGAAAATCCGCATTTTGAGCAACTTAAACCACAAGTCGATAAAATCGCAAGTTCTTTGGGAAGTCAACTGATTGATTGGTCAAAAACCTTTTCATCTACAGCCCTCGATACCATTACCGGCTTAATCGGTAAAACAACCAGTGTGGTCATTTCTTTGATTGTCTTTCCTTTTGTCCTCTTTTATTTATTGAAAGATGGCAAGAAATTAAATGGCTATGTGACACATCTTTTACCCAAAGCATGGCGCAAGGACACTTCAGATATTTTACATGAAATCAACAGCCAACTGTCCAACTATGTTAGAGGGCAAATCATTGTAGCTTTCTCGGTTGCGGTCATGTTCTTGATTGGCTTGCCACTCATTGGGCTTAAATATGGCGTTGCTTTAGCCATCATGTCTGGATTCTTTAATTTGATTCCTTTCTTAGGTTTTTATCTGGCCATTGTTCCTGCGCTTATCATTGCCATGGTAACAGGTGGCCCAATCATGTTGGTGAAAGTCATCATTGTTTATACGATTGAACAAACCATTGAAGGCCGTTTGATTTCTCCTCTGGTTCTTGGAAAATCACTTACCATTCATCCCATTACCGTCCTCTTTGCTTTGTTAACATCGGCCAAAATTTGGGGCGTTTGGGGCGTGCTTCTCGGCATTCCATTGTACGCGACAGCCAAAGTTGTCATAGTCCATATTTTTGAATGGTACAAACAAATCTCCGAACTTTACCCTGATGACCCAATTCTAGAGTTAAGTTCGCCCGATGAAACATCAATGAATTAAATATTAGAAATTAGGTTACCCATGTCATACGCTCAAGAGACAGTCGATTTTTTACATCAAGGTCAATTCGACAAAATGCAAGAAAGCCTTGAAAATGCCATAAAAAATGATTCCGAAGAATTACTGGCTGACTTAGCAGAATACCTTCAAATGATGGGATTTGATGCTGAAAGCCAACAGATTTATGATGCCATTTTACAGAATAATCCTGAGAGTACCGCCATTTTAATCAATTTGGCAGAACTGGCTGAAGATGATGGCGAGCTTGATAAGGCGCTGGATTACCTCTACCGGATTACACCTGAGGACAGCAATTATATTGCTGCTTTAGTTAAAATTGCGGATTTATACGAAGTGGACGGCGATTATGAAACAGCCATTTCAAAACTTGAAGAAGCACAAGCCCTTTCAGATGACCCATTGGTAACTTTTGCTTTGGCTGAAAGTTTATTTGCCAATCTGGAATACCAACGTGCCATTAACGAATACGCTAAATTATCTGAACGTAAAATCTTGCATCATACAAAAATTTCGATTTATCAGCGGATTGGCGAAAGTTATGCTCAACTGGGCAACTTTGAAAACGCCATTTCTTTCCTTGAAAAATCATATGAATTTGATAAATCAAGCGATACACTATATAAAATCGCTATTTTATACAGTGAGATTGGCAATCGGACGCGCGCCATTTCAACCTTTAAAAAACTTGTCAGTGCTGACAACGATTTTCTCAATTTTGAGTTTGCTTACGCACAGGTCTTACTTGAAGATGGCCAAGCTGACGAAGCTTTCAAAATTGCTGAACAAGGACGCAAAAAGGCCCCTAATAATGTTCCGCTCATGCATTTTGTTTCACGCTTGAAATATCAAAATAAAGATATTGAAGGGTCAGAAGCAGAACTGATGGAGGCACTCAATCAGCCAGAAATGCACGACCAAACCATTTTCTTGCTGGCCAATCTTTACTTCAATCAAGAAGATTATCATGCCGTCTTAAACCTTAAATCCTCGCTTGAAGAACAACACTTGCTTGCGCAATGGCTCTTTGCCCAATCTTACCGTGCCTTAGAAGATGACGAAGAAGCTCAAAAAGCATATGATGAACTCTTAGAAACAAGTCTCTCTGAAAATCCCGAATTTCTTAGTGATATGATCGATTATTTGCGCGAAATTGGACAAATCAAGGCTTCTGAAAATTTGATACGTCGTTATTTAGAACTTGTTCCAGATGATGAAAATATGAGAAACTTACTTTTCGAGTAAGTTTTTTCTTATTTTAGCCTTCTTTAAGTTTTTAGCAGTATAATACGTCAATCAAAACGTTTTCAAATTTAATAAAAGGAAGCACACATCATGACAACATTACACAAAAAAGGCTTGCCCGCTTGGGTTGAAGTCGCAGCAGATGACACAAAGGCAGCAGTCGAATTTTATACCAGCCTCTTTGGTTGGACAAGTCAATCCATTGGTGATGAAAATTTTGAATATCACATTTTATTGAACAATGGCAAGACGGTTGGCGGACTTTCAGGCAAGATGAACCCTTATCAACCAACGCAATGGTTAACTTATCTGGAAACCGATGATATTGAAAAGACAATTTCTGAAGTGACTGAAAATGGCGGACAAATCTATATGCCAGCCACTGATATGCCTGGTGGAAAATTCACAGTTGCAAGCGACCCTGCGGGTTCACCTTTTGGGATTGTTGAGGGAACGGGCATGAACGAAGCCCTGAATGAAGTCGGTGGCATTTGTTGGTATGAACTCGAATTAAACAAAGCTTTTAACACAACCGTTGATTTTTATAGTGCCGTTTTTGGCTGGCAAGCTCATACCGAAATTGACACGCCAGAAATGACTTATTTGACAGTTAGACAAATGCTTGGTATTTACACTGGCCCAGATTTTCCAGCCTATTTCAAAGACCAGTCTCAATGGTCAGTGACTTTTGCTGTTGAAGATGTGGAAGCCATTGCTAAGACAGCTGAAGGATTAGGTGCAACCGTAGAAGCGGTCAGAACTGGCACACCTTATGGCGATTTTGCCATGTTGCGTGACCCTCAAGGCGCCTTCTTTGTAGCCATGAAACCAAATCTCCCATCAAAATAAAAAGATAAAAACTGTCAGTACTGACAGTTTTTTGTCTTTAAAATTTTTATACTTGACAGGATTTAGAAGACTATGCTATAATAATTAATGTTCGTAAAGAACAGACCGAAGACAGTAGGGGGCATAAGCCATAAACATCCTACCGAGGACAAACATTTTTAAAGAATGATTGAACTCTCTATGTCTTTTGGATGTGGATTTTTTTATTTTTTAGATCCGCAACAAAATAAAATGGAGGTAAAAAAATGAGCGATTACAAAGTAAATGAAGCAACTATTGCTGTTAAATCAGAATTAGTTGACGTCTATGCTAAGAAATTTGCCGAAGCAGTATCTGTTGTCGTAGCTGACTCACGTGGTTTGACAGTTGAACAAGATACACAACTTCGTAAAAACTTGCGTGAAGCTGGTGTTGAATTCAAAGTAGTTAAGAATTCAATATTGCGTCGTGCAGCAGAAAAAGCTGGTATCGAAGGAATGGAATTTTCTGGCCCTTCAGCAGTAGCTTTCTCCAATGAAGATGTTGTAGCTCCTGCTAAAATTTTGAGCGAATTTGCTAAAACAGCAGAAAACCTTGAAGTTAAAGGCGGAATTATCGAAGGTAAAGTATCTTCACACGAAGAAATTGCAGCAATTGCAGCTCTTCCAAGCCGCGAAGGACTTCTTTCTATGCTTCTCTCAGTGCTTCAAGCACCTGTTCGCAACGTGGCTCTTGCAGTCAAAGCAGTTGCAGACAAAGCAGAATCAGCAGCTTAATTTCATTTGAAATCAAATTGTTGAAATCCGTTGCTTAATTTGATTAAGTAACAAAACATATCGGCGGATTAACGCATAATAAAATTCTAATAGGAGAATATCAAAATGGCATTGAACATTGAAAACATCGTTGCTGAACTTGAAACAGCAACAATCCTTGAACTTTCTGAACTTGTAAAAGCAATCGAAGAAAAATTTGACGTAACAGCAGCAGCTCCAGTAGCTGTAGCAGCAGCAGGTGCTGGTGAAGCAGCAGCTAAAGATAGCTTCGACGTTATCCTTACATCTGCAGGCGACAAGAAAATCGGCGTTATCAAAGTCGTTCGCGAAATCACTGGTCTTGGACTTAAAGAAGCTAAAACTCTCGTTGATGGTGCTCCAGCTCCAATCAAAGAAGGTGTTGCAACTGCAGAAGCTGAAGAACTCAAAGCTAAACTTGAAGAAGCTGGCGCTTCAGTAGAACTTAAGTAATCGAGTCTTTGATTCTGTCGTCAATTCAAATTGAATAACGAATTAAAACACAACCAAATCATTTGGTTGTGTTTTTTTGACTTTAAACAATTATTTTTGTCCATAATAAGATAAATGCTACAATTAAATCAGAGCTATCACTGAAATTTTTGATGTATATCCGATTGATTGAGAGGATGATCAAAGATGACTTAAAAATATAACTGAAAGGAAATTTCATGGCAAGACCTACAACTAAAACTGATTTATTAGAATCTGCGACTCAGTCCTATCTTGACTTACAGCAGTGTTTGTCAGCACTGACAGAAAATGAGCGGATGACGGCTTTTGATTTTTCACAGGATTCGAAAAAGAAAGAAGCCCATTGGGCAAGGGACAAAAATGTGAGAGATGTACTCGCTCACTTGCACGAGTGGCATTGTTTAGTCATTAACTGGGTGGAGGGAAATTTGGAAGGCAACGATAAAAAATTTTTCCCAGAACCTTATAATTGGCGCACGTATGGCCAATACAATCTAGAAATCTTTGAGCATTATCAAACGGTTCCTCTTGAGCAAGTTCAAGAAAAGTTTGCTCAATTGCATGAGGAAATTTTATCTCTTATCGGGCGGTTTTCAAATGACGAGCTATTTTCAAAAGGAACTTACCCTTGGGTTGGTGGAAGTAGCCTAGGTTCTTATTTTGTTAGCGCGACCTCTAGTCATTACGAGTGGGCGATGAAAAAACTCAAGGCACATCAAAGAAGGTTGAAAAATAAAGAGAAGTAAGGAATTAAGCGGGCGAAAGCCTGCCTTTTTTATTTTAAAAGCGTTCAGATGAAAACGTAACCAAATTGTAATGATATATTATTTCTTTATATGTTATAATAAATTCAAATAAAGAAATAAAATATCTAGGAGGGCAAATGATAAATCTTGATCATCTGACGACAGAGAAAAATAATGAAAAGTCAGTTCATTTGGATGAAATGACGGTTGGTGAGAGCTTGATTGCCATGAACAATGAGGATAAGCAAGTAGCACAAGCAGTTGAGGGCATTTTGCCAGTAATTGAAAAAGTTGTTGAAGCGGTGATTGATTCATTTAATCATCAGGGACGCTTGATTTATTTTGGGGCAGGAACAAGCGGAAGACTTGGCATCTTAGATGCTGCTGAATGTGTTCCAACTTTTGGGATTGATTCGGAAATGGTTGTTGGTCTCATCGCCGGTGGACCGAGTGCGATGATCAATGCGATTGAAGGCGCTGAAGACGATGCTTCACTTGGAAAATTTGATTTGGAACAACTCCATCTTAATGCAAATGACACCGTGATTGGCATTGCGGCAAGTGGTCGCACACCTTATGTGATTGGCGGGCTAGATTATGCGAATAGCATTGGAGCCACAACGGTTTCTCTTGCCTGCAATAAAAATGCTAAGATGAGTTCCCATGCAAAATACCCGATTGAAGTTGATTGTGGGCCTGAATTTCTGACTGGATCAACCCGATTAAAAGTTGGAAGCGCTCAAAAAATGATTTTGAATATGATTTCCACACTTTCAATGGTTGGAATTGGCAAGGTTTATAAAAACCTGATGGTTGATTTGAAGCCAACAAATCTTAAGTTGGTTGAAAGAAGCAAGCATATCATCATGCAAGCAACCGGCTGTACGTATGACCAAGCCGAAAATCTTTTTGAAGCTTCTGGTGAAAATGTGAAAACCGCGATTGTCATGTTCTTGACTCATTCCACTTTTGAAGAAGCAGAGGTTTTACTCAAAGCAACAAACGGCTTCGTTCGAAAGTCAATTCAGTAGGTTGTGATATATTATTTTAAATAGAAAATTATATTTATAAAAAGGAGAAATTATGAATGCGATTATTCATTTTTTAGAGAAGTATTTACAAGGCCCAATGACCAAGCTTTCTCAGCAACGTCACTTGCAAGCCATTCGTAACGGAGTTGTCTCAGCTTTACCTTTCATCATCGTCGGGTCGATTTTCCTGATTGTTGCCATGCCGCCTGTTCCAACAGATTGGGGAATTGCCAAATGGTCTGCGGAACACATCACTGAAATTATGATTCCTTATCGTTTGACCATGTACATCATGACCATTTATATGACCTTTGGGATTGGTTACAATT
Source organism: Lactococcus sp. dk101 (assembly GCF_009601055.1). Classification (GTDB taxonomy): domain Bacteria; phylum Bacillota; class Bacilli; order Lactobacillales; family Streptococcaceae; genus Lactococcus. The sequence continues at coordinate 64,557 of NZ_WITI01000008.1, forward strand.
TGGCAAAATCATATAAAATTGATGCACTGGCAGGTGGACAGCTTTCAGTTGCTGCCTTCTTGATGACCATTACACCAATCGCTGATCCAAAACTTGGTCAAATTTTGCCAATGGCAAATCTTGGTGGACAAGGGTTGTTCATGGGGATTATCACCAGTTTCTTTGCGGTTGAAGTTTTGAGATTATGTAAAGAAAAGAACTTTACAATCAAAATGCCTGAAGCAGCACCACCTTTTGTTTCACGTCCTTTCGAAGCGCTTATTCCAGTAATTATCGTAATTGGCGTTATGGCTTTGATTACCGTTGTTTTCAAAGTAGATTTGAATGCATTGATGATGGAGCTTTTTGCACCGATTATTAAGGCTGGAAATACGCCTTGGGGAATTTTACTAGTCATCTTCTTGAATGGTTTCTTGTGGGCCTTCGGTGTTCACGGAGCTGCGGTTGTTGGGGCGGTTGCCACACCAATTTGGCAAGTATATGTTCAACAAAATGCAGCTGCTGTTGCAGACGGAAAACCAATGCCAAATATCGCACCAGAACCTTTCTATCAATGGTTTGTTTATATCGGTGGTTCAGGAGTTACGCTTGGTTTATTGATTGCCATTTTCTTAGTGGCAAAATCAAAATTTGCAAAATCCATTGCCAAATTAGGTTTCATTCCTGGCTTGTTCAATATCAATGAACCTGTTATGTTTGGTGCTCCTGTAGTCTTAAATCCACTCTTGATCATTCCATTTATTATTTCACCAATGGTGGGTGGTTTAATCGCCTACGCAGCAACGGCGCTTGACATTGTCGGAAAAGCTTATGTTACTGTCCCATGGACAATGCCTGCTCCAATCGGCGCCTTCTTAGCAACAGGCGGAGACTGGAAAGCCATTATCCTTGTTTTAGTCAACTTGGCCATCTCAATCTTGATTTATATCCCATTCATCAAAATGTGGGACCAAAAACTTGTTGAACAAGAAGCAGGCGAAGGTATTTCTGAAGATTTAGCTTAAAAACTCAATGTAGTTGCTTGTTTAGTAACTACATTTTTTTATAAAGGAGAAGGAATGGTTTATGCAGTTGGTCTGATGTCAGGCACGTCGCTTGATGGCATCGACGCAGCCCTTGTCACGATTGACAACAGTAAAAAAAGTCCTCAAGTAAAAGAATTGGCTTTTCTGACCTTGGCTTATACTGAAGTTGAAAAAGAGCAGATTAAAGCTTGTCTTTCTCTTGAAGACTCGGATGTTCAAAAAATATGCAGCTTGAATTTTTCACTTGGAAAGAAGATGGCCATGGCAGTGAAGTCGGTCTGTCAAAAAGTTAATTTTCCACTGGAAAAATTAGATTTTATCGCCTCACATGGTCAAACCATTTGGCATCAACCTCAAAAAACTGATACACTGGTGTCATCTACCTTGCAAATTGGAGAAGCCGCTGTCATTGCTTACGAGACAAATTGTCAAGTGGTTTCTAATTTTAGAGTGATGGACATGGCTGCTGGTGGGCAAGGCGCACCTTTAGTTCCATTTTCAGAAGGGCTCTTATATCATGATCCAAAAAATTCACGGCTTTTACAAAATATTGGTGGCATTGGTAATGTTACGTTGATTCCTAAAGAGAGCTCAGACCTTTCTTTTCTTGCCTTTGATACAGGGCCAGGAAACATGATGATTGACGAAGCCTGCCAAATCTTTTTCAATCAGGCTTATGATGACTCCGGAAAGATTGCTGCTTCAGGACAGGTTAATCTGTCATTGCTGACAGCACTTTTAAGTCATCCTTTCTTCAATGAAGAGGCGCCAAAAACAACCGGGCGGGAGATGTTTGGCGCACAGCGCGTCCATCAGTTGGTTGAACAATATCCAGAGCTTAAAGGCGAAGATGTCGTTGCAACCTTAACCATGTTCACAGCTCAGACCATTGCCAATGCTTATCGTGAATTCATTTTTCCCAAAATTAGCATTGATCAAGTCATCATTGGTGGTGGTGGAAGTTATAATCTGACGTTATTAGAGATGTTACGGGACTTGCTTCCAGAAATAGAGCTACTCACGCAAGAAGATTTAGGACGATCATCAGAGTCAAAAGAAGCAGTTGCCTTTGCTTTATTGGCAAATGAAAGCTTGCATCACCGACCAAGTAACATCCCATTTGCAACAGGTGCTAAAGAAGCTGTTATTTTAGGGACGCTAACCCCAGCACCATTTAGAAAATAAGGAGACACACATGAAAACATTAGGTATTTCAATTTATCCAGAACACTCAACGATTGAAAAAGACAAGGCATATATTCAACTGGCGCATCGGTATGGTTTTAAGAAAATTTTTACCTGTCTTTTATCTGTTGATGGCGACAAAGAAAAAATATTGGCAGAGTTTAAAGAACTGATTGCCTTTGCAAATGCTTTGGATTTTGAAGTTACTCTGGACATTTCCCCACGAATTTTTGAAAGTCTTGGCATTTCTTATAATGATTTATCTTTCTTTGCCGAAATGGGTGCTGATAGTATAAGACTTGACCAAGGATTTACTGGGCAAGAAGAAGCCTTGATGACTTACAATCCTTACGGCTTAAATATCGAAATCAACATGTCGCAAGCCAATAAATATTTGGACAATCTCTTGTCATACGTGCCAAATCTGGAAAAATTGACGGGCTGTCATAATTTTTATCCTCATCGTTATGCTGGACTTTCTGAAGCTTTCTTTTTAGAATGTTCTAAGAAATTCAAAGCCCAACAGTTGCGGACAGCGGCCTTTGTCAGCTCTGACAATGCGACTTTTGGCCCTTGGCCAATCATGGAAGGTTTATGTACGGTTGAAGATTATCGTGATTTACCGATTGACATTCAAGCCCAAAAACTGTTTGCGACAGGTTTGATCGATGATGTTATCATCGCCAATGCTTATGCTTCAGAGGCTGATTTGAAAGCATTAGCTGATTTGAACAAAGATATGTTGACTTTCACGATTGAGCTTTATCCAACGATTACAGCTTTGGAACGCAAAATTGTCCTTGAAGAAGCACATTTTTATCGGGGAGATATTTCTGATTATTTAATTCGTTCAACACAATCTCGTGTCAAATATAAAAATGAAAGTTTCAAACCAACCGCTACACCAGACATTAAACGGGGTGATCTTTTGATTGAAAATGAACGCTATGGTCAATACAAAGGAGAGTTGCAAATTGCGCTCAAACCGATGAAAAATTCAGGTAAAACGAATGTCGTGGGACGCATCATTCCAGAAGCCATCAGTTTACTTGACGACATCAAACCATGGCAAAATTTCCAGTTTACTGAAAAATAAAGGAGAAAAAATGGAATATATGATTGCTGTTGATGCGGGAGGCACCAAGACTGAAAGTGTTGCTTACTCAATGGATGGACAGGTTTTGGCTGAACAAAAAGCAGCTTTCGGCAATATTTTAATCGACCCTGAGCTGGCATTAAATCATATTTGTGAAAGCATTGAGCAGCTCTTGCTACAACTCGCTCCTGATGATTGCAATATGCTTGTGCTTGGGATTGCAGGATCGGACAGTAAAAAACACGAGTCCCTCATACAGCAGCGCCTTGAAAAATTCAAATTACCATTTTTGGTCACCAATGATGCCTATTTGGCTCATGCTGCCTATTTTAAAGGTGAAAGTGGTGTATTGACTATTGCTGGTACTGGTGCAGTCAGTATTGCTGTCAACGCTGACAAGAAAGCCATGCTGGGCGGCTGGGGACACTTGTTAGGGGATGAAGGTAGCGGTTACTGGCTTGCGATTTCAGCCATTAAACTAGCCATTCTCCAATTTGAAAGGAACGCAAGCAGTTCGTCAGCGCTGACAGAAAGCATTTTAGACTTTTATCAGCTGAAAAATCTGTCAGAAGTTAAAAATATTGTTTATGGCGGCAGCAAAGCAGATGTGGCAAGCCTAGTGCCGACACTCGTAAGTTTAGCCAATGAAGGCAATAAAGAAGTCGCGACTTTATTTGAAGCAGCAGCTCAAGAATTGTCAGCGCTGACCGCACGCGCCATTGAAAAAGCAGAACTCATGGATGCACCGATTGTTGCAATAAAAGGCAGTATTCTAACGTACATTGAGTCTATTCAAGTTGCCTTTATCAAAAATGTGAGACAGGTTTATCCAAACGTTCAGTTTATTACGGAAGATCTTTCATCAACACTCGGCGGTTTTTATTTGTCACAAAAGGAAACTTCGACTCCTGGTATAGATATGTTATAATAGAGTCAGAAAAAATTCAGAAGAGAGGTATTTTAATGAACACTTTTTTAATCATTAAACAAGAATACCAAAACTTTAGCCCTGTCGAACGAAAAATTGCCGATTATATTTTGGAAAATGGTGCTATGGTTTTAACCCTTAGCGCACAAGAAATGGCCAAGAAAGCAGGCACAAGTCCAGCTGCACTGGTTCGATTTAGTCGAAGAATTGGCCTTACTGGCTTTACACAGCTCAAACAAAAAATTTCAGCATCCCTTGCCAGTATGGATAACTCAGATGATTTTGAGGAAGTCAAAAAAGACGAGTCGGTGGGATCAATCAAACGAAAAGTAAGCATTCGAATGAATACTATGATCGAACAAACCAACGATTTACTTGTCGATGAAACAGTGACGCGCGTTTCCAATCTCCTAGATGCATCGGATTTGATATTTGTCTATGGTTTTGGAGCGTCTGGTTTAGTTGCACAAGATATCTTCCAAAAATTCACCAGAATTGGAAAACAGGTTTTTTATGTGCAAGACATCCATCATTTTTCATCTTCTTTGGTGGCTTTAAAAGAAAATGCAGTCTTTATTGCCATTTCAAACTCGGGAAACACCAAGTCATTGCTCCGTTTATGCTCGATTGCACAGCAAAACGAAATTCCCATTGTAGGCATTACTAGTGATAAAAACTCAAAACTTGCCAAAATGACCAATGAACTTTTACAATCGACCTCAGGTGATACCTTTGTCATGCGTGCAGCAGCGACAATTTCACTGATGGCTCAACTTTATGTTGTTGATATTTTGTTTTATACCTATCTCTCAAATCATTACGATGATGGAATGTCTGTCATTCAATCCACAAGAGACGCCATACTCGATTTTGATCAATTATAAAATAAAAACGCTAGGCATTTACCTGGCGTTTTTTTATTTATACAATACCTTGAGCTGACATGGCCTGCGCGACTTTCAAGAAGCCGGCGATATTGGCACCGACAAGCAAATTGCCCTTGGCACCGAATTTCTCAGCTGCTGAAGCGGATTGGTCATAAATGTCTTTCATGATTTGATAAAGTTTTTGATCGACATCTTCAAAAGTCCAGTTGACTCGGCTACTGTTTTGAGCCATTTCAAGTGCAGAGACAGCAACACCACCAGCGTTGGCAGCTTTTGCCGGCCCAAACAAGACGCCTTTAGCATGGAATTCATTTACGGCATCCGTAGTTGATGGCATGTTAGCGCCTTCCACGACTGCAATGAGGCCATTTTCAATCAAGACTTTGGCATGTTCCAAATGAAGTTCATTTTGTGTGGCACAAGGGAAAGCCAAATCGGCCTTAATGTGCCAAATTGAACCTGCAGAAGCCTCAGTATAAACCGCATTTGGATGATGAGCAACATATTCTGAAATTCGACCGTGTTCAACTTCTTTAATTTGTTTGAGTGTATCGAGCTGAATGCCGTTTTCGTCAAAGATAAAGCCAGAAGAATCAGAAGCAGCAACGACTTTTGCCCCAAGTTGATGGAGTTTTTCAATGGCATAAATGGCTACATTTCCAGAACCAGAAACAATTGCCCTTTTTCCTGCCATACTTTGTCCAGCATGCTCAAGCATTTGTTGGGCAAAATAAATTGCACCGTAACCAGTCGCTTCAGTTCGTGCGAGTGAGCCACCGTAAGCCAGCCCTTTACCTGTCAAAATGCCAGCCTCAGAACCATTCAAGCGTTTGTATTGACCGTAGAGATAGCCGATTTCACGCCCCCCGACACCAATATCTCCTGCAGGAACATCGATGTCTAAACCAATATGTTTTTGAAGTTCTGTCATGAAACTTTGACAAAAACGCATGATTTCAAAATCTGATTTTCCTTTTGGATCAAAATTTGACCCACCTTTTCCGCCACCAATTGGTTGTCCGGTCAATGCATTTTTAAAAATCTGTTCAAAGCCCAGAAATTTAACGATGGATTGATTGACAGAAGGATGAAATCTCAAGCCACCTTTATATGGACCAATGGCAGATGAGTATTGAACCCGATAACCGCGGTTGACCTGAACAACCCCTTTATCATCTACCCAAGGGACACGAAATGAGACGATGCGTTCAGGTTCGACCAAGCGCTCAAGCAGATTTTCTTCAATATAATTAGGATATTGATCAAAGACGGGAGCAAGTGCATCGAAAACCTCTTCGACAGCCTGAAGAAATTCGACTTCATTGCTGTTTTGTGCCTCAACTTTTTGATAGACGTGATTGACATATTCTTTTCCTGTAAGGGTCATAGGTTCTCCTTTTAAATTAAACGTTATGTTAAATATTATAAATTTTCTGAATATTATTGTCAAGAATAATGTCATATCTGCTAGAGAAGTTGATTGATGTGAGAGTTTACTGGCTTTGTAATCGATTGTAATGGTTTTATTCTTTGAATTTAATAAAAAAAGCTGAATTTTTGCAAAACTATTTCCAATAAAAGTGTATAATAACATAAAATGAATTTTAGTTACTAATCATTCTTTTATGCTTTATGTTATTAAAAAGAGAATAGAGAAAAAAGATGGACAAAAAATTAGAAGCTTATGAACAAAAAGTACTGGAGAGTTCAAAAATTCCCATTGCTTATTATGAAAAATTCGATGTAAAAAAAGGTTTACGTGACATTAACGGCGTCGGTGTTTTAGCTGGTTTGACCAATATCTCTGCCGTGCATTCCCATGATAAAGAAGGCAATCAGATTCCTGGTATTTTGGAATATCGAGCCTATGATGTTAAGGCTATTGTATCACATTTGAGGCTGGAAAATCGCTTCGGTTTTGAGGAGATGACTTATTTACTGCTTTTTGGCAATTTACCAAGTCAAGAGGAACTTTCGGAATTTCAAAGTCTTCTCGCTGAAAAAAGAAAATTACCCGAGCGTTTTGTTCGTGATGTCATCTTGTCTCACCCGAACGATGATGTGATGAATTTGATGAGTTTAAGCATTTTGTCGCTTGCCAGTTATGACGATGCGGTTCGAGACATTTCGATTGGTAAGGTGCTGGATCAATCGCTTGATCTGATTGCAAATTTCCCTTTGATTGCCATTTACGGATATCAAGCGCACAGCCATTATCACAAAAATGAGAGCTTATATATCCATTACCCGAAAGCTGAACTGACAACGGCGGAAAATATTTTGCGACTTTTACGGCCGGATTGTTCTTATACAGATACAGAAGCAAAAGCTTTGGATATTGCCCTCATTTTGCATATGGAGCATGGCGGCGGAAATAATTCGACCTTTACGACACATGTCGTCACTTCCTCTGGTTCGGATACATATGCCACCATTGCGGCTGCCTTATCAAGTCTTAAGGGGCCAAAACATGGGGGCGCCAATATCAAGGCAGCACAAATGCTGTCAGATATCCGAGAAAATGTTGTCAACCCTGACGATGAAGCTGAAATTTCAGCATATCTATCGAAAATTCTCAATAAAGAAGCATTTGATAAAAAAGGCTTGATATATGGCATCGGTCACGCCATCTATACGGTTAGTGACCCTCGATTTGAAATCTTTAAGGCTTATGTCGCTGATTTGGCAGCGGAAAAAGGGCGTGAAGAAGAATTTCAATTTTACCAAAAGGTTGAACGATTGGCACCGCAAGTCATTCAAAAAGAACGAAAAACCTATAAGACCATTTCGCCAAATATTGATTTTTACTCTGGTTTTGTGTATGAAATGCTTGGAATTCCTGGTGAATTATATACGCCCTTGTTTGCCATTGCCCGTATCGTTGGCTGGTCAGCGCACCGTATCGAAGAATTGATCAATATGAATAAAATCATTCGCCCAGCCTATGAAAGTGTCTTGATTTCCAAAGAATATGTAGAATTAAAGGATAGAAAATGAAAAAATTAACTGTTTTAAATCGAACTTACGACTACTGCGATATTTCTGATTTTCCTGACATTGAAAAATATCCCTACAGTCTGCGCATGTTATTAGAAAGTGTGCTGAGGCAAGAAAATGGCTTGTCCATTACGAAGGAACATGCAAAAGTCATTCAAACATATCTTGAAGGTAAAACGGGCGCCGAAACAGTTTTTCTCCCCAGTCGTGTCGTTTTGCAAGATTTCACGGGTGTCCCTGCCATTGTTGATTTGGCTGCCATGCGTGACGCCATGGTCAAATTAGGAAAAAATCCAAGTCTAATCAATCCTGAAATTCCTGTGGATCTGGTGATTGACCATTCTGTCCAAGTCGATGAGCAAGCCAGCGAATGGGCAATCTTGAAAAACTCACAAAAAGAATTTGAACGCAATCATGAACGCTATGCTTTTTTGAAATGGGCAGAAAAAAGCTTTGATAATTTTAGAGTGGTTCCACCTGCGACAGGGATTATTCATCAGGTTAACATTGAATATTTAAGTCATTTGGTGCAAGAAAAAGAGGGGCTGATTTATCCAGATAGCGTCTTTGGAACTGACAGTCATACCACCATGATTAATGGCTTGGGGGTACTCGGTTGGGGTGTCGGCGGCATTGAAGCAGAAGCGGTCATGTTAGGGGAGCCAAGTGCTATTCCACTTCCAGAAGTCATTGGTGTCAATTTGACGGGCGAATTAGGCCCTTTTGCAACCGCAACTGATTTGGCTTTAACGGTAACAAAAGTCTTGCGCGATGCCAAAGTCGTTGGAAAATTCGTTGAATTTTTTGGCAAAGGCTTAGGCAATTTATCGGTTGCTGACCGGACGACCATTGCCAATATGGCACCGGAATACGGAGCGACCTGCGGTTATTTTCCGATTGATGAGAAAACGCTTGACTATTTGCGTAATACCAACCGTAAAGAAGAAGAATTGCTACTGATTGAAGCTTATATGAAAGCCAACTGTCTTTTTTATGATGACAAAACAGAGCCTCAATACAGCCGTGTGATTGAGATTGACTTGACGACCATTACAAGTCGCATGTCGGGCCCCTCACGTCCGCAGGACATGGTCGAATTGGCAGATTTATCCCAAAATTTTGAAGCCTTTGTCACGCAACAACGGCCGCTCAAAAAAGAAGACGGGCGAGTGGCTATCGCAGCCATCACGAGCTGTACCAATACCAGTAATCCTTATGTTATGATGATGGCCGGACTCCTTGCCAAAAATGCTGTAGAACGTGGCTTGAGCGTGCCTTCTTATGTCAAAACGTCATTGGCACCAGGTTCAAAAGTGGTTACTGCCTACTTGGAAGCTTCGGGCTTGTTGCCTTATCTTGAAAAGCTAGGCTTTCATGTTGTCGGTTATGGCTGCACCACCTGTATTGGAAATTCGGGACCTCTTTTGCCAGAGATGGAAGAAGCTGTCAGCGCTGACGACTTGATTGTTGCCAGTGTTTTAAGTGGAAATCGAAATTTTGAAGGGCGTATTCATCCGCTGGTCAAAGCCAATTATCTGGCCAGTCCACCTTTAGTTGTCGCTTATGCTTTAGCTGGAAATGTTAGACGAAATCTGACCACGACCAGCTTGGGCATTGACAATGATGGGCAGGACGTTTTTTTAAGTGAACTTATGCCCACGGCTCTAGAAGTCGAAGTGCTAGTCAAAAAATACGTGACCCGCGATTTATATGCTGAAAATTATGCTAAAATTTTTGATGAAAATGAAGCATGGAATGCCATTGAAACGAGCCAAAGCGAAGTTTATGCTTGGAATGAAAATTCGACTTATATTTCAAATCCGCCTTATTTTGAGACTTTAGAAGAAAGCCTGCCAGAAACTGGACAGCTATCCGGCTTACGTGTCCTTGGAAAATTTGGCGACTCTATCACCACTGACCACATTAGCCCAGCAGGAAACATTCCCTTGCAATCTCCAGCTGGAAAATATCTGTCAGCGGCTGGCCTTGCTTACAAGGATTTCAATAGCTACGGCTCACGACGAGGAAATGATAAGGTCATGACCCGCGGGACTTTTGCCAATGTCCGCATTAAAAATCAACTGGCTCTGGGACAAGAAGGCGGCTATTCGCAATACAATGGCCAAGTGCTTCCCGTTTACGATGTCGCCGAGGCTTACAAACAAGAACATACGGGACTCATTATCTTGGCAGGGAAAGATTATGGCATGGGATCTAGTCGAGATTGGGCAGCGAAAGGAACCAAACTTTTAGGTGTTAAGGCTGTCATTGCTGACAGTTTTGAGCGTATTCATCGGAGTAATTTGGTCATGATGGGCGTGCTTCCATTGCAGTATTTAGACGGACAAAATGCAGAAACACTGGGCTTAACTGGCTATGAAAGTTTTAACATTGACTTACCCAAAAAGCCACAGATTTTGGAGGAAATTACGGTTCAGGCAGATGACAAAGTTTTTCAAGTCCTCTTACGTTTCGACTCACAGTCAGACCTGCAGTACTATGCCAATGACGGCATCATGCCTTACGTTATCAGAAATAAAAAGGAGTGAAGAATTGAAAATCAAAATGCACGAGGGACAACTCATTGTCCCAAATGAAGCAAGCATTACTTATATTGAAGGTGATGGCGTCGGTCAGGACATTTTTCTTGCGGCAAAAAATGTCTTTGATTGGGCAGTTAAACTGGCTTATGCGGGAGAGAAAAAAATTGATTGGATCAAATTAACGGCAGGGCAGTCTGCTTTTGAGGCAACAGGAAGCTATTTGCCAGACGCAACGCTAGAAGCCATTCACTCACATCTGATTAGCATTAAAGGGCCATTGATGACACCAGTGGGCGAAGGTTTTCGGTCAATCAATGTCAGTCTGCGGCAAAAATTAGATTTATTTGCCTGTGTGAGACCGGTTGAATATTTCGCAGGGATCAATGCCCCAATCAAGCACCCAGAAGATGTCAATATGACCATTTTCAGAGAAAATACGGAAGACATTTATGCAGGTATTGAGTTTGCCAGCGGAAGTATCGAAGCGCAAAAATTGACAGCCTTTCTTGCTCAAGAATTGCAGAGCTCAAAAATCCGTTTTGACAAAACTTCAGCACTTGGAATTAAACCTGTCAGCCCTGACGGTAGTAAGCGCCTTGTAGTCGCAGCATTTGACTATGCTGTCAGCCACAAAAAGCAACGCTTGACCATTGTTCATAAAGGTAACATTATGAAATTTACCGAAGGGGGATTTCGAAAATGGGCCTATGAAGTTGCCGAAGATTACCCGACTTTTACCAAGCTCACTTATGAGGCAATCAAAGTAAAAGAAGGTGTAGCCGCTGCAGAAGCAGCAAAAGCAGAAGCGCTAGCAGCTGGTCTCATCTATGTGGACGATGTCATTGCTGACAATTTCTTGCAACAAATCATCATCAATCCAGAACAATTTCAGGTGATTGCCACTTTGAATTTGAACGGGGATTATCTGTCAGATGCCTTGGCTGCCGAGGTTGGCGGGATTGGGATTGCGCCTGGTGCCAATATCAATTATCAGACGGGGCATGCCATCTTCGAAGCGACACATGGGACTGCGCCAGATCTTGCAGGGCTAAATGTAGCCAATCCGTCAAGTTTGATTTTGTCAGGGCTGATGATGTTTGAATATCTGGGCTGGTTTGAAGCAGCCGAACGCATTCGCAAAGCCTTGAGTACAGCGATTTTAGAAGGGCAAGTGACACAAGATTTGGGCGGGAAGCTCTCGACAAGTCAATTTTCAGACCTTCTGATTGAAAAAATGAAAGTATAATAAAACACCAACTGGTGTTTTATTTTTTTGTCAGGTCAATTTCAGATGCTTCGCCAAAGACTTGCTTTGCTGCACCTTCGTATTGTTTTGAATTTTTTGAAGAAAAAGTAAAATCGAAACTCCGAATTCGGTTGATAATGCGCGTGAAGTCATTGAAAAGATTGGTATTTTTGATTTCTAAACTGAGTATATCCGTTTGGCGACCGAAATCTTTCGTCAAGTCCTTAATCTCTTCACGGAGCGCATTTTCTAAAATTTTGATCTTGATTTCCATCAACTGATCTTTGTTTTCCAATTCAAAAGTGCTGACCTGTCTGGAAATGGTCAAGAATGTTTTGGCAACACGATTGCGGAGTTTAGGGAAATCATACTTCGAAATCTCAATTTGTGAGTTCCAAATCTTGCGACGCAGCTCGATTTCCATTTGACTCAGCTCTGTCTTCATTTGATAGACAAAGGCCGAATGCGCATCATCAATAGGTTCTCCCTGATCAATCTTTTCTTGAATGATAAAGCGTTCTGTAAAATAACGCACTTGTAAATCCGCATATTTCCACAAGACGCCAATCAAATCAACGGCATAGCTCTGAAGGTCATTGCGTTGATGACGTTTCAAGTCTTTGACATTTCCGTTATGGTTGAAACGCACATTGATAATGAGTGATAAGGCAGGCACAAATGATAAGATGGCCGCTGTAGTAAGAGATAATTCCATAGTTGTCCTTTCACAATGATACAATCCACTGTTTCATGTATTGTAACTAGTATATCACGAAAAACTAAAACTAAGATTATAATTTTTACTTTTTTATTGAAAATAATGTATTTTTACGATAATTTATTTTTTGTAAAATAAAAAAATAATGATAAGATTAAAGAACGGAGGAGAAAAATGAATAAATTATTAAATAAATTTGAAAGTAAGACCCTAATTTTTCTTGAAAAACTCAGTTTTCTTGCCTTAATTTTAGTCGGCTTATTGATTGCCTTTTTCATATTTAGAGAAATCTTTAATATGTTTATGCTTGTTTTTAAAGCCGAAACGCCGACACAATACTATAAAATATTGGATAGCGTCCTTTCATTTTTCATCTTTTTCGAATTTTTAACATTGATTATTACCTCGATTAAGCACAAGGGACATGTCTCACTCATTTTCCTCTTATCACTTGGCGTAACAGCCTTAATTCGTGTGGTATTGACTTATCATGACAATCTGATTGGCACTTTGGCTGTTTCAGCATCTATTTTAATTTTGATTGTTGGAATTGTGATTTTAAAACGCTTTATCTTTCCTGATGAACCAAGTGATGAGCATTTATAAGAAAAAACACAGTTGTAACTGTGTTTTTTAGCTGAAGGAAAGATAGATGATTTGGCTAGAGTCAATTAACACTTTTTCATAATCATCTTGAATTTCAACTTCATCGTTGTTCATGCGTGCCGCTTTGACTTTCTCAAAAGCAGAGAGGGCATTTTTTTCTCTTTAAATTTAAGCAAAATGAGGACAGGGATGCCACTGAGGTAAATTTTGATATTGTATCTCGTTTTTGCCTTTTTAACTGTAATAGATTGGATTTCACCAGATTTTTGGTTCATCTTTGCCTCCTTTTCGTTTAAATCAAGTCCCCAAAAGATAAAAATTAAGTGTTCTGTTTATCATTCGAGACTAAATAAGCCATCTTTGATTTTTGTATAACAATTATAACATATATTTATTGAAAATGTAACTAATATGTTATTTAAGAAATAAAAAAGAAAAGGCTCTCATTTTTTGACGACAGGAACCCAAAATTCTCCAGAATAATTTCCATCTTCATTTTGAACTCGAAATGTTGCATTTGGCCCACCGATGTAGGCGTAATCGGTAATCGTCGTTAAAACACTGCTAAATGCACGATAGGTCAGCTCATCAAAAAGCTCATCTTTTGCCCCTTCGCCAGCAACGACGATATAATCACTCTCAGGAAACTCAATGATACGCGTAATATCGGTCGGAATTTTAGATGTTTGAACGGCAAAATAATTCCAGGGTTTGCCCTGATAAACCTCATTTACTGACCATTCTCTCTCATCTTTGGCGATTTTTTTGAGCTGGTCAAATCGGCCATCACTTTTCAATCCCTGCCAAAAGTTTTCTTTCTCTGCTTTCAAGGCTTCCATTTCCTGAAAATTTGATTGAATTGTAAAACCGTAGCCTACCAAGCGAAATGCACCATGGTGAATCAGTTGATATTCTGACATTTTTTCTCCTTTTTTATATTATTATATTTCAAGACCTTCTGAATTTCAACTCCAAAAGGAGAATTTAGATTTTCTCAGCGCGTAAAAGCAGTTCAGCAGTGAAATTTCCTTCTTCATTTGGACGAACCGCAATGGTATTGCCTGGGCCGATGTATTTGTAGTCTGTGATGGTTTGCATGATGCCGCCGAAAAATTGACCTGTTAATTGATCTGCCAATTGGGATGCATTGTCTCCGTCAAGACTGACGGAAATGTAGTCTCCTGCCAAAAATTCGAGAACGGTTGTTCCTTCAAAATCAAAAGCTCCGATGACACCAAAGCCACGTCAAGCCTTCCCATTAAGCACATAATTTATTTGGTAGCTTTGACCGTCACTCAATGCTGTCAGCGCTGACAGCTTACCAGTTGCTGTAATTTCTTCTTTCAAGCTGGCAGTTTTCTTTGCATTTCCTTCCCAATCGTTGAAATCGTCAAAAGAAGTACCGAAAGCGGTCATTTTAAAGTTGTGTTCCATTGTTTTGATAAGATAAGTCATTGTTAAGTTCCTCACGCACATTGCGTTCTTTCTTTTTATTTATAAATTCATTCTATCAAGTAAATGTATCAGAAAATGATACTTTTTATTATTTTTGCTATAATAAAGCCATGAATAAGACCGAACGAATCAATCTCATCATGCGGTATATCAACAACAGAGCACAGTTTGCGATTAAAGAAATCATGCATGAATTTGATATTTCGAGAGCAACAGCCATACGAGACATCAATGAGATTCAGCAAATGGGATTTCCCTTAGTAGCAGAGCGTGGACGGGCTGGGGGTTATTTTGTCATGTCCAATCAATTTTTACCATCCGTTCGTTTTACCTCGGACGAATTAAAAGCTGTTTTCATTAGTTTTATGGCTTCGAAAAATTCACAGCTTCCTTATCTTCAAAATCGTCGTTCTATTTCGGAAAAACTGATTGGTATTGCAACTCAAGCACAACAAGATGAGCTGATTGATTTGAATCAACTACTTTTGTTTGAAAATACGAATCCTGCAAATCCCAATTTGCTTGAATTGGACGATGCGGCACCGCCAGAACTTAACCAGCTCATCAGATTAGCATCAAAAAATCAACATTTACAAGTCAGTTATGACATGGGAATGGGCTTTGTTGCACGGATGGATGTTTATATTTTACATCTCCTCAATAGTAATGGGCAATGGCTGGTAGAGCTTTATGATTTAGAACAGCATCAGTTTATGTTTTTGCCTGTTGTTCAGCTTCGAGATTCAAAAAGCTCCGAACGAGATTTAGAAATGACCGAGGCAGAGATTTTAGAAGAAAAATTAGATCAAGGCCGTCAAGCAAATCTCATTGTTCTTCTTGATGGAATCGCCATTCAACGCTTTAAGAGACTTCATCCACCAGGTTTGATTTTGTCATTTACTGGTATGTTTCAAAGTAGTGGACGTTTTAATGCTCAAATTGATGTCAGTAATGACGAGGACTTAGATTATTACCGGGATTGGCTCTTGTTTTTAGGCCCAGGTGTTCAATATGTAAAAATACCAGAAGCACTAGCAAATAAAATCAAGAAACGGGCCGAAAGTCTAATGAAGCCTTAATTTTTCAAAAGCCCCTATTACATTTTTTTGAGCTTTGTGTTAAAATAGAGGTAAATCAATACAAAGGAAGTGCCATGGATTATAAACGCTTATTTTTCAGACTCAATGAAAAATTACAAGAGCACAATTTGACGCTCAAAATACATTGTATTGGTGGTTTTGTTTTGGAATATTATGGCTTGAAAGCGACCGATGACATTGACGCCTTTTATGAGTCGTCTGAAAAGATTGATCAGTTGGTCGATGAGATTGGAACTGAATTTGGTCTAGGCACGCAAAAGGAAGCATGGCTTAATCATGCGGTTGGGCAAATCATGTCTGTCAGCGCTGACAACGATGAACTTGTCATCATTGACCTGTCAAATTTAACCGTCAGCATTTCATCATTAGAAGCGATTTTGATTGATAAGGTTCAGGCGGGTCGCGCAAAAGACATTCCAGATATTGCTAAAATCATGAAATATTTAGGCATCAATCGGCCAGACAAGCTTTTAAAAAGAGCTGTAGCTTATAATACTGGCGAGTCAGATCCGGCCATTATCCTTGAAGCTTTTAGCTTGGCTTACGGCGAGGAAGCATTAAAAAATTATTTACGAGAAAATCCAGAATTGTTGAGGTTATTAAGATGAGTTGGGTTGACTATTATGTTGCGGCTGCTCAAAAATCAAAATGGAATTTTGAGCTATGGTTGCGTTATTTGAATAAAGCCATAAATCGAGATGAAATCAGTCTCAGCAAAGAAGAGATTGACACGTTACTGAAATCAGAAGCTTTGACTAGCTTTCAAAAAGTCTTTTTAGAATTGGCTGTCCAAGAAGGCACAACGCCTTGGCAAATGACAGTGGAAATGTCAGAGCCAGCTCAGTTCACGCACTTAAATGCAGTTTTACAAGAATTATAAAAGAGCCTTGCTCTTTTTTTGTTTTTTCATCATAAATTTTTGACAAAGCTGTTCTGAAGCATTATGATGAAAGAAAAAATAAAGTAGGTAAAGCACATGACAAAACAAGTAGCCCTCATCACAGGCGCTTCCTCAGGAATTGGCTTTGCGACAGCTGTCGCACTAAAAAAAGCAGGCTACACCGTTTACGGTGCCGCAAGACGCTTGGAAAAATTGGAAGCCCTCCGCAAGTATGACATTAATATTGTCTCTCTTGATGTTACAGAAGACACTTCTATAGAGCAATGCATCAAAACAATATTTGATGCAGAAGGACGCATTGATGTTCTAGTAAATAATGCGGGTTATGGATCATTTGGTGCGGTTGAAGATGTACCGATGACTGAGGCCAGATGACAAATCGAAGTGAATTTGTTTGGCTTGGCACGCATGACACAACTGGTTTTGCCGGTCATGCGCGGACAAAAAACAGGAAAAATTGTCAACATTTCATCAATGGGTGGCAAAATCTGGACGCCTTTTGGCGCATGGTATCATGCAACCAAATTTGCGATTGAAGGCTTTTCAGATAGTTTACGACTGGAAGTCAAACCATTTGGTATCGATGTGATCTTGATTGAACCCGGTGGAATTGCGACAGATTGGGGAGAGATTGCGGCGGAACATTTAATCGAGAGCTCAAGTGAGGGGGCATACAAAACGCTTGCGCTCAGCGGTGCAGCTTCCCTTAGAAAAATGTACACGGGCAACCAACTCACCTCGCCTGACGTGATTGCTAACTGTATAAGGAAAGCTGTTCAAAAGAAAAAGCCAAAGACGAGATATTTGATTGGTTACATGGCCAAGCCGTCAGTACTGATGAAAAATCTTCTGGGCGATAAATTATATGACAAAATCATCATGAAAATGTTTTAATGAGCATTTAAAAAATAAATGTTGTCTTTTTGTCGGTTTATTGTATAATATAAATCATAAGTAACTGCTTTATCATATAAAAACAGGAGACTCTTGATGATTTATGAATTTATTAAGCACTATATTTTCTCTTTTTCCGTCTTGCTTATCAACGGCATTTCAATCCTCATTATACTTTATGGCACGCTGACAGCATTTATTCGAATGCTAAGCGACCGTAATACCAATCCAGTCACGCGCAACCAATGGATTAAAACCTATCTTGGCTCTTACATTTTGTTGTCACTTGAGTTTTTGATCGTGGCCGATATCATCGAAACCATTATCAACCAACCTTCCAAGACATTGCTAAACTGGGAATTATCGTTGTCATTCGAACCTTTATTTCTTATTTCTTAAATAAAGAAATCGAAGAAGGTAATAAGGAATACAATAAATAAAAAGCTTCTGTCAGCACTGACAGAAGTTTTTTTAGATGAAAAATAAGCTGGTGGTCGAATAATCACACAGTTGATTTTCCTTGTAAAGCTCAAGTGTGAAATCATGGCATTGGTGGGCTTGTGCATGATGAAGCGTAATGTTTAAAATCAAGTCAATATTGACTAAACCGCCAATTCCTAAGTCAATCATAGACACTTCCAGCGGTAAAGCCTGCTTATCAAAAATAATGCTGTTGGGACTTTTGAGCCGAAATTGGTACTGACTGGGCATTCCGTCAATGATGAGCTTTGCCACCAGATTGAGCGTTGCATCAAATGGATTGGGTGTCGGTACTGAAATAATCGTATCCATCGTGTTATTATTTACTGTCGGGAAAAATAAATTTATTTTATTCATTTGGATTTCCTTTTATCTTGTCATTTATTTATTATTATACGCTTTATTTTGAAAATAAAAAAGCCCATCTGGTGAGTTGTGGACAATAGGAGCGGAATGTATGTGCTTTCATACATACAATTATATTATAACCTATTGTCAGACTTAAAGATACATATTTATACAAAAGAGGAATATGTATCAGAAAATGTAACAGCTTTCTTCTTTTATTGACCTGCCTTACACTATGGTAAGCTACAAAGTGACAGTCTTATGGTAAAATAGTTACAAGAACATGTAAGCTTTCAAAAAGAAAGGAACCAGACATGGATAGAATAAAGCATTCAGGACTGAGTCATGCGCAAGTAGAAGAACGCATGGCAAAGGGTCAAGTCAATCTGATTACGAGTGTCAATAATAAAAGCATCAAAGAAATCATCTTAAAAAATTCACTAACCCTCTTTAATTTAATCAATGCCTTACTTGCAGTGATTGTTATTATGGTAGGTTCATATAAAAACCTCTTATTTATCATTTCCATTCTGGTCAACACTGGGATTGGTATTTTTCAAGAAATCAAAGCCAAACGCTTGATTGATAAAATCTCGGTTGACGAAATCAGTGCCGTTCGTCTGGTCAGATCTGACCAAGAAGTTTTGCTACCGAAAGAAGAAATTGTCATTGATGACATTTTGTTGCTTGAGAAGGGAAGTCAAGTCCCAGTTGATGTGGTCAATCTGGACGAAAAAGTTTATATTGACGAGTCTTTGATTACGGGGGAGTCTGAGCTGATTGAAAAAAACAGCGGCGATAAGATTTATTCTGGCTCTATCATTGTTCAAGGCAAAAGTGCCATGCGTGCCATTGCTGTTGGCGAGGACACCATCATCAATACGCTGACCCTTGAAGCCAAGAAAATCAAAACGAAAAAATCAAAAACACAAATTGATATTGATAAAATTTTAAAAGTCATTGCATTTTTGGTTATTCCAGTCTCTTTGATTATTTTCTTAAATCAAATGTTTTTCACAGACCTCAATTTCTCCTCTCCAGACTCGAAAAAATTACTGCTCATTGGCGGTGTGACAGCCATTACCAGTCTCATCCCAGAAGGGTTGGTTTTATTGGCTTCTGGCGCATTAGCAATTGGTGCTGTAAAGCTGTCGCAAAAAAGAGTCTTGGCTCAAGACTTGCCTGCCATTGAAACGTTAGCACGTGTGGATACGGTTTGTTTTGATAAGACAGGAACCATCACAGAAGGTAAAATGACCTTATCTGACGTGCGTTATTTTTCTGAAAAAGAAAAAGTTGACCAAATCATGTCCACATTTATCCAGTTAGACAAAGATGGCAACGCAACGACCTTAGCCCTGCAAGAAAAGTACAATCAAGCAAAAGAAAATTTGGCTTTCGAGAAATTCTTGCCTTTTTCGTCCATCAATAAATATCAAGCCCTTCAAGTCATAGCTGACGGGACTTACATTCTTGGTGCTTTTGATATTGTCAGTGCTGACTATACGGCTGAACAAGAAGAAGCCATTCATCAGGCTGCAAAAACAGGTCATCGTGTGCTCGCATTGGTGCACAGTCTCAAGCCAATCGATGATAAAGATATTCTGAAATCAAGTGAACTCCTCAGTCTCTTCTTTATTCAAGACAAACCAAAACAATCAGCACTTGAAATTATTGAATTCTTCAAGAGCCAACAGATTGACATTAAAGTCATTTCTGGTGACCACATGGATACAGTGGCTGCCATTGCAAAAGAGGTTGGGATTGACGGAAATGCCATTGACCTCTCACAAGTTAATCTTGAGCAAGAGCCAACACTCGACCTTGAGGGTATCAGCATTTATGGACGTGCCAAACCTAAAGACAAACGTGAGATTATCAAGCAGTTGCAAGAAAATGGACACGTGGTTGCCATGGTTGGCGATGGCATTAACGATGTCCTTGCACTTAAAAATGCAGACTGTGCGATTGCTTTTGGAAATGGCGAGGACGCCACCAAATCCGTCGCTCAATTCGTGCTCTTAGACAATGATTTTTCAAAAGTGCCACTGATTATGCGAGAAGGACGCAAGGTAATCAATAACATCAATCGTGTCGCTGGTATGAGCTTATTGCGCGTGATATACACCATTGTTTTTGTAGCGCTCATGCTCTTTACAGTGAACCATTTTCCACTTGAATCAATCAATCTGACGCTGGTTGGTGTATTGACGATAGGCGTGCCAAGTAGTCTTCTCATTCTAGAAAATGATGTGCAACGGATTAAAAATAATTTCCTCGATCGCATCGTAAAAGAAATGGTGCCTTACGGCATATTGATCGGTGTTGCCATGTTTACCTTCATGATTTGGACAAATTCGAGACCAATCTACAGCGTAACCAGTCCAACAGAAATTTCAACGCGCCTCTTTATCACAGATACGACGCTCATTATTGGGAGCCTCCAACTCTTTGTCCTATACATGATTTGCAAACCCTTGAGCAACTACCAAAAATATGTTATCCTCTTTTCCATGCTGATTTTTTATACCACCTACTTTATCACACCCATCTCACGTTTCATCGGCACCACGTCAATAAAATACCTTTACTTTATTGTTCCAACAATCCTTTGTATGCTAGCCATCAAACTGGTGAGTCTGATTTATCATGCCAATGTCAAGGAAAAATAAAAGAAGCCGCAAGGCTTTTTTTATTGGATTTACAAGGCCGTCAGCTCTGACAAGCTTTCAAAGTAACTTATCACTAGCAAAATCTCCTTTTTAAGAACTGTGGTATAATGAAAAGATGAAAAAAATAGCAATTATTGGCGGTGGCATCATCGGAATGACCTTAGCCAATTATATCGACCCAGAACAATTTGAAATCACCCTCATTGATGCTGGTCACAATCAAGCAACGAAAGCCAGTGCGGGAATCATTTCTCCTTGGCTCTCAAAAAGAAGAAATAAAAAATGGTATCTCCTCGCAAAAAATGGTGCGGCATTTTTGGAACAACTGGTTGCTGATTTTGAGCTTGACGAAAGCATTTATGAAAAATGTGGAAGCTTGTTTGTCCGCGACAAAGATGCTCTAAAGGCTCTTGAAGAACTCGCTATCGAGCGGAAGAAAGAAGCCCCAGAAATCGGAGACATCCGTCTTCTTTCGCCTGAGGAAACAAGCGCGATGCTCCCTTTGTTGAAATCAACAGAAAGTTTGTATATTTCTGGTGGTGCAAGACTTGATGGAAAGGCTTATCTTGAAGCGCTCAAAAAACGCGCCCAAGCACGCGGTGTAAGCTTTATTAGTGCACAGGCGAAAGTTGAAAAAAAGGAAAATTCATGGCTTGTCAGTACTGACACAGACGGATTTCTTTTTGATCAGCTTGTTTTGACAGTTGGGCCAGCGCTCAATCAAATGCTTCAACCCTTGGGCTACACCGCGGCCGTTACTGCTCAAAAAGGTCAGCTTTTATCTTTTGATACATCTTTCACAACAGGGCAATGGCCCGTTGCCTTTTTGGAAGGAGAAGCAGATTTAATTCCTTTTCAAGATGGAAAAATTTTATTAGGCGCAACGCATGAAAATGAAGCGGGTTGGGATCTTGCGCCAACTCAAGCAGCCTATGACCAACTGACACAAGGCGTGCATCGTTTTTTAAAGGATGACCAAGTTCTTGATTTCCCATATCATTACCGTGTCGGAACCCGTGCCTATACGAAAGATTTTGCACCATTTTTTGGACCAATTGAGACCGAGAAAAATCTGATGCTAGCAAGCGGGCTCGGTTCGTCAGGGCTGACAACAGGCCCTTACATTGCCTATCTGATGGCTGATTACATCAATCATTCCTCAAAAGAGTGGGAAACCAGTGCCTTTCAGAAAGAAATGGCGCTTTACGTATGGCCAACAGAGAAATAAAAATTTTCTTCACTGAATAATCATACAGTAATAGAAAAATATTATCATAAATTATATAATATAAATTGTATAATATAATGTTTTTACTTACTGTTTTTTTATTTTAGGAGGAATGAAAATGCCAAATATAAAATGGTTCAAACATGTTTTATTTGGCGCAATCATCACAGTACTCATCTTCGTGACTGCGAGTCACGTTTATGCTGATACGACTGAGAACAGTTCAACCACAATAACTGCAAGTCCCTCGCTGACGCAGGGAGGGACACTAAATTTTGATTTGGCCAGACACCCATTAACGCTAGATGAAATGAAGCTCCTCATTGATGCGCTACAAACATCAGAATTTAGCAATTTGTCCTTAAGACTCGGGGACTCCGAACGCCTAATGTATCAGTCAACCTATCTGCAAAATACAAATTCGGATGCTTTTTCAATAGTAGATTTACGAGAATTGGTTTTGTATGCAGCTCAACGCCAAATTTCAATCATTCCAGACTTGGATTTACCATCGCATGCTGGTGCCATTCTGAACGCCTTGAAATTAAGTCACCCAGACTTCTATCAGCAATTATATATGGATGATAACACACTTGATTATACCAATCCATTATCAATTGAATTGGCTAAAACACTTGCTGCTGAACTATACCCCATTTTTGAAGGACAACAAACACAAGCCTTCGTGATTGGTGCAGACGAAGTTCCAGGAAGTGACAGCTTATATGAAAACTACCTCACAACTTTTATAAATCAGGTCAGCACTGACAGTATAGCACATGGTTATACGCCCATTATCTGGAATGACTCAATCTTAAAAAGTGAAGTTCCTAAGCTTAACACTTCAATCCTTATCTATTATTGGTCACAAGCAGGACACACGCAAGGAGAAGAACTGCTTAACCGTGGGGCTACTAGAGCAAGTGTCAGTGATTTCTTAAATGCTGGCTTTCAAGTCCTTAACGCTAATGATTACAGCAATACCTATCATTTGTCAAATATTGGTGATATAAATTCTGAAAATTATTTTTTGAATTACTTAAAAAACATCTCAAATTCAAGTTTATTCCAAGAGGTGATTGATGGAGAAAGTCAATGGTGGACAACTGAAAATACTCAAAATACTGGTAGCTTAATCTCATTTTGGGGTGAGAATTCGAGTGCCATTTCTATCTCAGCCATCACAAGTCTCATCGAACGAATTGTTTTACCATAACCAAAGTTAAAACGGAAGTAAGCATATCAAATTATCAAACAGTCCATAGCATCAATCGGCTGTTTTTTTGCTTTATTTTCCAAATAATCCCAGAGAAGAATGATTTCATATTAATCTATAACTGTTCGCAAAATACTATTTTTCTGAAGAAATACAAAGAAATGAGAAGCCACTCTCCCAAAATGACCCTATTAGCTTATTTTTTAATCCTTATCCATAATCCCGAAAAAAAACTTTCTCATACTTGAATAAGAAAGTTTTTTTATTATTTTATTTGGCTACAAAATTGATAACCGCTTGGAAAAGGATCGCGCCAAGTCCACCACCAATGATTGGGCCAACGATAGGGATCCATGCGTATGACCAATCTGAATCTCCCTTACCTTCAATTGGTAAGATGGCATGCATGATACGTGGTCCTAGGTCACGAGCTGGATTTAAGGCATATCCTGTTGTTGCACCTAATGAGAGCCCAATGGCTGTAATGATCGCACCGACAAGCATGGGCGATACACCGCTGGTTTGAGTAATGTCATATTGACCAAAGGCCAAGATAGCAATAACCAGCATGGCAGTTCCAACGATTTCACTAAACACATTAGAAAAATTGTTTCGAATGGCTGGTCCTGTTGCAAATGTTCCCAAAATATCAGCAGGTTCTTCTGTTTCTTTGTAATGTGGTAAATACATCAAATAAAGAACAATACTTGCAACCATTGCACCAAGCATTTGTGCAATGATATAAGGGACAACCATACCCCATGAAAAGCTTCCAATCAAAGCCATGGCAATTGTTACCGCTGGATTTAAGTGTGCTGGGGACATAAAGCCTGACACATAAACCCCCATCATAATGGCAAAGCCCCAACCCAGTGTAATTGCAATCCAACCAGCTCCAGTAGCTTTGGTTTTCTTCAAAACGACACCACTTACGCCCCCATTACCTAGCAAGATTAAGACAAAAGTCCCGATGAACTCTCCTAATAACTGTACCATCTCCGAATGCATAAATTACCTCTTTCTTTACTTCATATTTAATTCGCTTTTAAGTCTGCCAAATCATTTTCAGCCAGTACTTTTTTATAAGTTTCAATATTTGCAGCTTTTTCGTCTGCTGTCCACTCCAAAACATCAGCCATAACAGCTATTACAGCGTCTTGAATACTGTCTAAACTTTCTCTTTGGAAAAGGATATGATTGGTTCTGCGAAGCAAGTAATCCGCTGGTACAAGCACCATTTCGTCTTCCAAGCCATAACGCAAACATGCTGATTCCGCAAGACTAAGCCCATCATAAGCATTCATTTCTTTAGCATAAGCAAAGATTTTGAGCGCATTCATGCCGTAAAAGTCAGCGATATATCTTGCTTCAGTTTCAGAAAGGCCTGCTGCCAAACCAGCTTTCATGTTTTCAGCCACAGTTTCAGTGACTTGAGTTGGATCAAATTCACCACCAGAAATCTGATAATGTTTTGAGTCAATCGTCTTGAAGCTTAAGCCATAATTTTCTTTCAAAAGTTGAGCAATCAAAGTCATGGCACCTGCTGCCATTTTACGATAATCTGTGATTTTACCACCGGCAAGTGTGATTAAGCCATCTTCTTCTTGCTCCAGAGAACTGCCTCGAGAAACAGAAGATGGGGCGTCGCCTTTTTCAGCCAAGCTTGATTCCAAATGATTCAAGACAGCTTCCACTTCAATTTTTGTCGCCTCTTTCTTTTGGAATTGAGTCACAATGTTGATGACATCTTTGAAGCTTTCCTCTGAAATGGCACCATTATCGCCTCCGTTATAGTCACTTCCTGAGTTATCGGCAAGAAGCGGACGGATACCTGCCCATGAAGACTCGATATCATTGATGGTCAGATGAGCTTCAGGGTAACGATAATTGATGACCTCAAGCAAGTAATCAACATCTTCCTGAGTGACTGTAGGGTGTTGTAAATCGCCCGTATAATCCGTGTCAGTTGTTCCAAAATAGGTTTTATTTTCACGCGGAATGGCAAAGACCATGCGTTTGTCCTTTTTGCCCGTATCAAAGTAAGTGGGTTGTGGCACTGGCAGCTTACTTGCATCGACGACCAAGTGAACCCCTTTAGTCGGACGCATTTTTGGAAGCACTGCACGCGTAAAGTTGAGGGTTCTGATTTTATCAACCCATGGGCCACTCGTGTTAACCACAAGTTTGGCCTTCACTTCAAAAGTCGTACCCGAAAGAAGGTCCCTTGCCTTAACACCTACGATTTTTCTATCTTCATACAAAAAGTCTGTTACTTTTACTTTACTTAAAGCAATCGCACCATCTTCAGACGCCTTTTTGATGTTGTCAATGACAAGTCGAGCGTCATTATTTCTGAAATCAAGATAAACCCCAGCCCCTTGCAAACCTTCTTTCTTAAGCAATGGTTCACGACGCAGGACTTCTTCTGGTGAAATTGTATAATTTGCAAATGGTGTATTTTCAACTCCTGCCAAGCGGTCATACAAGTCCATCGCGACCTTGACAGAAAACATATCAAAAGTTGTTGGGCCTTCATCGTTGTAAATTGGCAGTAACATCGGATCTGGTTTTGGAATGTGTGGTGCAATTCCTTGAACGACCGCACGTTCCGTTACAGTATCAGAGACAACTTCAACATCAAAGTTTTTCAGATAACGAATGCCACCATGAACCAATTTCGTTGACCGAGAGGAGGTTCCTTCTGCAAAATCTTGCATTTCAAGCAAGGCAGTTGACATACCCGATGCTGCCGCTTGAACAGCAAGACCAGCACCTGTTATTCCACCACCGATAATCAAGACATCTAATTGCTTGTCTTTAAGATTTTTGATTGCTTCTTGTCTTGTTTTCTTTGAAAAAGTCATTTCATCTCTCCTTATTTAAAAATACGAGTGGCTTCAACCGCTTTTTTCCAACCTGAATAAAGTTTTTCGCGTCGCTCTTCTTCCATTTTCACTTGGAAAATCTTTCCTGCTTCATAGTTTTCTTTGATTTCATCGGTATCTTTCCAGTAACCAACAGCCAAGCCAGCAAGGAAAGCTGCACCAAGCGCTGTTGTTTCAAGATCACTGGCACGTTGAAGTGGAATATCCAAAATATCCGCTTGGAATTGCATCAAATATTCATTGTTGGCTGCACCGCCATCCACTTTTAGCACAGGAATTTCAATGCCTGTATCTTGTTCCATGGTATTGACAACATCACGAACCTGATAAGCAATACCTTGTAGGGTCGCTTTAATAATATCTTCTTTGGTTGTGCCACGTGTTAAACCAAACATAGCACCGCGCGCTTCCTGATCCCAATAAGGAGCGCCAAGTCCAACGAATGCTGGAACTACGTAAACTTCATCTTTGTTTTTCGAATTCAATGCGGCTGCTTCAGAATCACTTGAATTTTTCAACATTTTGAGGCCATCGCGTAACCATTGAATTGATGAACCAGCTACGAAAATACTTCCTTCAAGGGCATAATAAACTTTTCCATTGATGCCATAACCAATTGTTGTGAGCAAATTATTTTTTGAAAGTTGAGGTTTTTCGCCTGTATTCATGACAATGAATGAGCCTGTCCCGTATGTATTTTTAATCATGCCAGGTTCAAAGGCCATTTGACCGAACAGTGCGGCTTGTTGGTCACCTGCCATGCCAGAAATTGGAACTTCTGAACCGAAGAAATGGAAACCTTTCGTTGTGCCATAAACTTCTGAATTTGACACCACTTTTGGCAACAATGCTTGAGGGATATTCAGAAGTTCTAAGATTTCAGTGTCCCATTTCAAGTCATGAATGTTGTAAAGCATGGTACGACTGGCATTTGAGTAGTCTGTCGCATGAACTTCACCATCCGTTAATTTCCATAAGAGCCATGTGTCAATGGTTCCAAAGAGCAGTTCACCTTTTTCTGCACGTTCTTGTGCACCCTCGACATGGTCTAAAATCCAACGGATTTTAGTTGCGGAGAAATAAGAGTCAACAACCAAGCCTGTTTTGTCATGAATGAGTTCTTCATAACCTTTCGCTTTCAAATCGTTAGCAATATGTGAAGATTGTCTTGATTGCCAGACAATCGCATGATAAATTGGACGCCCAGTTGCTTTTTCCCAGATAATCGTTGTTTCACGTTGGTTAGTAATCCCAATCCCCGCGATTTGGTCAGGTTTTACACTAGACTCAATAAAGGCACCTGCGATAACAGATTGAACAGAATTCCAAATTTCGTTGGCATCGTGTTCCACCCAACCTTCTTCTGGAAAATATTGGGTAAATTCTTTTTGAGAACTTCCAATTTGGGTTCCTTTTTTGTCATAGATGATGGCACGAGAACTTGTCGTTCCTTGGTCAATTGACATAATGTAAGATTTTTCTTGCATCGATTTTCTCCTTTTTGTAATCGTTTACTTTATGGCTTTTATTATAACATGTCATTCAAATTAAATACTTTCAAAAATATTAAAATTTCTAAAAAAATGAAAACGTTTTATTTTAATATAAAAAAGCAGACCTAAATGTTGCTTTTTTGTCTTTTTAATGTGTCAATTTTATCCTTTATCTTGACAACATCGTGTGCTGGTGTAGCTTCTGAGAGATAAGTGATTTTTTCTCTGATGTCATCACGGTTGGAACTAATCAATAAATCATAAAAAGTTCCTTCTTTTGCGGGAATAAGACTGATGGATTCAATGCTTCTGAGCTGATTGAGAAGCATTTGCTCTAAGGCAATTTGATAAGTAGGTGTGCTACTAAAATCATATTGAATGATGAGCGTTGGCGCAGAATAATTTTCCAGTAAGATGAGGCTATTTCCATAGCCAAACTTGAGGTCTAAAATCGAACTTATGGATTGATGCGGGTGTTTAAACAGTTTCGTTGCCTCAAAAGTCAGTTCTTCTAAAAACTGAACGAGATTTGCTTTTAGCATTTTTTCTTGTGCTGATAAAATGATCTTTTGATCCACGAAAGTCAGACTACCAGTAAAGAAATAATAGCGGTTATTTACCTGAGCTAACTGATATTCAAGTGCTTTTTCATCTGCAATGCCTAGGCGTCAGATGTGATAATGGGCAAGCATTTTTTCTCTAATAGTCACATTAAGCATGACAGCAGGGATTTGTTTACTCCGAAAAATATTAAAGCGGTAATCATCTTCCTGATTCAAAATAAAGAATGAAACACAAAAGCTATAAAAAAGCATGGTTTCGCAATGATTGATGTCTGAATTTTGATAGATTTCTTGATAAAAAAGGGAATCTAAGAGTTGATAGAGATGATCATTCTGATAAATCTGCTTTTGCGCTAATAAAAATTCCTTTTTAATGGCAGTGAATTTATTTCTCTGTTCGGCAATCCCCATCCAGCATGAAATCTGATCTTTATTCACTTCTGAAAAACTTAAACGCAAACTTTCTTCCGCATGCAATATAAATTTGGTTTTTTCTTCTGTTCGTAGCAGATAAGCAGGTCGTTTTCCTTTTTGCACGCCATTGAAAAGCAGAAAATAAAAGTAGCGAATCTGTTCTTCATTTCCAATCAGTTTATTATTTTTGATCTGGAGATTGAATTCTTTGAGGTCATGATTCAACTCTTTGATTTTTCGAAAAAGTGTCGATTCACTGACAAGGAGTTTCTCGGATAAATCAATCATGTTCAGCTCTTGATTTTCAAGAAGTAGCCTCATGAAGCGATATTTTGTTGCATCAAGGAGTAAAAATTCGACAATTTCATTAAAAGACAGACGCTTATCTAGTTCTAAAACAACGTCATTTTCTAAGCGACTGATAGAAATGGACTTTCCCATTTGACTTCCTAAATCCTCAAGGCTCTGCAAGTATGTATCTAGAGAAGGACGTGAAATATTGCAGTCGAGCGCTAATTTTTGAATTGAGGTACGTCCATTAGTTTGTATGAGCCGTCTCAACAATTCGACTTGCATTTGTTCTCTTTTATCGAGTAGATTTTCAAATTTCACACCAAACTCCTTTGACTAATATTAAATTTATTTTAAATATTTTATAATAATAATTTAATTTTATGATTTAATAATATCTTATTATGGATAGATTATCAAACATATAAATTCAGTTGGACAGAAATATATGAAATGAACTCCTATCTATCAGGGAGACTAGCCTTTAGAAATCACAACAAAAAAAGCAAGTAAAATCTGTTAGAAATCACTTACTTTCCGTTTTAATGAGCTGAGGTTGCTTTTTTATTATTAAAGATAATTCTACTAAATAAATAATTAAGAATTAGCGCGGTGCCATGTGAAATGACTTTACTGACCATGGCGTCATTTTTTAATAAGCTGATAAAGAACCATAAAAGTGCAAGTTCCACAAGGAGCGTACAAAGTCTTGAGGAAGCATAATATAAGAATTCGCGTAAGTTAAGGTGGGTCGTTGATTTAAAGACCAGCACTTTATTGACAAAAAAGGAAATAAATAAAATGATAATCCAATCAATAATTTCTGCGGCTTGATAAGCCATCCCTAACTTATTATTCAAGAGGTAAAAAATGATGAGATTTGCGGCTACAGTCAAGGCTCCCCATAAGAGATACAGAACAATTTGTTTTCCTTCTCGACTTGTTTTTGATGAATCTTGTCTCATTGAAGCACTCCATTTCTAATAATTCTGATTTTATCAGAATTATCTAACTGAGTCAAAAATTAAAGATAATTGATATTTTTTTCTTAGCCGTTTGTCCGATTCTGGAGGCCTTTTCTTTCAGGAGACTTCCATGTTCCAGAACCCAATCCTAAGATTGTTTTTACTGCTGGGACAAATGTTGTTACGATTGTTAGGGCATTGACCATCCAAAAAAGCAACATATAAAGCGGTGCAAAGAGCATGTATTTGAATTTTCGTGCCTGGTCATCAATGATAAGTGAGGCTAAAAGTTGAAGAGTACCAGCTACCATTTCAAAACATACAAAAATAAAGGCCATCGTAATCATGTGATAGACACGTTCAAAATTTCCTTGGAAAGCAAAAGTGAACAAGGTAATCAGATAAATAATTGAGCTAATCCAGAAAAAGAATGACCATACGATACTAAAAGTTTGGTCGATAAACATGACCGTTCTTCCAATGTGTTCAAAAGGACGGAAAAAGACTTTTTTAAAGTTGGTTAACCAAACTTCTGTTCCACCTTTTGCCCATCTTTTACGTTGATTATATAGGCTACTTAAAGTTTCTGGAACTTCCATATAAAACATGATATCAGCAGCAAAAATAGATAGCCAACCATTCGTTTGATGATCCCAAGCAATACTGATGTCTTCAGTCGCTCTATCTTGACGGAAAAGTCCAACGTCGATTAGGGCATCTTTCCGATACATTGTATTAGCACCGCTATAGGCATAGAGGCTCCCAAGAACACCGAGTTGCGTCCGTTTGATGATCCCTACAATACTGGAAAATTCAACGGTTTGAGATTTTCCCAAAAGTGTTGTTCGATTTTGGACATCCATATTGGCAGTAATGGCAGCAATATTTCGACTTTCTGGACGTGTCATCAGGTTAATATAGCGTTTCAGAGCATCGGGTTCAGGAACTGTATCTGCATCATTACTCAAAATCAATTTTCCGTTTGCAAAGGCAATACCGAGGTTAAAGGCATGGGCCTTTCCTTTATTTTTTTCAACTCTAATGACCCGTAATTTATCATAATTTTCTTGAAGAGCTTTTAAAATTTCTGGACTACTGTCAGTCGATCCGTCATCCATGACCAAAACTTCATAATTGCTGTAGTTAAGCTTGGTCATCAAGTAGTCAATCGTGTCTTTAATGACAACTTCTTCATTATGGACAGGAACCATGATGGTAATGAGGGGTTCAATTTCAGAAGGAATTTCAAACCATTCCTTTTGTTTGTATTTGAATATTTTATTGTAGCAGAAGGCTCCAATAAACCATGAAAAGCACCGATGATTGGATAGGTGATAAGAATTAAGAATAATACAGTTAGGGTAATATCCAATACTGGAAATCCAGTGTTAACAAGGTTTATCAATTTATTCTTCTCCTATTCTGTATAATTCTTGGACAAAATGCGTGTCAAAATTTTGTTCTTCTTTGATGGTATAACTCTTTACTGACTTTCTGAATTCCGCACTTCCAAAGCGCTTCGTGTACTCATTTTCCAAAATTCTTTTTCTGATTTCAACTTGATCTTCATTGAATTTAATCTGAGTTGATAGTTTATTTTTATAATTATCATTGTTTTTGAGGGTTAAGGAAATGTATAAAATTAAAATCGCAACAAAAATGATCCCTAAAAAAAGAGCCAAAAATTGAAAAGTTGGAAGTTCTTCTTTATAATATAAAAAATTTATCGGATAATCAGGATGTGAAGAAAGAAAAGGCACCATCAACCAAAGGAAAGGCAAGATAACACCAAACCACCCCAAAATTGCAATTAGAGTTTGATAGAATTTCAAACCGAAATGCTTTTTTTCAAAATAGGGATCACTAACAAATTTTTCATCTACTTTTTTGCTTATATTTGTAACTTTAGACATTTAATCTCCTTAAATTTATTTAACGTTTAATTTTATCACTAAAAAATATAAAAATACTACCCGAATTGCTAGTTGATTTTAATGCAAAATAAAACCAGCCATGCTATTCTATTCTTAACCAACTAAGTTTAGAAAGGGCATGACTGATATGAACGATTATAGCACACTTCCCAAAGTTTTTGTT
>NZ_WITI01000009.1 GCF_009601055.1 Lactococcus sp. dk101
AAAGAGGATAAACGTGCTCAGAGAGGCCAATAAGCGTTTTCTGTTTAGCCATGTCAGTAGCAAAGAGTAATCCTGCAGTAATTAGCTGCATGGTATAAGGATTTGAGATAGCTTTAGCAAGCAAGTCATTCTGTTCTTTTTCTTTGATTTCAATTGACAATTGAGCTTTCGTATCATTTCTCTTATACTCTTCATCTTTCCAGTTCACTTTCTTTTCAATATGAAACTGGATTTCTGACACTGAACGGCCTTTTTTAATCTTTTCGTAGGTAACATCAAAATGAGTTTTGCTAGTAATCTCATCAATTCCCTTTTTTATAACCTCTTTAGTAAAGTTATTCATAGCTTTATATTCGTCAATCGTATCAGTCATTGTTCTTAAGTCTGTTACCTGAATTTTGGGATTTTTGAATTCATTTAACTGCTTCTGTGTTCTAATGTTTTTATATTTATAATTTTCGTATTGATTATAATTCATAGAAAGCCATCTGTAAAGGATAATGCTGTATTTTGAATTTAATTCCATTATATCTGTCAAGGCATATTGAGTGAAGTTACTTTTTAAATCAATTAAATATGGCATGATAGCTGAATCAAATCTTATTGTTACTTCATCATTATAGTCATTCCATTTTACGTAGGGAATTGGAACAATACTTTCAAATTCATAACCTTTATTTTTTTCAATTTTAATTTGAAAAAAGGCTTGTTTTTGCATTTTTTCGACAGATTTTTTGAATCTTGAATGTTTTCCTTCATCGCTCACATCAAAAAAAGAAAAAAGTTCCATCTTTGATACATACACAATATTATCTTTCGGTGGGTTTTCTGTATTGATACAAGAAACTGCTAATTCAAATATTTTCATAGGTGTTTTATCCATTTTAGCAATAGATGTAATTAAATCATTGTGCTCGACTATTTTTCTGCTTTTTAAATCTTCCATTATTTAATCTCTCTTTGTTGATTTAATTAAAGTAACAACGATCAATTGATTATTGTTTAACTGACACAGGAATATTTTTTAATTTGAATTTCCTAATACTTTATTATATCACAATAGCGATAGTTAATAAAAAAAAATCTATCTTTATACATTGTTTTTCCTATCGGTATACATTGTTTTTCCTATCGGTATACATTGTTTTTCCTATCGGTATTATCGTCCTAATACTTGAAAACACTACCTTTTATTCTTCTTAAAAGAATAAAAGATAAAATATATAATATAAATAAAAATGCTTCGCATTATTTTTTATTTTTAATAAAAATGATAAAATGAAAAAAAAGGAAAAAATATGATTGAGAAAACTGTTAGAATATTAGCGGATGAGATTGGAGTTTCGAAACAAAGAATCCAACAGATAATAGACAAATTACCAGATAATCAAAAGCCCACAAAAA
The DNA here is from genome assembly GCF_009601055.1 of Lactococcus sp. dk101. Lineage (GTDB taxonomy): Bacteria > Bacillota > Bacilli > Lactobacillales > Streptococcaceae > Lactococcus. The sequence goes on from NZ_WITI01000009.1 coordinate 1,405, forward strand.
GAGGCAATAGATATGTATTAAGTGAAATAGATATAATAAATATAAAAATAGAGATGGGCTTGTTAGATCCAACAGCGACAAATATCGACAAATATCGACAAATATCGACAATAAAAAATATTTTGGATCAACAAATACCGGAAAATATCGACAATAAAAGCCAAGCGGAACAGCAAATATCGACAAATATCGACAATAAAGAACAAAAAACAACGAAAGAGGATAAAGAAAGTGAGTTAAATTCAGAGTTTGACATTGTTTTTGATTTTTTAAAAAAAGAAATCGGTGAAAAGAATAATCAAATCAAAGAAAAAGATAAGCAAATAGCTCAAATTCAAAAGTTGCTTGAAAACCAACAAATTTTAACTCTTCAAGCTCAAGAAAAAATTAAACTACTTGAAGAGTCTAAAACAGAAGAAGAAGATCCACTCTCAACAGAAACTTTTCAACAAGAACAAACAAAAAAACAAGGTTTTTTTTCCAAATGGTTTAAATAAAAAAGATTTTTTATGGTCATTTATATTTTGATGTTACATGATAAAAAACTAATAGAAGAACTTTGTAATAAAACATAAATAGTTCAATGATTCTCCTAAAGGAGAGGATTGTCTGATTCATTTTCTGAAGTATGGTTGTGTTTCACCTCAGAAAGCAGCGATTCTAAAAGAAAAAGATCAAGTTTGATGTGACCATTGGGTAAAGGTGTCACAGTTTGGGCCAGTGCCATCAGTTTATTGTTTAGAACATCATAGTTCGCCTCTGTTGCCCTTGTGAGCCGTTCTAAGTCTTCGTATGCAGTTTTCCACCGTAATGCCTCTGGAATGTCTCCAATGGCTTCTGAGAGGCCAGAAAGGTCATCACCAAATGAAACCGGCTTGTTTTGCTTGTTACTTGATGTCAGTTGTTCTAATTGCTCCTGAATTCTTGTTAATTTCTGCAGGACTTGTTTTTGAAAAGCAGAGGTGTCGTCTGACTTAATCAGTTTGTCTTTGATAATGTTCTTTCCAACTTCAGAAATGACAATTCTTCCTTGCTCATCTTTAGAAAATTCCTGAGCAGGCAAGGATTTGATGTGAACATTTATCAGGTCTTCTGAGCTTTTAAATTCCCTAGCAAGTTCGGATAAGCTATAGGTTTTATTTTCCATTTTTTTCTCCCTCTCTTTCTCAGGCGAGCATAGCAAGTGACTGGTCACTTACGGGTAAAAGTATCTTTTACTAGGAAACTCTCGTTACCTGGTAAATTCACTTTCTTATCATGATTTGGGGCAATCCCCAAATCCCTATAAAATAATTTTTTTTGAGCACATCATAAAATAAAAAGGCCTCCTTTTTTTGTCTTATGCTTCTATATCAGCTTATCATAAAAAGGAGTTCTCTTTTTTATTTGTTTGAAAAAAGCACTTGTTTTCTTATTTTCTTCTCATTCTTATTTTTTGAGCCTCTTTTTTATGTAAGAGCATAAGGAAAACTGTACCCACAATAGGGGTAAAGCCGCAGTGCGACTCGTTTTAGAGTGATAACAGATTTTTCTCATATTTTAGTGTTATTTTAGTTTTAAAATGCTTTAACGCCGGACCCTTTTAGTATTCTTTTAGTTTTGTAAAATGAGAACAATTTAATGTTTAAACATATTTTAGTTTTTTTTTTAGTCTTTAAATGTGAAAAATATTAAATTGAATGACAACGATTAGAGCTTATTTTGCATCTTTTTTCGATTTTTATCACTTATTGTTTTATGATTTTTAGTTTTCGAATAATCAAAAAATTGTTAAGCTTATTAGCCTTCAAAATGCCAGTTTTTTGATAGTCTACATTTCCCACTTATTTCACAAAATGAGACTTAAGAAAAACTTTTTTATAAGAACAATAAATCACGATTGGAGGCAATCCGAGGAATATACAAAAAGAACCGAAGAAATGGAATGCTCTTCATATTTTCGGTATCTACTGAAATTAAGGTGTTAATGGGTATATCTGCTTATGCATAAAACAAATAGATAAGAAATTTTGTTTTTATACAACTTTGCAACAGAACCTTTTTTCCTTTATATCATTTTTTAACCGTTAAAGAGTGATTATTGGTGATTAATGACGTATCTATCTTAACTTCAAATCTAACAACAAAGTAAGTATCAATTTAAGTTATCTATAAGTTAACTGTTGACTAACGCTTCTCTTTTTGTTATTTTTACTTATGGAGATCCTGAAGATATGAAAAAAATATTATCGCTTGTTATTCCATGCTACAATGAGGAAGAAACAATCAAATTATTTATAAAAGAAACACAAAAATATGAGTGGCAGCTATCTGAACAACTTGACTTTGAATATATTTTTGTCAACGACGGTTCTAAAGATAATACGTTGAAAGTTCTAAAAAAAATTAGCGTTGTTAAAAACATACATTATATCTCATTTTCAAGAAATTTTGGAAAAGAGAGCGCATTATTAGCAGGATTAAGATTTTCAAGTGGGGATTTCATAGTTGTAATGGATGTAGATCTCCAAGATCCACCAAAAATCCTTGGTAACATGTATGAAAAAATTAAAGAGGGTTACGATGTTGTTGGCACGAGACGGATTAACCGAGAAGGTGAACCACGCTTTCGCTCTTTTTGTGCTAACCTTTTTTATAAAATTATGAGTCACATATCAGAAACACCGATTGTTAATGGTGCAAGAGATTATAGGATGATGACTAGACAAGTCGTTGACAGTGTTCTAAATGTTCAGGAAGTAAATCGATTTTCTAAAGGTATTTTTTCATGGGTAGGATACGATACCTACTACATTGATTTTGAAAACGAAGAGCGTGTGGCCGGAAAAACATCCTGGAATTTTTGGAGTCTATTTAAATATTCTATCGAGGGATTTATAAATTTTTCAGAAGCATTACTGAATATAGCGACATATAGTGGAATGCTTGCATTTCTTATTTCTTTTGTTGGGATGATATTTGTTTTTATTCGAAAAATTATATTTGGTGATCAAGTTGATGGATGGACAAGTATGGTGATTATCATATTATTTATTGGTGCCATCCAACTATTTTGTATCGGAATTTTAGGTAAATATATTTCAAAAATTTTTTTAGAAACAAAAAAAAGACCCTCTGACGTTAAGTCAAGTTTTTAGAGTCACAAACGTAGAATTTTAATGTATTTATTTTAAGCAATTCCTTTTTCAAATTGATTAGGTGTAAGATAGCCTAAACTTTGATGGATTCGTTTTGAATTATAAAAGGCTTCAATGTACCAGAAAATACTCTGATAGGCTTCTTCAAAGTTCTTATATTTAAATTGATACACCCACTCTCTTTTTAAATGTCCATGCCAAGATTCAAGACTGGCATTATGATAAGGATACCCCTTACGACTGAAGGAGTGGGTGAGTCCAGAATTTTTTATTGTCTCTTCATACTCATGACTTGTATACTGACTTCCTTGGTCAGAATGAAGAATAACAGCTTCTGGATAGTTTTGTGATTCCAATGCCTTAATCAAAGTCCTTTGTACTAATTCTACAGTCATTCGCTTGTCTAAATCCCAAGCAATGACTTTTTTAGTGTAACGATCCATAATGGTTGAGAGATAAGCCCAGCCTTGTTGAGTCGGGATATAAGTAATATCGGTTGACCAAACCTTATTTTTCTTTGTAGGCTCATTTTGTATGAGGTTCTTTCTTTTAATGCCATCCCTAACGGAGTGTCCTGGTTTAAATTTTTTAACGACGACTGACTTGATCTGAAGTTGTTTCATTATTTTTTGTACGAGGTTTAACCCTACTTTTTCCCCTTGATTTAGTAAGAGGTGCTGAATCTTAGGTGCCCCATAGATTCCCCGATTCGCCTTGAAAAGTTGGACAATCTTAATTGCCAAGTGTTGCCTCCGTAATTGAGTTTTGGAAGGACGTCGATTGATCCGTTCATAATAACTTGATTCAGGGACACCAAGAAGTTGACAGCTGAGCCTGACATTGAGTGCTAAAGTTTTAATGGTTTGAGTCATATCCGCAGCACTCACTTCTTTTTCTCGGCGAATATGGTCAATACTTTTTTTAAGATGTCTCGTTCTTCCTTAACTTTTGCTAGTTGTCTTTTTAATTCTAGAAAATCAGCTTTAGAAACTGAGCTTTCATTAGACTTAGAGTAGAGGTCGATCCATTTATAAATTGTTGCAGGAGACACGCTGTATTCTTTAGAAAGCTGTGTAACGGATTGCCCAGAACGGTAGAAGTCAATAAGGGTTTCTTTAAATTCTTTTGAGTATCGTTTTTGCATGTTTTTTTCCTTTGTGTAAATTATACAATAATGACTCTAAGATTTAAGGATAACATCAGATTATATGTAAAAGACAAATAGCATAAAAAACTGATTTAATATTATTTATCTTATATATTATCAATTTTGAAATATGATATAAATATCATCTAATAAAATTTCACCTAAAACTCATATAAACTGGTAAAATAAATATAACAAAAATCATGCATTATTGAGAGGGAGAAAAAGGAATGGCAGAAGCAAAATTTGAAGCTGCTTTAATCAAAAAACTAGAAGCAGAAGGATGGACCTATCGTAAAGATTTATCTTATGTCCCCCTTAAGGTCTTAGAAGCGCACTGGCGTGAGGTTCTTAATGAAATTAATGCTTATAAATTAAATGGCAAACCTTTGTCTGATGTTGAATTTGGCTTAGTGATGCAAGAAGTTCAAAGGATTAAAACGCCTTATGATGCTCAACTTTTATTGGTAGGGGCAGGGGGGGTCGGCTCTATTCCTATAACACGAGATGACGGCTCCAACTTAGAAGTAGAGATTTTTTATGAAGATGATGTAGCTGGTGGTCGGTCACGCTATGAAGTCGTCAGCCAAGTGATTTTTGATGAGCTTCCTCATGGACTAGCGAGCAAAAGAATTATTGATTTAGCCTTGCTTATCAACGGAATCCCAGTAGCGCATATTGAAGAAAAAGATGAACACTTACAAAACCAATGGGGCGCTTTTGAGCAATTAAAAGGGTATCACGCAGAAGGGATATATGAGGGCTTATTTGCTTTTGTTCAAGTTCAATTTATCTTGAGTCAACACTCTGCCAACTATTTTGCCCGTCCTAATCGTCTTGAAAATTATAACAAAACTTTTGTCTTTGGTTGGCGAGATGAGCAACAGAAAGATATCACTGATGCGTTTGTCTTTGCCCATCAAGTGTTAGGAATCCCTGCACTTCATCGACTAGTGACCGTGAACATGATTCCAGATGCTTCCAATAGTAATTTGATGGTGATGAGAAGTTATCAAATTCAAGCCACAAGAGCGATTTTACAGCGTATGAAAGAAATGGAACATAACGACTACATTCAAAAGGAAGGGGGCTATATCTGGCATACCACTGGATCGGGTAAAACGGTGACCTCTTTTAAAGTAGCCCAGCTACTAGCGGCTGCCCCTAAAGTAAAAAATGTTTTATTTATTGTTGATCGTGTGGACTTAGTGGATCAAACGCTAGAAAACTTTAAAGACTTTGCTTACATTCAATTTAAAAATAGAATTAAAAAAGTAAATGGTAGGGAGTTAAAACGAGAGTTGAGCCATAAAGGCGCTTCACAGATTTTATTAATTTCTGTCCAAGGTTTAACAAAAGCCGTTAAAAATGGGCTAAAAAATACCGATCGAAACGTTATTATTATGGATGAAGCACATCGAAGTGCCAATGGAGAATCGGTTCAGCTTATTAAAGGTGCCTTTCAAAAAACGACATGGTTTGGGTTTACTGGAACCCCTAATTTTTATAGTGATGAGATTAATGATGTTCAAACCACTCGAGACATTTCAACCCATGATATTTTTGGGAAGAGACTCCATACTTATACCATCAAGGATGCGATTGGAGACGGAAACGTGTTAGGGTTTGATATCACCTACTTTAATCCCACGATTGAAATTGAAGCACTTGACGAAAAATATTCCGAAAAAGATTATGAAAAAGAAGTTTATCAAAGTCATGTTTATCGAGAACAAGTGGTCCAAGACATCTTAAACCACTGGGACAAAACGTCAAGTGGGGCTTTGAACGCTGGCAAACGAGAAAAGAATGTTTTTCAGGCGATGTTAGCTGTTTCAGGAAAGCAAGCCGTGGTTCATTACTACAATCTTTTTAAAGAAAAAGCCCCTCATTTGAGGGTAGCAATGACTTTTTCTCGAGATGAATCTAATCAACCTGGAACAAAAGAACAGAATGAAGCCTTAAAAAAAGCGATCAAAGAATACAGTAGTTGCTTCAATGTCCCTAGTCTTTTAAATGCTCAAGATCCGGCACGGGCCTACATGATTGATATCACTAAACGGCTCGCTCGTAAAAAACCATATAACCAAGGAAAAGATGAGGACCGATTAGATCTAGTGATTGTCTCGGACCAACTTCTGACAGGATTTGACTCAAAATATATTAATACGATTTATATGGATAAACAGCTGAGAGAAGGGATGTTAATCCAAGCGATGTCCCGGACCAATCGAACGTTTCACTTGAACAGTAAACCTCACGGAAAAGTTCGGTTCTATCGTCAAGGCGAACAAATGAAGTCTTTTGTAGAAAATGCTCTTCGGATTTATACACGAGGGGGGAATGATACGCTTCAGGAAGCAGATGAAGACTCAAAAAATGAAGATATCCAATCCTTAGAATACGAGCATATCCTGGCAGAACCCCAAAGTCATCAAATCCAAAAATTAACAACCGCTGTTCAAGAACTAAAAGCGTTTGCGGGAGAAGATTTTAGTCAAATTCCTCGTGGTGAGAAAGATTTAAAACAATTTGTAAGGCTAGGGCTAGAAACACAAAATAAGATTCAACAATTGGTTCAACAAGGCTATGAATTAGGGAGCGAAATTGACCTATTAGATGCTCAAGGAGAAGCTACTGGTGAAAAAGTTCGACTTGATATTTCTAATTTTGAGGAGTTTGGGGCTTTGCAAGCAAGGCTTAATGATGCTAGAGAAAAATTGCCCGAAGAGGAGCGTCCAGACCTCACAGAAATTAGAGTGGGCTTATCTTTATATGACCATGAGATTATTGACTACGATTGGCTGGTTGATCTCTTAAACCTCTTCATGGATCAGAAAACTCCTGAAAACAAAGCTTCAATTGAAAAACATATTCTCCCATTGGATGAAATGAGCCAACAAGAGATCAAGGATATTATCGTAGATATAGAATCTGGGGAAATTAAGGAACACTTTACGAAAGCAACCTTGGAAGATCAAAGAAAGCACAAACGCTCGGATCGACAAGAGTTAAAAATCCGTCGATGGGCGGCCAATCAAAAAGTCAATGGCAATCGTATTGTCCAAGCCTTTGATCTTTTCTTACCAGGTCACAGCCTAGTAGACAATTCTCAATTATCAGCGCTTGTTTCAGAAATTGAAGCAGAGGAAAACTTAAGCTTTTTTGGAGCCTCAGAATTTGAGACTGCCTTAATGAGCTTCTTCAATTCACTATAAAAAATTAAAAATACTCGCAAGAAATAAGGAGCGAATAAAATGGCATTATCAAATGAACAAAAAAATAAAATGTGGGCCCTCTTAAATCAAACCCGAGGACAGATTGGTTTAACCGCCTATAAAGACTACATTTTTGGCTTACTATTTTATAAATATTTATCAGAAAAGGCCACACAATGGCTGGGAGAAGTTTTACGAGGCGACACTTGGGAAAATGTTTATGGTCAAGATCCTGTAAGAGCCTTAGATTATATGAAACAAAAGCTTGGTTATGCCATCCAGCCTAAGGAATTTTTTAAAGATTGGGAAGCTGCCATTCATGAAGAACGATTTAACATTCCAATGATTTCAGATACATTTGGCCATTTTAATCAGCAAATTGCTTTTGAAGCGAAAGATGATTTTGAAGGTATCTTTGATGGGATGCGTTTTGATAGTTCTGATTTAGGAAGTAATGCGCAAGCTCGAGCAAGTGTGATGATCTCGATGATTGAGTTACTCTCTGCCCCCGAGTTTGATCTCTCTACAGGAGGGGACACGGTTTCAGATATCTATGAATACTTGTTAGAAAAGTTTGCGACCGTATTGGCCTCAGACATGGGACAATACTATACTCCCAAAGAAATTTCAGAGGTCATGGCTCGTATTTTGACTTTTGGTAAGGCCGACGAAGACAATTTCTCTATTTATGATCCAGCGGTCGGTTCAGCTTCTCTCTTAATTACTACCGCCAGTCATATGAAACATTCGAATCAAAGGGGAGCGATTAAATACTTTGGTCAAGAAAAAGATGCCACCCCTTACCGATTGGCTCGAATGAATTTAATGATGCATAATATTGAATACAATGATATTCAAATCCATCATGCGGACACATTGGAGAGCGATTGGCCCGATGGAGTCATTGAGGGGAAAGATACGCCTCGAATGTTTGACGCAGTGATGGCTAATCCACCTTATTCTGCCCATTGGAATAATAAGGATCGAGAAGATGACCCACGTTTTCGTGAATATGGCATTGCGCCAAAAACCAAAGCGGACTATTCTTTCTTGTTGCATTGTTTGTACCATACCAAAGAGAGTGGCCGCGTGGCCATTATCCTCCCACACGGAGTCTTGTTTAGAGGCGCTGCGGAAGGACGGATTCGAAAAGCTTTGATTGATAAACATCAAATTGAAGCGGTGATTGGTTTTCCAGATAAACTTTTTTTGAACACAGGCATTCCTGTTTGTGTCTTAATTCTTAAAAAGAATCGAGCAAATTCGGATATTCTTTTTGTGGATGCCAGTCAAGGCTTTGAAAAGATGAAGAATCAAAAGCAATTGCGTCCAGAAGATATTGACAAGATCACTGAAACAGTCATTCATCGCAAGGCGGTTGATAAATATAGCCACTTAGCAACGCTTGAGGAAGTCATTGAGAATGATTACAACTTAAATATTCCGCGTTATGTGGATACCTTTGAAGAGGAAGAATCGATTGATTTAGGGGCGATTCAAGGTCAAATAGATGAAGTAGACGCAGAGATTGCGAAAGCTAACCAAACCTTAGCAAACTACTTTAAGGAACTGGGAGTGTTGAAATGAAAGAAAAAGTAAAGGCTCCAGAATTAAGGTTTCCAGGATTTACGGATGATTGGGAAGAGCGTAAGTTAAAAGATGTCGTTGAAAAGCAGATAAAAGGTAAGGCTCAATTTGAAAAATTAGCACCTGGAGATGTTGAATATCTTGATACATCAAGGTTGAATGGTGGCCAAGCAATATTAACTAACGGTCTTAAAGATGTAATGTTAGATGATGTTTTAATTCTCTGGGATGGATCAAAAGCAGGAACTGTTTATCATGGATTTGAAGGGTCCTTAGGCTCTACACTAAAGGCTTACAGGACTTCCGCTGACTCAAAATTTGTTTACCAATATTTGAAACGTTACCAAGATAATATCTATAACAATTATAGGACGCCTAATATACCACACGTCCAAAAAGACTTTCTAGATGTATTTACGATTAGTGTACCAAGGAGCGATGAGCAAGCTAAAATTGGTTCATTCTTCAAACAATTAGATGACACTATCGCTCTTCATCAACATAAGTTAGATTTGCTCAAAGAACAGAAAAAAGGGTACTTACAAAAAATGTTCCCTAAAAATGGGGAAAAAGTTCCTGAATTGCGATTTGCGGGGGTTGCTGACGATTGGGAACAGCGTAAGTTGGATACTATATTTAATAAAATAAGAAATGCATTTGTTGGAACTGCTACCCCTTACTATGTTGATGCTGGCCATTTCTATTTAGAATCAAATAATATTAAAAACGGTCAAATTAATAGAGATACTGAAGTGTTTATCAATGATGAATTTTATAATAAGCAAACTGACAAATTGCTTCATACAGGTGACATAGTAATGGTTCAATCTGGGCATGTTGGACACACAGCAGTAATCCCACAAGAACTGGATGGGACGGCAGCTCATGCTCTCATTATGTTTACAGATTACAAAGAAAAAACTGATTCATTTTTCTTGAATTATCAATTCCAAACTTACAAATCTAAAATAAAATTAGACAAGATAACGACAGGTAATACAATTAAACATATTTTGTCTTCCGAAATGAAAGAATTTTTTATAGATTATCCTAGTTATGAAGAACAACAAAAAATCGGCTCATTCTTCCAACAATTAGACAACACTATCACTCTTCATCAGCGTAAATTAGATTTGCTTAAAGAACAGAAAAAAGGCTTTTTACAAAAGATGTTTGTTTAGGGTCTATAATTAGATAATAACCCCTAAGAAATCAAATAAAAACAGCCCCTATAATCCAAATTCTAGATTATAGGGGCTGTTTATTTATTTTAATGTTATAATAACCCCAAAAGGAGGACGTTATGCCATACCATATATTTATTAATCGAGAATCTGGAAATGATAATATTTCTATTTTTTATGATGAACCTACTTTTGTAGTTATTGCCAATAAAGACGATTTACCAGCAATTCAATTAATTGAGGAATCTCAAAAACCAGGTATATATATATTACTAGGAGATAATAAACGTTATGTAGGTCAAGCCTCTAATTCTATTTTTTCTAGGTTACAACAACACAATACAAATAAACCATGGTGGAACAAATTAATATTTTTTGGACGTGAAGATGGGCATCTATCTAAAGCACAACTAGATCTTTTAGAACGTTTAATCATTGAAAAAATGAATACTGCTAATATTGATTTAGATAATAGCACTCAAGGAAATAAAAGCTATATTGATAAATTAAGCAAATTTTCAGCTCTGTCATTATGGAATAAGGTTGAGAAACTATTGAATGATGTTGCCAATATCGATTTATTTGATTCAGAACACATTCAAACTGAAGATAATAGTGACAACTCAACTCTAAATAGTCATATATCAATCATATTTGGAGAATCATTATATACTGGGAAATCATATAGAGATATATTTACGCAATTAGTTTCTAATTTAGTATTATCCGCAGAGTCGGATAAATTGATTCCTTTAATGAGTCCTAATGAACCCAATACAGTACAAATACTTGGCAATAGAGAACATATATCAGCTAAAGGGACGAAGTTGACTAAACCAATAGAACTAACTAAATACCATATGTATGTTAATTTTTCAAAAATAGGCTTATACAATCAAATCAAAAAATTAGCTGAACTGACTGGAAAAAAAGTTATATTTGAAAGGTGGTAATTCATATGGTTCAACAAATCGTCCTCCCCATCAAAGATTCAAACATTTTAAAAATGGTTCAAGATACCTTGCTTGATAGTTTTCGTGCAGGGCGTCGCAATTACACCATCTTTCAAGTGGGGAAAGCCACTCTCTTAAGGGTAAGTGATGTCATGAAACTTAAAAAATCAGATGTCTTTAATCCTGATGGAACGGTTAAACAAACCGCTTTTATTCATGATCAAAAAACAGGAAAAGCGAATACGTTATATTTGAAACCAGTACAACAAGATTTATTAATTTATCATGATTGGCTGGTCCAACAAAATCTTAATTCTGAGTGGTTGTTTCCCTCAACGACTCACCCAGACCGTCACATCACCGAAAAGCAATTTTATAAGGTCATGGCACGTGTTGGTGATCTTTTAGGAATCAACTATCTAGGGACGCATACCATGCGTAAAACAGGCGCTTATCGTGTTTATACGCAGTCGAATTATAATATTGGTTTAGTCATGCATTTATTAAACCATTCAAGCGAAGCCATGACTTTAGCATATCTTGGATTGGACCAAGCAAGTCGAGAGAACATATTAGACCAAATTGATTTTGGGTAATGAATGTTTAGAACTTAGTAGTCGTCCAAAAACGACTACTTTTTTTGTTGTTGCCAAATATAACTTCTGACATACAATTTTTAGCAATTACACGATCCATTTATCGAATCCTCCGGACTTCTTCAACCACACTGAAAGGGAGGGAACACTCTTCGGCTTCTCGGTATCTACAGAAATAAAGGTATGTTAGTGACTGCAATTTGTAGTTTCCTAATCAGCTTGCTTACGTTTGTCATCTTGTTGATTAAAAAATCACCAAAAATAAGAACCGTCTCAACTTTGTCTAGTTAACGGTTCTCGAACTAAATACGACCACCGACTTTTACTCGGCTATATTGGACTTGTTTGCAGCAAGTCATTTTCCCTTATTATATGACTTTTTTCAATCGTTTTATTTTCTTGATAGTTATCAATTTTTATCTGTAAGGGTAGCGCTATACTAGTATCATAAAGAAGATTAAAGGAAGTAGAAAATATGGCAAAAATAACACTGAACTTTCAAAAACGACTTCAACAACACAGTAATCACTTGGTTATCCTCTCAGCCATTCTCATTGTACTCGGATACCTTGGTAAATATGGTGTAAATCAAATATGGATTTGGAATTCGACAATGATTATTGCAAGTATTATCGGTTTTATACCTGTTGCAATTCATGCCTATCAAGCAATCAAAGTGAAACAAATTTCGATTGACCTGCTAGTTTCTATTGCAGTTATCGGTGCTTTGTTCATCGGTGAATATGAAGAATCAGCAATTGTCACTTTTCTCTTCGCTTTCGGTGGATTTTTGGAGAAAAAAACGCTTGAAAAAACGCGATCAAGTATCAAAGAACTCACGAATATGGCACCCAGCACAGCCCTATCTGCTGATGGCGAAGAAATAGATATTGATGAAGTTGAAATTGGTGATAAACTTTTAGTAAAAACAGGACGTCAAGTTCCTGTTGATGGTCATATTTACCAAGGGTCTGGCTATGTCAACGAAGCCAGCATCACAGGTGAATCACGTGAAATCAGAAAGGAAACTGGTGCTAAGGTTTTTGCAGGTTCTATCTTAGAAAATGGTACAATTTACGTAGAAGCAGAAAAAGTTGGTGAAGATACAACTTTTGGTAAAATCATTGAACTGGTTGAAGAAGCCCAAGATACCAAATCTCCTGCTGAGAAATTCATCGACCGCTTTGCTAAGTATTACACGCCAGCGGTACTTGTTATTGCAGCTATTGCTTGGGTTTTTAGTCATAATCTAGAGCTAGCCATCACGATTCTCGTACTCGGTTGTCCTGGTGCCCTCGTGATTGGTGCGCCTGTTTCAAATGTTGCAGGAATCGGTAATGGTGCAAAAAGAGGTGTCCTTATTAAGGGAGGTGATGTTATGGGTTCTGTTGCGAAGTTTGAAAATCAAACGCGCCCTCTCTGAACTCCAAATATCTTAGGCTGGTATTCCCATTAATACCTTGATTTCAGTAGACACCGAAAAGCCGAAGAGCGTTCCATTTCTTCGGTTCTTTTTGTATATTCCTCGAATTGTCTCCATACCATTGATCGTAGTTGAGGCAGTGCGTAGACTTCGATAAAATTTATTGCGACGTTTAATTGAGCGGTGATCTTGTTCAATTAAATTGTTAAGATACTTAACCGTTCGATGCTCGGTCTTAGTATATAAACCATTTTTCTGTAATTTTCTAAACGCAGAAGCTATAGAAGGTGCTTTATCGGTCACAACAACTCTCGGTTGACCAAATTGTTTATGAAGTCGCTTTAAAAAAGCATAGGCTGCTTGAGTATCTCTTTTCTTTCGCAACCAAATATCTAAAGTTAAGCCATCCGCATCAATTGCTCGGTAGAGATAATGCCACTTCCCTTTAATTTTGATATAGGTTGCGTCCATTTTCCAGGAAGAGAAGGATTGTCTATTTTTCTTTTTCCAAAGGTGGTAGAGAACTTTACTGTATTCCTGCACCCAACGATAAATAGTAGTGTGACTCACCTGTATTCCTCGTTCATAAAGAATTTCTTGAACGTCACGATAGCTCAAATTATAACGGAGATAGTAACCTACTGCAACAATAATTACGTCTTTTTGAAATTGCTTGCCTTTAAAATGGTTCATATTCCCTAACCTCACTATCTTTTTTCTTCATTTTACACTAAAATAGACTTAAAGAAAAACTTTGCAACAGAACCACCTAGTCTGTTGAACCGTTTTTCAAGTCCTTTACCAATGCCCCAAAAATCAGTCATTTTTGGAAGTGTCCAGACTTTTTCAGGAACATCTTCATAATGAATTAATGCCCTCATATTAGAAGTGTGTTTTGCGTAATTATCCATTGCAAGCTTTGCAAGTAATGGATTGTCTCCCATACCAACGGTAACATACAATCCTAGTGTTTCATAGACTTCTCTTTGGAGTTTCTGAGCTATTAGGTCAATCTGTTCATATCTATTCTTAACATCAGGAAAGAAAAGATCTAAGGATTCCGTAACATCAAGAAAGGACTCATCAATCGAGTAAGAATGTATTTCTTCTATCGAAGTATAATTCTGCAAAATACGGTTCATCTTGATATTGTATTCGATATATAATGCCATTTGTGGTGGGACAATATAGGTTCGTTTAGCCCATGACTCGGTAAATGCAACGTATTCTACTGTCGGCTCTGTTCTTTGTCCATAAATGTCTGTATGTGTCTTATACCATGCGGAATAGTTAAATTTTCTACTTTCTAGATGGAAAGGGAAATCCCTGGCACGACTCACGTTTGATTTGCCAAAAACTTCTTTGAACTTTGGACTTGAAGCTAATGTTAGACCGTAGGAATTGTCAGCCCTGCTCATCACACACAACGAGGTTGTAAGAGGTGGCAAGCCTCGTTGAACACATTCAATTGAAGCATAATTTGACTTCACATCTTCAAAAAGAATTGCCCTTCTCGGTTCTTTTTCATAATCAAAATAGCCTTGTTTTATCATAGAACAATTATACTTTATTTTTTCAAAAAAAAAGTCTATTTCTAGACTTTTTTATTTCATATTTTTAATTAAATCATTGAAAAATCTCGAAGCTGATGGATATCCTTGTTCTTTTGCGATTAAATTCAATTTTTTCCTTACAGATGGCTGCAAACTAAAAGTATAATTTTTTGTTTTCTCTACATCATCTACGAAACTTGGGATGTCTAGTTCTTCTGTTTTGTCTTTTGTTATCTGATTCTGATTTTTTATCGAATTTGTTATTTTTGTGTTATTAGGTTCAAATGCCATTTTAATTCTCCTATACTTACGAGTCTACTTATATATGTTCAACATATGTTATACTTACCATTATAAATATGACATATATTTAATATTCATACATATATTTATTTTTTTATTAAACATTAGTTATTCTGTTTGTTATTTCAGAAAATGTTATATCGATACTTTCAAAGAATTGCTTTTGCTTGTTGAATACATTTTTATCATTTTGTAATGCAGAAATGGAAAGCCTATCAAGTGTACTTCTATTAAAAAGTTCCTTTTCAGGAATTACTCCAATTACTGAATTATCATTTTCTAACGCATTTAACAACTCATGAGAAGATTTCGTATTATGTTTTACCATATTAGCTACATAAAATAATTTCGCTGTAAAATACGATTTTCTTGTCGCATAATCAATCGCTTCACTTTTTAGTTCTTCTATGCGTGCCTCTAAATTAAATTTCGCATTAAAGCCATGTTCACTAGGAGTAATAGGACTAATAATTGAGTTACTAACTATGAGTGCATTTTTTGTTGCTGTCGAAAAATCTGGATGTGTATCTATTATAAGATGGTCATATGTTTCTAGTTCTAATCTTTCATAATTATCAGAAAGCCAAAGATAGAATAACATATTCTTATTTGTTTTGTTCTCGATATCTTTTTCAATAGTATCTAATCGAGTGTCTCCTGCAATAATACTTATATTGTCAGTTATAACTCTTGGAATCACTTTTCCTTTTCCTATAAAAATATTTCCAACAGAATCCTCATTATCATAAATATTATATATTTGAGATAAATTACACTGATGGTCAAAATCAAAAAACAATACTTTTTTGCCTTTACTCGCCAAATATTCTCCATAATTATAGGCTAAAGTTGTTTTTCCAACTCCACCTTTAATCGCTGAAAATGTTGTTATATTCATCATTTTATCTCCTTTACGATGAAATTATATTTATTATGTATACGTATATTGTATCATTATAAATATTGAGTGTCAAGTAAAAGTATAAATATATTTGTTAAATATACTTATACTTTTTTATTGTATGTATGATTACCTAAAAAGATACTAATAATTAGTATCTTTTCTTGATTGTTTCATATTTTTTTGCCATTCAGCAAACCTTGCTTGTTCTTCATCCGAAGTGCTTTCAACATATTTTGCGTTTGACCATTCAGGAACTTCTTTAACTGGTTTTCGTCTTGTGGCTTTCTTTTCTTCCGCTCGCTGTTGTTTATTTTCTGAAACGATTGTACCCACTCCATTATCAAGATATTGTTGTGCTGAAATCTGTAAATACTTAACAATATTCTTTTTGCTTGCAGTATAATCGACCATATTGTCGCTGACATAGCCTAAATGTTCCCTCAGAGCCACTTTTCCGTTTTCCTTGACTAATTCATCATAAAGAGGGTAAACGTGCTTAGAAAGTCCTATAATCGTTTCTTGATTGATTGTATCAAGAGCAGTGATTAAGTTGTCTGTGATAAGTTGTTCTGTATAGGGACTAGACATACCTAAAGCGTAATATTCTAAACGTGTCCTTTCTTTATTTTCTACAGATAATTGAGCAACTTCATCATTCCGTTTGTATTCTTCATCTTTCCAGTGAGCTTTCTTTTCAATATGAAATTGAATATCTGTAATTGAACGTCCTTTTTTTATTTTGTCATAGTAAACAATAAAATGAGTGTTTTTTTCAATGTCTTTTAAACTATTTTTTATTATATAGCTTTCAAAATTATCAAATCTTGGATATTCTTTTAAAGTATCTGTCAATGCCCTTAATTCTCTAATTGAAATCTTTGGATTTTGATATTCTTTTAGCTGTTTTTGAGTGCGATTTCCCTTTAATTCATATTTTTCAAATTGGTTAAAATTCATAGAAAACCACTTATAGAGAATAATACTATACTTACTTTCAAGATTCATAATATCAATAATGGCATATTGCGTAAAGTTTCTTTTTAACTCAATAATATATGGCATTATACGTTTGCTAAATTCAATTCCAACTTCATCATTTCGGTCTTTCCATTCAACATAAGATATTGGTGCAAATACCACTTCTTTATCATCGACTTTAGTTTGAAAAACTGATTCTTTCACCATCGTTTTCATTACATTTTTAAAACGTGTTCCTTTATCTTTATCAGATGCTTCAAAAAAGGAATAAAGTTCTGATTTAGATAAATAAATGATGTTATCCTTTGGTGGATTTTCTGTATCAATACATGAGACAGCCAACTCAAATATTTTAAGTGGCGTTTTATCCATTTTCGCCACACTAGTGATTAAGTCATTATGTTGGACGACTTTACGATCTTTAAGTTCAGTCATATGGCTAATCCGTTCTTTTTTTGTTATAATAGGCATATAGGTACTCCTTTGTGGGTATTGTGGGAAAGCATAGGAACAATCTTTTGTAGGAAATTCCTATGCTTTTATTATAATCCAATACACCTTAAAAGTCAAAATAAATTAAGGTATATGCCCAGTTTTTTTAAGGTATATGCCCAGTTTTTTTAAGGTATATGCCCAGTTTTTTTAAGGTATGTTATCGTGTTAAGCCTTGCAAACACTGACTTTTTTTTCGCCCAAAAGAACAAAAGACAAAATATATAGTATAAAATATAAAAGGGGACTTTTGTCCCCTTCTTTTTTATTTTTTTCTTTCAGGCTTAAAATGAGCTGTCACAATACCAATAATTCTTGGTTGCTCATCCCAACTTGCAAATTTATCATCGTAAATAGGATTGATGGAACGAAGGACTAAGCCTTCCTCTTCCATATAGACTTTTTTGATATAGGAATTGCCATCCCAATCTACTGCACAGACCTGTCCTTCATAATCTGCTTGGTCTTGTTTTTTAATTAACACAACTTCGCCATTATGAAAATCTGGTTCCATTGAATTACCATTGATCCAAGTGGCTAAATCATACTTTAATTCTTCATGCCAATAGACTGTACTGTAACTAACATCATCTGTATACCCAAAACCAGTGCCTGCGGATAGAGCTTGCTCGATTACACGGTATGGACAAAGTGAAGCATTAAACTGAATGATTTTATTTTCTTCTGTTTGCTCATTTAATTGGTTTTCAGCAAAATTTATTGTTTTTTCTTGGCGAGGTATACTCAGTTCTTCCATAATTTGAGTTATTTTATCGCCTTGTCTTAAATTTGACTCCCCTAATAAATAGCTTATTGAAACATTGAAAAAATTAGCTAGTGCTTCGATGTTCTTGGCTCTAGGCTTCCCTTTTTCCAATTCGTATTTTTGAATAGCTTGATATGAAACACCAATTTTATTTGCTAGTTCCGTTTGAGATAAATCTAGCTCTTTTCTTAATTTTTTTAATCTATTAGAAAACTTCATTTTTTATCCTTAAAAAGTATTGACATACACAACTTAAAGTAGTATTATATATTCACAGGGAACATTAAAGTATTCCCAACAAAAAAAGAGGGCTTCTAGTTTTTGACTAGAAAGTCAAAAAAACGGAAGTCCCTCATCTCTGAAAGCTTACCAAGGGCATCTTTCAAAATGTTGCATAACAACGTAGAATACTGTTATTGTAACATTTTGCGACAAAAATCTCAAACCATTCACTTGTGATTCAGATGTCATTACAATAACAAAAGGTCTAACCTTACTACAAAAGGTTCTGACAATCTTCTAGCATCCCTGGTATGAATAGCCAGTTGAAAAGGAAGCCCCTCAAAATCCCGAAGAAGGTTCAACAACCCCACCAAAGAGCGCGCCCATGAACCCACGCTTGGCTGTTGTGAATGAGACAGGACGATGACACTCTTTTCATCTAGATAAAGGTCAGGCAGGCATCCCTTAGACACCTTAGGGAATGTACTGGAAGGGAACACACCCTTCGTCTATAGGTAGTTTTATTGACTAAAGCGGAGACGCTTTTTTTAATACAGAAAGGGGCGATTGTTATTGTAAAGGCGCATAAAAGAGAAATCATACAAGTATCCTATTTCCTTGCAGGTCAAGCTTCGCACGGACTAGAAGAATTAAAAAACGAATTTGAACAACTCAACGACAAACAAATCATGTTAAGAGATCCGCTAGGTGAATATCACCGTGACTCAAGTAAACAAAGGCAACAAATACATAAAACATCTGATTGTAATAAAGACACAAAGGTGTTACACTAGAGATAGAAAAATAATATTCATTTTGAAAGGAGAGACTATGGAAAAAGAAAAAATTATCCCACATCTAGTGTCGGTAATGAAAACAGAAATGATGTTCAATCTCACCATCTTGTTTCACAATAATCCTGAATACATCCTTTTAAAATTTAAGGACGAAGCACAAGCAAAAGAAACACTGGAACAAATTAACCAAGCAAAATATTTTCAAGAGGTCATTTCCATTTGGGATGACCGAAACAAGGCAACCATTGACGGAAGTCAGGTCAGTACCATAAGCATTGAAGAAGTTGGTGCATAAGGAGAAAAAGCATGAAAAAGATTAAAGATTGGAATAAAAAACAAAAAATCACTGGTGTAGTCGTTCTGTCTGTCCTTGTTTTAGGCGGTGGTGGAACAGCACTTGCGGTTCACAATAACAATGCGGCACAAGCCCAAGAAGTCGCAACTCAAAAAGCACATGACAAAAAGGTCGCAGATGCCAAAGCAAAAGCTTTGAAAGTTGAAAAAGAAAAAGAAGCTAGTGCAGAAATCGTATTAAGCGAAGCTCTTGCTAAGGCAGTGAAAGAACCTAATGCAGACAACATTAAAGCTGTTCAAACGGCAATGAAAAATGTTAAGAACGAAACGATCGTCAAACAAACCACCACTTCCCTTAAAGCAGTTCAAAGTCGTTTAGACCTTATCAATCAAGCCAAAAAGGCAGTCGCAGATTATCAAGCGGATGCCATGAACGACACGAAAAAAGCAACCGCCCAACAAGCATTGAACAAATTGACTAATGCAAGTGATAAAGCAACCTTGACAGCACTTCAAAACAAGGTTACAGAAAGCACTAAACAAGCGGACAACGCTAAAGCAGTTGCTACCGCAAGTGCGAAAGCACAAGCTGAACAAGCACAGGCTAAAGCAAGCGAACAAGCCAAAGCAAGTGCAAAACAAGCAAGTGGTTCTAATTCAAATTCTAGTAATAGCTCAAGCGGTGGTTGGACGAATGCCAATGGTTCAAACTCAAGTGGCTATTCAAACTCAGGCAACTATGCGAAGTCAGGAGCTAGCCAAAGCGGTTCTACTTCAAACGCAGGAAGTTCATCAAGTTCAGGTAGCACAACCTACAGTGGTGCTTACGGAAATTCTAAAGAAGCTTCTGATAAATTAACACAGGCTGAAACTCAAGCTGGTAACCAAACAGAAGCTCCAAGTTGGTGGAAATAAAATCTAATAAAATTAAAAAGCAATTTCTTTATTGAGATTGCTTTTTCTCTTACAAATAATTGTCCGAAACGACATAAAACTATGTCCGATTAAACAACTGCCTTTTTTGAAAAGGCAGTTTTTCTTATTCAAAGGAGAATTTTTCATGAAGAAAAATGGAAAACACAAACACCTCTTTGCTTGTGGTACTGCCCTTGCACTTATGATTGGTGCGACAGGTGGTGTCCTTTATTTGTCAAATCAAACTCCGCTCCATGCCAAAGCTCTTGAGTTATCGGCAGGCGACAGTTTATTTGGCAAAATTAATGGCACGATTCCTGTTATCAAAGCAAGCAACAACGACACATCATCAACTGCCTTTCAAAATACGGTAGACTCGATTACACGAGAGATTTCCAATCAACCACGCTATTTGGTTCAAGATATTCAGTGGGGAGCTAATACTAGTCTAGCTAACGCTTCAAGTGGTACGATACAGCCCCTAAGTTCGTGGGTTGACTCTAAAGGCAATACGATTTTCTCAGATGTCAACGGAAATCCAAAATCACTATACGTCGATGGCTTTAATGGCAATGACTTAGGTGTTCAGTTGCCAATTGATGGTACTGGTGCAGTCCGAATTGTTAATGTCGGTACAGTCAAGGATTTAGAAACTGATAAGACGATTAATGTAGATTTACAGGTCACAATCAATGGTGTAAATCTTGTTAGTCCTGCAAGTAATGCAGGCGTTATTTTCTCTGCTAAAAATCAAGGTTCCACCCTCTCGCTCGGAGTGACACCAATCCAATCCGGCGGAACATCTTCAGGTGGTTCAAGCGAGGGTGGTTCATCAGGAGGAGATGGGTCAACGGTTGTTGGGGCAAACTTGGGTTGGATGGACAACGTACAGTACACAGTCACTTTGCGTAACCATGACACTGGCGAAGCGTTGCCAAACGACCAGACCATTATGGCAATGAAGGTGTCCGATATAGATGGTTATCAACTTGCCAATGTAGGTAAGGAAGGACTTTATGGAGTCATTGTTTCAAATGATACTTCCCTATCTATCAACGGTGAGGGGCTTTCATTTAATGGTGCAGGTACAACCGTTTCAGATGGCAAAAACCTTAATAAAGGTTCTTACATTGCCATAAAACAATGGAACTCTATTGGTGTCAACTTTACCGACCAAGCAGGGCTAGGTGATCCAAACGAAGGTACGCACTACGATATAGTTGCTAACCTATTCGGTAAACTCAACTTCCAGTTGAACCTTAAAGGGTCTCATAAAATTGTCAAGACACAAACCAAGCAACATGAAAATCAAGGCTCTGGTGCTATCGCAGGTGTCACTTTTGATGAAACGGTCTACAAGGCAGATGGTAAAACGGTCGCAACCGACTTTAACGGTTCCTTCCCTATTTTAGATGCCAATGGCAAGGACACAGGAAACAAAGCAGTCTTTAAAAATGGTGTTGCTAAAAACCTAACCACTGGTAAAGACGGAACAATTTATATTAAAGATTACGTGCCAATCGGTTTTATCGTTAAAGATGTTGAAACTTCTGTCCCTGAACCTTACACGCTAGGTCATACCAATGCGGAAGGTAAGCTCGTTAATGACCCAATCTCATCTACTATTGTTGGTGGCACGACAGGTATTGCGACAGCTAATTTCACAGATAACAAGCAGGTGGGCGGAGTGAAAATCGCTAAAACTGGACTTTGGTCGGGTGTTGATATGTTGAACAGCCTTTACACACTTAAAGGCAATGTCTTTACTATTTCAGATAAAGACGGTAACGTTCTTCAAACAATCACGACAGATGAAAAAGGTATCGCAAGTTCTACAGATGATCCAACTGCTAGCCCACTGGTTATCGGTCAAACCTACACAGTTAAGGAAATCACTTCTTCAGATGGTTTTGCAAATACTTTTGAAGATAAGACGGTTGAATTTACCTATCAAGGCGCAGACCAAACAATCGACTGGGAAAATGTCTCAGGAACGAATACAGAGGTCACAGGCGACTTTGAATTGCAAAAGAATGACCAAGATACCAAGAACACTGAAACGCAAGGGAACGCAACTCTGAGCGGTTCTGACTGGTCTATCTATTATGCCAAAGATGTAACCAATGCTAAGGGCGAAGTCATTCATCATAAAGACGACATTGTTTTGCTTTCAGACGGATTTGAAAAGAACCCTATCGAAGTTCTAAAAGGGACAGTTGTTACAAATAAACTTGCGACTGAAAAAGATGCGTTGACCTTACGAGTAGATGATAAGCGTCAAATTCAAGTGAAAAACTTGCCTGAAGGTTATTACTACCGCAAAGAAACTCAAGCCCCTTACGGCTACACACGTGATACCACTGAATATCCGTTTATCGTTATGAAAACGGATGATGAAACCAAAGTCATTGATGTTAACCACAACACAGAAAATAACGTACTGCGGTTCAGTTTCCGTTTCCTTAAGGCTCTTGGTCATGACGGTTCATTGACCAAAGAAAATGGTGCGAAGTTTGAACTGAAACCAACAGACGATGGTACTAAAGCAATCAATACGGAGTATGACAATGCCAATGATACAACCGTTACTGGTTCAACAGTAGATGCGGACGGTTATACTTCAGACGGACAAGGTTCATTCTCAAACGTTGCGATTGGGAACTACACCATGCACCAAACCGTAGTCCCTGAAGGCACTAAAGCAGTCGATGATATTTTGATTGAAATGAATAAGGTAACCCTTGATGGTGCGCCTGATAAGTACGTGATTACATTCCGTTGGAAAGAAAGCGGTCAGTTGATTTCTAGCCATGAAATTGATGCAAGCAAGTTAGTCGATGGCAACGTGTCAATGATTAAACTCAATCTTGGAACATTCACGGATAACGAAACACCAAAAGAACCAACCAAACCTAGCATCGACATTGAAAAAGCTAACGACTCTATTCCCAACGCAGGCAATGGCAATAACCAAGACAAAGACAATAACATTGGTGTCAATGACCATGACACTGAGTCAACTGCCTTTGATGTGAAAGCAGGTCAGCCAACTAAAATCTTCTTTAGAATTACAAACAATGGCTCTGAAGATTTAACCAAAATTAAGGTGGTTGATAAAACAACGGTCGGTAAAGTGGATGTGAAAGGCATTACGTTTGCTTTCGGCGAAACAAAACTGAAAGTCAACAGTGAAGGTCAGTTGACTACGGAAGATGGCAAACTGGTTGTCCTCAAACAAGGCGAAAGCATTACTGCAGAGGGAACGCTTGGAGCGATTGACAGCTTACA
This sequence comes from Lactococcus sp. dk101, assembly GCF_009601055.1. Lineage (GTDB taxonomy): Bacteria > Bacillota > Bacilli > Lactobacillales > Streptococcaceae > Lactococcus. The sequence continues at coordinate 25,162 of NZ_WITI01000009.1, forward strand.
CGCAGATGATGCGACAGTTACAGGTATTGGAGTAACTTCCCAAAAAGAAGTCAAAGACCACGACAAGTGGTACGGAAAAACACCAAAACCAAGTATCGACGTTGAAAAAACAAATGATGAATTTGGTTCAGTCGGAAACGGCAACAATACCGATAAAGACAACAACGCAGGTAAGAATGACCACGACACTAGTGCCACAGCTTACTCTGTTGCAAGTGGAAAGTCTACTACCATTAAATTTTTGATCACTAATAATGGTTCAGAAGCCTTAACAAAAGTCGCCCCAGTTGATAAAACAACTGACGGAAGTGTTGATGTAAGCAAAATCACTTGGACTTATAAGGATAAAGCAATTAGCTTGAATAAAGACGGTCAATTCATCAATGCGGATGGTACGTTCCTTGTGCTTCAACCAAAAGAAAGTATTCAAGGGACTGGCACGCTAGGAGCTTTGCCTACAAACACACTCCACTCGGATGAAATTTCAGTCACTGGTATTGGTGTAACATCAGGCAAAAAAGTTGGGGACAAGGACAAGTGGTTTGGAAAAGTACCAACACTTATAGAGTCAGTTTTACCAAAAACTGGCGAAAATAACACAGGACTTTATGCCATTTATGGTGTAATCCTCATTGGTTTGTCAGGTCTCTTTTATGCCTTTTTAAACAAAGATAAAGTCATGATGGCTTATCGCAAATGGCATCGTAAACTCAAAAAATAAGAAAGGAAAATGATGCATAATCATCAAAATAAAGATTACCCTTATTGGGGAATTAAAACTGTAAGAACTTTTTAAACAAAATTAAAAAAGGAGAATTCATGCCAAAATATGCAAGACCTACAAGCAGTGGGCAAAAAAAAGAAAAGAAAATTAGCTTTGAACCAGGTTCATACGAAGCAGTAATCAAGAATGTGTATCTTGAAAAGACAAAAACAAAAAAGAAGAAACTGGTGCTTCAAATCGCAGGCGATGAGGGACAAATCGGCTATTATCATTTAGTCTTTGACACTCCCTACACTGAAAACAACATGAATTGCATCCTCGCTTCAATCGAAGACAATGGGGAAGAAATTCCTGATATGGACTTTGATTACAACCAAAAAACCGCAGACTTCCTTAAAGAAAAAGCAGTTTATATCCTGGTTGAAGAAGATGACTGGCAAGGGGAAGTAAAACCTGCTATAACAAGTTTTTTACAAGAAGAAGAATACCTTGATGAACAAGGTTACACAGAAGATTAAGGAGAAAAGAAAAAATGGATGTTTTAACAAAATTAGTTGGTGTTGTAGGTGGTGTTTTTGCGGTTATTGGTTTGTTCTCCGTCTTGACAGGCGCAATGAACTTCTTTACAGGTCGGAAAAACGGTAACGGAAATAAAGTTGATGAAGGTGTCGAGTCAATGGTCTCAGGTGGGATTATGGCTGGCATTTCCGCAGGGGTAACGGCGGCGATTATCGCAGCCATCCAAAACATTAAATTTTAGAAGGGAAATAGAATGAAAGTTGAATCATCAACGATCAATCAAATTCTATCGAGTCTAAAAGATTATAATCCCACAGTTTATGCTTTAACAGATGCGGTATCTAAAGCCTTAATTCCAGTCGCTTTAGTGATTCTCGCAACCTTAATGTATATGGAACTCGCAAACACTAATCGAATGTTTGCCCAAGAACAAGGAAAAATGAATATCAATTTATTCATCCTTGTGGGCTTGAAATATTTTATTGCCTTTGCTTTGGTCATGATGAGTGGTCAAATCATTGATGCGATTGTGTGGTTAAATAGTGCGATTGGATGGTTGATTGATAAAACAGTAACCACTAATAGTTCTCCTGAAACAGTGATTCCTGAGATTAAAGGGGAATTGAACTTCCTTCAAAAGGGCTTGATATATGGCATGCAAATGATTGCTTATTTCTTCATTTGGGCATCTACCATTGTTGCTAAAATCTTAGTCTTTCTACGTTTCTTTACCCTTTATATTTATAAAGGTGTTGCACCTATTCTCTTGAGTGCTTACGTGAGTGATGAGTGGAAGAACGTTGCCACGAACTTTATTAGGGGCTTTGTCGCTTTGATATTCCAGGGCTTCTTACTTGTCCTCATTTTAAAACTCTACCCTGCACTCATTTCAAACGATATGTTTGATTTAGTCGCAAGTGGAACATTTGTAGAAAATGTATTGGCTTTGTTTATCGTCATCGCAAAGTCAGTCATATTTATTATACTTTTGATTGGTTCTCAGAACATGGTCAAACGTTGGATGGGGGTATAAATGGGTATTTACTCAGAATTTAATAAAGATTTATCAAAATTTGAACCAACTTACCGTTGGGGCATCAATAAAAAGCAATTAAAAATGATTGTACAAATCATTCCAGGCATCGTTTTAATTGGTGTAGAAGTGTTTTTTGTGGAAGGCATTTGGTTTTGGATTGCATCCATTCTAACGGCTTTAATCCTCATAACACCACCTGTTTTGGTTGCTTTTGGGAAATGGGAAAGTTTCAAGAAGGACTTAGATTTCTTTTTGAAATATCAAGACCGTTACTTGGTCAATGAAAAGATAAGGAGATATGATTCCAGTGAATTTATTAAGAAGAACAAACAAGAAAAAACAAGCAGACCTAAAAAATAAAAAACGTGAGCGCCTGGTTAATATGGCATCTACCACAACAAATACGTTGAACTTCACAGAAATGACACCAAATGGCATCATTCACTTGGTGGATGATGAGTATTCAAAAACCTATGAACTAGGCAATATTGACTATGACATTTACTCAGATGAAGAAAAAGTCAATATCATCTCAGGTTATGAAGAAGCCCTCAACTCGATTGATAAAAACTCACGCTATCAGTTGACGGTCTTCAATCAACGGATTCATTCTAGTGCCTTGAAAAGCTTCTTAGTGGACTATCAAAATGATGCCAATGATGTTTACCGCGAGGAAGTCAATCAGATTATCACAGACCACTTCCTGCATGACCAAAAAAACTTCAAAACAGTGAAATATGCGACTTTTAGTACACAAGCCAGTAGTCCTGATCAAGCCAATCGACAGTTGAAAAATCTAGCAACGAACTTTGAAAAACGCTTCAATGACAGTGATGCCAATCTTTCTATTAAGCCATTGGGCTATATGGAACGACTTCATCTCTTGAATGGTATTTTAAGACCACAAAAGAAGGTTCGTGTCACTTATAACGACATTCAAATTTCAGGCTTGAGTGAGAAAGCTTTTATTGCTCCAAACCGTTTGGAATTCTTTGAAGACTACTTCAAAATGGATAACCATTTTGGAAAAGTTATCTATATCCGTGAATATCCACATCAACTGGAAGACCGACTCATCACTAACTTGTGCGAATCAGGTCATGAACTGATGATTAGTATTCATGCCAAACCTTACGACATGGTACAAGCCAAAAAAGACATTCAAAACAAGCAAGTTTTAAACAGTGCAGACATTGTTAAACAACAAAAGGAAAACTTTAAAAAAGGAATTCCTGATGACAGCGTGTCTGACTTGGCAATTGACATTAAGAAAACGACGAAACAGCTCTTTGATGCCTTTCAAGATGGCGCACAGCTCTTCTCAGGCATCTTTGCGGTTATGGTTGTAGAAGAAAGCAAAGATGCCTTAGACGAAGCAATTAAGGACATTAAGGACATTGCTTTAACTGAACAGGTTCACTTTGATGACGTTTATAAAATGCAAGAAGAAGCCCTTAATACCATGTTACCTATTGGAAAACCTTATTTGGATGTGGAAATGGCTTATATGCGTGACATGACCACTGCCAATGTGGCAACTCAAATTCCCTTTAATAACGTGGAACTTCAAAGCGAAACAGGTCAATATTACGGACAAAATCAAATGAGTCATAACTTGATTACCATTGACCGTAAGAAAGATTTGATTACTCCATCAGGGCTTATCCTAGGTTCATCAGGTTCAGGAAAAGGGATGACCGCAAAATGGAACATGATTTCTAACCTTTTGAAAAATAATAACGACCGTATGATCATTGTCGATCCTGAGAGTGAATACCTTCCTATTGGCGAAGTGTTTGGCGCTCAAATTCTCGATATTTCAACTAAAACAAAAAACCATCTCAATATTCTTGATATGGCAGATGTTTCACTGCTTGATAAAGAAGACCAACAAGAAGACCTGGTCAAAGAAAAGTCGAACTTGCTCGCAAGCTTATTCGAGTCAGTCTTGAAGGAATTTTCAGATGCGGATGCCAGTATCGTTGACCGTGTGACTCGCTTAACTTATGAACGCTTTGAAAATAGCGATAAAACACCAACCTTAGTAGAGTGGCATCAAGTTTTAGATGAACAACCTGAAGCAGTCGCAAAAAGCCTGTCTCTTAATTTAGAACCATACACAAAAGGCTCACAAAACATTTTTGCTCACGAAACCAATATTGACCTCAGTGCAAAATTCATCATCTTCAATATCAAAGCCCTCGATGAACGCATGAAGCCTTTTGCCATGAAGGTCATCTTAGATCAAATTTGGAAACAGGTCGTTAGTGCGCAAGGCAAACAAACCACATGGCTTTGGTTTGACGAATTGCAACTAAATTTTGACACCGAAGAAAATGCCTCTTGGTTCATGAAGTTGTGGTCGCGTGTTCGTAAATATGGGGCAATTCCAACAGGGATTACTCAAAACATTTCAACACTTTTAGATGTTTCAGCAGGGGAGAAGATGATTTCAAACAGTGAGTTTATCGTTCTTCTTCGACAAAAAGCAGTAGATTTAAAACATTTGAAAACTGTTTTGACTTTGACACCTGAACTTGAAAAATATGCCAATGAGCGGATTCCGAAAGGGACAGGTTTAATCTATGCAGGTGGGACAGTTGTACCTTTTGAAAATCCAATTCCACATGACACTCAGCTCTTTGAACTCATGAATACCGATGCGTAGAAAGGGGGAAAATGGATATTAAGAAAACATCCTCAAAGAAAGAAGCAAAGGTGCATCTTTCAGAACTTGAGGAAAAATCAGGCAGTAAACATGGGGCAAAAATCGCAAGTAAAGCAGAATACATGGAAAAAAAGCGTGATGCTTATATCCATAAGACCTCACTCAAAAAACTTAAAAAAGAAGGGGGGAACGTTAAGGTTAAAGACTTGTCAAAGGCTCGTGCGAAATTAAAACTTTCAAAAAAAGAAGCCCAACAAGCCAAATTTACCTACAAAAAAGCAAAGAAAAGAGATCCTAAAGCCCTTAAAAACAAGATGAAGTCAGGGGCAAAAATATCGGCAAAGAAAAATCTAACGCAAGAAGCTCAAAAAGCACTGGCTCAAGACGATGTGCTTTCAGATGGTTTAGAACAATATCACAAGCTTCAAGGGGCAAGAATCAAAACGAAAATGACCAGTGATGTGGTCAAAGCTTCTGCGCTTGCTTCAAAGAATATTGTGAGACATGGTTATGGCTTAACCAATCGAAGCTATAATCTCATCCGAAAACGTGGTTTTGTCCGAACCCCTGAAGAACTGACTTTAAAAAATCAGGCACGACAAAAAGCTAGAAACTTCAAGAACCGTCTTCAAGCCTACAAAAAACGTAAGGATGCCGAAAAGGGAGTCGAAGCTTTAAAACAAGTTTTTACAGGAAAAGTAAAACTTACGAAAGCAGTCGCCATTGTAGTTTCTAACCCTATTACATGGATTGTCATCCTTATCTCGATGATTCTCTTCATTGTGATGGGGGCTTTAACTGCTTCGTCATCTGCCCCTATCAAGCAGGACGATTTCCAATTAACCAAGTCCTGGACTTACTTCACGGAACTTGATGCACAAGAGACCAATACCACCAATAGTTTTTATACTTCTTTGGACGAAGTCATGTTTTACATGAACCATGAATTTGAGGACTATGATATTGACTCCATTGTCCCTCAAGGACAAAGTACCTCTTCACTTGCCAATCAAAACTTCAAACAGTATGCGACAGGCTTGTGGACAGCTTTAAATGGCAGTGCGCCTGATTATGACCTAAAGACAATGGAAGCACTAGAGACCGATTCTAATTCCAAGTATTACATCCCAACAGATAACTATGAGGAAATGCAAGAACTCGTTTCAGAAATTGGCTATGACAGCTTGGACGGAAAATTAGAATTTCCCTTTGCGACAGAAGTCTTAACCATTAACCGCAGGTTTGGTTATGAACGAAATGGAGAAGAACTCAAGCTCCATACAAGCATTGAAACAAGCGTGAGTCAAGGGCAAAACATTACTTCTCCAATGGAAGGGAAGGTTAGTGTCGGAAAAGACAAATTGGTCATTACTGAAAAAGGGGATGCACGCTTAACGGTCTCAGGCATTACGACATCTCGCTTTAAAGAAGGAGATAACGTTAAAACAAATGCCCTTCTAGGAACAGCAACTGGAAGCACCTTAAGCATCAGTTACGAGAAATACAACGAGGACAGTCGGTCTTGGGAATTTGTCAATCCTGGTTTTTACTTTCCAAAGGTGGCTTATACGCAGTTTACCTCGATTGGCTTAAGCAACTTTAATCCTGATTCAGACATGGCAAAAAATGCTCAAAAAATCTATGACATCCTTACCAAATTAGGCTATCACAGAGAAGGCATTTCAGCCATTTTAGGCAATTGGGAAATTGAGTCATCCATCAATCCTAAAACCGCAGAAGGGGACTATCTTAACCCACCTGTTGGGGCAAGTGGTTCAAGTTGGGATGATGATGCCTGGTTAAACATGGGCGGACAAGAAATCTACAACGGAAAATATCCAAACATTCTTCATCGTGGTTTAGGACTTGGACAGTGGACAGATACGGCAGACGGTTCACGCAGACAAACAGCCTTACGTGACTATGCCAAAGCCAAAAATAAGAAATGGTATGACTTAGAACTGCAATTAGACTTCATCTTGAATGGTGACTCACCAGGCAGCCGTACCATTTTTAAAAACACCGCAGGAAACATTGTTGGTTCAAGCGTTCCTCAATTAACGGAATATTTCCTTAATTATTGGGAAGGTAATCCAGGAAACAAGTTGTCGGCTCGTGTTCAATCTGCACAAAACTGGTACAACTACTTCACGAATAACAGTCAAAACATGGGCAGTGTCACAAGCCAAGAAGTCTATAACAAGTACAAGGATAAAATCAAACCTTTGCCTACTTTAAAAGAAATGGGTAAAGGTCAAGGTTGGGCAGGCAATGGTTATGCACTAGGCAATTGTACCTGGTACGTTTATAACCGTGAAGCGCAACTCGGACATCATATCTATGCCTACATGGGTAACGGCGGACAATGGGGAACAAACTATCGGATGACACCTGGAGCGACTGCTTCTTCAACACCAAAAGTTGGGGATGCGGTAAGTTTCCTTCCAGGTGTTACGGTTGCCAATAACCAGTATGGACACGTTGCGGTTGTGGAATTCGTTAATGCGGACGGTACGTTCGTTGTCTCAGAAATGAACTGGAAAGGGCTTTATTCTATGAATTGGCGAGTGGTTACCCCACAAGCAGGCATGACCTTTATTCATTTCAACTAACTAGAAAGGAAGTCAGACGACTGAAATCAAATGTATAATCAAAAAAAATTAAATCTCATAAAAAAAGCAGGTTTCGCCCTTCTTGCCTTGCTTGTTCTCATTATTGTGGTCTTTGGTAGCTTTACAGCAGGCAAAATATCAAAACAGGCAAGCACAAAAACTCCTCAAGTCAAAACAGTGAAGCAAGAAACAAAACTGTCAGACAAGGCAGTCAACGGCTTTCTCCTTGCCTATTACACTAAAAAAGACTTGGGAGAAAACAGCAATCGCTATAAACCTTTAATGACAGAAGCAATGTTTAAAGAAGCTCAAGCTGATGAAAATTTACCAGTCAATCAAGCCTATAAAGGCTATGTGATTGACCAAGTTTTCAAAGAATCTACCAATTATATCGATGAAAAGAATATGGTTGCCATCTGTGTAGTCACTTACACCAATACACAGCTTTCACAATTAAATTCAACTGTTGGGGCAGTGATTGACCAGGCAAACTCAGACACCATCCGTTTGAGCTTTACAAAATCAGGAGATCAATATCTGGTCAATGATATTGAGTCAATGGTGCTTAAAACAGGCTCAGAGTCTGCGACAGAATCCATTCTAGGCTCAGATGATTACACTGCAAGCTCGTCTTCAAGCACTTCATCAAGTCAAACGACAGCTTCATCAACTCCAAAAGAAAGCAAATAAGAAAGGAATTCTCATGAAAATTGAATTAGAAGTTAATGTACTCAATGTTAAAGATGGCAAATTAAGTGAGACTTTCCCTGAGGAATTCTCTTGGAAAGTTTTGGATGAGCATTTGAAAGCAGAAAAAATGCCAAGTCATGGAAGTGTGTTTTACTTCCCTGATAGTTTTGTAATTTGGGAAACAACGGAAAATCCATTTATTCTCAAATATGGAAAGTCGTTTGATGATTTCTTTTCAAAGGAAATTTTTGAACTATTCATCGAACAAAAGAATTGGAAACAAGTCAAGCTCTCTTACAGTTCAGAATTGAGTCTTGAAGATGCGTCCTCAAAGGAATAGGAGAGAAAGTATGAAAGAAATAAAATTTATTAAATTAGAGCCAACAACTAACGATGTTCATCCATTGGAAATAGAAGGATTTACCAATTTAGGACGATTCACTGAGGTTGGTGCAGGAAACGTTCCGTTTGACACAAATCCTGGACATTACTCCATATGTAAAATCTTTCTCGTGATTGCGGATGAAAACTTTTTTCTAATTGTAATAAAAAATCCTGAAGATATTTTCACATTTCTTCAGGAAAAAGAGTGGTATACGGAAAAATCAACACGCCTATTATTCTTCCAATTGTATTCAAATTGGCTGGAAATTTATAGCTCTGGGGAGGAAAGAATTGAAGAGTTAGGTATTCACCCACTGGTTCATGATGAGGCAGTCAAAGAAATTTTTAAGTCTTTAAACCCACTATTAAATTTTAATTAGGTGTGACATGAATATGGTCTAGGATGAATTTGAATTCAGGTTGATTGATGTTGATGAATGTCTTATATTTTGTTTCATTAATGGTAAATGTTCCTTCATAGTATAAAGTAAAGTAACTTTCACGTTTAAATTTGTCACTATCAAAATCGTTTGCCAGCTGAGATAAAAGCTTATAAAATTCTTCCATACCATTGTTATTACAATCATTTTCATAAATATTAAATTGGACAAAAGCTTTGTGTATTCCCAGGGATATGGGTCCTGAAAATGTTACGACAATGTATCCATCTTTATTTGAAGCATGCGCTTGGCCGTAATAAATTTTTGAAAGATTTGATACATTTGTTGATTTACCTTTGCCCCAGGCTATTTCTTCAAATATATCACTAAATTTTATCTTTTCTCTATTCTTATCGAATAGCTCGATATATTTATTTCCATCTTGATACTCTTCAAAAAGGTCAATAATTTCTTTTAGATCATGAAGATGTTTCGTTCTATTTTGTGGTGATAGGGAAGAACTAGATTTCGTTTTTGTTGAATTGGAAAGATTAGCAGTCGAGCCAGCTTCATTTGTAGTTGTATGCGTAGGAATAGAAACACTAGGCAACAAACCTTCTCCAGGTAAAAACTCAATAACATATTTGTTACCTTCTTGGTTATAAAAAGTTTGTTGCTTTCGTTGTCCCCTTCTACGTTCTCGGAGCAACTCCCAACGACTACAATTTTTATCATGGGGATTTTGTTTACGGTTTACAAAATAAGGAGCTCTCTTATTTTTGTTCCGATCATCTTTAAAATCTACTGTATAGTTTGCACAAGAAATTTCAGCACTACAATTCTTATTACAAAAGAACTTAGTTTCCCTAGTAAATCCAGGATTACCTTCATCGAAATTTTCATTAGCCTGCTTTGCAGTCACTGATGGATAAGCATCATTAACATAAACTTTCTCGTAAGTATAACTCATCAAATCACCTCATTTATCACCAATTTTTACATCTATTTTACCATAAAAACGTTTTCATAAAACGTAACTATCAATAAAGGAGTCGTCATGACAAAATTAACCGACATCGAAAAAAAGAAAATGAGAGCAGAAGCTGAAATCGAAAAGGCAAAAGCACTCGTAACCAAGCAACAAGCCCTCATTAAGACAAAAGAGGAAGAAGTGAAGCTGTTGGAATCACAGTACATCTCAGAAAGCCTGATTCAAAGTGGACTCACTTTTGACGAATTTAAATCACTCATTTCAGACATTAAAGCAGAAGGAGACCACTCATGAACTTTTTTAACAAAAAAACATTCCATATTGAAATTACAGAACTGGAAAACATCGAACCATTAGAAGTAGAAGGCGCTGATCAACTCATCAATGCCGTCATTGAATTAAATGAACGGTTCATCACATCAGGAGAAAGCGGACATTTACTTGCGGAAAAGTACCTGTCTACCAAAAAGAAAGACACACGCTTGTATGCCATGCGTTTAGATTTTCCAATGGCAGAAGACACGGACTTCGATGCACTTCTATATGACTTCCATACACGTAAGCCCCTTGATTTTAAACTCGAAGCAAAAGCACCAGTAATCATGCCACAAGAAGAAAACAAGGTCAAAGCAGAAGCTAACCCTGCCTTTGTTCAAGTGGTAGAACGTTTCGACGATGAAGCCGTAGAAGCGGACAGCGAACCAAGTACAGCGCTTGAAGAAACCGCTGAAAAAGTTGCCCCACCTGTTGAACAATCGCCTGAAACAGCACCTGAAGTCCTCACACGTGAAGAGGTTGCCAGTATCGTCGCAGATACTGTCGCCAGTGTCGTGGCAGAAAAAGAAGATGAAATCAATCGTCTTAAAGCTTTGCTTGAACAAAAAGAACAAGCACCTGCTCCGACTCGTTCTAAAGAAAGTCCTGAAGAAGTCATACACGAACAAAGTTCAAATGATGATACTAACACCATCATTGATGATGAATTGATAACAGTTACTCCTTCTGACGATGACATTCAAGATGTGATTGCGACCGCAAAAGCAGAAATGAAAAAACAGCTTGACCGTTTTGTTTCTTCTGAAAAGAACCAAATTGATGAAGACATGAAATTGCTTGATAAGCGAGACAAGATTGAAGAAGAATTGACCGCAAAATCAAGTCTTTCGCTTGAAGTGACACTTGAAAACATTAAAACAAGTCTCAAACAAGAAAAAGATCAACTTGTGACAGAAGAAAATAACCGTCACAAAGAAAAACTCGCCTCACTTGATACACAGTTCAGTCAATCAGAAAAAGAACAAATTGAAGAAGCAACACAAACTTCAAAAGAAAAACTTGCTTCTGATATTGAAGCTGAAAGAGAGCGCCAAACCAAGCAATTGGAACGGATCTATCAAGCCAAAGCTGAAGAATTAAAAATCCGTCAAAAAGAAGTCAATGACGGACTTAAAACAAGCATGAAAGATGCCTTGACTGGCTTTAATACCGCACATAACCAAGTCATCAAGGACATTGAATTCCACGACACCAAAGCCCCACTAAGAGCAGTCGTTGGCTTACGTTAAGGAGACCACATGGAACAAAAAGAGATTTTCGATAAATTTTACATTCAAGGAACTGCCACTTTAAGAAGTTTGCTTCAATGTCTGAGTCAACTGTCGTCAGATAAGTTAAATGCCCTGCTTGAGCATCAATTCCCTTTAAAAGGGGAAACAGGACTTTACAAGCTCTTAAACAGTAAAGACAAGGTAACTTCACAATTCTTGAATCAAAAAGTAGACCTTAACAAAGTGAAGGAAGCCTTAAAAGAACAAGGGCTTCCTTTTGCTTTTAAAGAAACAAGCGAAGGGACAAATGTCTATTTCAAAACAAAAGACAGTGAATTGGCAAAAACCGCTCTAGAACGTGTCTTTACAAGCATTACAAACGAGCCGAATGCCTTTGCCAATAAAGTTTTGAAAGATCCTTCAAAAATATCCTTCAAAGAACGGCTTGAAACAGTTGAAAAGCATCTCTCTCAAGACACAAGCCAACAGGTCGAAGAAATCCTTGAAAAAGGGGGTGTGAGCCGTAAATGAACGAAGACGACATCAAGCAAAAACAAAAAGAAGAACGTTTGGCGCAAGATGCCTGGCAACCCTACAAGAAGAAATTCAAGCCTTATTTTATTTTAGGGTTGGTTTTGTTTCCTATTGGCATTGTCTTAGCCAATTTCTTTATGAAATTACCTGGTAAGGACTTTATTCAAAAGCAAGCGTACTTGTCTACGCATAACCTAGACAGCTATATTCAAACCTATCTCTTAAATTTTTTTGAGCTTAACCTTTGGAGTTTAGGTTTTGGCATGATGTTCTTTCTTCTTGCTTTGTTTGGCTATATTTATAAAAACGACAAAGGTGTCTACCGTGAACAAGAAGAACATGGTTCGGCTCGTTTTGCAACTTTACAGGAAATGATGAAGTATCGTGACAAAGAGGAATCAAATAACATGATCATTAGCCAACACGTTGAAATTGGTCTTTTCAATGAGCGCCTGCCTCAGAAACTTCAAAAGAATAAAAACGTCATCGTCATTGGTGACACAGGGGCTTCTAAAACACTGGCTTATGTAAAAACAAATTTGATGCAGACGAACGCTTCTTTTATCGTCACTGACCCAGACGGTGGGATTGTTTATGAGTTAGGACATCTTCTAATTGAGGAAAAATATAAAATCAAAATCTTAGATTTGAATACCTTATCAAACACTGATCATTTCAACGTATTTAACTATATCAGAACGGAATTAGACATTGACCGTGTCCTCGAAGCCATCACAGAAGGAACAAAAAAAGGCGACCAAAAAGGAGAAGACATTTGGATTCAAGCAGAAGCTCTTCTTTTACGTGCATTACTTGCCTTTCTATGGTTTGACGGAAAAGACAATGGCTATACACCAAACTTAGGTATGGTTGCGGATATGTTAAGGCACGTTGAGCGTAAAAATCCGAAAAAACCGAGTCCAGTCGAAGAATGGTTCTCAGAATTAAACGAAAAGCATCCCAATAATTATGCTTGCCGTCAATGGCAATTATTTAATGATGGCTTTAAGTCAGACACTCGAACAAGTGTCCTTGCGACTGCCAATGCTCGTTATTCCGTCTTTGACCATGAACAGGTAAGAGAAATTGTCGAAGAAGACACAATGGATATTGATTCCTGGAACGAAGAAAAAACAGCCGTCTTTATTGCTATTCCTGAAACAAACTCTACCTATAACTTCATCGCTTCCATTTTTTTATCAACGGTCATGGAAAACTTGAGATTAAAGTCAGACCAGGTACGTAAAGGTCTCCTTCAACTGCCCGACAATAAGAAACTGCTTCATGTCCGATTTTTGATTGATGAGTTTGCCAATATTGGTAAAATCCCTAACTTTGATAAGGCGCTTGCGACTTTTAGAAAGCGTGAGATGTCCTTTACCATCATTCTTCAATCACTTGACCAGTTAAAGACCATGTATCAACGAGGATGGGCAGGCATTGTCAATAACTGTGCCACCTTACTATTCTTGGGTGGAGATGAAGTTGAAACTCGAAAATTTCTCTCAGGTCGTGAGGGAAAACAAACCTTGACCATTCGGAATTATAGTCAGTCCAATGGCTCAAATGGTAAAACTAACGGCTCAGAAAATAAACAAAAATTAGGTCGTGAACTCCTCACAGAAGCCGAAATTGGCAAACTTGATGGGGACGAGTGCCTTGTTTTTATCACACGAGAACACGTTTATAAAGACCAAAAGTATTATGCTTTTAACCATCCTAAAGCACATCTGCTTGCACGAAGTCCATCAGATGAAAACTGGTTTAACTACCGCATCATCATTACTGAGGAAGATTCCATATTAAATCAAGTCAATGAAGGCAAAGCAATACTAATCGAACACGGAACAATAAAGGAGAATAAAGCATGACATTTGGTAAATATGATTTAAAATTCATTGATAAATCAGGGAAAGAACATCACTACACACTTTTAAATGAAGACATCAGCAAGGCAGATGAAAGAGGAAAAATAATTGCCAACCTTGAAGGGTGGACTTACGTTTCTTCAACTTATCTAGCACCCAAAAATAAATTTGAAGAGCGCCTTCAAAAAGCAGAGAGTAAGTCTAATTCCCTAGATTTTAGTCAAGAACAAACAAAGGGAAAGAAAAGATAGGTTGAATAAAAATGGTTAAAAAATTATTACTTTTAGTTGTATCAATCAGTTTCTTAACAGTTCTCACTGGCTGTGGAAGCAGTTATTCAAACCAATTACAGGGAAATACATGGACATTAAGTTCAGAGCTTGATGACGGCATTGCATCAGATGCAAGTTTTAGTGAAGACACGATGAAATTAAAATCTTTTGGCACGTTAGAGGTTTATACCTACAAAATTGAAGAAAAGTCAGGGAATAAAGTCATTACTTTTACCCCTAAAAATCTTAATTCCGATGGTGCGCTTCTCTATTCTATCGAAAAAGACGGCGACAAATTTAATTTAAAGCCACGTAATGAGGAAGCGAAGAAATGGTTCGGCAATGCTACATTGATTCCATGAGAGAGGAGAACGTATGAGAATAGAAACATTTGATTTGGTATTTTTTAATGAACAAGGAGTTAGGGAAAATTATTCAATCATGGCAACAGACCTGTTTGAAGCAGACAAGCGTGGGCAAGAAATTGCCCACAAAAATGGATGGATTCACACCGAAACAAACCCTCGGCTTCCAAAAAACCAATTTGAAGAACGGCTTCAAATGGCAGAAACCAGTGAACCCTTCATAGGATTTGGTCAGGAACAAACAATGGGAAAGAAAAGATAGGTTGAAACACTGAATATTTAGGAAAGGAACATTATGGATTATAATCGTCCGCCTGTAAGGGCGCAGAGAAGTCATCAAGAACGTGAACAACTTCTTGTGGAAGCACAATCCAAAAGTATTGTGGATGTGGCTCAGAAGCTCGGTATGGCTTTAGAGAAGATAGGGCAAGACTATCGATGGAAAGAACATAGTAGTTTGGTTATTCGTCCTAATCAAAACTATTTTTACTGGAACGCACAAGGGTTGGGTGGCAATACCATCCAACTCGTGCGTACAATTTTAGAGTGTGGGTTTAGAGAAGCCGTTGATTACTTGACCAATCAAGAAATTAAACACGCAAGTGAAGTGAAGGTTGTTAAAACCCCCTTTATCTATCGACTTCGTGAAAATAAAAATACATCTGAGATGTACGATTTTTTCAATGATAAAAGAAGGATAGCACCTTCTACTGTTCAAAAATTTGTGGCACAAGGATTAGTTGCAGAAACTAATTTTAAAGACTATGGAGCAACTCAATATGAACCAACCATTGTGTTCAAAAGTAAAAGCCTAGATGAAAAAATTAAAGGAATTGCCCTTCAAGGCATCAA
The DNA here is from genome assembly GCF_009601055.1 of Lactococcus sp. dk101. GTDB lineage: Bacteria > Bacillota > Bacilli > Lactobacillales > Streptococcaceae > Lactococcus. The sequence continues at coordinate 40,604 of NZ_WITI01000009.1, forward strand.
TGAAGATAGAGGGTTATATCCTGAACGTGGTCGGATGAAGAAAACAATGGGAGATGGACATTTTGGTTGTCTCTACACACATGGGAATCCCCCTTCCTTTGACAAAGCAACACAAGAAAACCCTCTTAAAATCATCGCTTTTGAAGCACCGATGGACATGATGGCTTACTCTGAAATATTTGAAAATGACATTGGCGATGCTTACCTTTTTGCCATGAATGGATTAAAAAAGAGTTCTATTTCTCTTTTGCTTGCGGACTTGGCAGGTTCTCAGGCAAGTGAAGATAAGAAGCTTAAATTTTTAGATACTATCGAAAAGACAGTTGAACCCTTAGAACAAGTGAAAATAATTCTTGCGGTTGATAATGATAAAGCTGGTCATAAATTCATCGATAACTTTAACATTTCAAAAATTAAGGTCTTTCCTCACTTAGCAAAATTAAAAGCAGGTCAAGAAAAGTCCGACTGGAACGATATGCTCATCAAACTTAAAAATGAACAGGGCAGACCAAAAAACATATTTGAGGAACGGCTTTTCAAAGCAGAAAACTGTCGAGCAGCGAACACAAAAGTTAATGAAAGGCAAACTGAAAATATTTCAGAAAATCATATCGTAGCAAGGAGATAAAATGAAGAATCAAAAACAAAGTCAATTATTTGATCGTCTACATCAAAAATATCACAACATTTCATTATATGGAACAAAGGACCTAGAAAAACTTGATTTAAAAAAAATGGACATTAAGGAAATTGTTTATCTTGTTCACTATACCATTTGGGACATCCATCGTACATCGATAGAATTAGATGAGTTAGATTCGTCCTTTTCGCACCGCAACTATATTTTTAAAGAAAGGGAAAATGAAGAAATTACTTTCTATACCTTAAAGTTTGAACTTGAAGATAGAGGAATAAATTTAAACGTATACTCCTCTGATTTTTATGAAGATGCTTTCGAAGATGATTCGACATCTTTGCGCTTTAATAATGCTTTAATTCAAGTTGTCAATGGTAAAGTTGATGCGACAGAACTTCAAAATTTGAAAGTCAATCATTCTTTAGAATTTTACGGAAAAAAATATAAACACGCTTCTCTTTTTGAAGAAAAAGCCCTTGAAAATTTTGATTTACAAGACATGAGCGATAGTGAACTTGCTTATCTTACGCATCGACTCGCTGTTCAAATTGAAGAGACAACTCAAGCTCTTGATGAAATGGAAATTCTCGATAAGGACAGAGATTATTATTTAACTGACTATAACAACGAGATTGATTCCTTTGACACTCTACTTGAAGAATGGGATGAACGTGGTATAGTGATCCAACTTGATGGCAAAGACTTTGATTACTCTAATTCAATTGATGGAGCGATTAGCGAACGATTTAAAACCTGCCTGGTTGAAGTCTCTAGTGGGGAAGAAAAGTCAGAAACACTTTCACAATTTCAACAATCCAGTTTAAAGAGAGGAAAATAATAATGGAAGAAAATAAAAAAACAATCAATCAGATGATCAAAGACAAAGACACAAAAGCTTTAAACGAACACCTGAAAGAAGGCGTTAAAAATTATTTAAAGTCAGATACACTAAAAGAATTTCTTAAATTCTGCTCAAAATTTCCAAAGTATTCTTACGGAAATGTCAGATTGATTGAATCACAAGCTCCTGATGCACATCATGTCGCATCCTTCAAAAAATGGAAAGACTTAGCAACTTCTGTAAAAAAAGGAAGTAAAGCAGTTTACATTTATGCCCCCTCAACTTATAAAGTCAAAGATAAAAATGGCAAGGTCATTAAAGATGAAAAAGGGGAAGCAGAAACAAAAACTTACTTCAAATTAGTGCCTGTTTTTACAGACCAAAGTGTCGAACATCCTGAGTTACTCCCCCAACAAGTGTACGCGGTCAAAGGCGACTTTGAGGACAAAGATACCTTCGTGAATTTGTATCGCACTTTCATGAAAGTTTCTCCTGTGCCAGTCCTTATGGATAACATTAACGGCACTGCTCACGGCTATTATGATGTGATTGAAAACAACATTGTCATTCAAGCAAACATGGGACAACTTCAAACGGTTAAGACAATGATCCATGAAATAACACACGCTATGCTTCATTCAAATTCATCTGCCGTGTTCGGAGATAGAGACTACCAAAGACAAGAATTTGAAGCAGAATCTGTCGCTTATGTGGTGTCAAATCATCTAGGAATTGACTCCTCAGATTATTCATTTGGCTATCTTGCTTCCTGGACTCAAGGTGGAAAAACCATTGATGATTTTGAAGAATCTTTAAAGACAATTACAAAAACAGCCACGGAACTAAATACAAAAATTGATGAAACGTTTGCTCGTATTTCTGATAAAGCCTTGACCAAACCAAAGAATAAATTTGAAGAAAGACTTCAAGCACTCGAAACAAAAAAAGAAATTCTTCCTAGAAAATCAGAACGTACAAGTGACAAGGAAGAAACGGAAAACGCATCTTTAAAAGGGCAGCCCTCTCCTCAAATGAACCACCGATAAGAGAGAGGGGAAGAAATAAAAGACGGTCGGATAAAAGCAAACAAATAGAAAAAGAAGGTACAACAAATGACTAGAGAAGAAATGAAACTGATGCTTATTGAATTCCTTGCGGAAGATTTTTCTAAAGAACCCTGCATCATTGATGAAGAACAATTTAACATTGGAAAGTTCATAATGGTTAAAGAAATTGGCAATTTTATTTCAGAAATGGAGAAGAAAGAAATTGAAATTGACCTCGAACCTTATCATGAATTATTGAGAAGTGTTCGTCAATTAAGAGAAGCAGAATTTGAAAATTTGATGGAAGAAATGGCGCAAGGAATTTAAAAAAATAGAAAAGGGGAGTGGGGAAACCCCACAAATTAAGTCTCCATTTAAGCTGATTTTTAGCTTAAATGGAACTTAAATATCGCAACATGGGGACATGTTGCTCTGCTCGCAAAAGAAAAAATTTCGTTTCCCCCCTCTTTGAGATTTGAAGGTTTTTAGAAAGCGTGGATGAGAAATTATGGAAAATAAATATAAATTGAACAGACCGATTGAAAGAAAAGTCCGACTTAATGAACAAGAAAATGAGTACATCAAGAAGAAAATTGAAGCCAGTCCCTTTAATAATTTTCAAAACTTTGCACGGACTTTACTCATTCAAGGGGAAATTAAAACAACCGACTACTCGGAACTCTTTACGCTCAATAAACAAGTGTCTGCCATTGGAAATAATATTAACCAGGTTGTAAGACTAGCCAATCAATTTGATGAAATCTCCAAAGAAGATATTCTTGACTTACAAAATCAAATTCAAGAAGTGAAGGATATGGTAAGAACAAAAATCAATCAAGAAATGAAAAAAAATAGGAAGGGAATTCACAATGGTTTACACGAAACATCTTAATGTCAGGTCAATCAAACACATGAACACCGCAGTTGGTTATGTCGAAAATGCAACAAAAACGGTAACGACTTTAAAGGAAAATGAGCATTTGGATTCACTCTTTCCATACATCATCAATGGCGACAAAACGATTGAACAGCAACTGGTTTCAGGCTATCAAATTTCAGATATTTATCATGCCAATGAAGAATTTCTTTGGACAAAACAAGTTGCCTTATTATCAAAAGGAAAAGATTTAACTTTGACAGATCAGGACGAAAAATTAAAATTAGATTCACATGCTTTTGAAGAAAATAATGCAACACTGGCACATCATCTGATTCAATCCTTCTCCCCTGATGACAATTTAACTCCTGAGGAAATTCATGAAATTGGAAGGAAAACAGTCCTAGAATTAACAGGTGGCAACCATGAATTTGTCATTGCTACTCACGTTGATAAGGAACATATTCATAACCACATTGTCTTCAATTCAACCAATTTAATTACTGGCAATGCCTTTCGTTGGCAAAGAAACACCAAACGACAATTAGAACAAATTTCTGATAAATATGCTTCACAACTAGGGGCAAAAATTATTGAGAAATCTCCTGCAGGTTCACATAAAAAATATACCATGTGGCAGACTGAAACACTCTATAAAAATAAAATTAAGCAACGGTTGGACTTTTTAATCGAACATTCTTCAAGTATGAATGATTTTTTAGAAAAGGCAAAAGCCCTTGAATTGTCAGTTGATTTTTCAGGAAAGTGGGCAACCTATAAACTGACAGACCAACCGCAAGTTAAAAACACCAGGTCAAGAAGTTTATCTAAAAAAGATCCTGAGCGCTACAATTTTAATCGCATTAAAGAAAGAGTTTCTAAAAACAAAACACCATTTTCAGTCGATGATGTGGTCGAGCATTACATTGAAAAAACAGATGACCAAAAAATGGATTATGATTATAAAGTAAAATTGGATGCCTGGCAAATTCATCATGCCACTAACAAAGGATATTATGTCAATGTGGATTTTGGGATTGCCAATCACGGTCAATTATTTATCGGTGCTTACAAAATGGACAAGCTAGAAGATGGAAGTTTTGACCTTTATTTAAAGAAAAGTGATTTCTTTTATTTCATGAACGAGAAGGACTCAGAGAGAAGCAGGTACATGGACGGACGGACACTCATGCGCCAACTTTCATCCTACAATGGCACTGTGCCAATCAAAAAAGAACCCATCATTAGCACCATCAATGACCTTGTGGATGCAATAAACTTTTTAGCAGAACATGACGTGACGGACCACTCTCAGTTGAAAAACTTGGAAGACAAATTACTTATGGCAGTCGATGAAGCACAACTTAGTCTTGACAAGATTGACAAAAAGCTTTTGGAACTTTCTCAAATCAGCAAGCACTTAATTGCTTTAAAATCTGAGAACGAAACAGAAGTGAATTCAGCTAAAATGGAATTACAAAAGATGAACGTTAAACCTGACCTTCGCTTTGAGGATGTGCGTTTGGAAATTCAATCTGAGAAAGTCGGACGACAGCTCTTGAAAAAGAAACTGGATGACACGATTGAAGACTTTAACCTTTATAATGGCATCAAGAAGGTTGGACAAGACAAGCAGGAAAAAGCTGAAGAAATAAAACACAAATCACTCTAAGGCTTTTTATAATGAATCAATTCAATTCAATTCAATTCCCAAAATAATCGCTATCTCTTTTTTCAGACGATCGTTTTTGGGATACACATTTCACTATTTAAACGTAAAGGAAAATAAAAATGAATACAGAAAATGAACAATTAGAGCAAGCCTTGCTTAATTTAAATCAAGCCAAGGCATTAAACGAAAAACAAGCCCAACAAATTGCGGAATTAGTTAATCGATATCAAAAATTAGAGCAAAAACATGAAAAGATTCTTCAAAAATTTGAAGGACTCCAACATGGACAAATCTCTCCTTCAGAAGAATTAAAAAGTTCCTTAAAAGAAAATCACCAGGAACAAATAAAACTCAAAGAAACTCTTTCTCGCTTTGTTAAACGCTTAATTGAAACATCAAAAATAAAAAGCAAGTATGCCCTTAAATTATCACTCACCACATTGCACATTGACTCTTTCATAACAAATATGGCTTCTCAATTAAGTCGCTTTTCTGAAAAGCTTACAGGTTTAGAAATAAACATTCAAGGTTTAAGTATCGAACGCCCCCCTTTGGAAAATCAAGAAGCAGCCTCTCCATTAGAAAACGCAACAATTAAAATAGGCGCTTATGACCAAAGTCCTCAACATCTTTCACCGTCTGCATTGCGTGATGAAGCGTTCAACAATGAAGTAAAGACAAAAGAAAATAAAAAGGAAGGTGTTTCAAAAACAGAACTGCCTCAGGAGAAGAAAAATGAATCGAGCTTGAAAGGACTGCCTGAGGATTTTCGTCCGATATTGGAAAATACTTTTATTCAAATTGATTCTGCACGCATGACCACAAGTGCGGAAGGCATAAAATATTATTCTTATTCCATCAATCAAAAGTACGAAGTAGTTGGCATGCTTTGGAAAGACTTGGAAAACCTAAGCAGCATTCAACAATCAGATCGCATGCATGTGGATGCCGTTAATCGTTTAATGAGTGGAGAGATTTCCGTAGATGACGTTTTTTTAGAAGCAGAAAAAAATAAAATGATCCATCAGTATCGTGATCAAAAAAAAGTACCGAATGCTTTTGAAAAACGGATGATAAAAGCAGAACAGGAAAACCGAACTGAAAGAATTGTAGAAAACCGTGAAAATACCAAAACAAATTATCGCTCAAGATAGAAGAGTAAAAGCTTTTAAATATTGAACTTTTCGCTTTGCAAAAATGATTTTGATTTCAAAAAAAATAAATAGAACGATCGCCATAATCCATTCTTGTTTTTGCTTAAATTGTGATATACTTAGCTCATTACAGCTAAAGGAGAACACCATGGCAAATAAAAAAGACCTTGTTGCTTCAGTCTCTGAAAAATCAGGATTGACTCAAAAGAAAAGCGAAAAAGCAATCAACGCATTAACAGAATCAATTATAGAAGTTCTTGTAAAGCATGAATCAGCTCAATTGGTTGGCTTTGGAGTATTTGAAACAAAGGAACGCAAAGCACGTACAGGTCGTAATCCTCAATCAGGAGAAGCGATTGAAATTGCGGCCGCAACTGTCCCTGCATTTAAGGCAGGAAAACTTTTGAAAGAAGCAGTAAAAAATAATAAGTAAAGTAAAATAAAAACGAACCATCTAACAGCTGATGGCTCGTTTTTTGAAACAACATAGTTCGTTTTGTAGCAGCGTGTTTCAGTCGCTGTATGAACCTAGTAAAACTTAAAAACGGAGGAACTATGTGATATTCATTATATAATAAAAACGCTTACTTTACAAATTGGAATAAATTCAGTTTTTTCTTATGCTATAATAGTTGAGTAGAGTTTATGAACGGTAGCCCAACTGGAGGTGATGCTTATGATTATGTCGTGAGCAAACCTCACAAAACAGAAAGACGAAAAGTTTGTCAGTGTATCAAGCACTCTCACTCGTGATTGCATTTGCGACCTTGGTGTTATTGCTTAACGATAAGAACAACAAAAAATGACCGTTCAACTTAGCAGTTAGGCCATTTTATGATTAGTATGCTACCGTTCTTAAAACGGTTACACGGGACCTGTTCGAAGCAAGTCCTTTTTATTTACCTTTATTATATCGCAATAAGCTATTCCTTGTCAAATGAGCTATAATAATCTTATACAATTGTTTTATTAATTTTATTGCATTTAATAGTTTAATGATAAAGATAAGGAGATACGTTATGGTTAGCAAAAATAATATATTAAATTCTTGGATTACAATAGAGCAGTTTTCAGAAGGTAATATAAATGTTAATGAAAATAGAAACAAAAAATATAAGCGTTTGCCTAATCATTCGAACGATTGGTTAATATTTTTCCAAGATAAATTATCGGAATTTAGATACAATCAAAAGAATGTTAATAAAAAATTGCAAAAGCGTGGATTTACAATTTATTTTGATGTATTTTCTTTTGATAAATTAATTCAGGATTTATCAAAATTTTTTCATTTACCCGAGGAGTATAGAGAAGAGAGTAAAACAAACAAATTTACATGGTGTCTGACTTTCATGGAAGATAACGGTGATTTTATACTTCTAGAAGATTCAATATTTTTGACTATAAGTGGATACGTGCATCATTATTTAAATATACCTTCAGATATTTTCATTGAAAATGAGGAATTAAAAAATGAGATGCTTGAAATTTTCGAAAACAATTTCAATGAAGGATTATCAAAATTAATAAAAAAAGAATCAGTATTAACTAAAAATAATTATTATGAAATTCATGAGGATGTAAAGAATAGGAAACTATACTTTCACTCATTTTATATCAATGAATTAGATTTAGCAAAAAAAATTAATTCTAAAAATGTAGATAAATATCTGCTAGGTTTTTTAGGTCCCCGTTCCAATTTAGATAGTGATCAGTTAAGCACTTCTTTCAATAAGAAAGATATTTATCAAATCCTCGAACCAAAAGAGTATCCTTTAGGACGTTTCCCATCAAATCCTGATTGGGGATTATCGCTAATGCAACAGATTGCCGTAAATACTTATTTGAATGGTAAAGATGATGTATATGGGGTAAATGGGCCTCCTGGTACGGGAAAGACAACACTACTTAAGGATATTTTCGCTGATCTTGCTGTTCGCCAAGCATATGAAATTTGTTATTTAGAAGATAAACACTTGAGAAGAAGCAACATGTACGATATGAACGTTGGTATAGCAAGACTTCCTGATGACATATCCAAATACAACATACTTGTAGCAAGCTCAAATAATGCTGCTGTCCAAAATATTGTTAATGAATTACCTCAAAAAATGCAAATAGACGAGACATTTTTAGAAGATGAAGTGTTCTCTAGCTATTTTTCCAATATAAAAGATGACGATATTTGGGGAGTTTTTGCTTCTGAGGGAGGGAATAGGACTAATATGTCCAATTTACTTGAAATTGTAAGCAAGATATCAAAAGAATTAAAATCGACTTTATTTATATCCGATAAAGAAATTTACAGTAAATTTTCAAAACAATATGATCTTGTAAATAAAATGAGACAAGATGCACAAAAAATATCAGATACAATTAAACAATTAGATTTATTAAGAAATGAATTAATTAATGAAACAAGAACTTTTCAAAATCAGTTGTCATATAAAAAAGAAAAAAGAGAACAGGAAAATATTACAATTAATAGGCTGATTGAAGGATTAGATATAGAAATAGGAGTGCTCTCTACTGATTTTGTGAAATATGAGCAAATTACAAAAGATAATCGATATAAATTGGAACAATTAAATCTTGACCTAGGTATTTTGAAGCAGCAAAGACCTCTTGCTTTTCATATTTTAAAACTCTTTCATAGCAAATCTGTTGCGATATACATCGAACAACTTTCAGCGTTAACTGCATCTATTTCTAAAATTTATAAAAAACAGCTCAGTCTTGATAAAGAATATAACAGAAAGAGTCAAGCATATATCATGCTTAAAAAATCGAGAGCAGAACATATCTCTTTTGAATGCAACAGTAAAAAAATTTTTGAAGAGTGGAAGAAAGATAATCTAAAAAAAATAGAAGATTTATCTAAAAAAATAAGAGATCTAAGTACAGAAATTAACAATTCTCAATTCTCACCTCCTGATTTTACACAAACTTACTCAAAATTTCAGCAAGATAACCCTTGGTTTGATAAAAAATATCGGATAGAACAATCAAAACTTTTTATCCTATCTATGAGTGTAAGAAAGCAATTTTTATATGAAAACCAAAAAAGCATAGCGGGAAGCGTCGAAATTTGGAAAAATACATCAAGGTATGCTATACCTGAAAAAAAATACCTTATTTCATTATCATGGAATTGGATAAATCTCGTTGTTCCTGTTATTAGTACCACTTTTGCAAGCTTCGGTCAGATGTTTAAATATCTGGGCACTAATTCAATTGCTAATTTATTCATTGATGAAGCGGGACAAGCAACACCACAGGCTGCAGTTGGAGGAATAATGAGAAGTAAGAAAATAATGGCGGTTGGTGATCCCTCTCAAATACAACCGGTTGTTTCCTTAAGTGAAGGAGTTATTGGATTGATCGCCACAAAATACAATGCATTAAACAATGTGGTTAATGGTTATGCATCAGTGCAAACACTTGTAGATAAAGCAAGTAAATTCGGATACTATAAAACGGAAAATGATTGGGTGGGCATTCCTCTATGGGTTCATCGCCGTTGTAAAAATCCAATGTTCAAAATATCTAATGAAATTTCATACCGTAATAGAATGGTTCTTCCCGAATCATTAAACGAACCCGGACGTGGTGAATGGTTCGATATTAAAGGGGAATCAGATAATAAATTTGTGAAAGAACAGGCCGATTTTTTAAAGGAAGTGTTGAAAAAGAATTTAAATATCCAAGAAGAAGGAGAAGAGAATGTTTTTGTGATATCTCCATTTAAGAATGTAGTTGATACATTGAAAAAAGATTTAAGAAATATTGGGTTCGACCAATCAAGAATAGGAACAGTTCATACATTTCAGGGAAAAGAAGCCGATATAGTCTTTTTAATTCTTGGAGCAAGTTCAAAAGAAAAAAGAGCAGCACAATGGGTAATTTCTAAGCCAAACATAATGAACGTCGCAGCAACTAGAGCAAAAAAAGAATTTTATATCATTGGAGACAAAGAATTATACCTCAGTTTAGATTGCGGTGTCGTAACTAAAACATTAGAAATACTCAAATGTTATTAATGCAATAAAAGAAAATTCCATTCAAATTGTTTTTTTCTTCAATTATCTATTCAATTTGGATTGGTTTTGTAATTTTTCCTATTTATGTTTCAAGAGATGTTTCCAAGATTTCCCCCTAAAACTTTTTATTTGAAGATAAGAAGTAAAGAAAAATGTTTTTAAGACGATACCAAGCAGTTTCAAGGTCTGTTAAAACACAATGACAAATTTGTTCTTCCACTATTCAAAGTAGATAAATTATTGGAAGACGCAGTAAAAAATAATAAGTAAAGTAAAAAGTAAATTGTAAAATTAGTTTAGCTACTCTAAGACAAGCAAAAAACACCTGAATTTCTTATACTTGAATTGTGAGATTACAAGTAGAAAAGGATTCAGATGCAAGATTATTATAACACGAAGTATAAAGAACTGACTTATTCAGAGCGACAATGTATTGAACGGTGGCATAACAAGGATAACTTCAGTAATCGACGGATTGCGAACTTACTGAATAAGGCGCCTCAGACCATCAATAACGAGATTAAACTAGGATTGGTTCAGCTCAAAACAAAGACCAAATATCTTGCAAAACTTGCTCAAGAACGGCACGAAGCCAATAAACAGCAGTGTGGTCGTCGTTCTAAACTTACAGCTGAATTGAACCAATCCATTATGGACGGTGTGCGAGATAAGCAATCCCTAGAAGTGATTCTTCAAGGTTTTCTAGGTGCCGTCTGTCTTAAAACGCTCTACAACTGGGTTGAAAAAGGGTTTCTTGATGTGAAATATCATGAATTGATTTATCCGCACTACAAGAAGGCTAAAAAGCTCCGTAAAACCAATCCAAAGCGACCTTACGGCTTGTCTATTGAAGAACGTCCAGAAGAGATTAACAACCGCTCTGTATTCGGGCATTGGGAGATTGACACCGTCATTTTAACGAAAACCAAGAACGCGTGTTTATTGACATTGACGGAGCGTGTCACACGTTTGGAAATCATTCGCTTGATTCCAGATAAGTCTGCTTTGTCGGTCAATACAGCACTTTGTGAGCTTCAAAAGGACTTTTATTTCAAATCCATCACTTCGGACAATGGTCGTGAATTTGCCAAACTGAGTGAAGCTGTGGCTTGTCCTGTGTATTATTGTCACGCTTATGCCAGCTTTGAGCGAGGAACTAACGAAAATCATAATCGCATGATTAGACGATTCTTGCCTAAAGGAACAACAAAAACGACTTCGGATGAAGTCGCTCGTATTGAAACTTGGATGAATCATTATCCAAGAAAGATGTTCAAGTATCAGACACCGCTTCAGATGTTACAAGGTGGCTAGATTAAACTTGCAATTTGCCAAGTAAAGTAAAACAAAAACGAACCATCTAACAGTTGATGGCTCGTTTTTTTGAAACAACGCAGTTCATTTTTGTAACAGCGTGTCTCTGTCGCTGTATGACATTATCAAATTTTTACAAAGAAAGGAAAGAACTACGCTATATTAAGTATATAATTAAAACGCTTACTTTGCAAATAAAAGTTAAATATAGTCTTTTTAACATTAAAAAACCCTACTTTTGAATAGGGATTCGGAGTTGATAAACTTTGCAAGAAAGTTCTACAATTTAATTATATCATACCACTTACTTCTATCAATTTTTATGAAAAGGTAAGTGATTTATTTGCTGTTTGGAACATTTTTCTTTTCTTGTCTGCTTATCAATCGTTCCTCTCGAGGAATAAATTGTCTTATATCGGATTTATCATAGCCTACTAACAGGCGTTCTTCGTCAAAAATAATTGGACTTTTTAAAACAATTGGATATTCAAGTAAAAACGAAATTAACAGAGAAAAAGAGGTTGTTTGTCCAATTTGACATTCATTAAATATATTAGTCGTCCGTTCACCTTTTTTAATAATTTCGGAAATGCCACTATTTGTTAAATGAAGAATATGATTTAATTCTTTTGGAGTAAAATTTTTAAATTCTATGATTTTAAATTCTAAATTATGAGAAGCAAACCACTGCTCACAAATTTTAATTGAACTATTTTCCCGTGAGTTGTAACATAAAAAAATCATATCGCTCCCTTTTATTTCTCTTTTGAAAATTAAACTTTCAATGTTTCTTGAAGTGCTTGTGTCAAGAGTGCTGAAAAATTCACTTTTTTCTCAACACCTAATGTGTTGAGATATGATGGAATTGTTAACGTTTTCTTAACTGGTGTTCGATCATTCTCACGTTTATATTGGTCAAAATCAATATCAACTAATGTAAATGTATCATTTTCCTTTAATTTGAATTCAACTGCCCCTGGTAGAGGGATTTCTTGGTGAAAGTCTTCGGTCATTGCTAAACCTGTCAGACCAATCAGGTCTCTTGACATATTTATTGCATCAGCAACATCTTCGCCCTGTGTATATGCATCAAAATCTGGGATATAAACACTGTAAGGCATCACGTCGTCGACTTTTGAAATAATAATTGGGTAAGCTTTTCTCATCTTCATTTCTCCTTTAATCCGAATTTCTTTATAATACTATTTTTAACGGTTATATCATTCATGTTAGGGTGTCTTACAACTTGGGTAAAATTCTTACCGTCAGTCCAAATTTCATGATTACTGCCCTCTCGTAACTTCCACCAACCGTTCTTTTTCAGAAGTTTTTTAACTTCATTTGTTTTCATTCACAACAGCCCTTCTTTATTCATAATTATATTATAGCACGTATTGAACACGTTGACAATTTTTATACGCTCCATACACGTTTTTTTTTGTAGATAATTCATCTTGTTTTCTTTTACTTTATAATACCCAGTTATGAGCTGTTAGAAAATCAATAATATCAATAGCTACAAAACCAGCTCATAACTGTTAAGTTATGAGCCGTTTTTTAACAATAACATTCGAAAACTATTCAATTGAATAAATTTTTTGTAAGCCAAATTTTTCTTTGATTTCTAGGAATGAATTGTCGGATATCATCTTTATTATAGCCAATTTGGAGATGACAATTATCGAAGATTATGGGGCTCTTAAGAATTTCAGAATGACGTAGAATAAAAGATGTCATCGTAGAAAATGACATAGTGTCATTTGAGGGCCTGTTTTTTAATAATTCTTGTGTTTTATTTCCATCAATAATAATGTCATCGAAACCTCGTTCAGTTAGTGAAAGAATATGTGAAATATTTTTTTGAGATAAATCTTTGTATTTAATTTTTTTAAATTGCAAATGATGACTAGAAAGCCACAACTCACAATCTTTTACTGACTTGTTACTAAGGGTACCATAACATAAAAAAATAATTTTAAATTCTCCTAATTTTTATAGAGCCATTCTTGTATTAAGTGTTTTTTCGAAAAATAGAAAAAATGTGATAAAGAAAAGATAAGACTAATTAACAGGTTCAGAATGGTGGTGGATTATACTGTGTAATTCTCTAATTTCATTTATTTTTTAACTTATTATATCACCTTTTGTTGAATTGTGCTTCAGTATTATGATATGATGGAATAGAGAAGAATATTCAAATTATCAAGTGCACCTCTTATCAGGTGCTTTTATATTGTAAAATATAGTTAAGTCTATAATATTGACTAGTGATAGATTAAATGTTATTATTAGCAAGCGGGATGGAGCAGCTCGGTAGCTCGTCGGGCTCATAACCCGAAGGTCATAGGTTCAAATCCTATTCCCGCAATTCGCACAATAGGTTACGCGGAAATGAAGTGATATTTCCTTAATATTATTGAAGTAGAGGATCGTGATTGTACGATTTTTTATTTTATTCGTATTTTTAATATTTTTACTAAAATGTTACATCTTGTTTAAAATTAGAAAATGTGTTATTATTAGAGGGTAGATTTTGTAATGAGTTAACTGTTTTAAAGTTTCATCGATTCACTTTTCACAAAATAAGATTTACAATTTTGTAAAAAGGATGGCTATAAAAATGGCAAATGGAACAGTAAAATGGTTTAACGCAGAAAAAGGTTTTGGATTTATTACATCTGAAAATGGACAAGATGTGTTTGCACACTTCTCACAAATTCAATCAGATGGCTTTAAATCATTAAACGAAGGTCAAAAAGTGACTTTCGATGTAGAAGAAGGTCAACGTGGACCTCAAGCTACAATTATTCAAAAGGCTTAATTAGAAAAGAACCTGTTTGGGTTCTTTTTCTTTATATTAACTAGAATAGGAGGATATTATTAAAAAAATAGAAAGTACAAATACAATAAAAATTAATGGAATTTATTTCTCTTTAGATAACACTACAATGATGCTCACAAAACTAAATTCTAGCAAATAAAATATTACATCATTCAGTGAAATGGGTAAGGGAGAAAATATGTTTAAAGTTGGCGAAAAAATAATATTATCAGATGGAAGCGAAGCTTTAGTCGTTGTTTCAGATAAAAAGAAATATCAAAATATTATTATTGTTGAATTTGAAAAGAAATTACGTGTCATTGATCGTGCAACTAAAAGCATGGCCTATACTAACCAAATCAAATAAAAAAAGATTCTGAGAAAAATTTCAGGGTCTTTTAATATTAACTGATAGATTGGTGTGACGTTAAGTCAAGTTTTTAGAGTCACAAACGTAGAATTTTAATGTATTTATTTTAAGCAATTCCTTTTTCAAATTGATTAGGTGTAAGATAGCCTAAACTTTGATGGATTCGTTTTGAATTATAAAAGGCTTCAATGTACCAGAAAATACTCTGATAGGCTTCTTCAAAGTTCTTATATTTAAATTGATACACCCACTCTCTTTTTAAATGTCCATGCCAAGATTCAAGACTGGCATTATGATAAGGATACCCCTTACGACTGAAGGAGTGGGTGAGTCCAGAATTTTTTATTGTCTCTTCATACTCATGACTTGTATACTGACTTCCTTGGTCAGAATGAAGAATAACAGCTTCTGGATAGTTTTGTGATTCCAATGCCTTAATCAAAGTCCTTTGTACTAATTCTACAGTCATTCGCTTGTCTAAATCCCAAGCAATGACTTTTTTAGTGTAACGATCCATAATGGTTGAGAGATAAGCCCAGCCTTGTTGAGTCGGGATATAAGTAATATCGGTTGACCAAACCTTATTTTTCTTTGTAGGCTCATTTTGTATGAGGTTCTTTCTTTTAATGCCATCCCTAACGGAGTGTCCTGGTTTAAATTTTTTAACGACGACTGACTTGATCTGAAGTTGTTTCATTATTTTTTGTACGAGGTTTAACCCTACTTTTTCCCCTTGATTTAGTAAGAGGTGCTGAATCTTAGGTGCCCCATAGATTCCCCGATTCGCCTTGAAAAGTTGGACAATCTTAATTGCCAAGTGTTGCCTCCGTAATTGAGTTTTGGAAGGACGTCGATTGATCCGTTCATAATAACTTGATTCAGGGACACCAAGAAGTTGACAGCTGAGCCTGACATTGAGTGCTAAAGTTTTAATGGTTTGAGTCATATCCGCAGCACTCACTTCTTTTTCTCGGCGAATATGGTCAATACTTTTTTTAAGATGTCTCGTTCTTCCTTAACTTTTGCTAGTTGTCTTTTTAATTCTAGAAAATCAGCTTTAGAAACTGAGCTTTCATTAGACTTAGAGTAGAGGTCGATCCATTTATAAATTGTTGCAGGAGACACGCTGTATTCTTTAGAAAGCTGTGTAACGGATTGCCCAGAATGGTAGAAGTCAATAAGGGTTTCTTTAAATTCTTTTGAGTATCGTTTTTGCATGTTTTTTTCCTTTGTGTAAATTATACAATAATGACTCTAAGATTTAAGGATAACATCACTCTTACTTCATAAAAGAAAGTGACTTCAATGCTAAAGAATATACTCAAAAATAGATATAAAAGAATTTTTCTCTTTTTTATAATGTCATTAATCCCTATAATCCCTTTTTTGGTTTTTGAACGATTTCAAATGGATTGGGATGCATGGTTTCATTTATCTCGAATTTATGAAATCGTAAATAATATAAAATATGGTAAAATTTTTCCAGATATTTCTTATTTTACCTTTAATAAACAAGGTTATGCTGTCAACTTTTTTTACCCGTACTTTGCTAATTACCCAATAGCATTGTTGTTATTAATAATTAAGAAACCAATTTTGACACTTATAATTTTTAATGTTATTTTTCATACTGTTGGATTAAATATAGCATACCATGTTTATTATAAACTGAAAAAATCTTTATATTTTTCTTTTCTATTTTCAATTTTGTATATTTTTGGGTACACAGACTTCAATACAAGACTACTGAACATGGGAACTTACAATCAACAAATAGCCTATATCTTCTTACCTTTAGCAATTATTGGAATCTATCAAACTCTCTTAGGAGATGCTAAAAAATGGAGATACGAATTAGTTATTGGTATTGTTTTAATAACACTAACTCACTTGCTAACAACATATCTTCTTATCATATATGCAGTTATATTATTCACGTATCTCGTTTTATTTAAAAGACGGCTAATTACAAAAACGAGAGCCATAACTTGGGGCTACTCTATTGTAGAAATTATTTTATCTACTCTAATTTTCACCATCCCTCTTTTACAACAAAAATTTGCAAATGATTGGTTAAAGGTTCCCGCCTTAAATTTGGGTAGTAGCGGTATTTTGAGTAATTCTGCGTCAAAAGTGTCGTGGTGGCAACGTCTTTCAGATGGTTTCTCATTTCAAGATATAATTATTGTTTTATTTTTAATCATGATTATTGTAGCGGCGACCTATAAATTATTTGATAACGATACAAAGATCATTCTGATTGGAATTGTTGTTGTGGGGATTATGCAAAGTAATCTGCTCCCTTACTACTTTTTACAACGATTATCTTTTATAGACATGATACAAAATCTTTCTAGATTTGATGTTTTTCTTTATTTTCTAATCGCTCTTTTTATTTCAAATATAGCTCAAAACTATCATAATAGTAAAAAGAAGCGAAAAAACAATGTTTTCGTATTTATTCTATGCATATATTTAATTTTTTGTAGTCAAAATTTTAATTTAGAAAAAAATATCTTTACAGGAAACATGACAAGTTTTGATATTTCAAGTTACTATGCAACAAATGATAATATTATAAAAGGTTTAAGTAATAGTAATTTTGGATATTTTGGCCCAGATGCAGGCAAAGGGTATTACAGAGTTAATGGTTTTATGGACTATAGAACATCTCAACAAATTAAACGAATACCTAATGAAAAAGGTGGATATGACATTGATAGTGGCAGTTATCAAATAGAAAATCAGAAGTCCTTTGCACCTGTTATTAACTTCCCACCAACTTATCAAGTTTCTTCAAATGATTTTATAGAAAATGCAGTTTATTTCGATAATCAAAGAACTTTTGGTCACTACAAGCAAGATAAATTCAGATTTGTTATAAACGATATTCCAGAAAAAACAAAAAAAATAAGAACTTCCATCACTTATTTGAATGGATTTAAGGCTTCAAACGATAAGGGAGAAGAACTTAAAAGCTATAAAGATAAAGACGGCTGGCTAGTAATAGAAAACAGAGATAATTCTGAAATTACGATAACATACGAAAAGACCCTCGGTCATAAAATAGCTATTGTTATTTCTATCGTAACTTGGTTAGTTATTTCGTTATCTATTTTGGTATCATCTGTTAAAAATAAATATAGAAAGAAGAGTTAGTAGAATCTTTTTAAATATTTATAACCATTCCTTTGGACCAAATAGTGCGAGTGTTTGTTATTTTCAATCAATATACACTAAAATAGCTCATAACTTATAAGTTATGAGCTCTTTGATTGAATATGCATCCATTTAGGAATCACATTGTTAAATTCATTGAGAAAAGGTAGTAATATACTTGACCAATATACTAAAAAATTAATGCTGTTCTTTTTTATCATTTAATTTTTTATAACGTTGATTTACATCAACTTTGATGGTTCTGTTGCAAATTATATCGGAAATAGTAACCTACTGCAACAATAATTACATCTTTTTGAAAGTGTTTGCCTTTAAAATGGTTCATACTCCCTACCCTCACTACTTTTTCCTTATATTTATACGAAAATAGACCTGTAAAAAAAATTCAATATAATTATTTTGAAATGAAGTTGGCATCAATAACGCTTTTGTGATATAATTGTAAATATAAGTAATTATTATGTAATAAAAAAATCATTCAATTTATTTAGAAGAAATTAATATTTTATGAAAAGTCCAAACAAAGCCTTGCTCATCATGGGACTTGCTTGTGTATTCACAACGCCTTTGTTTGCAAGTCATTCTTTGGCAGACGAGATCACTCAATCATCTGCCACATTATCAGAAAATCTTGCAACAACAGAACAGTCTAATTCAAGTACAGAAACAACTGAAAGCTCAACAGCACCTGCAACAAGTACAAGTGACACTTCTACAATTGACATAGCTACGCTCAACGTGAAAGAAAACATCACAGTCGTTCAAAATACCACTTTTGAAAACAGTATTTTTTTTGTTTCTGCAACCGACAGCAGAGGGGAAGGACTTGTAGTAGATGATCTAAATATCACAGGAAATGTTGATACTACAAAAATTGGAACATACGACTTGAAAGTAACGAATGGTAGTCTTGAAAAAACAATCAAGGTTACAGTTACGGCAGACAAGACTTCACTTAATCTAAAAAGTAGTGTTTCTGCCATGAAAAATTCAACTTTCAAAAATGACATGATTTTTGATTCTGCAACAGATAGTTTAGGGAATAAGCTCACTTTAGCTGACCTGAAAATTACTGGTACGGTTGATACTTCAAAGGCAGGAAATTATGTTTTAACTGTTGCAAACGGAAGTATTACTAAGACAATAACAGTTACTGTTAAAGCGGATTTAACAACACTTAATGTTAAGAATGTTTCTTTAACTCAGGGTTCAAGTTTTAACTACGCTTCTTTCTTCATCTCTGCAGCGGATAGCAACGGAAAAGCCCTCAAAGTAACAGACCTAAAGGTTACTGGTTCAGTTACGACTGGAAAAATTGGAACATACACGTTAACCGTTACAAACGGTAGTCTCGTTAAAAAAGTAACGGTTACGGTTACTGCAATTCCAATCAAAAAAGTAGCAGTTTATCGAATGTATAACCCTGATTCCTATGAACATTTTTACACCAAAGATTACTACGAACGTTCTGTTTTAGTAAAACGTGGGTGGACTTGTGAGGGAACTGCTTGGTATGCTCCTGATCGTGGGAATGCGATTTATCGTCTTTACTTAGGCACAGTAGGCGAGCATTTCTACTCTACTAGCCTCTACGAAAAAAATGTTCTTGTTAGCCGTGGTTGGAAATACGAGGGAATTGCTTTTTATTCAGGGGGAACAGAAAAAACCTATCGTGCTTATAACTCTGGAATCAAAAAACACAATTTTACAACGGATTCATATGAACAAAAAGTCCTAACAACTCAACGTGGTTGGAAAAATGAGGGTGTCGCTTGGTATGTTTATCAAACAGGGGATAAAAACGGTGCAGAAGTAGGTAAAAAGTCAGGTTGGTACTCTGTTGGTGGTACTCTGAAATACTACAATGCTAATACAAGTTCATACACTAAACAGTTCTCTATGCCTTATTATTCTCAGCGAGATACACGCTGGGTAAATAAATACTATGCAGGATATACTTTAGGTAACACAGGCTGTGGAATGGCTTCTATTGCAATGGTTGTCTCAGGATTTGGAAAAACAATCACACCAGTTCAAGCCGCCGATTATGCACATACTTACGGTTCATTTGACCGTTATCCTGAAGTAGGTTCAGCTCAATCAGATTTAACAATGGTTGCAAGTCATTGGGGACTAAATTACAAAGTTATGAGTTCATCAAGTCAGCTTGCAAGCTATCTTAGTCAAGGTTATCCTGCAACAGTTTGTCTTGATTTAGGCAATGGGGTTCGTCATATCGTTGTCTTACGTGGTTATTCAGGTGGCTACACTACTGTAACTGATCCATGGAATGGAGTAATATTCAGCGGTCGTCATTCTATATCTCAAATTTGGAGTTTACTTTCTTGGAAAGCGGACAATAAAAACATGGGAGCTTCAGCAGCAGTTGTCTATATTTCAAAGTAGAAAACAGAAATATTGATAAAAAGGTTCTGGTGTAAGATTTCCCGATAAGTCTATTTTAGTGTAAAATGAATAAAAAAGATTGTGAGGCTAGGAGTAGGAACTATTTAAAAGGCAAATAATTTCAAAAAAGTAAGTATTGTTGCTGTAGATTACTATCTCCGTTATAATTTTAACTATCGCGATATTCAATTGATTCTTTATGAGTGAGGAGTACAGGCGAGTCACACCACTATTTACCGCTGGGTTTAAGAATAAATTAAAGTTCTATGCCTTTAGAACAAACTACCTCATAACTTAACAGTTATGAGGTAGTTTGTTAGGAGAATATTTCATCTGATGCAACAGCAATTAAGTTAAAAACGCAAATACTATTTTATATAAGTAATAAAAATAACATAAAATTACTGATCTAGTTATTACTATCTTTGAATTTTTAAATAATTTATAATTAGGCTCTGATCAAGGGCGGTAGTATTCCTTTCTAAATTTTTGATAATCTAATTCTGATAACGGGCTTCGTTTTTAATATATCTTCCATGCCTTCTCAACTTTTTTCGTCCTGATTGTTTTTAAATTGGATTACTATAAAAAGAATGATTACAAATATTAATGGAATAATTTCCTTCATTTTTTCCTCCGTGAATTCAATTATGTCACTGTTATACGCCCTGTTTAATAGTTTTTATGCACTTGTCCAGATTAATATATCATGTTTCAGAGCCTTGAACAGGGTTCTCAGATCATTCAGAGGAAGTATTTATTTTTTTGTTTAATAATTTCTACCGTACCATGCAATTCCTTCATATTTCCATCCAGACTTAGAAAGTACATTTTTTTCGTTGGCATCTGTGGTAAACAGATGTTGTTTGATTCCAGAATGGTAGAGTCGATAAACTGGAATATTTCCTGTTACTTTAGTATCCGCATAAAATACTGTTCCTTCATACTTCCATCCAGACTTAGAAAGTACATTTTTTTCGTTGGTATCTGTGGTATAGAGATGCATTCTAATACCCGGGTGGTAGAGCCGATAAACTGGAGTTCCACCAGACCTTGGTGCATAATAGCTGATGCCTTCATATTTTCCCCAGCCGATATTTACTAATGTATTTTTTTCATTGAGACTAGATGTGTAGAGATGTTCAAGATTATTGGGATTATAGAGCCTGTAAATAGGGGTTGACAGTGCTGGGATTCTATTGAAGAAGTTTGATAAATCAACCGAGGTGTCAACTGGTTGAACAGAAGATTGATTATTAAAATACATCTGACTGCTGTATTGCAGTGCACCGTATTGGGAATTGTTATCTAAGATATTTCCCCACCCAGTAGCGTTTGTTTTTGGTGTACCGAAGAGATATTGAGCGACCCAAAGGTTTTTAGTTCCAAGCGTTGAAGCATTCATTGCTCCACCTGTTACCCAGCTCTTTGAGGTATAATATTTTACCTGAGGATATCCTGAGACAGTCATCTGATTTTTAAAGGCGATTGATGCATTGGTCCAAACAGATGAAGCTGTACCAGCATATTCAGCATCAAGAATCATAACAGTATTGCTTGGTAACCCAAGGGATTGTGCTTGTGAAGCATAGTATTTTGCTTCGGCTATCGCAGCGCTATTGGCAGTGGCTTGATTGCTCGTTTTTCCAAATATTGCAAAATGATAGGTTGCAATATTTAAGCCAGCATTCTTTGCCATTTGAATTTGACTTTTGGCATAATCATTAATATAATTTGTGCTTTCTGTGAGCTTAATTACAACCGTTTTCACTCCTTGTGTTTTTATCTGATAAAAGTCAGATTGCTTCATCCAATATTGATAAGATGCAATATCCACGACATCAGTGTTGAGATTCGTCAGTGATTTATTGATATCTCCTGCATGATCTAATCGTTTTGCAATCACTGTGCTTTTCGTTGAATCTGAATAGGCATAGGTGTAGCCATCATCATTCGGATGCGCAATGATACCTACTGTTTTTTTCACACCATTGAGATAGTAGGTCGTGTTTCCATAAGCGTCAGTCCCCCAACCATTCTGAGTACCGGCTGCTGAACGCAAGCGATTCGAACTAGATGAAACCGATTCTGTATCACTCTCGGTTTCATCTAGTAGAGAGGCAGTGATAAAACTCCCCATGACATTATTTTCAACCGTTGTATCAGCTTTTACTTCAAAAGTAAGATATGTTGTAAATATAAGCACTGTAAATAAAATTATTTTTTGTATCTTTTTAAAATTCATCATAGTAATATTATACACAAAAAATAATATATCTAAAAATAATATTGAAAATTTAGTTTAGCAACATTATATACGTGAACTTATTCTATTTAAAAAGAAGTTTAGTAGAGTAGATAAACTAGTTTTACTTTTACCTTTTTATTTTATAAATATCCTGAGAACAAACGCACGTTCTGACTTGTTAAGAATACCAAACAGACCAAAACCTAAGCTGAAAATCATCAATAATATGGCTGCAAAAGCTAGTGTTAACCAGCTATGAACAGGAATAAAGTGTCTGATAATTAAACCTATCAAAATATCTACCCCAAAGTTTAACAAGGTATATCCCAAAAGAGGGAAAAATGTTGTCCACTTTAAACCGAGATATTTTGCTGATACTGGAATAACAAATACGACATTTCTCAAAATACTAATGATTGAACTGATACCACAAATGGCGATTGCGGCACCTAAAGAATGTGTATATTCGAGTGCAACAATAGTTGCTGCTACACTTATCACACCGCTAATGATGACCGAATTCGAATTTGCTTTTGTCTTGTTGACAATGATGAACGAATTCCACAATGGTGCTGTTCCTACAACCACTGCGTAATTCAGTGAATACAGAATGGACAAAACTTGGAGATGGGTAGAATCCATTTTAGGCATCCAAAGCGCAAAGAAATCGAGTCCAAATGTTAAAAGAATCGCAAATGGAATGCCGAGAAGGGCGATATTGATTTTTCCTGCTTTAAAAAATTCTTGTTTCAACGCATCAATCTTCCTTTTGGCATACATGATTGTCATGTTCGGTGTGAAAACACTTGTGATTGTTCCTTGCAATGAGCCCAAAAAGTTAGGGACAACTTGTGCAACAGCAATGATTTTCATCCATTCTGTCGCAAAAGCATTTGCCAAAATCAAATCCAATCCACCAAACAGTAAAACACCGAGTTGGTTAACTGAATTCCAAATTCCTGTTGCAAGTAGTTCTTTTATTCTTGAAAAATGAATGTTTTTAACCTTCACTCTCAAGTCTTTAAGAATGCGCCGCTTATAACTAAATTGCCAAATCTGTAGTGCCACCATTGATACAACTCCGGCAAGTCCAACATACCAAAGCTTGGTAGGGAAACAAGCAAACAAGAGTACAATGACCAGAGCCCGCGTTCCATTCGAAATCATATTTCCGATAGATTGCAGATACACTCTGTTGGTCGCAAAAGCAGCGACATTCCAGACAGGCATGACTGTCGAGATGAAAAAGCTGATGAACACAAACATAAATAAAAGCTTGACGGGCATGACCAAATCAGGAGATATTTTCAAAAATTTATCCAGAAAGACAATCCCTAAGGTAACTGGAATTGTCAAAATTCCCATCAAGGCAACATTTCCTGCAAAAGTTGATGAGTAAAATTCATCAGCTTCTTGTTTATTTCCATTGACCAGTGCAATCGTAATGAAGCGTGAAGCCATCGAATTGAGCGCTACTGTGATAATAGTGATGTAGGATACAAAAGTATTTGCCATCGTGACAAAGGCATTGGCATCACCACCTAACGTTTTAACAATGTAAGGTGTCAGAAGAAAGCTAATCAGCAAATTGATTGCAAAAACAACCAATGCCGACACAAGGTTGATAACCAAGCTTTTATTTGTTGAGGTTTTATTCATATTTAATGTTTACTTTCCAATTTTCAATTAAAGCAAAGTTAAGTTTGGCTAAGTTTTAAGGTTGATATATTTAGGTGCTCTTTAGCTTATTAAGAAGACTTAAACTAATTTATAGTTCACTTATTTTTTATGTTCAACATAATCGTATTCAAGTTCTTTCTTTTAATTACTATCATTTTAGAGTACAATATAGATTATATAATATAAAAGTTTTTAAAGAAAGAAGAATTTAATTGTATTTTTCAATTATTATGCCTGTTTATAACGTATATGATTATATTAGGGAGAGCTTAGAATCAATTCTTAGCCAAAATTATAAAGATTTTGAACTGATTATTATAAATGACGGCTCAACAGATGGTAGTGAAACTGTTTGTGAGGGATTTAAAGAAAAATATCCAGACAAAATAAAAATAATAAATCAAGAAAACAAAGGGCTACTACTTGCAAGAAGAGAGGGCTTGAAAATAGCTAGCGGTTCATATATATTATCTATTGATTCCGATGATATTCTCATGCCTAACTCCCTTGAGAAAATAAAAAAATGTATAGACACAACTCAATGTGATGTATTATTTTTTGACGCTATATCTGAATTTGAAAATAAAAATTCTATTTACAATTATCCTTTTTCTAATATGGAAATTTTTGAAGGAGAGAAGAAGAAAGACATTTATTCTCTTATTTATAATGGGACTTCCTTTAATAATATTTGGAATAAAGTCATAAAAATGGAACTAGTTGACAAAGAAGCTGATTATCATGATTTTAGTAGTATTACTCTAGGGGAAGATTTGTTACAAGTCTTGCCAATAGTCACTAATGCTAAGAAAATAGTTTATTTAGATCAGAAGTGTTACTATTACAGAAAAAATGAATTTAGTATGACTCAGACATTTAATCCTGCTTCATTTTCATCAATAAGAAGAGTAACAAATGTTTTAAAAAAATACATCGCTAAATGGGGATGTCAAAGTGAACCTAATGTTTTTTTGTTTTGGAGCATATTTCCAGTTCTAGACAGTATCATACGTTCCAAAAATATAAAACTCTCTCAAAACTCAAATAAATTGAAAAATTTCTTTATTGAGCTTTCAAATGATGAAGATTTTTTACAGTACTATAGTCAAAGAAATAATCTTTCGTTATCTAAATCAGATAATTTATTATTATCAAGTCTTTATAATAAAAGGGTAAATTTCATATTTTTCCTTATATTTTGTTATCAAAAGTTAAATAAGATTAGGAAGAAATAATATATGATTGACTTAAAAAGAAAAATATCCAATGCTACACCTATTCGCTTAAAAAAATTAAGAAATAATATACGCTCTAATTATCAATCTTCCCCCAATTTATTAAAAAGATTCAAAGCTACATTAAAATCGAATCATGAATATCCGAAAGAATTAAGAGAAAAGGAAAAATTTATCTTAATAGGAACACCTCATTTTGGAAATTTGGGCGATCAGGCAATAGCGAAAGCACAAGTAGATTTTTTAACAAATAATTTCCCAAATAGAGAAATAATAGAAGTACAGATTAATGAAATCAATCAGAAGCTATATGCATTACACAAAGTAGTTACAAAAAAAGATATCATCTTTTTTCAAGGTGGGGGGAACATAGGAGATATATATGTTACTGAGGAAAATATTCGTCGTAAAGTGTTAAGATATTTCCGAGATATTCCAATTATTCAATTTCCACAATCTATTACATACAAAGATATGTCTTATAATAATTATAGTGTTCATCTATCTCAAAAAATTTATTCAAATAGATCAAAAGATTTTATAATAGTAACTAGGGAATCTAAAAGTTATAACTTGGCTAATAAGCTATTTCCAAAAAACAAAACACTATATACACCAGATATTGTCTTGAGCTTGCCTAGAGTTAAAAGTGATGATAAAAGAGAGGGGATTCTCTTTTGTATGAGAAAAGATTCTGAAAAAGTACTCGATGTGAATCAAGAAAAAAAACTGATTCAACTTGTTAAAGAACGTTATAAAAAAATCAATCTGGCTGATACTGAAGTTCCCTATTTTATCTACAATAAGGATCGAGATAAAGAATTGAAAAAAATATGGGATGAATATCTGTCATCGAGATTAGTAATAACAGATCGGTTACATGGTATGATTTTTGCTATAATAACGGGAACTCCCTGTATTGTTTTTGATAACTTTAATTCAAAAATAAAAATGACATATCTAGATTGGCTTAGTGATTATAAAAATATTCGTTTTATTAATATAGGAAGCAATTTAAATCTAGAAAACATTATGACTGAAATTGAGGAAATTATTGATGGTGATGTTCCTACTTTTGATTCCGCGAACCTGTACGATCCACTTATAAACGCTATTAATAAACTTAATCAGAATAAATAATACAACCAAAAGGGCTCATAACTTATAAGTTATGAGCTCTATTTGATATAGTTGATTCTATTCAGATTCAGCAAGCTCATAACTAGAGCTTATAAAAGTGTATATAGTACGTGCACAAAAAAAGAAAAAAAATTTCACAAAAAAAGTTTTTTTAATTATATACTTGAATTTTATTTCCTAGTGTTGTATAATGAATGCGTTACCAAAAAGCAACGGAGGTAGTCTATGTTTGGTATTTCAATTTATATGAACGACGATTTGAGTGATGATACAAAAGATTATATTTCAAAAGCTAATCATCGAGGTCTAAATGGAATATTTACATCAATGCATATCCCTGAAAATGATATTAATCTATATAAAGATAGACTTCTTGATTTGGGAAATGAAGCCAAAAAAAATAATATGGATTTAATGGTAGATATTTCTGGAGATGCTCTAGATAAGGCAGGCTTTTCATTTGAGCGATTAGAAGAACTAATTGAAATTGGGGTAACCGGACTACGTATGGATTACCACATTAACAATGAAATAATTGCAAAAGCTAGCCATTTTTTGAAAATAGGTATTAATGCGAGCACTATTACCTCTAATGATATTCATGAACTAAAGTTATACAATGCGAATTTTGATATGTTAGAGGCTTGGCATAATTACTATCCTAGGCCTAACACCGGTCTAGATCGAAAATTATTTATTGAAAAAAATTATTTTTTAAAAGAAAATAATTTTAAAGTTATGGCATTTATTCCTGGTAATATCAACCTTAGGATACCACTTTATAAAGGACTACCGACACTTGAAGAACATAGAATGCTTTCTCCTTTTGTTGCATTTATAGACTTAACAAAATTAGGAGTCGATAGTATTTACATTGGAGATGAAGGAATAGATGATGAGACACTTATAGATATAAGTGAGTACATAAACAACGACATAATTTCTGTTCGGGCAACTCCGGAAACAAAAGATTTTGAGTTGTTAGAAAGCCTACATATCAACAGAGAAGATCCAGGTAGAGATGCAATTAGAAGTGCTGAAGCCAGGTTTAAAAAAATACCTAATATAATTCCAGAAAATACTATTGATAGAGAAAAAGGTTCCATAACTATTGATAATAATAAATATGGAAGATATATGGGAGAAATTCAAATTATTATTAACTCTTTATCTGGGGATGAAAAAGTCAATGTAGTTGGTAAAGTTATTAAAGAAGATTTACCTCTCATTAACTTAATTGGTCCAGGACAAAAGTTTAAAATAAAGAAAGAGGAAAGATAAATGATTAATCTATCAAATTTAACAACAGAAGAACGAAATAAAGATACATTTAATTTAGATCAAATGAGTATATCAGAAGCTCTAATTAAAATGAATTCAGAAGATAAAAAAGTTGCTGAAAGCATTAATTCTAGTTTGAAATCCATTCAACCAGTTATCGAAAAAGCTATTAATGCTTTTAATAACAATGGTAGATTGATATATATGGGTGCTGGAACAAGTGGACGACTCGGTATCTTGGATGCAGCTGAGTGCGTTCCAACATTTGGTGTTCCTAGTACACAGGTTGTAGGATTGATTGCAGGAGGTGCTAGTGCAATGGTCGAGGCAGTCGAAGGAGCAGAAGACAGTATCGAACTAGGTAAGGATGATTTAAAAAATATTAACTTAAATTCAAATGATATAGTTATTGGAATTGCTGCAAGTGGTCGTACACCTTATGTTATTGGAGGCCTAGAGTATGCCAATAGTATCGGTGCTGAAACAGCAAGTATTTCATGCAATTTAGGTTCTGAAATATCAAAATATGCTAATTACCCTATCGAAGTTGATTGCGGTCCAGAATTCTTAACAGGATCTACGAGACTGAAGGCTGGAACAGCCCAAAAATTAATTCTAAACATGATTTCAACAATTTCAATGGTGGGGATTGGTAAAGTTTACAATAATTTAATGGTCGATCTTAAACCTTCAAATGCCAAACTGGTAGAAAGGAGTAAGAGAATCATAATGCAAGCAACCGATTGTAACTATGAAGTTGCTGAACAGAAATTCTTAGAATCGGACATGGATGTAAAATTAGCTATTGTTATGATTCTAACTAATTGCAATGCAGTAGACGGTGCCAAAAAGTTAAAGAAAGCAAATGGGTTTGTTAAAAATACCTTGAATTAAAAAATAAAAAAGTGTTTAAAGGAGAAAAAATGGCAGATGAAAAAATAACTCGCATAGCACGAGAAATTTTCGAAAATGTTGGAGGACCTGCAAACGTTAGAAAACTTGTACATTGTATGACAAGAGTCCGGATGACAATAATTGACTATTCAAAAGTGAATATTAGTGGCTTGAAGTCTATTAATGGGGTACTTGGCGTTGTTGAGGATGAAACCTTACAGGTTGTCATAGGGCCTGGTACTGTCAATAAAGTCGCCCAACAGATGGTGGATTCTGTTGGAGTGAAATTGGGTGAAAATTTCCCAAATACTACTGGACAGTCTATGGAAGATTTAATGGCTAAAACGAAATCTGATGCGAAGAATAAGTACAATAAACCATCGAAATTTAAATCTGTTTTAGGTAGTATTTCAAAGATTTTTGTTCCTCTGATTCCAGCTTTCGTAGGAGCTGGGTTAATAGGTGGCTTGGCATCTATTCTTGGGAATCTGATCACAGCTGGAACAATTGATGCAGCTACCTGGGCTCAATTCGTTACAGTGCTTAAAATAATTCAAAACGGAATATTTAGTTACTTAGCCATATATGTTGGTATTAATTCTGCTCAAGAATTTGGTGCTACGCCATCTTTAGGGGGAGTAGTTGGTGCAATTTCTCTGCTTCTTGGGATGAATGTTGAGCAACCACTTAAAAATATATTTGATGGTAGCAACTTAGCCGCTGGTCAAGGAGGAATCATTGGTGTAATTTTTGCGGTATGGCTCCTTTCATTATTTGAAAAGCAATTAAGAAAAGTCATACCTGATTCAATTGACATTATAGTTACACCTACTATAGCATTGCTTGTTATAGGAGTTGTAGAAATATTCTTTATAATGCCTATTGCAGGAGTTATCTCATCAAGCTTGGTTGGAGGAATAAACTTTGTTTTGAATGTCGGTGGTGCATTCTCAGGTTTTGTTCTAGGTTTGCTATTTTTACCAATGGTTATGTTTGGCCTACATCAGATTTTAACCCCAATTCATCTGGAAATGATCTCAAAAACAGGATCTACAAGATTACTTCCTATTCTAGCTATGGCAGGAGCCGGTCAAGTCGGAGCCGCTGCTGCATTGTGGGTTAGATTACGAAAAGATAAAGAATTAGTCGGACGCATTAAAGGTGCTCTTCCCGTTGGTATTTTAGGAATAGGGGAGCCTCTCATTTATGGAGTTACTCTTCCAATGGGACGTCCTTTTGTAACTGCATGTATCGGTGGTGGTATCGGTGGTGCAATAATTGGAGGACTGGGTAATGCAGGATCTATAGCAATTGGCCCTTCTGGAGTTGCGCTTATCCCACTGATTGCGGGAAATCGCTGGTGGGTTTATGTTCTTGGCTTGCTTGGTGGTTATATTGGAGGATTTATTGCAACATACTTCTTTGGAATTCCAGCTGATGCTAAAGAAAAAGCCAATAACTATGATGTAGATGCTCCGATTGAAACTATCCAAGTCGTGGAAAAAGTAGAAACAAAACCAGCCTTTGACACATCAATTATTCAATCTCCTATCAAAGGAAAAATAATGAAATTGTCTTCTATCAATGATGAAGTATTTTCTAGTGGAATGATGGGTAAAGGAATCGCAATCGAACCTTCTGATGGAAAAATCTATTCTCCTGTAGATGGTACTGTTACATCTATTTTCCCAACAAATCATGCAATTGGTTTAACAAGCAAAGATGGTGTTGAAGTCTTAATACATATCGGATTGGATACTGTTTCTCTAAACGGAGAAGGATTTGAAGCACATGTTAAACAGAATGATAATGTTACAAAAGGAGAACTTCTGATTACGGTAGATATTGATAAAGTCAAAAAAGAAGGCTATTCAGTAATCACCCCTGTTGTGATCACGAATTCAATGATTTATCAGGATTTAAGTATTATTTCAAATCAAGAAGTAAGCGTGGGAGATGATCTAATAGCTATTAGGGCGTAAAAAAAGGTTGGGCTTTCCCAACCTTTTTTTGTTATAATCAAATAAATAGATAGGAGAATAAATGGATACATTATTGTTTATCAAACAAAACTATTCAGATCTTACTGCTGGTGAAAAGAAAATTTCTGATTATATTTTTGAAAGCGGTAAGTCAATTCTTGAAAAAAGTTCACAGGAAGTCTCCGATGATCTTCATATTTCCTCTGCGTCTCTAGTAAGATATTCTAGACAACTAGGATTTTCTGGATTTGCTCAACTAAAACAGAAACTAAGTGCTACTTATGAATTGAGGCAGGAAGATAATGGATACTACGAGGAAGTCAATGACTCAGAAACACCAAATTCCATAAAAAACAAACTAAAAATCCGTATTAATCACATGGTAGAGGTAACTAACTCAGATTTGAGAGACTCTGCTTTAATTAATGCTAACAAAGAGATAGAACGTGCCGAATTAATATTTGTTTTTGGAATTGGAGCTTCATCAATAGTTGCGGAAGATATTTATCAAAAATTCAATAGAATAGGTAAACAAATTGTTAGTCATAAAGATGTTCATTTAATTGCCTCATCAATGGCAGTTTACAACAAAAAAGCAGCTTTTATTGTTATTTCTGCTCGAGGTGAAACTGATGAAAGCATCGAGTTAGCTAAAATAGCTAATTCTTTATCTATACCTGTAATCGTTATAACAACGAAAGAAGAATCTAGCTTAGCAAAACAGTCTAAAATTGTTTTATCTTCAAAATCTGGAGAAGACTATAAAATGAGAACTGCAGCAACAATGAGCTTAATGTCTCAGCTGTATGTAGTTGACATATTATTTTATATGTATGTTTCTAATAATTTCAAAGAAAGTTATGAAAATATCGAAAGTACTGCTATTACTATAAGTAAGCTGAAAGAAAATAGTAAAAAATAATCCTATTACAAAGTTCTTTAGTTCTACTAAGTGCTCCCTAATAAAAACAGGCAACAATTAATGCCTGTTTTTATTAGGGAGTTTTTATGAAAAGCTTTATTATTAGGATTCTGTTGCAAATTTTTTATACATATATTTTAGTGAAAAAAGCCAAAGAAATAGAAGCTATCTTCAACCTTTCGATGCTTTATTAGATAAAGCTCCTCATGTCAATTATGGATTATTCTCCCATAATCATAATAATACACTGACGTACTCTTTCTCTATTTTGATCCCAATCTACAAAATATATCTTTCCAACATCTCCTGTAAGGATTTCACCATTTTCTATAATGATACTCACACTTGCTCCAAATAAAGAGGCTTTAATGTGTGCATCACCGTTGAGTATTGTAGACTCGTCACCTTTATATTGGGGATTATCTTGTATACTGTGAAGAAATTCTACATGCTTGGGACCTGGATATCTATAATTTGTATTTTCGCTTAGTTCTCTAGGTATGATTCGATCAAGTATTCTGTTTAAATCAACTTGTAAAAATTCATCTCCATTAAAATCCGTATCATGAACGAACTCTTCGAAAATTACGGAACATGTCGTATGAGGAGTCTGAACTAAACACATTCCATTATTTATCTTAGATTCTTGAACAGCATCAATTACTTCTTTTTGAATATCATGATAGGAAACCTTTGATGAGCTTGTAGTTACCTTGATTTTTTTAATAAACGTCGCCAAAATTCATCTCCTTTTTCCATTTTTCCATCCATTCCATCATATCCTTTATAACAAGTTCAGGATTTTCAGAACAAACAATCCCGGACGTTCCTCCTGAAGCATCTGCTCCAGATTTTAGTGCAGAATATACATCTTCTCCACTTGAAATTCCTGCTGCTTGTAGGACTTTTATTTCTTTATTGATAGCATGTATTTCATTATTAGTTTTGCTCATATACTCGAAGCTTGAAGTATTTCCTGTTCCAATTAATTCATTAGGTTCGCAAACAATAACATCAGGTTCATAATGGGCGATAATTCGGGCTTCCTTTATAGAGTTAGCACAAACAATCGTGATGATTCCCAATTCATTTGCTTTATTAATACTTTCCGTTAACTCTGACAATGTCATTGGGTGCTCTGCATGATTTAAAAATGTAGCCTTAGCTCCTGCTTCTACTAATCCTTCTCCTAAAATTTTTCCCATACCTCTCCCAATGGAGTGACCATCCATATGCTGAGCAGTAACTATAATATTTTTAGTTGAGGATGCTATATTTTTAATATCAACATGTTGAGCAGTAAATATCACATCAATTCCATATTTTTCTGATAACAAGTCACATATCTTAGCTAACTTTAATGCTTCTTCTCCATACAAGTAAGATTTTGGATTAACCACAAGAAATGGGGATTTTAATTTATATTTTTTCATTTAATTTCTTCCCGTCTGGCAAACATTATAAAATTGCTCCAAAACATCTTCCATAGCCTTATTACTTTCCATTTTCATATCAAAAAATTTAAGACCATTTTTACTGTCTATCACAGACGTTATAGCATTACAAAAATCTGTAAAAATATTAATTTTGTTGATTCCATTAGATATGCACGTTCTTAAGTTTTCCTCACCCGTTGATGACCCCCCATGCAACACAAGAGGAATGCTTACTGAATTACTTATTTCTTTTAACAGTTGAAAATCAATATTAGGTTTTCCTTTATAATTTCCATGTGACGTTCCTATAGATACTGCTAATGAATCTACTTGCGTTCTTTCTACAAACTCAATTGCTGAATTAGGGGAAGTATAAATATTGTCTGTAGTATCTTCAAAATCAATTCTTTCACTGGATGCGACATGTCCTATTTCAGCTTCAATAGATATGCCGTGAGCATGAGCATAGTTCGCCATTTTTTGTGTTCTCTTAATATTTTCTTCAAAATTGTCATATGAAGCATCCATCATTATCGAAGAAAACCCTAATTCAATTGCTCTTTCTAAAAATTCCTCATGCTCCCCATGATCGAGATGTAAAACAACTGGAACACTGGATTTTTTTGCAAAATATTTTCCGATCAATGCAGCTTCTTCAAGTGGGAGTATCCTGCTATGAGCTTCTGCAAAAGATAAAATAATTGGTTGCTTTACTTTTTCTGCCACACTAATATATGACCGTGCTGAATCAATGTCAAAAAAATTTGGTGCAGGAATAGCGTATTTATTTTTCCTAGCGTCTTTTAAAAGTTCTATAGAATTAGTTAGCATTTTTTCTCCTTATTCGAGAATTTGAGTTTCAATCGTATTAAACATTGCATCAATACCTATTCCCGTTAGCAGTGGAAGTCCCATAATAACTTTATCTTTTATTGAATCAGGAACAACTGTAGTGGAAATTACAATATCATAATCATCAATTTTATTCATTTCATCAGAAATTTTGGATTGGTATAAGCGTACCTTGTCAGATAAATTTTTTTCACTTAACCAATTTTTTAATTTTGACATAACTACAGTAGAGGTAGCAACTCCAGTGCCACACATTACTAATATTTTTTTCATAATTCAATTCTCCTTCATTTATTCTTCAATATCTTTTTTCGGATTTCTATAATAAATCATTCCAGCAAGAGTCAAAACACCTACTATAGCAAATATTCCCCAGCCAATTAGTTTTACTCCGCCAATATACATGAATGTCGTCCATAATCCCCCTTCTGCCAATGCAGTAATTTGAGAATTGCCGCTAAGATCAAAATTTGCAGCTTTTGCAGCGGAAGTCACCAGTGGTGATACCCATGATGTAACATATAAAATGCTCGCCATATAAATAGTTCCTGCCACAATAGAGCGAATAATATTACCATTGAATACGGCTACCATAAGACAAACAAGGAATGGAATTGTAGCAAGATCACCAAAAGGAAGTGTCATATTTCCTGGTAAAATCACAGCCAATATGATAGTAATAGGGACCATTAACAATGATGTTGCCATTACTGCAGGATGTCCTACTGACAATGCTGAATCCATTCCTATGAACAACTTTCTTCCAGGAAATTTTTTAGAAACAAATTCTTGAGCAGCTTCTGAAATTGGGATTAACCCTTCCATCAACAATGAAACCATTCTTGGGAGAATAACCATAACGGCAGCTGTTTCAATAGATAACTGAGCTACTTTAGTAAAGTCTTGACCAGATAAAACACCTATGATTAACCCGATTAAAAATCCCATAACGGTTGTATCACCGAATACTCCAAACTTTTTTTGTATTGCTTCTGGAGATGCATCGAGCTTGTTAAACCAAGGAATTCTGTCAAAAAGCCAATTAAAAGGAATTGCGATAAAGAACCCTGGTGCGGACGTTCCATGAGGAAATGTAATTCCTGGAAATCCATAAAATTTAGTAACTTTAGGTCCAATGACATCACCAAAAAATAAAATCATCATCGTATATACTACTGTAGCCACAATTCCTAAAGCAAAACTATTAGTAACTGCATATGTTAATGATGCTATAAAAGCAGCATGCCACATATTCCAAACATCAACATCTAATGTTTTAGTTAGTCCAAGAAGAAGTAACAAAACATTCACAATTATAGCAATTGGTATTGCAAGAGACCCAAGTGCAGTTCCATACGAAATTGCAGAAGCCGCTGGCCATCCAACATCTATTACAGATAGATTAAGCCCAAATCTTTTCACCATCATCTGAGCTGCTGGCCCTAAACTAGAAGTAAGTAGAGTAATGACTAGATTTACTCCTACAAACCCTATCCCAACTGTTAAAGCCGATGTGAATGCTTTACCAGGTTTCGTACCTAATAGAAGTCCAAAAATAAAAATCAATATTGGCAGTACAACTGTAGAGCCCAGTCCTACAAACCATTGAATAGCATCTAATATCATGTTCAATCCTTTCTAAAAAAGAAAATATTTTTATAACTCAATATATATTATTTAGAGTCATAATTTCAACAAATTCATTTGCATCACTAACACGCTTTAGCTCATCCATTACCTCCTCTTTCTGGAACATTTCTATTAAAGATTGCAACATTTTGGGATGCTCGTGGCCATCTTTTAAGGCTAATAAAAATATCATATTAATATTTATAATATCTTTATTTGAACCCATCTCATAAAATTCAATAGGCTGCTTAAGTCGCATAAATGCAATCTGTGAACGATTTACAAATTCAGAATCGCTGTGAGGAATAGCTATTCCTAATTTGTTAATTTGTAATCCTGTTGGAAATTTTTCCTCTCTCTCTACTATTTTTTCATAATAATTTTCTTTGACTAAATTTCGTTTTAATAATTCTTTAGTAAGTGTATTGAATATTTCTTCTTTATTTTCTGCATCGTAATCAAAAAATACAATTTTGTTCGAAAAATACTTATTTGTCATTTTTTCCTCATGCTTTCTAACTGTTTTATTACTTCTTCTTTTTGTTTAAACGAAGTTATTTTTTTTATAGTCTCTTTATTTACAAACGTCGAATATAAAGATGATACAATGCTCTTGACTCCATTTAAATCTTCTTTAGCTATTGCCAGTAAAAATATAAGTTTTACTTTATTATTTCCCCAAATGATTGGGGATTTTAGTGTGATGATACTTATTATTGATTTCTTAACCGTATCTGGATCTGAATGGGGAATCGCAACGCCTGTATATATTGAAGTCGCTCCCATATTTTCACGATTATTGACTGAATTTTTAAAACTATCCTTTACGAATCCATTTACCCGTAGCTCATTGGAAATAAAATTGATGACATCTTCTTTATTATTAAAACATTGATTTAAATATATAAAATCCTTTCTAATATAGTGCAGTATTGATGAGGAGTCATCTATTTTGCTTTCTGATAATAAGTTTATTTCATGCTGAATTTTATTCTGTATAGTGAGGTTTATTTTTCCTATTTCACTATCCGTTGGAAGTGGAGAAACTTCCAATACACTTGTTCTCTCTGGAATAACTACATCATCAAGTTTTGTTGTTGAAATAATGATGTCTACCTTTTCCAAGTCTACTTTCTTCAGCTTTTTTTTATCCGATATCTCAATTACATCACCAAGTGGAATAATTTGCTTTATTTTTTCAAATACTAGCTGTGACGTTCCTAATCCGATTGGGCAAACTAGAATATAGTGCCTTATCTTTCTATTGCGTTCTAGCGCTAATTGAACGTGAAGTGCGATAAAAGATAATTCATCAGCATTGATAGAGACATTCAAAGAATTTTGAAGCTTTTCTAAAGGATATGAAATTAGCGTACAGAGCGATGAGTACTGCTTCAATATCTCTTTTTTTAAAGGATTTTTTAAATTGATTCCTGCTCTAATTCTTATAATCATAGGCTCTATGTGTGAAACTAGACTATTAAATAGACGACTATCATCTCTCAAGTTGCAGTCTAATAATTGAGAAATACTACTAATGAATTCTTTTATTTCGATATTACTTTTTTTATTAATTTGCTTACCTGATGAAGAGTAAATTTTAACTCCATGAGCAAGTAATAACGAACAAATGAAGTTAATATCCTGTTCACTGATTAAAAATCTATTATCTATGGAACATGACCATTCTTTTGTTAATGCGTAGTATTGCATCCAATAAATTTTGTTAATTAAAAGTGATTCGTCATACTCTATGTGTTTTCCAAAAATCCCCCGTTTTAAAAGGATTGAAAGTGATATTTTTATAGAATCTGAGACATAAGAATTCATTTCTTTTATCGTTTTATCTCTAATTATTGATAGGTATTTATTAACGACATCTGATATTTCACGATCAACATCTTGAGAAAATATTTTTTTGAATATTTGAGGGTTGTCCTGAAATATATTTTTTAGTCCCTCTTGTATACTTTTTTCATCCATAACCGAATAATTTTTTGTTGAATCATCTCTCAAAAAATTACTAAAATAACATTCGATAAACTCAAAATCTGTCCGTATTGAGGAAGTACTTACAAAAAAAATATTTGATAATTCGGAATACGTGATCTTATTTTCTGGGTTGTTAGAGAAAAATAAATTTTCTATTATATAAGATCTTCTAGAAAGTGTCGAATACAATTCCTCATTTTCATAACTATTTTGCAATTCTTCTTCTAATTTTTCAAAATTGTTCTTATGACCTATTAATTTAAGCCCTTTTCTAGGAGCTGAATCAATATAGCAATCATAATTTCTTAGTTTCTCCCTACTGCTTTTGACATAGGATAAAATTGTTTTTGTTGATACCCCAATCTTTGAGCTAAAGTATACTGATGGCTTATATTCATCCTCATTCATTATTAATAAAATAAATTTATCTATATTATTCAATGTAATCGTTACCACCTTTTTATTAATTATATTTAAAATAATTCTTTTCGTAAATATCAAAATACTTCCACATTAATGTGGAAGTATACCTCAAACTAAATAATTCTTTTTTCTAAATTCGTTGTGTTCTCCCCCACAATATAAATTATGTCGCAAGTGCTTTCATAAATCTATTTTATTGTAAAATGAAAGAAAAAGATAGTAAGAGTAGGAAGGTAAACATTTTGAAAACAAACAATTTAAAAAACATCATTAATGTTTCTGTAGTCCGTTATCTACAAAAACGATACTTTACTAAAGGGGTTTGGGGATTCCCCAAAAGATGGTAAAATAGGGGCATACCCTGGGAAACGATAGTTTTACTGGGGGATGGTAATTTACCAGCAAGTGATACCTCACTTGCTATGCTCGCCTGAGACGAAAGGAGCTGGGGAATGGAAAAGACATATTACACATTATCTGAACTTGCTAGGGAGTTTGGAACTTCAAAAGACTTGATGAAATATCACCGGAAATCACTTCCTGAGAGTGAACATTTTAAAG